>NZ_JBVJPW010000009.1:0-363499 GCF_055609205.1 Streptomyces sp. NPDC036815 | reverse complement strand
GCTTTGGGAGAGAGGAGGGGCGGTGGTGGGGGGGGGGAGTTTGTTTGGTGGGCCTGGGGGGGGCCGGGAGGGGGGGCCCGGGCCCGGCCGTTCTGGCCCCTCCCCGCGCCCCGTCCCCGGACCGGACGCACGTGCGGAACGCTCACCCGGCCGGAGGCCAGAGCGGGCGGGACGGGTGGGGTTCGCGTTGTGATGGAGGCGTACGGCGATGTCCTGGCCTGTCCCGGGTACGTACCGGCACGACGGGGCATGACCAGAACAGAGTCACGCGAGTGCACGGAGGTACGGATGAGGCGGACGGACACGGAGGGCCACGGCCCCGTCCGGTACGGGCCGCCCCCGCCGGAGCCGGGCCTCCCGGTCCTGCCCGAGGTGGCGGCGGCCGCCGCCGCTGCCGCGGGCCGCTCCCAGGCCGAGCCCCCGGGCGGCGGACCGGCCCTCCGCGACGCCGCGAGCGGCTACTGGACCCGGCGCGGCCTGCCCGTGGAGCGCGACCGGATCGCCGCCGCCCCCGGCGCGCCACCCCTGCTCCTCGCCCTCGCCGCGGCCGTCGGCGGCGACGTCCTGCTGCCCCGCCCCTGCCCGGCCTGGTGGGCGCCCCAGGCGCGGCTGCTCGGCAGCGGCGTCTACCACGTGCCCACACCCGCCGAGTGCGGCGGCGTCCCCGACCCGTACGCCCTGCTGGAGACCGTCCGCCGGGTCCGCGCCGAGGGCGGCAGACCCCGGCTCCTCGTGCTCTCCGTGGCCGACGACCCCACCGCCACCGTGCCGCCCCCGGACGTGCTGCACGAGGCCGTGGAGGCGGCCGCGGGGGAGGGCCTGCACATCGTCAGCGACGAGACCTGGCGCGACACGCTGCACCACCCCCACGACACCGTCCTGGTCGGCCCCGCCGAGATGGACCACGAGCGGGTGACCGTCCTGGCCGACCTGGCCGGGGCGCTCCTCCCGCCGGCGCTGCCCGCCGCCGTCGCCCGCTTCCCCGCGACCGACGCGGGCGCCGCCCTGCGCGCCCGCACCCTGGACGTCCTCACCGCCCTCGGCGCGACCCTCGCCGCCCCGGCCGCCGCCGCTGCCCGCTACGCACTCGGCGAACCGGACGAGATCACCGAGCGGCTCGCGGCCGCCGTCCACCTGCACGCGCGCGTGGCCGCCGCCGCGCACCGCGCGGTCCTCGCCGCGGGCGCCCTCGCCCGGCCCCCGCGGGCGGGCCGTCACCTCTACGCCGACCTGGGCCCCCTGCGGTCCGTGCTCGCCGCCCGCGGCGTCGGGGACGCGCAGGACCTGGAGGACTTCCTCACCGAACGGCTCGGCATGCCCGCGCCGGGCGCCCACCGCTTCGGCGACGACATCGACGCCCTGCGCGTACGGCTGTCCACCGGGCCGCTGCTCGGCTCGACCGGCGCGGAACGCCTGGCGTCGCTCGCCGCACCGGACCCGCTCGAACTGCCGCACGTGGAACGGGCGTTGCGGACGTTCGGGGCGGCCTTCGACGATCTCCGCGCAGCAGACCGGCGAATGGAGCCTCCTCGATGACCCAGCAGGCACAGCCGCAGGAGTACGGCAGGTCCCGGCGGCAGGCGGCACCGCGGCGGACGGCTGAGCCCGGCCGGCGGCCCGACCCCCTCGCGCCGCCGCGGCCCCCGGGCGTCAGACGGTGGCCGACGTCGTTCGCCGACCGGCTGACCGCGCCGCTGCCCGGCCTGCGCGGCCTCGCGAGGTTCGTGCGCGAGGCCGCGCTGCGCCCGCGGACCGAAGGACTCGCGGACATCCAGCGGCTGCCGTTCGAGCCGGGCCCGCTGCCCCGCGTCGACGCCCGGACCGTCGCCGTCACCTGGGCGGGACACGCCAGCTGGGTCGTCCGCATCGGCGGCCTCACCGTGCTCACGGACCCCGTCTGGTCCCGCAAGATCCTCGGCACCCCGGCCCGCGTCACCCCCGTCGGCGTCGCCTGGGACGCCCTGCCGCGCGTCGACGCCGTCGTCATCAGCCACAACCACTACGACCACCTGGACGCGCCGACCCTGAGCAGGCTGCCCAGGAACACCCCCGTCTTCGTGCCGGCCGGCCTCGGCCGCTGGTTCACCCGCCGCCGTTTCACCCACGTCACCGAGCTCGACTGGTGGGAGGGGGCCGAACTGCGCGGAGTGCGCCTCGACTTCGTGCCCGCCCACCACTGGTCCAGGCGGAGCCTCACCGACACCTGCCGGACGCTGTGGGGCGGCTGGGTGCTCACGGACGGACAGGGACAGCGGGTCTACTTCGCGGGCGACACCGGGTACGGCCACTGGTTCGAGCGGATCGGCGCCCGCTACCCCGGCATCGACCTCGCGCTCCTGCCGATCGGCGCGTACGAACCCCGGTGGTGGCTCAGGGACGTCCACTGCGACCCGGAGGAGGCGGTCCGGGCGGCGACCGACCTCGGGGCGCGCCGGATGGCGCCCATGCACTGGGGCACCTTCCTGCTCTCCGCCGAACCCGTCCTCGAACCGCTCACCCGGGTGCGCGCGGCCTGGGCCGCGACGGGGCGCCCCCGCGAGGACCTGTGGGACCTGCCGGTGGGGGCGTCACGGGTGCTCGCCTGAGGTCGCCTCAGACCGAGGTGTGCCGGACCCGGCGCCACACCGCGGGCGCCACGCTGATCACGACCGTCAGCCCGACCGCCACGGCGACGCCCTCCCACGGCTCCCTGAAGAGGGACCCGCCGAGGATGCCGATCAGCTGGTACGTGACCGCCCACGCCAGGCACGCCGGAACGTCGCCGCGGGCGAACCGGCGCAACGGCATCTCCGCCATCAGGCACGCCAGCATCACCGGAATCCGGCCCGCGGGCACGAGCCGCGACAGGACGAGGACCAGCACGCCGTGATCCTTCAGCTTCTCCTGCGCCTGCGCGAGCCGCTCCTCCGGCGCCCGGTCGCGGATCGCCGCCAGCCAGCGCGAACCGTTCTTGGACCGCATGCCGCGCCGCCCGAGCCAGTACAGGGCGACGTCCCCGAGGAACGCCGCGAACGCCGCGACGCCGAAGACGACGAGCAGCGCGAACGGCGACGTCTGATGGACGGCGACCACCGCAGCCGAGCTGACCAGCGCGCCCGTCGGCACCACCGGCACCAGCGCGCCGATCACCACGAGGAGGAACAGCGAGGGATAGGTGACCGCCTGTTGGGTGCTCTCCGGCGGCACCTGCGTGGCCGCGGCGAGTATCACCGGGCCACCTCCGGCAGCACGCTCTCCCCGTGCCCGAGCCGGTGCACCGTCACCCCGGGAGCGAGCCGGGCCGCGTGCCGGACGAACTCCTGGCCGGGCGCGTGGAACTCGTGGGGGCGCACGGCGTCCATGCCGATCGGCCAGTACGTGCCGTAGTGCACCGGGACCGCGCTGCGCGGCGCGATCCGGGCGAGCGCCTCGGCGGCGCGGCCCGCGTCCAGATGCCCCTGGCCCAGGTAGGGGCCCCAGCCGCCGACCGGCAGCAGCGCCACGTCGACGTCACCGACCTCGTCGGCCATCTCGTCGAACAGCCCGGTGTCCCCCGCGAAGTACGTACGCGCCTCGCCGTCCACGACGAAGCCCAGGGCGGGCGAGCGGTGCGGGCCGACGGGCAGCCGCCGCCCGTCGTGCAGCGCGGGCACCACGCGTACGACGACCTCGCCGACCGGGACCTCGTCGCCCGGCGCGACCTCCGTGAAGCGCAGGCCGGGCAGCCGCCGGGCCAGGCCGGGCAGGGCGCGGGCCGTCCCGCGCGGGACCAGCGCGCGGGTGCCCGGCGCGAGGCGGGCGAGCGAGGGAACGTGCAGGTGGTCGGCGTGCAGATGGGAGAGGAGCACCACATCGGCGACCGCCGCGCCGGGCGGTGGCAGCGCGCCCCTGCGGCGCCGCAGATGCGCGAGGCGGCGGGCGAACAGGGGGTCGGTCAGTACGCGGACGCCCGAGTCCTCGACCGTGCAAGTGGCGTGACCCCACCATGTGACCTCGACGGGCACCCGGTTCCTCCTTCGTGCGACTGTCTCCGAGCCTACGGCCAGGAGTAGGGTCGGCGGCCTACGGCGAGGGTGAGGGGAGACTCCATGGGAGAGGTCGTGGGCGCCGGGTCCGGCACCGCCGTCGGCTCCGCCGTCGTGCGCGCCGCGGCGATCGCCAGTCTGACACCCCTGGAGGAGCTCGACGCCGACCCCTTCCTGGTCGACTCGCGCAGCCAGCACGCGATGTGCGCGCGGTGGGCGGCCGCCCACGGGTACGTGATCACCAGGGAGTTCGTCGTACGGGGGCTGCGCGCCGACCACGCGATGCTGTGGGGCGACGTCGAGGCGGGCCTCGTGGACCTCTTCGTGGTGCCCAGCCGCAGGGTCCTCGAGCGGGCCCTGCGGTCCGCCGACGAGTTCACCGCCGAGTGCGTGCGCCGCGGGGTGCGGGTCGAGACGGCGGGGCTCGCCGAGCCCGCGTACGACGCGCAGATGAAGGCGCGGGTGCACCGGCGGCTGTCCATGCCGACCGCGGGCTACGACGGGCGCTGACGTCTTCCGCCGCTCCGCAGCGGCTCCGCCCCGCCCCACCCGCTCGAACTCCGCACCTCAGCCCCCGAAAGTGCCTCGCTGGTTCGCCGGGACGCGGGGCATGATCAAGGAAGTGGGGGCGCGTCGCGGGTTGTGACACGCTGGTGTCCGGTTCGGGGGGAAAAGTGAAAGGGCGAGGCGTGGGGCAAGGGCGATGGCGGAGAGTGGGCAGCGCGCTCTGGCGCGTGGTCGCCGTGTGGGCCGTCAGCACGCTGACGATGCTCGTGCTCGCCGGCCTCCTGCCGGACTTCAAGCTCCAGTCGGACAACGGCGACAGCGCCACCCGGATCGCCACCACCGCCGCCCTCGGCGCAGGGGCCTTCGGCCTGCTCTCCGTCCTGGTGTGGCCGCTGCTCGTGCGGGCGCTGCTGCTCGTGCCCGCACTCGTGCTCGGCCTGCTCGCCTTCTTCCTGAACGGGTCGCTGCTCCTGCTCGCCCTGAGCCTCATCCCCGAGGGGCGCGGTGAGGCGGGGGCGGAGACCGCCGTCGTCGTCGCCGCGGTGATGTCCGCCGTCGCGTCGGCCACCGGCGGCGCCCTCGCCGTACGGGACGACGACGCCTACCGCCGGCGGCTGTACCGGCTCGCCGACCGCCGCCGTCGCCGGGGGCCCGACGGCGCCCCGGGCCCCACGACCCCCGGCACCGTGTTCATCCAGCTCGACGGCGTCGGGCACGACGTGCTCACCCGCGCCGTCCGCAAGGGGCTCATGCCCACCGTCGCCCGCTGGCTGGGGGAGGGGGAAGGGGCGGGGCTCCCCACGCACCGGCTCACCCCCTGGCGCACCGACTGGTCCAGCCAGACCGGCGCCAGCCAGCTCGGCATCCTGCACGGCTCCAACCACGACGTGCCCGCGTTCCGCTGGTACGAGAAGGACACCGGCGAGGTCATGGTCAGCAACCGGCCCGCCTCCGCCGCGGAGCTGCAGCGGCGGGCCGTCCGGCGCACCGGCGACGGCGGCCTCCTCACCGTCGACGGCGCCAGCCGCGGCAACCTCTTCAGCGGCGGCGCCGAACAGCTCGCCCTCGTCCTGTCGATGGCGGCCCGCCGGGGCAAGGAGAACCGGTCGCGCGCCGGGTACTTCGCGTACTTCTCCGACCCCGCCAACGCCGTCCGTACCGCCCTCTCCTTCGTCGCCGAGGTCTTCCGCGAGATCGGCGAGTCCACCCGCGCCCGGTGCCGGCGGCGCCGCCCGCGGATCGGCCGCGGCGGCCTGTACCCGTTCATCCGCGCCTTCGCGACCGTCGTCGAGCGTGACGTCGTGGTCGCCGCCGTCATCGGCGACATGCTCGCCGGCCGCAGCGCGGTCTACGCCGACCTCGTCGCGTACGACGAGGTGGCCCACCACTCCGGGCCGACGGGCAAGGACGTCGAGAAGGTGCTGCGGCGCCTGGACCGCTCCCTCGCGCTGCTCGACCAGGTGGCCGAGCACGCGCCGCGCGCCTACCGGATCGTGGTGCTCTCGGACCACGGGCAGAGCCCCGGCGAGACGTTCCGCGGCCGTTACGGCCTCACCCTCGGCGACCTGGTCAGGGCCGGCTGCGGGCTGCCCGTGCCGCGCAAGGCACAGCGCACCCACAGCGGTGCGGAGGCCCGCTCGGCGGTGCGGGCCGCGCTGCGCAGGCCCGTGGAGGAAGGTGCCGACGAGCACCGTCCGGCCCGCCGCGCCGAGCCGATCGTGCTCGCCTCGGGCAACCTCGGGCTCGTCTCGTTCCCCGACGTGCCGCACCGCATGACCCGCGAGGAGATCGACCGCCGCCATCCCGCGCTGCTCACCACCCTCGCCAACCATCCGGGCATCGGCTTCCTCCTCGTCCGCAGCGCGGAGCGGGGCCCGCTGGTCCTTGGGGCGCGGGGCGCCGAGGTGTATCTGGACGAGGACCCGGGCCCGGCCGGCCTCGGGCCGCTCACCGACTTCGGGCCCGGCGCCGCGGACGCCGTACGGCGCACCGACGGCTTCCCGCACGTCGCCGACATCATGGTCAACTCCTGGTACGACCCGGAGGAGGGCGAGGTGCTCGCCTTCGAGGAGCAGATCGGCTCGCACGGCGGGCTCGGCGGGGCGCAGGCCCGGCCCTTCCTGCTCTCGCCGCTCGTGCTCGGCGACCCGGTGGCGGACGGCACGGAGCTGGTGGGCGCCGAGCAGCTGCACGGCGTCCTGCGCCGCTGGCTGGGGGAGGGCCTGGGGCCGGAGATCCCCCTGGCCATCCCCGTGAACGATTCCTTGTTCGACGCCCCCGACAGCACAGCTTTTACGGCGCCCGGCCGCGCCGCGCAGGACAAAACACACTGATTTGGAGCGGCGCCCGCCGTGCCCGACCATGGCTTCCGCCCGGCGATCCCGGGCGCCAGGGCACGACGAGAGGCGCACCACCCCATGCACGACACCGGAACCGTGGCACCGTCGGCTCCGGCCCCCGACCAGGGAGAATCGGCGCGGCCCTCCGACCCGGGGGCGCAGGACAGGCACGCCCGGCGCTTTGGCCTCCCGATCGCCACATGCCTCGTGATGGGGAACATCATCGGCGGCGGCATCTTCCTGCTGCCCGCCTCGGTCGCCCCGTTCGGCACCATCAGCCTCGTCGCGTTCGCCGTCCTGACCGCCGGTGCCATCGCCCTCGCGCTTGTCTTCGGACGGCTCGCGGAGCGTGATCCGCGCACCGGTGGCCCCTACGTCTACGCCCGCGCCGCCTTCGGCGACTTCGCGGGGTTCCTGGCCGCCTGGTCGTACTGGATCACCACCTGGGTCTCCAACGCGGCCCTGGCCGTCGCCGCCGTCGGCTACCTCGACGTCCTCGTGCCGGTCGCCGACCACAAGTGGACCGCCTGCCTGGCCGCCCTGGTCCTGCAACTCCTGCCCGCGCTCGCGAACTTCGCCGGGACCCGGTACGTCGGCGCCGTCCAACTGGTCGCCACCGTACTGAAGTTCCTGCCGCTGCTGCTCGTCGCGGTCGGCGGGCTGTTCTTCTTCGACAGCGCCAACCTCGGGCCGTTCCGGGCGAGCGGCGACAGCCCGACGGGGGCCGTCTCGGCGGCCGCCGCGATCCTGCTCTTCTCGTACCTGGGCGTCGAGTCCGCCGCCGTCAGCGCGGGCGAGGTGCGCGACCCGCGGCGCAACGTCGGGCGCGCCACCATCCTCGGCACCCTCGGCGCCGCCCTCGTCTACCTGCTCGGCACGCTCGCCGTCTTCGGGACCGTCGCGCACGACAAGCTGGTGACCTCCACCGCGCCCTTCTCGGACGCCGTCGACGTGATGTTCGGCGGCTCCTGGGGCGGCACCGCCGTCGCCGTCGCCGCGCTGATCTCGATGGTCGGCGCGCTCAACGGCTGGACGCTGCTCAGCGCCCAGACGCCGTACGCGGCCGCCCAGGACGGGCTCTTCCCGAGCGCGTTCGGCAAGAAGAAGCGCGGCGTGCCGACCGCCGGTGTCCTCGTCACCGTCGTCCTCGCCTCGCTGCTCACCGTCTACAACTACACGGCGGGCTCCGGCGGGGTCTTCGAGTCCCTGGTCCTGATCACCACGTTCACCGCCACCGTGCCGTACCTCCTGGCCACCGCCGCGCAGATCTACTTCCTGGTCTCCGGGCAGCGCGAGCGCGTCGTCCGCGGGCGCCTGGTGCGCGACGCCGTCCTCGCGGGCGTCGCGTTCGCGTTCTCGATGTGGCTCGTCGCGGGGTCCGGGTACGCGGCCGTCTACCAGGGCGTGTTGTTCCTCTTCGCGGGCGTGCTCGTCTACGCGTGGATGGCGGCCTGCAAGCAGCGGGCCGCCACCGTCAACGGCCGATCCGGTTCCTGACGTTCGCGACTACCGCGCGAGCGGCGCGACGACCCAGCGGCGGGTCTTGAACATGCTGCCCTGCGCGCCGATCTCGATCAGCTTGCGGGCCGCCGGGTAGGCCTCGTCGCCCTCCAGCTCGTAGCCGACCTCGAACGTGCCGGGAACGTCCGAGACCTGGGGCGGACGTTGCGCCGCCGCGCCCGGCGCCGCCGCGTCGGCGGTCTCCGCGGCGAGGTGCGCGAGCAGCTTGCGCTGTGCCCCGTCGAGCGCCTTGCGCGGGTCGCGCTCCAGCGGCGCCGCCGTGGCCTTGCCGCCCTTGGGCGGTGGCGGCGAGACCTCGGTGCTCGGCTCGCGGGTGACGCCGGTGGCCTGGCGGGTGGCGATCTGCGCCTGGACGGGGGTGCCGTCGTTGTCGAGGCCGACGCGGATGAGGCCGTGGCCCGGCGTGATGACGGGAACGCCGTCGAAGACCTGCCGGAACGTGACGTGGGTCTGCAGCGAGACCGGCCGCCCGATCTCGGAGCCGTCCTTCGTGCCGGAGTTCTGCATCAGGTCGTGCACGCTGTCGACGACCAGCTCGGCGCCCTCGGCGTAGCGCTCGGCGACGCCGCGCGCCATCTCGATCGCGCGGTCGGTGGAGAGCTGCTGGGTGTTGCGGTGGTTGGGCTCGGCGAGCCTGATCCAGCGGTTGCCCTGCGGGCCCGTGGAGATGACGCGGTCGCCGGAGGTCGCGCTGAGCACGCCGAGCCGCTCGACCTGGACCTCCTGCAGCGCCGCCGACGGAATGTCGGCCAGCTGCCCGAGCCTGCTGAGCTCAGCGCCCGGGTCGCGGGGCGCCAGCTGCACGATCTCCTGCCGGCCCGGCAGCTGGGTGAGCAGCTCCCGTACGCCCTGGCGGGCGTAGTACCAGCGCCACGCGTACCAGTTGTCCGGCACGTGGTCGCGGTAGAAGTTCCGCTCGGTGTTGAGGCGGTTGGTCGCCTCCGCCTGGGTGGAGCCGACGGCGCACACCGAGGGTGCCTGGCCGTGGTAGATGTCCCAGCTGGCGTTGAGCCACGCGTCGCAGTACGTCTGCCCGGCCCGCCACTTCTCCCAGAACTTCTTTCCGTAGTCGCCGCTGTCGATGGAGGTGGTCTCGAACCCGAAGATCATCCGGAAGCCGATGTTGGGTCCGGCCCAGGTGCGGATCGGGGAGTGGCCGCCGGTGACCTTCAGCGAGTCGCAGGTCGACCAGAAGACGTAGTTCGCCTTCTCGTTGCCGAGCGCCATCCGGTTGGAGATGGCGTCGCTGCGGCCGTCCCAGACGGCGCCGAGCGGCGCGAAGAAGACGCCGTTGCCGTCCATGCCGCCGTGGCCCGAGTGGTAGACGGCGACGACCGCGTCCATGCCGTAGCGGTCCTGCCAGTTGTCGTACGTCTCCTCGTACGCCCACACCTGCGCGCCGCCGTCGGCGAACCAGAAGTTGCGGTCGTAGAACTGCTGGAGGTACGCCAGCCAGCCGGTGGCGTCCTCGTGCGTGTGGTAGAGCGTCGCCTGGTTGACGAACTTCTGGATGCTGAAGGCACCCCACCAGCCGAAGGTCGAATCCCGGTCACCGGCCGCTCCCGGCTTCTCCGGTTCGAGTGGAGAGGGACCGCGGTCCGAGTAGTTGATGCGCATGGCCATACCCCCTGAGACGATCTCCTCGCTCCCTGCGCGAGGGGGCCTCAAAGTGTCACCGCGGACGCGCCTTGCCCAGTTGTCATTCCGGCCATAGGCCCCCTGTCACGGACCTGTTCCCGCACCTCAGAGGCCTCTGTGGCGCGGCGGCGCACACAACTTGTTCGTATCGGCCGACGCGCACCTGCGGCCCCCGCTCGAACACCACCGGGACCACGCTCCGCCTTGCGCGGCCCGTTTTCACCCCGGGGGTCCACCGCGTCGGAGAACCCGGCTTCCTCGGGGGAGCGGGTGGCTTGTTCGGCACGGTGCGGGGTCGCTCTCCCCGGCAGTGCGCGGCCCGGCCCCTCCCGGCTGCCGGCACCCGGCCCGTACGGCGTAGCGTCTGCAGTTCAATGTCGGTGGTGAGGAGCGGAGTTGCCCATGCACAGCGCGGAGAGTCGGATCGATACGTCGACCGCACATTCGGCCCGGGTGTACGACTACATCCTGGGAGGCAAGGACCACTACCTCGTCGACATCGAGGCCGGCGACGCCATGTGCCAGCACTGGCCGGCGCTGCCCGTGCACATGCTGGAGAACAGGCGGTTCATGCACCGCGCCGGGCGCTACCTCGCCCAGGAGCAGGGCGTCCGGCAGTTCCTCGACATCGGCACCGGCCTGCCCACCGCCCCCAACCTGCACGAGGTGGTGCAGGGCGTGGCGCCGGAGTCCCGCGTGGTCTACGTCGACAACGACCCCATCGTGCTGGCCCACGCCCGCGCCCTGCTGCAGAGCTCCCCCGAGGGGGCGACCGCCTACGTCGACGCCGACATGCACGATCCCGACGCCATCCTGGACAGCCCCGAGTTCCGCGCGCTGATCGATCTGGACGAGCCGGTGGGCCTGATGGTCATCGGGATCCTGCACTTCATCCTGCCGCCGGACGACCAGAGCCTGGTCCAGCGGCTGCTCGAACCGCTGCCGTCGGGCAGCTTCCTCGCGCTGACGATCGGCACCGCCGACTTCGCGCCCGAGGAGGTCGGCCGGGTGGCCGAGGAGTACGCGCAGCAGGGCATGCCCATGGTGCTGCGTGACCTGCCGACCGCCACGTCCTTCTTCGACGGGATGGATCTGGTCGACCCGGGCGTCACCCAGGTGCACACGTGGCGTCCGGGCGCCTTGCAGGACGGCGTCGACGACCGGGCGATCGCCATGTACGGGGCGGTGGCCCGCAAGCGCTGAGAGCCCGTCTTTGAACCCCCGTCTGCGCCACGACGACGGGCAGGTGCCGGGCGGCGGTCGGGGAGGCGAACGACGAGCACGCCGGTTCCGCGACGCCGTGGCCGGTCGACGATCCACTCGTGCCCCGATTCCGCCCGGAGTGTGATCGGATGGCGGAGACGGAACCTCCGATCACACAACCGCACTGAAGGGAACTGCATCGTGGCAACCACGCGCTCCGCGCACACGGTCTGGGAAGGCTCTCTGGCAGAGGGCTCGGGCAACGTCACCTTCGACTCCTCCGGCATCGGGGAGCAGGCGGTGTCCTGGCCGTCGCGCGCCGAGGAGGCGAACGGCAAGACCAGCCCGGAGGAGCTCATCGCCGCCGCGCACTCCAGCTGCTTCGCCATGGCGCTGTCGCACACACTGACCGGCGCGGGCAACCCGCCCACCCGCCTGGTCACCTCCGCCGACGTGACCCTGCAGCCGGGCACCGGCATCACCGGCATCCACCTCACCGTCGAGGGCACCGTGCCCGGCATCGACGAGGCCGCCTTCGTCGAGGCGGCCGAGAAGGCGAAGGGCGGCTGCCCGGTGAGCCAGGCCCTGGCGGGTACGACCATCACGCTTTCGGCCAAGCTGGCCTGAGCGCACGCGGATCGACGACGCCGCCACCCCGTTCGGGGTGGCGGCTTTGTCATGCGCGGCATTGACAAGAACCCGCTCAAGTTTTGTGATGGAGAACGGAGTAGACCTGGAGACGGGGAACGTGAGCTCGCGGCGGAAGGGACTGAACCATGGCACGTGCGGTCGGGATCGATCTCGGCACGACGAACTCAGTGGTGGCCGTACTGGAGGGCGGTGAGCCCACCGTCGTCGCCAACGCGGAGGGCGCGCGCACCACGCCCTCGGTCGTCGCCTTCGCGAAGAACGGCGACGTCCTGGTGGGCGAGGTCGCCAAGCGGCAGGCGGTCACCAACGTGGAGCGCACCGCGCGCTCCGTCAAACGCCATATGGGCGACGGCTCGTGGCGCTTCCCGGAGAGCGGCTCGGTGGACGGCACCCGCTACACCGCGCAGGAGCTGTCCGCGCGCGTCCTGCAGAAACTCAAGCGCGACGCAGAGTCCTACCTCGGCGAGGACGTCACCGACGCGGTGGTCACCGTCCCCGCGTACTTCGACGACACCCAGCGCCAGGCCACCAAGGAGGCCGGTGAGATCGCCGGGCTCAACGTCCTGCGCATCATCAACGAGCCGACGGCCGCGGCCCTGGCGTACGGCCTCGACAAGGGCGACGACGAGACCGTCCTCGTCTTCGACCTCGGCGGCGGCACCTTCGACGTCTCGCTCCTGGAGATGGGCGAGGGCGTCATCGAGGTGAAGGCCACCAACGGCGACACGCAACTCGGCGGCGACGACTGGGACCAGCGGATCGTCGAATACCTGGTGCGCCAGTTCAAGAACGGGCACGGCGTGGACCTCGGCAAGGACAAGATGGCGCTCCAGCGCCTGCGCGAAGCGGCCGAGAAGGCGAAGATCGAGCTGTCCTCGTCGAGCGAGACCGACATCAACCTGCCCTACATCACGGCGTCGGCGGCCGGTCCGCTGCACCTCGCGGAGAAGCTGACGCGCGCCCAGTTCCAGGAGCTCACCGCGGACCTGCTCGACCGCTGCAAGGAGCCCTTCCACCAGGCGGTGAAGGACGCGGGCGTCAAACTGTCCGCGGTGGACCACGTGATCCTGGTGGGCGGCTCCACGCGGATGCCCGCGGTGACGGACCTGGTCAGGGAGCTGACCGGCAAGGACCCGCACAAGGGCGTCAACCCCGACGAGGTGGTGGCGCTCGGCGCCGCCCTCCAGGCCGGGGTGATCCGCGGTGACGTCAAGGACGTCCTGCTGCTCGACGTGACCCCGCTGTCCCTGGGCATCGAGACCAAGGGCGGCATCATGACCAAGCTCATCGAACGCAACACCACGATCCCCACCCGCCGTTCGGAGACCTTCTCCACCGCCGAGGACAACCAGCCCTCCGTCGGCATCCAGGTCTTCCAGGGCGAGCGGGAGATCGCCGCGTACAACAAGAAGCTCGGCGTCTTCGACCTGACGGGCCTGCCGCCCGCCCCGCGCGGCGTTCCCAAGATCGAGGTCACCTTCGACATCGACGCCAACGGGATCATGCACGTCTCGGCCAAGGACGAGGCCACCGGACGTGAGCAGCGCATGACGGTGACCGGCGGCTCCGCACTGCCCAAGGACGACATCAACCGCATGGTGCGGGAGGCCGAGGAGCACGCGGAGGAGGACCGCAGGCGCCGCGAGGCGGCGGAGACCAGGAACCAGGCGGAGCAGCTCGTCTACCAGACGGAACGGTTCCTGCGGGACAACGGCGACAAGGTCCCCGCCGACACCAAGGCCGAAGTGGAGTCCGCGGCGGACGAGTTGAAGGGCCTGCTCAAGGACCGCGCCGACGACACGGCGGCCCTGCGCACCGGCGCGGAGAAGCTCGCCGCGGTGAGCCAGAAGATGGGCCAGGCGATGTACGCGGCCTCCGACGGGGGCACCCAGGAGCAGACACCTGCCGAGGCCGCCCCCGAGGACGGCGTGGTGGACGCCGAGATCGTGGACGAGGACGACCGGAACAAGGGCGGTGACACGTAGGCGAGATGAGGGCGGACGGGTTCAGGAACCCGTCCGCTCCCAGCCCCGCCGGTCCGGCCGCGCCCCCACCCGCTTGGGGTCCCGGGTGCGGTAGACCACGTACGGCCGGAACAGGTACTGCACCGGCGCGCTGAACATGTGGATGAGGCGGGTGAAGGGCAGCAGCGCGAAGAGCAGCATGCCGATGACCGCGTGGATCTGGAAGGTGAGCGGGACGCCCACCATGCGGTCCACGTCCGGCTGGAGGGTGAACAGGCTGCGGGACCAGGGGGCAATGGACTCGCGGTAGTTGTACCCTTCCTCCAGGCCGGAGTTGGTGAGCTTGGCCCACATGCCCATCACGATCGCGGCGAGCAGCACGACGTACATCAGCTTGTCGTTGGCGGTGGTCGCGCGGAACACCGGCGCGTTGGTGCGCCGGCGGTAGAGCAGCATGAGGATGCCGAGGACGGCGACCGCGCCCGCCGCGGTGCCGCCCCACAGCGACAGCTTGTGGTACGTGCTCTCGGTCAGGCCGACCTTGTCCGTCCACGACTCCGGCACGAACAGGCCCATCAGGTGGCCGACGAGCACGAAGAGGATGCCGTAGTGGAACATCGGCGACGCGATGTTCAGGAGCTTCGACTCGTAGACCTGCGAGGAGCGGGTGGTCCAGCCGAACTTGTCGTAGCGGTAGCGCCAGATGATGCCCGCGACGAGCAGGACGAAGGCGACGTAGGGGAGCACGCCCCACAGCAGCGTTTTCATGCGGGTCGCTCCCCGATGAGTGCGAACGGTCGCAGTCCGACGTCCTCGCGCGGCGGACCGGAGCGGGCGAGGGCCAGCGCCTCGGCGCGGTCCTTGGGTGAGGGGCCAGGCAGCGTCGCGCAGACGGCCTCGACGACCGCCGCGTACGGCGTGCCGCAGTCGGTGAGCGCGATCCGCAGCAGCTCCAGGCCGCTGCGGTGCTCCGTCAGGAGCACGGGGCCCGCCTGCGCGGAGAACTCCAGGACGGCGGGCAGGAAGTCCGGCAGCTCTTCGCCGGTGAACTCCATGCCGTGCTCCCGGTAGACCTCCTTGAAGCGCACCAGGGCCATGCCGCGCCGCCGGGTGTCGCCGTCCCGCCACCAGCTCAGGTACAGGCTGTGCCGGTTCTTGAAGTCGAAGACCTGCACGTAGTGCGCGGCGAGTTCGCGGGGCTCGGCCGTGGTGGCGTACTCCAGGAAGCCGTGGAGCTCAGGGGGCGCGGCCGCCCTGAGCAGGGGCAGCCGCTCGTGGAAGTCGTCGTCGGGGTAGGCCAGGCAGAGCGCGGCGGCCTGGTAGAGCAGGGCGTGCCGGGTCACGTCTCGTCCTCCTTGGGCGCGTGGGCCTTCTCGACCGCGCTGGGTTCCTCGTCGGCGGTCTGCCGGGCCCGCAGCGTGTGGAAGTTCTCGATGGTGACCAGCGGCAGCTGCCTGCGGCCGGAGTCCTGCCCGAACGGTCCGTCGTCGCCCATGCCGGGCCCGCCCTCGTAGTCGAGGCTGCAGGAGTCCGGGAGCGCCGACTCCTCCAGGCGCTGCGCGTCGGCGACGGCCGCCGTCGGGATGACGTACCGGTCCTCGTACTTCGCGATGGCGAGCAGCCGGTACATCTCCTCGATCTCGGTCCCGGACATTCCCACGGCCTCGGCCACCGAACTGTCCGGCCGGTCACCGAGGTTGATGGCCCGCATGTGCGCGCGCATCGCCGCCAGCTTCTCCAGGGAGGACCGCACGGGCCCGACGTCACCGGCCGTGAAGATCTCCGCGAGGTATTCGAGGGGGATGCGCAGCGTGTCGATCGCGCCGAACAGATTGTCCAGGTCCTCGCCGTCGTGGCCGGTCTCGGTGAGCGCGTCCACCACCGGGGAGAGCGGCGGGATGTACCAGACCATGGGCATGGTGCGGTACTCCGGGTGCAGGGGAAGAGCCACCTTGTACGTACTGATCAGCGCGTGCACGGGGGAGCGACGGGCCGCCTCGAGCCAGTCGTGGCTGATCCCCGACCGTTCCGCGTCGCGGCGCACCCCGGGGTCGTCGGGATCGAGGAAGACGCCCAACTGTGCCTCGTACAACTCGTGTTCGTCGGGCTCGGAGGCGGCCTCCGTCACCTTGTCGGGGTCGTAGAGGATCACCCCGAGGTAGCGCAGGCGCCCCACGCAGGTCTCCGAGCAGACGGTGGGCAGGCCCACCTCGACGCGCGGGTAGCACATCGTGCACTTCTCGGCCTTGCCGGTGCGGTGGTTGAAGTAGACCTTCTTGTACGGGCAGCCGGTCACGCACTTGCGCCAGCCGCGGCAGTGGTCCTGGTCGACGAGGACGATGCCGTCCTCCGAGCGCTTGTACATCGCGCCCGACGGACAGGACGCCACGCACGCCGGGTTCAGGCAGTGCTCGCAGATCCGCGGCAGATAGAACATGAAGGTCTGCTCGAACGCGAACTTGACCTTGTCGGCCGCCTGTTGGCGGGTCTTGGCGACCATCGGGTCCCGGTCGCCGTGTTCGGTGGCGCCGCCGAGGTTGTCGTCCCAGTTGGACGACCACTCGATCTTCATGGGCTTGCCGGAGATCAGGGAGCGCGGCTCTGCCACCGGATAGTCGTCGCCGAGCGGGGCGTCGGTGAGGTTCCTGTACTCGTACGTCCAGGGCTCGTAGTAGTCCTTGATCTCCGGGAGCTTGGGGTTGGAGAAGATCTCCAGGAGCGACTTGATCCGGCCGCCGTTCTTCAGCTTGAGGGCGCCGCGCTTGTTCAGCTCCCAGCCGCCGCGCCACTTCTCCTGGTCCTCGTAGCGGCGCGGATAGCCCTGCCCCGGGCGGGTCTCGACGTTGTTGAACCAGACGTACTCCATGCCGTCGCGGTTGGTCCACGCCTGCTTGCAGGTGACCGAGCAGGTGTGGCACCCGATGCACTTGTCGAGGTTCATGACCATCGCGATCTGGGCCATGACGCGGCGGCCGGTGGCTTCGCCTCGGGGCATCAGTACTGCACCTCCTGGCTGCGGCGGCGGATGACCGTCACCTCGTCGCGCTGGTTGCCCGTCGGGCCCAGGTAGTTGAACGCCCACGACAACTGCGCGTATCCGCCGATGAGATGGGACGGCTTGAGGATCAGGCGGGTCAGCGAGTTGTGGATGCCGCCGCGCTTGCCGGTGGTCTCCGCCTTGGGGACGTTCACCGTGCGTTCCTGCGCGTGGTGCATGAAGACGGTGCCGGCCGGCATGCGGTGCGAGACGATCGCGCGGGCCACCACCACGCCGTTGCGGTTGACCGCCTCGATCCAGTCGTTGTCCTTCACCCCGATCGCGTCCGCGTCCTGCGGCGCCATCCAGATGCACTGGCCGCCGCGCGAGAGCGACAGCATGAAGAGGTTGTCCTGGTACTCGGAGTGGATCGACCACTTGTTGTGCGGCGTGAGGTAACGGACCGTCACCTCCTTCTCGCCGTCCGGGCCGAGCCGCGGCTCCCCGAAGAGCCGGTTCATGTCCAGCGGCGGCCGGTAGACGGGCATCGCCTCGCCCAGCTCGTGCATCCAGTCGTGGTCGATGAAGAAGTGCTGGCGCCCGGTGAGGGTGTGCCAGGGCTTGAGGTGCTCGGTGTTGAGCGTGAACGCCGTGTACCGGCGTCCGCCGGACTCGCTGCCGCTCCACTCCGGCGAGGTGATCACGGGGACGGGCGCGGCCTGCGTGTCGGCGTACGTGATGCGCTTGCCCTCGTGCTCGGCGGCCAGGTGCGCCATCTCCTGGCCGGTGCGCGCCTCCAGGGTGTGGAAGCCCTGGGTGGCGAGGCGGCCGTTCGTGGTGCCGGACAGGGCGAGGATGGTGTTGGCGGCCTTCACCGCCGTGTCCAGGGCGGGGCGGCCGTCCGCGGGACCGCCGCGCACGACGCCGTTGCGTTCGCGCAGCTCCTCGACCTCCTGGTCCGGGTGGACCGTGATGCCCTTCACCGGCAGCCCGAGCCGCTCCACGAGCGGGCCCAGCGCGGCGAACTTCGCGCCGATCGCCGTGTAGTCGCGCTCCACGACCGTCAGATTCGGCATCGTCTTCCCCGGCACCGGCTCGCACTCGCCCTTGCGCCAGTCCAGGACGACCCCGCCGGGCTGCGCGGTCTCGCCCGGGGTGTCGTGCTGCAGCGCGGTGGCGACGACGTCCTTGCGCACGCCCAGGTGGTCCACGGCCAGCTCGCTGAGCCGGTCCGCGATGGCGCGGAAGGTGTCGAAGTCGGTGCGCGCCTGCCAGGGCGGGTCGACGGCCGGGGTGAAGGAGTGCACGTAGGGGTGCATGTCGGTGGTCGACAGGTCGTGCTTCTCGTACCAGGTGGCCGCGGGCAGCACCACGTCGGAGAGCAGCGTCGACGACGTCTGGCGGAAGTCGAGGGAGACGAGCAGGTCGAGCTTGCCCTCGGGCGCCTCGTCGCGCCAGGTCACCGTCGAGGGGCGCTCGTCCGGCGACGCCTCCTCGGCGCGCAGCGAGGAGTGCGTGCCGAGCAGGTGCTTGGAGAAGTACTCGGCGCCCTTCGCGGACGAGCCGAGGAGGTTGGCGCGCCACAGGGTCAGCACGCGCGGCCAGTTCTCGGGGGCGTCGGGGTCCTCGCAGGCGAAGCCCAGGGTGCCCGCCTTCAGTTCGTCGACGACGCGGGCCACCGGGTCGCCGTCCGCCTCGCCCAGGTCGAGGGGGTTGCGGTCGAAGGTCGGGTACGAGGGCATCCAGCCGGTGCGCGCGGACAGCGCGAGGCAGTCGGCGCCCGTCATCCCGGCGAAGCGGCCCTCGCCCAGTGGCGACGCGAGCACGTCCGCCGCGAACCGGTCGTAGCGCCACTGGTCGGTGTTGAGGAACCAGTACGCGGCGCCGATCATCTGCCGCGGCGGCCTGCTCCAGTCGCCCGCACCCGCGAGCGTCGCCCAGCCGGTCGCCGGGCGGCACTTCTCCTGGCCCACGTAGTGCGCCCAGCCGCCGCCGTTGCGGCCCTGGCAGCCGGTGAGCTGGAGCAGCGCGAGGAAGGCCCGGTAGATCGTCTCGGAGTGGAACCAGTGGTTCGTCCCGGCCCCCATGAGGATCATGCAGCGCCCGCGCGACTTCTCGGCGGTCCGCGCGAACTCCCGCGCGATCTTCACCGCCTTCGCGGCCGGGACCGAGGTGTGCGCCTCCTGCCAGGCCGGGGTGCCGGGCGCGTCGGCATCCTCGTACGAGGCGGGCCACTCGCCGGGAAGTCCCTCGCGCCCGACGCCGTACTGCGCGAGCAGCAGGTCGAAGACCGTGGTGACCAGCGGTCCGTCCTGGCCGCCGAGCCGGGTGGCGGGCACCCCGCGCCGCACGATCTCACCGCGGCCCTGGCCGTGCGTGCCGCCCTCGGTGTCGAAGCGCGGGAGCAGCACCTCGACGCCCGTCGCGACGTCGGAGTCGTGCAGGGAGAGCTGCGGCCTGATGTCGCCGAGCTCCAGATTCCACTTGCCCTTGCCGGAGTCGGTCCAGCGAAAGCCCAGCGAGCCGTTCGGCACGGCGGGCCGCCCGGTGTTCTCGTCGAGGACGGCCGTCTTCCAGTCGCCGCCCTCACCGTCCTGACCCAGGTCCGTGGCGCGCAGGAACTTCGAGGGCACGTACGCGCCGTCCCGCTCGGTCAGCGTCACCAGGAAGGGCAGATCGGTGAACTTGCGCACGTAGTCGGTGAAGAACTCCGTCCGCCGGTCGACGAAGAACTCCTTGAGGATGACGTGGCCCATCGCGATGGCCAGCGCCCCGTCCGTGCCGGGGTGCGGGTGCAGCCACTCGTCGGCGAACTTGGCGTTGTCGGCGTAGTCGGGCGCGACGACCACGACCTTCTGGCCGCGGTAGCGCGCCTCGGCCATCCAGTGCGCGTCCGGCGTCCGTGTCACCGGGACGTTCGAGCCCCACATCATCAGGTACGCCGCGTCCCACCAGTCACCCGACTCCGGCACGTCGGTCTGGTCGCCGAACACCTGCGGTGAGGCGACCGGCAGGTCCGCGTACCAGTCGTAGAAGGACAGCATGGGCGCGCCGATCAGCGACATGAAGCGGGCGCCCGCCGCGTGCGACACCATCGACATCGCGGGGATCGGGGAGAAGCCCGCCACCCGGTCGGGACCGTACGTCCTGATCGTGTGGACGTGCGCGGCCGCGATGATCTCGACGGCCTCGTCCCAGGACGCCCGCACCAACCCGCCCTTGCCGCGCGCCCGTTGGTAGGCGCGGCGCCGCTCCGGATCGCCCTGGATGTCCGCCCAGGCGAGCACCGGGTCCTTCAGGCGCGCCTTCGCCTCCCGGTACATGTCCACCAGGACGCCGCGCAGATACGGGTAGCGGACGCGCGTGGGGGAGTACGTGTACCAGGAGAACGCGGCGCCCCGCGGGCAGCCGCGCGGCTCGTACTCGGGGCGGTCGGGGCCGACGCTCGGGTAGTCCGTCGCCTGCGTCTCCCACGTGATGATGCCGTCCTTGACGTACACCTTCCAGCGGCAGGAGCCGGTGCAGTTCACGCCGTGCGTGGAGTGCACGACCTTGTCGTGGCTCCAGCGGTCCCGGTAGAAGGCGTCCGCGTCCCGGCCGCCGGTCAGCCGGACGCTGTGCAGGTCGGGGGCGGCCGTGCCGCGCCGGAAGAACTTCCCCGCCCGCAGCAGGGCGGCGGCGGGCTCGGTCGTCTCTGTCACCGTGCAGCTCCCTAGGTGTGCCTCCCACCGAACCTAGGCGCGCGGGCCACGGGGCACCTGTCGGCAGCCGCCGTACGGGTTGCCCGGGGGGTTCGGCATTACCCCGCACGTAATCGACCAGGTCACGGGCGCCCGGCACAGTGAGGTCAACGGATCCGGTCCGGCGCACTCCGGACCGGATCCGGGACCCGAAGCCGCTCCCTCTCACGGAGGTATCCCGCCATGGCCATGTCCACGTACCCGCTCACCGCTCTGGCCCGCACCACCGACCCGAGGGCGATGCTGCGCCGCTTCCTGGGCCTGGACGCGGTCGTGACGACCGGCAACGGCATCGCGTACGCCGCCGCCTCCGGGCCCCTCGGCGACTTCCTCGGCGTCGACTCCACGCTGCTTCTCGGCATCGGCGTCTTCCTCACCCTGTACGGGGTGGGCGTCGGCTTCCTCGCCGCCCGCGGCAGGCCGTCGCCGCTCGCCGTGCAGGCGGTCGTCGAGGCCAACGCCGCCTGGGCGGTGCTCAGCGTCGTCGCGCTCCTCGCCTGGCTCTCGCCCGGCACGGCCGGAACGGTGTGGATCCCGCTCCAGGCCGCGGTCGTGGGCGGCTTCGCAGCGCTGCAGTACGCGGCGCTGCGGGCGCTCAGGGGCTGACTGCTAGGGCATCCGCGTCTGCAGGTACTTGACCGTCGCCGGGTCGGCCGGGAGCAGTGTCTCGATGGCCAGCTCGGCGACCGTCACGTCCATCGGCGTGTTGAAGGTCGAGATGGACGAGATGAAGGACAGCACGTGCCCGTCGTGCTCGATCCGCAGGGGCAGCGCGAAATAGGGCACGTCCGCCCCCGCCTCGAACGCGTCCACGCCGGGGTCCGCCACCGGATACGCGGCCACCTCCTCGTACACCGCCCGCAGCGCGTCGGAGCGCTGCAGGGCGATCTGCCGCTCCATCTGGTGCAGCAGGTGCCCCCGCCACTCCCGCAGATTGCGGATCCTGGGCGCGAGGCCCTCCGGATGGAGGGTCAGCCGCATCGCGTTCGGGGACGCCAGGAGGTGCTCGGGGACGCCGTCGAGCATCATCGCGATGCCGCGGTTCGCCGCGACCACGCCGTACGTCGCGTCGACGACCAGCGCCGGATACGGCTCGTAGCCGGCCAGGAGCTGTTCCAGGCCCTCGCGCAGGGTGCCCATGGAGGGGTCGTCCAGCGGGGTCTCGCGAAAGCGCGGCGCGTAACCGGCAGCAAGGAGCAGCGAGTTGCGGTCCCGCACCGGTACGTCGAGGTGGTCGGCGAGGCGCAGCAGGAACTCCTCGCTCGGCCGCGACCGGCCCGTCTCGACGAAGCTGATGTGCCGGGCGGAGGAATCGGCGCGCAGTGCGAGCTCCAGCTGGCTCACCC
Organism: Streptomyces sp. NPDC036815; assembly: GCF_055609205.1. NCBI lineage: Bacteria > Bacillati > Actinomycetota > Actinomycetes > Kitasatosporales > Streptomycetaceae > Streptomyces > Streptomyces sp. NPDC036815. The sequence continues at coordinate 341,609 of NZ_JBVJPW010000009.1, read as the reverse complement.
GGCGCCGCTCGCGCCAGTTCCGCAGCAGCGGCCCCGCCCCGGAGGCGTGCTCGTAAGTGGTCTCCCTGGCCTTGCCTTTGGCGTTCCCCTTGGCGTTCCCCGTGACGTTCCTCTTGGCGGGCGCGGCGGTTGTCATACGTAGACGGTAATCGAAAGGGTCTGTGGCAAGGTGAGCCGCAGACCGCCTCCCTCCGGCGCGGAGGCGGCCCTCCCGGAAGGAGCGTTGCCCATGAGCCCCGAACCGCTCGCGCAGAAGGAGATCGAGGACCGCCTCGCCGAGCTGCCCGGCTGGTCCCTGGAGGGCGACAGGATCACCCGCTCCTACCGGCTCGGATCGCACTTCGCCGCGACCGGCCTGGTCGTCCACATCGCGCAGACGCAGGAGGAGCTCAACCACCACTCCGACCTGACGCTCGGCTACAACACCGTCACGCTCGCCGTGCACACGCACAGCGCGGGCGGCGCGCTCACCGAACTCGACCTCGAACTGGCCCGCAGGGTGGAGAAGTTGGCCGCCTCCCACGGCGCGGAGTGACAGCCGGTGCTGGACTACAGCGAGGAAGCCGACCGGTACGACGCCTCGCGCGGCGGTGAGCCCCGCGCCGCCGCAGCCGCTGCCGCGGTCCTCGGCCTGATACCCCCCGACGCCGGCACGCTCCTCGACGTCGCCTGCGGAACCGGCCTGGTCACCCGGTGTCTCGCCGCGCGGCCGGGCCTGCGGGTGACCGGCGTGGACGCGGCCCACCGGATGGCCCGGATGGCCGAGGACCGGGTGCCGGGCGCCATCGTCCTCGGCGACAGCCGCCAACTCCCCTTCCCCGACGGCTCCTTCGACGCGGTGAGCACCGTGTGGCTGCTGCACCTGCTGTCCGGGCCCGAGGAGACCTCCTCGGTCGTCGCCGAGTGCGCGCGGGTGCTGCGGCCCGGCGGGGTCTACGTCACCACCGTGGACAAGGCCGTCTCGCACGACGTGCGCAGCGACATCGACACCGTCCTCGCGCCGCGCCCGGTGCTGCCCGCCGTCGACCGGGCGGAGGCCGTCGACGCGTACGCCGCCGAGCACGCCCTCGCACCGGCAGGCCGGGCCCGCTTCCGCGGCCACGGCCAGGGCCGCTCGCCGCGCTCCACGGTCGAGGACCTGCGGCGCGGCTGGTTCACCCAGATCCCGCCCGACGGACCGCTGGCCGCACGGTTCGCGGCCGCGCTCGCGGACCTGCCGGACCAGGACCTGCCGCGCCCCGACCCGCAGTTCAGCCTGCGCGCCTACCGCAAGCGCCGCTGAACGACTTTTTTGCGGTACCGGCAATACCGTTGGTCCGAAACCGGAAACGGGGCGCAGTCTGGTTCCGACGAAGGACGCGGACGGCTCGACCGGAAGGCGGCACAGGACGATGGGGCATCACCACGGGCACGGACAGGGGCACGGTCATGGCCACGGCCACGGCCACGGGCATGACGGCGACATGGACTGGGCCACCATGGGCGCCATGCTGGAGCGCTACGCACGGGTCGCCGCGCCCCTGTACGGCGAGACGACCGACTGGCTGAAGCGCTGGGCCCCGGCTCCGGGCGTGGTCGTCGACGTCGGCTCCGGCCCCGGCGCGATCTCCTTCCTGCTGGCCGACGCCTTCCCCGAGGCGCGGATCGTCGCGGCGGACCCCGAGGAGCCCCTCCTGGGGCGGGCCCGCGAGCGCGCGGGGCGCGAGGGGCTCGCGGACCGCTTCGACACGGTCCGCGCGGCGCTCCCCGACGACCTCGACGGCGTGCCGGTGGCCGACCTCCTCTGGCTGTGCAAGTCCCTGCATCACGTGGGCGACCAGGGCGCCGCGCTGTCGGCCCTGGCCGGCCGCCTCGCGCCGGGCGGCGCCATCGCCCTCCTGGAGGGCGGACTCGGCGCCCGCTACCTGCCCCGTGACATCGGCTTCGGCCGCCCGGGACTCCTCGCCAGGCTGGAGGCGGCCGACGAGGAGTGGTTCACCGGGATGCGGGCGGGCCTCGACGGCGCGAAGGACGCGGCGGAGGACTGGCCGGCGCTCCTCGCCGACGCGGGCCTGCGCCACGAGGCCACCCGCACCTTCCTCCTCGACCTGCCGGCCCCGCTCTCCGACGACGCCCGGGCCCACGTGGTCACGGAGCTCACCCGCCGCCGCGAGATGCACGCCGACCGACTCGCCCCGGACGACCTCACGACCATCGACCGCCTCCTGGACGAGGACGACCCGCAGAGCCTGCACCACCGCCCCGACCTGTTCCTGCTGACGGCACAGACGGTGCATGTGGCGGTGAAGGGCGGGGCGTCGGACCAGCGGGCCGACGGGTGAGGTCGGGGGTCCGAACTCCCCCTACCGGCAGACCTGTTGACCACGCCCGAGGGCCCCGGCGCGGCGGGAGGAGGTGAACTCCTGGCCGCCGGGCCGGGGCCCTCGGGGTGTGTGGGTGGGGCGGGGATCAGACCACGTCGAACGTGGCCGGGTCCGGGCCGATCCGGCGGTCCTCGTTGAGGGCCGAGATCGCCGCCATGTCCTCGGGGTCGAGCTCGAAGCCGAAGACGTCGATGTTCTCCTTGATCCGCGACGGGGTCACGGACTTGGGGATCACCACGTTGCCCAGCTGGATGTGCCAGCGCAGCACGACCTGCGCGGGCGACCGCCCGTGCTTCTGCGCGATGGCGATGATCGCCGGGACCTCCAGGAGGCCCTTGCCCGAACCGAGCGGCGACCACGCCTCGGTGGCGATGCCCTGCTCGGCGTGGAGTTCGCGCGAGGCGCGCTGCTGCAGGTGCGGGTGGAGCTCGATCTGGTTGACGGCCGGGACGACCGACGTCTCGCCGAGCAGCCGCTCCAGGTGCTCGGGCAGGAAGTTCGAGACGCCGATGGACTTGGCGCGGCCGTCGGCGTGAATCTTCTCGAAGGCCTTGTACGAGTCGACGTAGCTGTCCTTGGACGGCAGCGGCCAGTGGATGAGGTACAGGTCCACGTAGTCGAGGCCGAGCTTGTCCAGGGAGTTGTCGAAGGCGCGCAGGGTCGCGTCGTAGCCCTGGTCGCTGTTCCAGAGCTTCGTCGTGACGAACAGGTCCTCGCGGGCCACGCCGGACGCCGCGATGGCCTTGCCCGTGCCTTCTTCGTTGCCGTAGATGGCCGCGGTGTCGATGCTGCGGTACCCGGCCTCCAGGGCCAGCGCGACGGCCTTCTCGGCCTCGTCGTCCGGAACCTGCCACACGCCGAAGCCGAGCTGGGGCATCTCGACGCCGTTGTTCAGGATGATCGGGGGAACCTTGCTCACGAGCTTTCGATCCTTAGGTCGGTCGGTTGGTCTTCCCATGGTCAACGATCAGCGGCCGTGCTGCATTCCTGACCACCGCATTCGTGGGCGAGGAATCGGTCCGGACCATTGACGGTGGCCCGTCATGCCGCGTCGCTGCGGCGCCGAGCTGGGCGAGAGGTGCACCGGCGCCGGTGCGCTCGCGGGCGCGTACCAGAAGGTCATCGACGCCTACCGGCTGAGGGCCTTCGACATCGACATCGAGGACACCGAGTTCGGGCCGTCAACCGCGGGGGTTGAGCCGCGGCAGGGCCTATCGCGTGCCGGTCGTCGTGCCCAGATAGGCGTCCCGCACCTTCGGATCCGCGCGCACCTCGGCCGCCGTGCCGTGCGCGAGGACCCGGCCCAGATCGAGGACGACGACGCGGGCGCAGAGCTCCATCACGAAGGCGACGTTGTGCTCGACGAGCAGCACGGCGCAGCCCTCCTCGTCCGCGAGGTGCCGGACGACGGCCGACAGCTGACGCCGCTCGTCGGCCGTCATCCCCGAAGCGGGCTCGTCCAGGAGCAGCACCCTGGGCGGGTCCGCGATCGCGCGCGCCAGCTCCACCATGCGGGCCTGCCCCACCGGCAGCGCGCCCGCGTACTGTCCGGCGAGCGCGTCGAGGCCGCACGCGCGCAGCACGTCGGCGGCCCGCTCGCGCCGGGCGGCCTCGCGGGTACGACGGGTCGGGGCGGCCAGCAGATCTGCCACGAACCCGCCGCCTCCGCCCCGCCACTCCTGCGCCACGACGAGGTGGTCGGCGACGGTGAGCTGCCCGAAGAGCTGCCGGCGCTGGAAGGTGCGGCGCATACCGTGGCGGGCCCGCCACACGGGGGAGCGGCGGGTGACGTCGCGGCCGTCGACGAGGACCCGCCCGCGGTCGAGCCTGCGGATGCCGGACACCACGTCGAACAGCGTCGTCTTCCCCGCGCCGTTGGGGCCGATGAGCCCGCAGACCTCGCCCCGGCGGACGGCGAGGTCCACGCCGTCCAGGGCGCGGACGCCGCCGAAGCGCACCCCGATGTCCTCGGCCCGCAGGACGTGCTCCCGTTCGCTCATGGTCGCGCCACGCCCTTCGTGTCCCGTCGCAAGACGGCCTGTCGCCCGCCGTCCGACGCCATGCCCAGATACGCCTCGGTGAGCCGGTCGGCCCGTACCTCGGAGCGCGGACCGCACCAGGAGACGCGGCCCTGCGCCAGGTACGCCACCGTGTCGGCGACCCCGAGGATCTCCGCGGCCTTCTCCTCGACGAGCAGCAACCCGGCGCCCGCGTCCCGGAGTTCGACCAGGAGGCGGAACACGTCGTCGACCACGCGGGGCGCGAGACCGAGGGACGGCTCGTCCGCGATCAGCACCTTCGGCGGGCGCTGCAGCAGCGGGGCGAGGGCGAGCAGCTGCTGCTCGCCGCCGGACAAGGATCCGGCGGGCACCCGGCGCCGGGCGGCGAGGCCCGGGAACCGCTCGTACACGGCGTCGCGCGCGTCCCGTTCCCCGAGGTGGAGGGCGAGGTTCTCCTCGATGGTGAGCGCGGGGAAGACGCCGCGGCCCTCGGGGGCGAGGACGACACCGGCGCGGGCGCGGTGGACGGCGCCCCGGCGGGTGACCTCGCGCCCGTCGACGTACACCTGGCCCGTGAGGGGGCGGAGCAGGCCCGCCGCGGCGAGGCACGTGGTGGACTTGCCGGCGCCGTTCGGGCCGAGCAGGGCGACGATCTCGCCGGGGCGGACGGTGAGGTCCACGCCGTGCAGGACGGGGGTGCCGTCGTATCCGGCTCGGAGGTCGTGGAGGGTGAGGGCGGGAGGGGCTTCTTCGCCGGGCCCGGCCCTCCCGGAACCGGGACTCTGCCCCGGCCCCCGCTCGTCGATCGTCGGAGGGGCTGGATTGTGTCCCGGCCCCCGATCCTCAGTCGCCGGAGGGGCTGACTTTTGTCCCGGCCCCCGCTCCGCACCGCGCCTCTGCCGCCTCCGGTGCATCCGTACCGGCACCGCCGCGCAATACCCGTCGGGATCGTTGGCGAGCGCGAGGCCCGCGAGGCCGAAGAGGATCACCGGGAGGTGCGCGGACTCCGTCACGTAGTCCGCGACGAGGTGCGGCACGATCGCGAAGACCAGCCCCGCCACCACGGCGAACTGCGCCCTGCGAACCCCCGCCGCGACCGCCACCGCCAGCCAGACGAGTCCGGTCATCGCGGTGAAGTCGGTCGCGGTGATACGGGTGTTGAAGGACGCGTACAGCACGCCGCCGAACCCCGCGAGCCCCGCCGACAGGGTGAACAGGAGCAGCTTCGTGCGCACCACGGACACCCCCGAGGCCATCGCCGCCGCGGGCGCGGACCGTACCGCCAGCATCGCGCGCCCCGACGCCGAGTTCCGCAGCGCGCCGAGCGCGGCGACGGCCGCCGAGACGAGGACGATCATCGCGACGCCCATGGCCCGGTCGTCGGAGAGGTCGACGGGACCGAAGACCGGGCGGGGGATCTCCCAGCCGGTGTCGCCGTTGCGCAACCACCCCATCTGGAAGAGGACTTGATCGGCGAGGAAGGCGAGCGCCAGGGTCGCGAGGGCCAGCGAGCGGCCGCCGAGCCGCAGCGCGGGCAGCGCCACGAGCGCGCCGAGGGCCGCCGCCGCGCAGGTGCCGGCGAGCGCCGCGGCGAGGAACGGCCAGCCGTGGCTCATCAGCAGTCCGGCGACGAGCGCGGCGCCCGTGACGAACGTGGCCTGCGCGAGGGACACCATCGCGCCGAGACCCGTCACCACGCTGAAGGAGACGAACACCAGGGAGATCGCGAGCCCTTGGGCGAGGATGCCGCTCCAGAAGGGGGTCGTCACCGTGTAGAGGGCGAGGGCCAGGAGCGCGGCGGCCGTCACCCACGGCCCCCATCTGCGCGTCCACGACCTGCCCGCGAGGTAGTCGACGGGCGGCGCGTCGGCCGCCGCGGTGCCCGCCGTCCGCTGCCGCCGCGTGAGCAGGAGCAGCCCGGCGAACAGGATCAGGAAGGGCACGGCGGTACGGAAGCCGGTGATCCGCTCGGCGAAGTCGGCGTACCCGGCGACGAGGTTCTGCAGCACCCCGAGCCCGAGACCCCCCGCGAACGCCAGCGGGATCGACCGGAAGCGTCCGAGCACGGCGGCCGTCGCGGAGACGAAGAGGAACAGGGTGAAGTCGTGCGAGGAGAGGCCGAGCAGGGGCGTGGCGAGGACGCCCGCCAGGCCCGCGAGGGCGGACGACAGCATCCACGCCACCGACGAGAGCCGGTCCGCGCTGATGCCGCGCAGCTCCACGAGGGAGCGGTTGTCGACGGCGGCGCGGAGCCGGAGGCCGAGCGGTGTGTGGCGCAGCAGGATCCACAGGCCGACCGCGACCACCGCCGTGGCCACCCACGTGATCAGCTGGTCGGAGTCGACGCCGACGCCGTCCGTCAGCTGCCAGCTCCTGGCCGGGCTCGGCCCGACGCCCGGCAGCCCGAACTGGTTCTCCGCCGGTTCGACGGAGGCGCCCGCGTCCGCCAGGAGCTCCACCACCCACAGACCGAGTGCGGGCAGCGCGACGAGCAGCCCGATCGTCGCGACGATCTGCGCGGTCTCGCCGACCCGTGCCAGCTTGCGGAACATCAGCCGGTCCAGGCCCCAGCCGAGCGCCGGGGCCACCACGGTGACCAGGAACAGCGCCGTCGGCACGGCGGGCCAGCCGAAGCCGGAGTGCAGTTCGTGGAAGGCGAGGGCGCACAGGTAGGCGGTCGCGCCGTGCGCGAAGTTGAAGAGGCCCGACGCCGAGTACGACAGGACGAGCCCGGTGGCGAGGAGGGCGTACAGGGCTCCGGAGACGAGACCGCTCAGCACGAATCCGAGGAGGTCCGACATGGCGGCCCGCCCCTACTTGAAGGGGATCGGTTCGTAGCACTTGAAGGGCGAGGACACCGCGTACTTCCCGCCCCGCAGCTGGACGAGCGCGCCGCAGCCGAACGACTCCTCGCGCCCGTCGGGCAGTCTGCGGTCCCCGACCATGGTGCCGGTGTCGGAGTAGCCCTCCGCCGCCTTCTGGAAGGAGCCGACGGTGAGGTCCTTGCCCGCCTTCTCGGCGATGGCGAGGAAGAGGTCGGCGGACATGTAGCCGGTCATCATGTGCATGTTGAGCGGCACGTCCTTGCCCGCCGTCTTCCTGATGTCCGCCTTGAACTGCCGCATGTCCGCGGTGTTCTGTTCGAACGGCTGGAACGACAGCAGGATGTGCACGCCGTCCAGGGCCTTCCGCGTCGCGCTCTTGGCGAGCAGGCCGGGGTCGTAGTCGGTGGGGTCGGTGAGCACGCCCTTGAAACCGGCGCGCTTGACGGCGGTGAACAGGCCGATGTTGTACGGGGTCTGCATGACGGAGACGACGGCGTCCGGTGCCTTCCCGCCGTCGGAGCGCAGGATCTCCTTCGTGTACGCCGACCAGTCGCTCGGCACCGAGGTGGCGGGCACCGTCGACTTGGCGTACGTCACCTCGTACCCGGCCGCCGCGAAGCTCTGCCGGTAGGTGCGGATGGCGAAGGTGCCCGCGTCGTTGTCGTTGGCGAGGATGGCCACCGACTTGCCCCGCGCCCCGCCGGTGACCTTCTTCAAGCCCTCGGGCCAGCTCTGGGTGATCGTGCCGCCGGGCATCGGCACCATGCAGCCGCCGAAGCCGTACATGTACGTCGGCCCGCAGAACGGCGGGATGGTGCCCCAGCCGAAAGTGGGGACCTGCTGCTTCTGGAGGAAGTCGGCGCCGGAGAAGGTGACCGAGCTCATCGGGGCGATCGCGAAGACCTTCTCCTGCTGGACGAGCTTGCGCGCCGCCGCGAGGTTCTTGCCGGGGTCCTGGCCGTCGTCCTCCGCGCCCAGGTAGTCGATCTTCCGCCCGTGCACGCCGCCCTCGGCGTCGGCGCGTTCGAAGCGGGCCCTGGCGCCGAGGTCGGTGTCCTTCTTGCTGTAGCCGCTGGCCGTCGTCATGGAGACGATCCCGCCGACCTTGATGGAGTCCTCGGTCACGCCGCGTGCCGAACGGCTGCCCTTCGCTCCGTCGCCGTCACCCGAACCACCACTGTTCGAAGCGGAGTTGCAGGCTGTGGCGAGCAGCAGGGCCGCGGCGGCGGCGGTGATGGTGCGGATCGATCGCGACACGGTCGAGCCCCCTGAAGTCGAAGTGGGGCTGATTCTGTGCGGGACCTGATGAACCGTCAATAAGGGGCGCAAGGGGAATTGATGGCCCGTCAGAAAGCGTCGCCAGGAAGGAAATAGCTACAGAACTAGCTGCGGTACAGCGCCTCGACCTCCGCCGAGTACACCGTCTCGATGGCCTTTCGCTTCAGCTTCAGCGACGGCGTCAGCAGGCCGTGCTCCTCGGTGAACTGATGCGCCAGTATGCGGAACGTACGGATCGATTCCGCCTGGGACACCAGGGTGTTGGCGGCGACGACGGCCCGGCGCACCTCGGTCTCCAGGTCCGGGTCGCGCACCAGGTCGCCCGGCGCCATCATGGGCTTGCGGCGCATGGTCAGCCAGTGCTCCACGGCCTCCGCGTCCAGGGTCACGAGCGCGGCGATGTAGGGGCGGTCGTTGCCCACGACGATGCACTGCGCCACCAGCGGATGGTCGCGCACCCGCTCCTCCAGCTGCGCGGGCGAGACGCTCTTGCCGCCAGACGTCACCAGGATCTCCTTCTTGCGCCCGGTGATCGTCAGATAGCCGTCCTCGTCGAGCGCCCCCAGGTCACCGGTGGCCAGCCAGCCGTCGTGCAGCGTCGCGTCGGTGGCCTTGGGATCGTTGAGGTAGCCCTGGAAGACGTTGCCGCCGCGCAGCCAGACCTCGCCGTCCTCCGCGATGTGCACGGTCATGCCGGGGATGGCCTGGCCCACCGTGCCGTAACGGGTGCGCTCGGGCGGGTTGGCGGTCGCGGCGGCCGTCGACTCCGTCAGGCCGTACCCCTCGTAGATCGTCACGCCCGCGCCCGCGAAGAACAGGCCGAGGCGGCGGTCCATCCCGGAGCCGCCGGACATCGCGTGCCGCACCCGGCCGCCCATCGCCTCGCGCACCTTGGAGTAGACGAGCTTCTCGAAGAGCTGGTGCTGCATGCGAAGGCCCGCGGCGGGCCCCGGGCCGGTCCCGAACGCCTTGGCCTCCAGCGCGTCGGCGTAGCGCACCGCGCACTCGACGGCCTTGTCGAACGGGCCGCTCCTGCCGTCCTTCTCCGCCTTGCGCCGCGCCGCGTTGAAGACCTTCTCGAAGATGTACGGGACTGCGAGGATGAACGTGGGCCGGAAGGCGGCGAGGTCGGGAAGGAGCGCCGCCGCGTTGAGGTTCGGCTGGTGCCCCATCTTGACCCGGCCGCGCACCGCCGCGACCTGCACCATGCGGCCGAAGACGTGCGCCAGCGGCAGGAAGAGCAGCGTGCTGGCCTCGCTGTCCCGCTTGGAGTGGAAGACCGGCTCCCAGCGCGCGACCATCACGTCCGCCTCGAACATGAAGTTGGCGTGGGAGATCAGGCAGCCCTTGGGGCGGCCCGTGGTGCCGGACGTGTAGATGATCGTGGCGATCGAGTCGGGCGTGACCGCGCGGCGGTGACGGTGCACCACCTCGTCGCCGATGTCCCGCCCCGCGGCGCCCAGTTCACCCACCGCGTCGGCGTCCAGCTGCCAGAGCTTGCGCAGCTGCGGCAGGCGGTCGACCACCGAGCCGATCGTCATGGCGTGGTCCTCGTGCTCGACCATCGCGGCCGACACCTGCGCGTCGTGGAGCATCCAGAAGACCTGGTCGGCCGAGGACGTCGGGTAGATCGGCACGACCTGGGCGCCGATGCTCCAGAGCGCGAAGTCGAAGAGCGTCCACTCGTACCGGGTGCGGGACATGATGGCCACCCGGTCGCCGAACCGCACGCCCTGCGCGATCAGGCCCTTGGCCAGCGCGAGCACCTGGTCGCGGAACTCGCCGGAGGTGACGTCGCTCCAGCGCCCGTCGGTCTTGCGGCCGAACGCGATGCGCAGCGGGTCCTCGAGGGCATGGTCGAACACGGCGTCGGCAAGGCCGCCCACCAGCGGCGCCGACGCCATCGGAGGATTCGTGAACTCGCGCAATGATGCTCCTTGTGGCGCTCCGCACAGCGCCGTGACCGTACCCCACCCCGCGCGCCTTCGGGAGGGGGTCCAGGCGCGCTCGGTACGGACCATCGGCACAGGTCAGCCGGGGTAAATGCGGCCACAAGGGGAAGGGCCGGACAACTTACTTACGCTGGAGTAAGTTTCGGTGGCGTAATCTCCACCGAATCTGTACGCAGCGCACAGATGTCACCCTTCCGGGCCGTGAGCCCGGATACCCACCCGTACCAAGATCATGCACGCCTCCCCGTCTCCCCGTCTCCCCGTCTCCCCGCCTCACTGTCTCACCGCCCGCCCCGGTGCAGCCGGTCCCCGCCCGCCAGGATCGACGCCGCCAGCGCGTCCGCGGCCTCCTGTGCCGGGGCGCGCCGCTCGCCGTGCAGCAGTACGAAGTCGACCCTGCCCAGTTCGGGCAGGCCCGCCCGGTCCGGGACGCGGACGAGGCCGGGCGGGATCAGGCCGCGCGAGTGCGCCATCACGCCGAGGCCCGCGCGGGCCGCCGCCACCAGGCCGTTGAGGCTGCCGCTCGTGCAGGCCACGCGCCAGGCGCGGCCCCGCCGTTCCAGCGCCTCGAAGGCGAGGGCGCGGGTGATGCCCGGCGGGGGATAGACGATCAGCGGCACCGGGCGCTCGGGGTCGAGGCGCAGCCGCTCGGCGCCGATCCAGACCAGGTCGTCCTGCCAGACCAGCTCGCCGCGCGGGTCCTCGGGGCGCCGCTTGGCGAGCACCAGGTCGAGCTTGCCCGCGTCCAGCTGCTCGTGCAGCGTGCCGGACAGCTCGACCGTCAGCTCCAGATCGACGTCGGGGTGGTCGTGCCGGAAGGACTCCAGGATGTCGGTGAGCCGCGTCAGGACGAAGTCCTCCGAGGCCCCGAACCGCAGCCGCCCGCCGAGGCGCGTGCCGGTGAAGAACGCCGTCGCCTGCTCGTGCGCCGCGAGGATCCTGCGGGCGAAGCCGAGCATGGCCTCGCCGTCCTCGGTCAGCTCCACGCTGTGTGTGTCGCGCGTGAACAGCTGCCGCCCGGTGGCGTCCTCCAGGCGGCGCACGTGCTGGCTGACGGTCGACTGGCGCACGTTCAGCCGGCGCGCGGCCCGGGTGAAGCTGAGCGTCTGGGCGACCGCGAGGAACGTACGGAGCTGCGAGGGGTCGTACACGTGGACCAGCCTAGCGCCGCTCATCGCGGAACGTGATGACAGTCAGAGTGGTGTGCGGGATTCCCGATCACCCGGTTCGGGAGGATCATGGAGAGGGCACGCCCCCGCCGACGACCGGCCGAGAGGCCCAGAACCGGGCGCGGGCGCGCGCCACCGCACCGAGAGCATGGAGCACCGTGAAACGCCTGAAGTGGCCGTCCTGGATGCCGGTCGACCCGTACATCGTGGCGTTGCTCGCGACCGTCGGACTCGCGGCCCTGCTGCCCGCCCGCGGCGCCGCCGCCGATGTCGCCTCCGGCGCCTCCACCGCGGCCGTCTCCCTGCTCTTCTTCCTCTACGGCGCCCGCCTCTCCACCCGCGAGGCGCTCGACGGGCTCAAGCACTGGCGGCTCCACGTCACGGTCCTGGCCTGCACGTTCCTCGTCTTTCCGCTGCTCGGCCTCGCGGCGAAGGGACTCGTTCCGTACGTCCTGACGCCCGCGCTGTTCAGCGGCTTCCTCTTCCTGACCCTGGTGCCCTCGACGATCCAGTCGTCCATCGCCTTCACCTCGATGGCCCGCGGCAACGTCCCGGCGGCGATCTGCGCCGGTTCCTTCTCCTCGCTGGCCGGGATCGTGCTCACACCGCTGCTCGCGGCCGCGCTGCTCGGCGACAGCGGGGGCGGCTTCTCGGCCGACTCGCTCCTCAAGATCGTGCTGCAGTTGCTCGTGCCCTTCCTCGCCGGACAGTTCCTGCGGCGTTGGGTGGGCGGCTTCATCACGCGCCACAAGAAGATCCTCGGCTACGTGGACCGCGGATCGATCCTGCTCGTCGTCTACACCGCGTTCAGCGAGGGCATGGTGCAGGGCATCTGGGGTCAGGTGCACCCCGTGCGGCTGCTCGCGCTGCTCGGCGTGGAGGCGGTGCTGCTCGCGGTCATGCTGGCGCTCACCTGGTACGGCGCGAAGCGGCTCGGTTTCGGCCGGGCCGACCGCGTCGCGATCCAGTTCGCGGGCTCGAAGAAGTCCCTCGCCGCCGGACTGCCCATGGCGAGCGTGCTGTTCGGGGCGGACGCCTCGCTCGCCGTGCTGCCGCTGATGCTCTTCCACCAGATGCAGCTGATGGTCTGCGCGGTGATCGCCAAGCGCCGCTCGCGGGACCCGGAGCAGCTCGTCAGCGAGCCGCCGCGAGCCGCAGGGACACGAACCGCGGTCGGTACAGCGACACGTTCCGGCTGATGTTGGCCTGCGCGTTCGCGGGCGTCGCGTTCAGCCAGTTGACGTCGTAGCTGAGCACGATCCGGCCGTCGCCGCCGAGGGCCGGGTGTGCCTGCGGGTTGTAGGCGGCGGTCTCCTGCCGGGGTGCGCCGTCCTTGGGCAGGGGCGCCTCGAAGGCCTTGGCGGGGCCGTGCCAGGGGCCGGTGGGGGAGCAGGACCAGTACGACGTGACGGTGGTCAGGCCCTCGGTGCCCGCGGCCATGGTGAACAGCACGTACGTCCCGTCGTCCCGCACCACCGTGAACGCGCTCCCCACCCCCTTGCGCTTGCCGTCCCCGAGTACGGGCCGGGGCGTGACGTCGGAGCCCCACTCCTCGCCGTCCCAGTACTCCCAGGCGGCCGTCTCGGCGAGCCTTCCGTGCGGGACGCGGGCGACGTAGGCGTGGGAGGAGGGGCGCGAGGTCGCCTGGGCGTCCGTGCCGCCGAAGACGTACGTCCACTCCTCGTCGTCGACCGTGGTCGTGCCGTACAGGACCCGCTTCCCGGGATCCCCGACCGACTGCTGGTCGGAGACCTTCACGATGGACTCGACGCGCAGGTCGGGCAGTGCGAGCGTGGCGACCTCCGTGGCCACCGGGACGCCGTAGATCCAGGGGCCCTGACTGGCCATGCGGTTCCACAGCAGGACCCGCACGACCTGCTCGTCCGCGCCGGGCGAGCGGGGCTCCACGCGGGCCGCCACCGGCCAGCGCCACTGTTGGGGCGCCGGGTCGGGGAAGAGCGGCGCGGCGAGGGTGCGCCGCAGTTGGCCCGAACGGGACATCACCACGCCCGAGTTGCGGATCATCGGCGTGTTCGTGTCGCGCCAGGTGTGCGGCTGCCCCACCGGGTTCGGGGGCGCGTGGACCTGGCCGAGGAAGGTGTCGGAGAACAGCCACAGCAGGCGCCCGTCGGGCAGGCGCACCGAGTGGGTGCCGTCGCCGCCGGTCCAGTCGTCGGTGCGGGTCGCGTCGTCGCCGTAGCGCGCGAACTCGCCGGTGGCCTTGTCGTCGGCGGCCCAGGAGGCGACGGTGCGGGGCCGGCATGCCGCATCGCCCTCCCGGTCGTCGTCCGGGAGGGCGATGAGCAGCACGGCCGCGCAGGCCAGGACCAGCAGCAGGACGGGCAGGATCCTGCGCGGCCCCGTCGCGGGACGTTCGCGGGCGGACACGCCCGGGACGTTAGTTGCTGCCGCGCACGTGGTCCATGGGGAGTCGTACGACGGTGTCCCGCGTCACAGGAGCCTCACCCGTACGCAGATCCTCCATCTCCGCGTCGTTCAACGCCCGCTTGTAGACCAGTACTTCGTCGAGATCGCCTGCGAAGTAGGCGCGGCTGTCCATCCGTTGGCCCACGTGCACGCCGAAGGGCGAGTTGCGGCTGACCGAGCCCGGCACGTCGGCGGCGTCGATCCGGGTGTCGTCGACGAAGAGCGTCAGGCGCCCGGTGTCGCGGCGCAGCGCGATGTGGTGCCACTGGCCGTCGTTGTACGCGCTCGTCGTGCGCACGGCGGCGGACCTGGGGGGCGCCGCGCCCTCGCGTGTGGTGATCAGGCCCGTGACGCGGTTGCTCGCGGGCTCGCCGCGCAGCCACACCTGCGGCTGGTTGGTACCGATGCCGCCCATCCACAGCAGGGGCTGCTCGCCGCTCGTGGCGGAGTAGCGGAACCACAGCGAGGCCGTGAAGTCCCCTGTGCTGAGCGGCAGTTGGCGGCGGAAGGGCAGCCGCACGGCGTCGTCGGCGCCGTCGAGGGCGATCGCCCCGCCGAAGCGCCCCTCGGTTCCGCCCGCGCCGCCGAGCACCGCCGCGGGACGCGCGCCCGGTGCGCGGTCGGGGGTCGTCGGGTCCGGGCCGCGGCGCGGGCGCAGCCAGTCCTCGGTGAACCGGGCGAACCGGATCTCGTCGCGCGCGTCGACGGCGCCGCCCTCGTAAAGCAGCCCGACGTGCGCGTCGTCGGCCCGCACCAGGTCGGAGTAGCCGGACCAGTCGGTGGTCACCGTCGTGCCGCGGTCGACGCTGTCCCAGGTGCGGCCGCCGTCGTAGGAGGAGCGGATCTGCATCGTGCGGCGGCGGTCCGGGTCGGCGGGGCAGGCGAGCAGCATCCGGCGGCCGAACTGCAGCGTGGAGCCCTGGACTTGGGGTGTGTAGAGGTCGGGGATCGCGCGGAAGGGGGCGACGAAGGAGTCGCCGCCGTCGCGGCTGACCGTGTGGGTGCGGTGGCCCAGGTCCGTGCCGTCCTGCTCGCGGCCGCTGACGTAGACCGCCCCGTCGGGCCGCTCGGTGACCGTCATCTCGGACGGCTTCTGACGGAACGTGCCGTCGGGCGGTATCGGGTACGAGTCCGTGGCGCCGACCTTCCAGTGGTCGCCGCCGTCGTCACTGACGATCAGCGCCGCGTGGTTCGCGGTGACCCGGCCGCCGTCCCACGTCTCGGTGTTGGCGGTGAGGACGAGGCGTCCCTTGTGGCGGCCGCGGGTCAGCTGGACGCCGTGCACGGGGCCGGTCGCGTACCAGGAGTTCCAGTGCGGCGGCAGGATCTCCTTGCTCAGGTCGCGCGGCGCGGACCAGGTGCGGCCGTCGTCGTCGCTGTACTGCAGGTGCGGGGTGCGGTCGCACGGCACGTCGCAGTTCTTGCCGTCCGTGCGGCCGGTGTTGAACGTCTCCGCGAGGAGGATGCGGCCGCTCTCGCGGTCCACGACCGGCGCGGGGTTCCCGTGGGTGTCGCCCGCGCCCTCGTCGACGACCTGCAGCGGCCCCCAGGTCCGGCCGCCGTCCTGGGACCGCTTCAGGACGAGATCTATGTCGCCCGCGTCGCCGCAGTCGTTGACCCGGCCCTCGGCGAAGGCGAGCAGCGTGCCCTTCGTCGTCCGCACCACCGCCGGGATGCGGAAGCAGGCGTATCCCGGGTCCCGCGACGCCTTGAACAGCACCTGCTGCTCGAACGGCGGGGTCGGGGCGGACACCGCCCGCTCCGCCTGCACCGGAGGCGCGGGCAGCAGGGCGCCGACGGCGGCGGCGGTGACGACGGCGGCGGCGGTGCGGATCGATCTGAGGCGTGTTCGGAGACTCGATGGCATGGTGCGGTCCGCCTTTCATGGCGACGGCGACTCATGGTGATGACGGCTCAGGTCAAGGTGGTGACGGGGCAGGGCATGGTGGTGACGGGCAAGGCATGGTGATGGCGGGTCAGGTGACGAATATACGACCGGACATCCTGACATCCCACGTCCGACATACGTCACACAGACGCTACGTCGGGCCTCGGAGCCCCACAAGAAGCGCGCGTCAAGGGATCAGGACGACCTTGCCCCGGTTGCTCCGCGCCTCGATCACCCGGTGCGCCCGCGCCGCCTCCTCCAACGGGAACCGGGCGTGCACGGCGGGCCGCAGATCACCCGAGGCATGCAGCCGCCACAGCTCCCGCCGCCACGCCTCGTACAGGTCGGGCCGCCCGCGCGCGATCAGGGCCATCTGGAAGCCGATGACGGACTTGGCGCCGACGAGCAGGTCGTACGCGGCCACGGTGCCCCCGCCCGAGCTGTAGGCCACCAGGCGGCCGTGCGGGGCGAGCGCCCGGACGGCGGGTGTGAGCAGGTCGCCGCCGACCGCGTCCAGCGCGTAGTCGACGGGCTCGCCCCACTCCGCGCGGTCGTACGTGACGACCTCGGCGGCGCCCAGACCGCGCACGAAGTCCGCCTTGCCCGCGTCGGACACGGCGGCCACGACCCGCGCCGCGCCCTTGAGGCGGGCCAGTTGCAGGGCCAGGTGGCCCACCCCGCTCGCGGCGGCGGTGACGAGCGCGGACTCGCCGGGCGCGGGACGGGCGGCTTCGAGTGCGCCGTACGCCACGAGTCCGGAGCGGACCAGCGCCACGGCGTCGACGGCGCTCGCGCCGTCGGGGACCGGCGAGGCCATGGTGGCCAGGAGCAGGGCGTGCTCGGCGTACCCGTGCCCGAAGACGAGGCCGGTGACGCGGTCGCCCGGCGCGTGGCCGGTGACGGCCTCGCCGACCGCGACGACCTCACCGGCGATCTCGCCGCCGAGCGCGATCGGGTCGCGCTGTTCGCGGACCTTGCGGACGACGGGCAGGGTCACGCCGATCGCCTCGACGCGCACGAGGAGCTCTTCGGGGCCAGGGTCGGGGACGGGGACGTCCTCGAGGAACAGCACCTCGGGACCACCGCCGCGCTCGTACCGGACACGACGCATCCGAAAAACCACCTCTCCGGATTGCCAGAATCGTTGGGAGCCCCAACGTTAAACGCGCAATCATGGGGAAGTCCAACGATTACTCGCTACGCTTTCCCCATGGCCTCGACACCGCCCGCTCCCAGCGCGATCCGCACCCTCCCCAGTTGGCTCCTCGGCCGCGCGGCGGCCCGTGGCCGCGCCCTGGTCGCCGACGCGCTGGTCCGCGAGGGTCTGAAGATGTGGCACCACGTGGTCCTGTCCGCCGTCGCCGACCTCGGTCCTGTCGCCCAGGCGGAGCTCGGCCGCAGCGTCTCGCTCGACCCGAAGGACATGGTCGGCGTCCTGAACGACCTGCAGGCTGACGGACTCGTCGAGCGCGCGCCCGACCCGCGGGACCGCCGCAAGAACGCGATCACCATCACGGCGCGCGGCAGGCGCACCGTCGAGCGGTGCGCGCGAGCGGCCGCCCGCGCCAACGCCGAACTCCTCGCGCCCCTGTCCGCCGCCGAGCGGGAGCGCTTCCTGGAGATGCTCGGCCGGATCTCGGGGGTGGAGGCGCCGCAGGAGTGACACGCCGGGGAGCCGCGGTACCGGGGGGCGGGTCGAGGCAGTGGGCCCGGCCGGCGCAGGGGGCGCTCCCCGCCGGCCGGGGCGCCGCCACCGTGCGGCGGGCGGCCCCGGGTCAGCCCTGGGCGGCCGCGGCCCGCAGGGCGACGCGGTGCTCGCCCGCGTACACGTTCATGGAGGAGCCGCGCAGGAAACCGATCAGCGTGAGCCCGGTCTCGGCGGCCAGGTCCACGGCGAGCGAGGACGGCGCGGAGACCGCGGCGAGGACCGGGATGCCCGCCATCACGGCCTTCTGGGCGAGCTCGAAGGACGCGCGGCCCGAGACGAGCAGGACCGCGCGCGAGAGCGGCAGCCGCCCCTCCCGCAGGGCCCGCCCGACGAGCTTGTCGACGGCGTTGTGCCGCCCCACGTCCTCCCGTACGTCGAGCAGCTCGCCCTCCTCCGAGAAGAGCGCGGCGCCGTGCAGGCCCCCGGTCCGGTCGAAGACCCGCTGGGCCGCGCGCAGCCGGTCGGGGAGGCTCGCGAGCAGCTCCGTCCCGAGCCGGACCGGGGGAGCGTCGGCGATCGGGAAGCGCGCCGTGGTCCGCACGGCGTCCAGGCTCGCCTTGCCGCAGAGGCCGCAGGAGGAGGTGGTGTACACGTTGCGTTCGAGGGTGATGTCGGGGATCACGACGCCCGGGGCGGTCTGCACGTCGACGACGTTGTACGTGTTCGAGCCCTCCGCCGTCGCCCCCGCGCAGTAGACGATGGACCGCACCTCCTCGGTCGAGCCGAGCACGCCCTCGCTCACCAGGAACCCGGCCGCGAGCGCGAAGTCGTCACCGGGGGTGCGCATCGTGATGGCGAGCGGCTTGCCGTTGAGGCGGATCTCCAGAGGCTCCTCGGCGACCAGGGTGTCGGGCCGCTCCGAGACGTGCCCGTCCCGGACTCGGATCACCTTGCGTCGCTCAGTGACTCGTCCCATGTCGTGATCAGTCCCGGTTCTGTACGTGCTGGTAGCCGAAGCGGCCCTTGATGCAGAGGTTGCCGTGGGTCACCGGGTTGTCGTGCGGCGAGGTGACCTTGACGATCTCATTGTCCTGCACGTGCAGGGTCAGGTTGCAGCCGACTCCGCAGTACGCGCACACCGTCGTCGTCGCGGTCTGCGCGGACTCGTCCCAGGTGCCCGCCGCCCGCATGTCGAACTCCGACTTGAAGCTGAGGGCGCCCGTCGGGCAGACCTCGACGCAGTTGCCGCAGTACACGCACGCGGAATCGGTCAGCGGGGCGTCGTGCTCGACGGCGATGCGAGCGTCGAAGCCCCGGCCCGCCACCGAGATGGCGAAGGTGTTCTGCCACTGCTCACCGCAGGCGTCGACGCACTTGTAGCAGAGGATGCACTTGTCGTAGTCGCGCACGTACAGGTCGTTGTCGACCTTGGGCTCCTCGTTCAGGCGGGCCGCGTCGGGGCCGAACCGGGCGGGCTCCGCCCCGTACTCCTCGATCCAGCCGGCGACCTTCGGTGTCATCGACAAGTCGACGCAGGAGGCGAGCAGTTCGAGGACGAGCCTGCGGCTGTGCCGGGTGCGCTCGGTGTCCGTACGGACGCTCATACCCGGCTCGGCCCCGCGGGAGCAGGCGGGGGCGAGGGTGCGGGCGCCCTCCACCTCCACGACGCACACGCGGCAGGCGTTCTTGGGGGTGAGGGTGTCGCCCTCGCAGAGCGTCGGGACGTCCTTGCCCGCGGCGCGGCAGGCGTCGAGGAGCGTGGATCCCTCGGGAACCCGGACCGGTTGCCCGTCCAGGGTGAACTCCACGAGGCGGCGCGGCGGTTGGAGCGGGATGGCGGTCATTCGTACGCTCCCAGACGGTCGATGGCGGATTCCACGGCGTTCCACGCGGTCTGGCCCAGGCCGCAGATCGAGGCGTCCCGCATGGCCCGCCCCACGTCGCGCAGGAGCGCGACGTCCTCGGCGGCCCCGGCGCCGGTCCGCTCGACGATGCGGTGCAGGGCTTCTGCCTGGCGGACCGTGCCGATCCGGCAGGGCACGCACTGGCCGCACGACTCGTCCCGGAAGAACTCCGCGATGCGCAGCAGGATCCGGGGGAGCGGCACGGTGTCGTCGAACACAAGGACCACGCCCGAGCCGAGGGTGGTCCCCGCCGCGCGGGTCCCCTCGAAGGTGAGCGGGATGTCCAGCTCGTCGGGCCGTACGAAGCCGCCCGCCGCGCCGCCGAGGAGAATCGCGCGGAGGTTGTCGGGCTTTCCGGCGAGGGCGAGGAGTTCCCCGAGGGTGGCACCGAAGGGCAGCTCGTAGACGCCGGGCCGCGCCACGCTGCCGGAGACGCAGAACAGCTTGGGGCCGGTGGACCGCCCGGTGCCGATGGCGGCGTACGCCGCGGCGCCCATGGTGAGGATCGGCAGCACGTTGACCAGGGTCTCCACGTTGTTCTCCGCGGTGGGTCCGCCGAACAGGCCCTGCTCCACGGGGAAGGGCGGTCTGGCGCGGGGCTCTCCGCGATAGCCCTCGATGGAGTTGAAGAGGGCGGTCTCCTCACCACAGATGTAGGCCCCCGCGCCGCGCCGGATCTCGATGTCGAAGGCGTACCCCTGGCCGAGGACGTCGTCGCCGAGGAGCCCCCGCGCGCGGGCCTGGGCGATGGCGTGCTCCAGGCGGCGCAGGGCGCGCGGGTACTCGCCGCGCAGATAGAGGTGGCCGCGGTGGGCGCCGACCGCGTACCCGGCCACGGTCATCGCCTCGACCAGCGCGTACGGGTCGCCCTCCATGATCACGCGGTCCTTGAAGGTGCCCGGCTCGGATTCGTCGGCATTGCAGACGAGGTGGTGCGGGTGGTCGGGCTGGGCGGCGGTGGCCTGCCACTTCCTTCCCGTGGGGAAGGCGGCGCCGCCCCGGCCGAGGAGTCCGGACTCGGTGACCTCGCGGATGACCCCGGCGGGGCCGATGGCGAAGGCGCGGCGGAGGGCGGTGTAGCCGCCGTGGGCGCGGTAGTCGTCGAGGGAGGTGGGGTCTGCGGTGCCGATGCGCTTGAGGAGGATCAGGTTGTTCTGGCCCGCGGGCCCCGACTGCGGGGCGGACAGGGAGGCGGGGGGTTCGGTGGGGGCGGAATCGGGGGCGAGGGCGGCTCGGGTGAGGGGGGCGGGCGCGGCTGGGGCGAGGGTTGCGGTGGCGTAGGTCTTCTCCCCGCCCCCGCCCCTGCCCGAATCCAGCGGCTCCGCCGTCACGGGGTCGCTGGGTGTCGGCCCGTCCGGCGATTGAGGACGAACGCGGCGGAGCCGGTGATCGACCTCAGCCCCGCGCGGCGGAGCCGCGACGTCGGGAAGGGGCGGAATCGGGGAAGGAGCCGCCGGAGGCCCCGCCCGCACCACCACCGCCGCCGGAGCCCTCTCACACAACCCCAGACAGGGACTCGCCTCGACCACCACCCCCCGCGCGGAGCGCAACCGCTCCGCCACCTCCCCGCACAACTCCGCCCCCGCACACGCGAGATCCGTACAGACCCGCACCACCGTCGCCGGCCTCGGCCGCACCGAGAACATGGAGTAGAACGTGGCCACCCCGTACCCCTCCGCGGGCGGCACCGTGAGGCGCCTGCACAGGTAGGCGAGGCCGCCCTCGCTGATCCAGCCCACCCGGTCGTTCAGAGCGTGCAGCCCCGGCAGCAACTGGTCGCGCCGTGCCCGCGCGGCGCGCCCGCCCCGCGCCCACCGCAGGTCCTCGTCGGCGCGGGCCTCGGCGCCCTCCCACGCGGACCCGGGAGGGCCGAGCACCGCGTCGACGGCCGCCCGCTCCTCGTCCGTCGGCTTGCTGTCACCGAAGCGCAGATCCATACGTCACCTCACCTCACCGACGCGGTCAGCTTGTCGATCCGGATCGCCGAGGCCTTGAACTCCGCCGTCCCCGCGATCGGGCAGTTCGCCTCGATCGTCAGCTGGTTGGTGTCGACCTCGTCGGGAAAGTGCATGGTCATGAAGGCGAGTCCGGGGCGCAGTCCCGGGTCGACCCAGACGGGCGCCGTCACCGTGCCGCGCCGCGAGGAGACCCGTACCTCCTCGCCCACCACGACGCCGTACCGCTCGGCGTCCTCCGGGCACAGCTCGACGTACTCGCCGCGCCGCAATGGGGAGGCGAAACTGCCGCTCTGCACACCGGTGTTGTAGGAGTCGAGCCGTCGCCCGGTGGTCAGCCGGATCGGGTACGACTCGTCGGTCAGGTCCACCGGCGGATCGTGGGCAACGAGGCCGAAGGGGGCGGGCCTGCCCCGCAGTTCGGGGTTCCGCTCCCACAACCTGCCGTGCAGGTACGTCGGTTCGACCCTGCCCTCGTCGGGGCAGGGCCACTGGATGCCCTGCAGCTCCTCCAGGCGGTTGTACGTCATGCCGTGGTGGTCCGGCGAGAGGGACCGCAGCTCGTCCCAGACCGCCCGCGCGTCCGCGTACTTCCAGTCGTGGCCGAGCCGGGCCGCGAGGTCGCAGAGGACGTCGATGTCCTCGCGCGCCTCGCCGGGCGGCCGCACCGCCTTGCGCACCCGCTGCACGCGCCGTTCGCTGTTGGTCGTCGTGCCGTCGGTCTCCGCCCAACCGGCGGTCGCGGGCAGCACCACGTCCGCCAGCTCGGCCGTCCTCGTGAGGAAGATGTCCTGCACGACGAGGAAGTCGAGGGCCCGCAAGCGGCGCACGGCCTGCTCGCTGTCGGCCTCGGACTGGGCGGGGTTCTCGCCGATGCAGTAGACGGCCCTGAGCGTGCCCTCCTCCATCGCCTCGAACATCTCCGTGAGGTCGAGGCCGTAGCGGGGCTGGATGACGGTGTCCCACGCCGACTCGAACTTCAGCCGGGCGGCCGGGTCGAGGATGTCCCGGAAGCCGGGCAGCCGGTTGGGGATGGCGCCCATGTCGCCGCCGCCCTGCACGTTGTTCTGGCCGCGCAGCGGCTGCAGGCCGGAACCGTGGCGGCCCACGTGGCCGGTCAGGAGCGACAGGTTGATCAGGGCGCGCACGTTGTCGGTGCCGTTGTGGTGCTCGGTGATGCCGAGCGTCCAGCACAGCTGGGCCCGTTCGGCGCGGGCGTAGGCGTGCGCCAACTCCCTGATGGCGGCGGCCGGTACGCCCGTCACCTGCTCGGCGAGCGACAGCGTCCACGGCTCGACGAGCTCCGCGTACTGCGCGAAGCCCGTCGTCGCCCGCTCGATGAACGCGTGGTTGGCCAGTCCCGCGTGGATGATCTCGCGGCCGATCGCGTGCGCCATCGGGATGTCCGTGCCGACGTTCAGGCCGAGCCAGCTCTCCGCCCACTCCGCGGTCTTCGTGCGGCGCGGGTCGACCGCGTACATCCGCGCGCCGTTCCTGATGCCCCGCAGGACGTGCTGGAAGAAGATCGGGTGCGCGAAGCGGGCGTTGGAACCCCACATCACGATCACGTCCGTCTCCTCGACCTCCGCGTACGACGAGGTGCCGCCGCCCGATCCGAACGCGGCCGACAGGCCCGCCACGCTGGGCGCGTGGCAGGTGCGGTTGCAGGAGTCGACGTTGTTCGTGCCCATCACCACGCGCGCGAACTTCTGCGCCACGTAGTTCATCTCGTTGGTCGCGCGGGCGCAGGAGAACATCCCGAAGGCGCCGCGGGCCCGTTCGAACCCGGCCGCCGTGCGGGTCAGTACCTCCTCCCAGGTGGCCCTGCGGAACGGCGCGTCGCGGGAGTCGCGGACCAGGGGGTGGGTCAGGCG
The DNA here is from genome assembly GCF_055609205.1 of Streptomyces sp. NPDC036815. Classification (NCBI taxonomy): domain Bacteria; kingdom Bacillati; phylum Actinomycetota; class Actinomycetes; order Kitasatosporales; family Streptomycetaceae; genus Streptomyces; species Streptomyces sp. NPDC036815. The sequence continues at coordinate 318,326 of NZ_JBVJPW010000009.1, read as the reverse complement.
GGAGTACGTCTTGGGGGTGCGGTCGCGTTCGCTCATGCGGCGGTCCTCACTGCGAGCAGGTCCGAGATGGCGTGGACGGTGCGCAGCGTCGGCACCGGGACGCCGGTGATGTCCGCCAGCTCGACGACGGCGGCGAGCAGCACGTCGAGCTCCAGCGGCTTGCCGCGCTCCAGGTCCTGGAGGGTGGAGGTGCGGTGGTCGCCGACCCGTTCGGCACCGGCGAGGCGCCGCTCCGCCGAGATGTCCGGGCGGCAGCCGAGGGCCGCGGCGACGGCGAGGGTCTCGTTCATCATGATCTCGATGACGCGCCGGGTGCCGCCGTGCCGGCACATCTCGCCCATCGTGGCGCGGGCGAGCGCGCTGATCGGGTTGAAGGAGATGTTGCCGAGCAGCTTGATCCAGATGTCGCCGCGCAGCTCGGGTTCGACGGGGCACTTGAGGCCGCCCGCCACCATGGCCTCGCTGAACGCCGTGCACCGCGCGGAACGGGACCGGTCGGGCTCGCCGATGGAGAAGCGCGTGCCCTCCAAGTGGCGTACGACGCCGGGCTCTTCGAGCTCGGTCGCCGCGTAGACGACGCAGCCGACGGCGCGTTCGGGCGCGAGCACCGCGCTCACCGCGCCGCCGGGGTCCACGCTCTGGACGCGGTGGCCGTCGTGCGGGCCGCCGTGCCGGTGGAAGTACCACCAGGGGATGCCGTTCTGCGCGGCGACCACCGCGGTCGACCCGTGCAGGAGCGGTTCGATCAGCGGCCCGCACGCCGCGTACGAGGTGGCCTTCAGGCCGAGGAAGACGAAGTCGACCGGCCCGATCTCGGCCGGGTCGTCGGTGGCGCGGGCCCGCGCGGTGAAGTCGCCGCGCGGGCTGAGCACCCGTACTCCGTGCTGCCTCATGGCCGCGAGGTGCGGTCCACGGGCGACGAGGTGGACGTCGGCGCCCGCGCGGTGCAGCGCGGCTCCGACGTAGGCGCCGATCGCACCGGCACCGAGGACTGCGACTTTCACGGTGGGCGCTCCATTCGGTTGAGGGAACGTATGCCGTGGCGTATGCCGTAGAACGTATGGAGAAGGCGTCGACGGAATATTGTCTACAGTATGGAAGTTGGCGCAGCAAGGGTTCGCGCACGCTTCCCAACCGCCGTTCCGCTTCCTATGGTTCGGGATCATGAGGCCCCCCGTCGCACCACCCGGCTGGAGCCGCTGGCTCGTGCCGCCCGCCGCCCTGTCGGTCCACCTCTCCATCGGCCAGGCCTACGCCTGGAGCGTCTTCAAGCCGCCCCTCGAATCCGCGCTGCACCTCAGCGGCGTCCAGAGCGCGCTGCCCTTCCAGCTCGGCATCGTCATGCTCGGCCTGTCCGCCGCGTTCGGCGGCACGCTCGTCGAGCGCAACGGACCGCGCTGGGCGATGGCCGTCGCGCTCACCTGCTTCTCCACCGGATTCCTGCTCGCCGCCCTCGGCGCCGCGACCCGCCAGTACTGGCTGATCGTGTTCGGGTACGGCTTCGTCGGCGGGATCGGCCTCGGCATCGGCTACATCTCACCCGTCTCCACCCTGATCAAGTGGTTCCCCGACCGCCCCGGCATGGCCACCGGCATCGCGATCATGGGCTTCGGCGGCGGCGCGCTCATCGCCTCGCCCTGGAGCGCGCGGATGCTGGACTCCTTCGGCGCGGACTCGGACGGTATCGCGCTCGCCTTCCTCGTGCACGGCCTCACGTACGCCGTCTTCATGGCGCTCGGGGTGCTCCTGGTGCGCGTACCGCGTACGGAAGGTCCACGTGACCCGGGTGGTCCGGGAGTGCTCGACGGACCGCAGGTCTCCGCGCGGCAGGCCGTCCGCACCCCGCAGTTCTGGTGCCTGTGGGTCGTCCTGTGCATGAACGTGACCGCGGGCATCGGCATCCTGGAGAAGGCCGCTCCGATGATCACGGACTTCTTCGCGGAGACCGCGACGCCCGTGTCGGTCTCCGCCGCGGCCGGTTTCGTCGCCCTGCTCTCGGCCGCCAACATGGCCGGCCGCATCGGCTGGTCCTCGGCCTCCGACCTGATCGGCCGCAAGAACGTCTACCGCGTCTACCTCGGCGTCGGCGCGCTCATGTACCTGCTGATCGCACGCTTCGGAGACACCTCGAAACCGCTGTTCATCTGCTGTGCGCTGGTGATCCTGTCGTTCTACGGCGGCGGCTTCGCGACGGTCCCCGCCTATCTGAAGGACCTCTTCGGCACCTATCAGGTCGGCGCCATCCACGGCAGGCTGCTCACCGCGTGGTCCACGGCGGGTGTCCTCGGCCCGCTGATCGTGAACCGGGTCGCCGACCACCAGGAGGAGGCGGGCCGACACGGGTCGGGTCTGTACGGCCTCTCCTTCACCATCATGATCGGGCTCCTCGTCGTGGGATTCATCGCGAACGAGCTCATTCGTCCCGTCCACCCCCGCCACCACGTCCCCGCCCCGAGAGAGGCCGCCGATGACCACGCCGCCGAGCGCACCGCGCCGTGACCGCCGAGGACTGATCGTGTTCGCCTGGCTCTGGGTGGGGCTACCGCTCGGCTACGGACTGTACGAACTCGTACACAAGGTCACGCAACTCTTCGGAGGGTGACCGGATCATGAGAAGCATCCAAACACCGCGCTCCTTTCCTGTCGCATTACGCGCATCGTTACTCATCAGTCGCTGACCAGACTGGAGGGTCCCGCATCTTCGGCAACAAGCGTCTTCGGCAACAAGAATTCTCGGCAACGAGGGGGACCCGTACATGCACGGCTCGCGCATCGCCGCTGTCGGCCACTACCAGCCCGCCAAGATCCTCACCAACGAGGACCTGGCAGGCCTGGTCGACACCAGCGACGAGTGGATCCGGTCCCGGGTGGGCATCCGCACCCGCCACGTCGCGGGTCCGGAGGAGCCGGTCGACGAGCTGGCCGCGCACGCGGGCGGCAAGGCCCTCGCGGCCGCCGGCCTGACCCCCGACGCGATCGACCTGGTCCTGGTCGCCACCTCCACGGCCATCGACCGCTCGCCGAACATGGCCGCCCGGGTGGCCGCCCGGCTGGGCATCCCCGGGCCCTGCGTGATGGACCTCAACGTCGTCTGCGCCGGCTTTACGCATGCCCTCGCCACCGCCGACCACACCGTACGGGCCGGAGCCGCCACCCGCGCCCTGGTCATCGGCGCGGACAAGATGACCGAGGTCACCGACTGGACGGACCGCACCACCTGCGTGCTGACCGGCGACGGCGCGGGCGCGGCCGTCGTCGAGGTGTGCGGGCCCGGCGAGGAGCCCGGCATCGGCCCGGTGCTGTGGGGCTCGGTGCCCGAGATGGGCAACGCCGTCCGTATCGAGGGCACGCCGCCGCGCTTCGCCCAGGAGGGCCAGAGCGTCTACCGGTGGGCGACGACCCAACTGCCCCCGCTCGCCCGCGCGGCCTGCGAGCGCGCCGGGCTCACCCCGGCCGACCTCGCCGGAGTCGTCCTGCACCAGGCCAACCTGCGGATCATCGAGCCGCTCGCCGAACGCATCGGTGCCGTGAACGCCGTCGTCGCACGCGACGTCGTCGAATCCGGGAACACCTCGGCGGGCAGCATCCCCATGGCGCTCTCCAAGCTGGTGGAGCGCGGTGAGGTCAGCACCGGCGACCCGGTCCTGCTGTTCGGCTTCGGCGGCAACCTCTCGTACGCGGGACTGGTCGTGCGGTGCCCCTGAGCGGGCCCGACCCGCTCGGATCCTTCTCGCCCCTTCCCAAGTTCTCGTCAAGCGATACCCATGAATGAGTCACGTCGAGCGGTGTGATCGGCTCAACTCCCCCTGGTGCCGGCCCCTGTGGCTCGTAGACTGTAGACAAAAGGCAATCTTCGAGGAGGGGGCCGCGATGTTGTCCACTGGACTGCCGCAGGGGGCGGTGCCCAAGCTCGAGCGCCCGGGGCCGCTCAGGGAGCGGGTCTACGAGGCGCTGCTCGAACTGATCACGACCCGCGCGCTGCGGCCGGGCCAGCACCTCGTCGAGAGTGAACTGGCCGGGCACCTGGGTGTCTCGCGCCAGCCGGTGCGCGAGGCGCTGCAGCGGCTCAACACCGAGGGCTGGGTCGACCTGCGCCCCGCCCAGGGCGCGTTCGTGCACGAGCCCACCGAGGAGGAGGCGGACCAACTCCTCACCGTGCGCACCCTGTTGGAGGCCGAGGCCGCCCGGCTCGCCGCGGCGAACACCGGCACCGCGGGCATCACGGCGCTCGACGAGCTCTGCACCCGGGGCGAACAGGCCGTGGCCGACGGCGACGTGGACCAGGTGGTCACGCTCAACGCCGCCTTCCACGCCAAGGTGATGGAGCTCGCGGGCAACGTGGTCCTCGCCGAGCTCGCCGGACAGGTGGACCGCCGGGTCCGCTGGTACTACACGCCGGTGGCCCGCCAACGCGGCAGCCAGTCCTGGATGGAGCACCGCGAACTGATCGCGGCGATCGCCGAGCGCGACGAACAGCGCGCCACGGAGATCATGCGGGCCCACACCGAGCACACCCGACGGACGTACCACCAGCGCGAACAGAGCTGAGCTCGGCGGCAGGAGCACCCGGCCCCGCCCCGGGCCGGGTGCTCCTGCCGCCTCCCTTTGTCCTGTGACTGGAGAAAGTCATGGGTAATTCGCGCGCAACTTCTTCCCAGCCCCGGCAGGCACTGCTACGTTCCCCTCGAAAGCTTGAAGGAAGCCCGAAGGCGACGGTGGTCCGGTCGACGGCCCACCGGCCCGAAGGCAACGGCACGGGAAGCCCGATGAGGCGGGGAGGGGCGCGTGAGACGTATGACGGCTCGACCCGCCAACGCGCACCAGGCGCGACTGCTGCGGCTGTTGCGTGACGGAGGGCCCAACTCCCGCGCCCAGCTGGGCGATCAGGTCGACCTCTCGCGGTCCAAGCTGGCCGTCGAGGTCGACCGGCTCCTGGAGACCGGACTCGTGGTCGCCGACGGACTCGCCGCCTCGCGCGGCGGCCGCCGGTCCCACAACATCCGCCTGGCCCCGGCCCTCCGCTTCCTCGGTGTGGACATCGGCGCGACCTCGGTCGACGTCGCGGTGACCAACGCCGAGCTGGAGGTGCTCGGCCACATCAATCAGCCCATGGACGTGCGCGAGGGCCCGGTCGCGGTCTTCGAGCAGGTCCTCGCCATGGCGGCCAAGCTGAAGGCCTCCGGTCTCGCGGAGGGGTTCGACGGCGCCGGCATCGGCGTGCCCGGACCCGTCCGCTTCCCGGAGGGCGTGCCGGTCGCCCCGCCGATCATGCCGGGCTGGGACGGTTTCCCCGTACGGGAGGCCCTCAGCCAGGACCTGGGCTGCCCCGTCATGGTCGACAACGACGTGAACCTCATGGCGATGGGGGAGCAGCACGCGGGCGTCGCACGCTCCGTGGGCGACTTCCTCTGCGTCAAGATCGGCACGGGCATCGGCTGCGGCATCGTCGTCGGCGGTGAGGTCCACCGCGGTACGACGGGCAGCGCGGGCGACATCGGCCACATCCAGTCCGAACCGGACGGACGCCCCTGCGCCTGCGGCAACAGGGGCTGCCTGGAGGCCTACTTCAGCGGCGCGGCGCTCGCCCGCGACGCCGAGGAGGCGGCCAGGGAGGGGCGTTCGGCGGAGCTCGCCACGCGGCTCGACGAGGCGGGGCGGCTCAGCGCCGTCGACGTCGCGTCGGCCGCCGCCGCGGGCGACGCCACCGCGCTCGACCTCATCCGCGACGGCGGCAACCGCACCGGCCAGGTCATCGCGGGCCTCGTCAGCTTCTTCAACCCCGGCCTCGTGGTGATCGGCGGCGGCGTGACCGGCCTCGGCCACACGCTGCTCGCCGCGATCCGCACCCAGGTCTACCGCCAGTCGCTGCCCCTGGCGACCGGCAACCTCCCGATCGTCCTGGGTGAGCTGGGCCCCGCCGCCGGAGTCATCGGCGGCGCCCGGCTCATCAGCGACCACCTGTTCTCACCGGCCTGAGGGGCCGGCCCGCACGGTCCAGTCCAGCGCACGCCCTGACCTGTCATGCCCTGATCATTTTCGGCTCGGCCCAGCAGCTGAGCCCTGCCCTGCATCCGTCCTGCCCTGCTGCGGCCGCCGCCGAGGGGAACCGTCATGGCACCCGAACCACCGCTGCTCACCATGTCCGGCATCACCAAGTCGTTCCCCGGGGTCCGTGCCCTCGACGGCGTCGACCTCCGGGTCCAGGCCGGTGAGGTGCACTGCCTCCTCGGCCAGAACGGTGCCGGGAAGTCCACCCTCATCAAGGTCCTCGCGGGCGCCCACCAGCCCGACGACGGCGAGATCACCTGGCGCGGTGAGCGCATCACGCTGCGCTCGCCGATCGCGGCCATGCGACTCGGCATCGCCACCATCTACCAGGAACTCGACCTCGTGGAGGGGCTGTCCGTCGCCGAGAACGTCCACCTCGGCCACGAACCGACCGCCGCCGGATTCGTGGTCCGCGGCCGGGCGGCGAAAGCGTCGACGGCCGCCCTGCTCAAGCGGCTCGGACATGCGGAGATCGACCCCGGACGGCTCGTCGGCGAACTCTCCGCCGCCCAGCAGCAGATCGTCTCGATGGCCCGGGCGCTCTCCCACGAGGTCCGCCTCATCGTCATGGACGAGCCGTCCGCCGCCCTCGACCCCGACGAGGTCGACAACCTCTTCCGCATCGTCGGCGACCTCACCGCCGACGGCGTCGCCGTCATCTACATCTCCCACCGTCTTGAGGAGATCCGCCGCATCGGTGACCGGGTCACCGTCCTCAAGGACGGGCGCTCCGTGGCCGACGGCCTCCCGGCCGAGTCCACCCCGACCAAGGACGTCGTGGCGTTGATGACCGGCCGCAACGTCGAGTACGTCTTCCCGGACAGGCCCGCCGAACCGCCCGTGGTGGAGCCCGTGTTGCGGGTCAGCGGCCTCTCCCGGCACGGCGAGTTCGAACCCTTCGACCTCGACCTGCGCCCCGGCGAGATCGTCGGCCTCGCCGGACTCGTCGGCTCGGGGCGCTCCGAGATCCTGGAGACGATCTACGGCGCCCGCAAGCCCAGCTCCGGACAAGTGACCGTCGACGGCAGGGTGTTGCGCCCCGGCAGCGTCCGGGCCGCCGTCCGCGCGGGCCTCGGCCTCGCCCCCGAGGAGCGCAAGGCACAGGCCCTCCTCATGCTGGAGTCCGTCACCCGCAACGTGTCGGTCTCCTCCATGTCCCGTTTCTCGTACGGTGGTTGGCTCGACCGGGGCGCCGAACGCGAGGCCGCGCATGCCGCGACGCGTGAACTGTCGCTGCGCCCCGACGAACCGAACGTCCCCGTGCGGACCCTGTCGGGCGGCAACCAGCAGAAGGCCGTGCTGGCCCGCTGGCTGCTGCGCGGCTGCCGCGTCCTGCTGCTCGACGAGCCGACCCGCGGCGTCGACGTCGGCGCCCGCGCCGAGTTGTACGCGGTGATCCGGCGCCTCGCCGACGAGGGCCTCGCCGTGCTGCTCGTCTCCAGCGAAGTGCCCGAGGTGCTCGGCCTCGCCGACCGCGTCCTCGTACTCCGCGAGGGGCGCGTCGTCCACGCGGCGCCCGCCCGTGACCTCGATGAACACCGCGTACTCGACCTCGTCCTCGAAGGGAGCCCGGCGGCATGACCCAGCCTGCCCCGGCGGCCGAGGCCGCCACCCGCAAGACCACCCCCGCCGACGGCGGCCGCCCGTGGCGCGCCACAGTGGCCCGCGCCGACGTGCGGACGCTCTCACTGCTCGGTGTGCTCGCCGTCCTCGTCCTGATCGGCGGCATCACCCAGCCCGACTCTTTCCTCGACACCGACAACGTCCAGCTGATCCTCACCCAGGGGTCCGTCATCGGCGTGGTCACGGTGGGCATGACGTTCGTGATCATCTCCGGGGGCATCGACCTGTCGGTCGGCGCGATCGTCGCGCTCGCCTCGGTCTGGTCGACGACGGTCGCCACCCAGGAGTACGGCTTCGCGGGCATCCTCTTCACGGCCGTCGTCGTCGGCATGGGCTGCGGCCTGGTGAACGGCGTGCTCATCGCGTACGGCGGGATGGTGCCGTTCATCGCCACCCTCGCCATGCTCGCCGCGGGCCGCGGCCTCGCCCTGCAGATCACCGACGGCAAGACCCAGATGGTCACCGTGGACGGCGTGCTCGAGCTCGGCGAGCGCGACTCGTACATCCTCGGCATCCCGCCGCTGGTCATGGTCTTCGCCGCGGTCACCGTGGTCGGCTGGCTGCTGCTCAACCGCACCACCTTCGGGCGGCGCTCGGTCGCGGTCGGCGGCAACGCGGAGGCGGCGCGCCTGGCCGGCATCGACGTCCGCAGGCAACGGCTCTACCTGTATCTGCTCTCCGGCCTGTGCTGCGGCATCGCGGCCTTCCTGCTGATCGTCCTGTCCGGCTCGGGCCAGAACACCAACGGCAACCTGTACGAGCTCGACGCCATCGCGGCGGCGATCATCGGCGGCACCCTGCTCAGCGGCGGCCGCGGCACCATCACGGGCTCCGTGCTCGGCGTGCTGATCTTCACCACGATCCAGAACATCTTCGCGCTCAACAACCTGGAGACCGCGACCCAGCAGATCGCCAAGGGCGCGATCATCGTCGCCGCGGTGCTCGTCCAACGACGTACGGCCCACACACCCTGAGCTGAGGAGTTCACTCATGCCGACCAACACGAGCCGCAGAGGGCTGCTCCTCGGAGCCGCCGCCCTGTCCACCGGCGCCCTCATCACGGGGTGCACCAGCAACGAGTCCAAGGACGACGAGGGCTCCTCCGACCGGTCGCAGCAGGTCGCCGACGACAAGCCGGGCAAGAAGGTCACCATCGGATTCGCCGGACCCCAGGCCGACCACGGCTGGCTCAACGCCATCAACGACCAGGCCAGGAACCGGGCGGAGAAGTACGAGGACGTCACCCTCGAGGCCACCGAGGGGTCCAACGACACCGCGGCGCAGATCGGCCAGGTCGAGACGCTGATCAACAAGAAGGTCGACGTCCTGGTGATCCTGCCGGCCGACGGCAAGGCCCTCACCCAGGTCGGCCTGAAGGCCATGAGGGCGGGCATCCCCGTCGTCAACCTCGACCGCGTCTTCGCCACCCCGCAGGCCTACCGATGCTGGATCGGCGGCGACAACTACGGCATGGGTCTGAGCGCCGGGCACTACATCGGCGAGAAGCTCAAGGACAAGAAGGGCGCCCGCGTCGTGGAACTGGCGGGCCTGGACAACCTGGAGCTCACGAAGCAGCGCTCGAAGGGCTTCGACGACGCCCTCAAGAACTACTCGAACATCAAGAAGGTCGCCCGCCAGGCCGCCGACTTCACCGTCGAGTCGGGACAGTCGAAGATGTCCCAGCTCCTGCAGGCGCAGAAGAACTTCGACGCCCTGTGGAACCACGACGACGACCAGGGCGTGGGCGCCCTGCGCGCCATCAAGCAGGCGGGCCGCGACGACTTCCTGATGGTGGGCGGCGCGGGCGCGCTCTCCGCCATGCAGGCCATCGAGGCCGACAACAGCGTCCTGAAGGCCACCGTCCTCTACCCGCCCACCATGGCCGCCTCCGCCATCGACCTGGCGCGCGCCCTCGGCCAGGGCAAGGGGGTCGGGGGCATGGCGGAGTTCGAGATCCCGTCCTTCGTCACCTGCTACTCCGCCGTGGTCGACAAGGAGAACGTCGGCCGGTACATGTCCACCGGCTTCAAGTGATGCGCACGCCCGCACCCCCCACCGAGCGATTACGAGGAGGAGTACCGCATGCGTGAGACGGGAACCGAGGCCGGGGCCGACGCCGGGCCGGAGGGCAAGCGGCCGCTGGGAGTGGGCATGATCGGCTACGCCTTCATGGGCGCCGCCCACTCCCAGGGCTGGCGCACCGTGGGGCGCGTCTTCGACCTGCCGGTGCGGCCGGTGCTCTCGGCCGTCTGCGGGCGCGACGGCGGGGCCGTGCGCGCCGCCGCCGACCGGCTCGGCTGGGCCGCCGCCGAGACCGACTGGCGCGCCCTGATCGCCCGGGACGACGTCGACCTCGTCGACATCTGCACACCGGGCGACAGCCACGCGGAGATCGCCCTCGCCGCCCTGGAGGCGGGCAAGCACGTGCTGTGCGAGAAGCCCCTCGCCAACTCCGTCGAGGAGGCCGAGGCGATGGCCGAGGCCGCCGAACGGGCGCGTGCGCGGGGGCAGGTGGCCATGGTCGGCTTCAACTACCGCCGGGTGCCCGCTCTCGCGCTCGCCCGGCGGATGGTCGCGGAAGGCCGCCTCGGCGCGCTGCGGCACGTGCGCCTGACGTACCTTCAGGACTGGCTGGTGGACGCGGAGTTCCCGCTCACCTGGCGGCTGCAGAAGGACCGGGCGGGCTCCGGGGCGCTCGGTGACCTGGGGGCCCACATCGTGGACCTCGCGCAGTTCCTGGTGGGGGAGCCGGTGGCGGGGGTGTCGGCGCTCACCGAGACCTTCGTGCGCGAACGTCCGCACCTCGAGGGCGCGTCCAGCGGGCTCGCCGCTGCGGGCGGCGGCCGGCTCGGAGCGGTCACGGTCGACGACGCGGCGCTCTTCACGGGCCGCTTCGCCTCCGGCGCCCTCGCCTCCTTCGAGGCCACCCGCTTCGCCGCGGGCCGCAAGAACGCGCTGCGGGTCGAACTCAACGGCGCGGAGGGCTCGTTGGCCTTCGACCTGGAGCGGCTGAACGAGCTCTCCTTCCACGACCACACCGAGCCCGCCGCGTCGTCCGGCTTCCGCCGCATCCTGGTGACCGAGCCCGACCACCCGTATCTGGAGGGCTGGTGGCCGCCGGGCCACGGCCTCGGCTACGAGCACACCTTCGTCCACCAGGCCCGCGACCTGCTGCACGCCATCGCCACCGGAGGGCGGCCGGAACCCTCCTTCGCCGACGGTCTCTCCGTGCAGCGGGTGCTCGCCGCCGTCGAGGAGAGCGCCGCGAAGAACTCCGTCTACACGTCGATCCCCGCCTGAGGAGGCCCGTCATGCCGCGCCAGTTCACACTCTTCACCGGCCAGTGGGCCGACCTGCCCCTCGAAGAGGTCTGCCGCCTCGCCCGCGACTTCGGCTACGACGGCCTCGAACTCGCCTGCTGGGGCGACCACTTCGAGGTCGACAAGGCGCTCGCCGACCCCACCTACCTGGACGGGCGGCACGCGCTGCTCGACAAGTACGGGCTGAAGTGCTGGGCCATCTCCAACCACCTCGTCGGCCAGGCCGTCTGCGACGCGATCATCGACGAGCGGCACCAGGCGATCCTGCCCGCCCGGATCTGGGGCGACGGCGCGGCGGAAGGCGTGCGGCAGCGGGCCGCCGCGGAGATCGCGGACACCGCGCGGGCGGCCGCGGCCTTCGGCGTCGAGACGGTCGTCGGCTTCACGGGCTCGTCGATCTGGCACCTGGTCGCGATGTTCCCGCCCGCCCCGGAGTCGATGATCGAGCGCGGTTACGAGGACTTCGCCGAGCGCTGGAACCCGATCCTGGACGTCTTCGACGCGGAAGGCGTGCGGTTCGCCCACGAAGTGCACCCGTCCGAGATCGCGTACGACTACTGGACCACGCACAAGGCCCTGGAGGCCGTCGGGCACCGCGCCGCCTTCGGGCTGAACTTCGACCCGTCCCATTTCGTCTGGCAGGACCTGGACCCGGTCGGCTTCCTCTACGACTTCCGCGACCGCGTCTACCACGTCGACTGCAAGGAGGCCCGGCGCCGTCTCGACGGCCGCAACGGCCGCCTCGGCTCACACCTGCCGTGGGGCGACCCGCGCCGCGGCTGGGACTTCGTGTCGGCGGGCCACGGTGACGTCCCCTGGGAGGACGTCTTCCGGATGCTGCGCTCCATCGCGTACGAAGGTCCCGTATCGGTGGAGTGGGAGGACGCGGGCATGGACCGTCTGCAGGGCGCGCCGGAGGCCCTGGCGCATCTGAAGGCGTTCGACTTCGAGGCGCCGACGGCGTCGTTCGACGCGGCGTTCGGCGGCTCCGACCGGTCCGGCTGAACCAGATGTTTGTCCATTGACAGGAAAAAGTTCAACTTCCGTGCCGCGTAAGGGCTTTCCGCCCGGGACAAACGTGGCTACCGTCCTTGAGGTGTACAGGACATGAACGTTCCGGGGTGACGGCGCACCCCGGCGCACGGCGCACCCACCCCGTACGACCGTCCCCCCTTCCGGAGGAACCCGTGCACAGGAAACGCCCCAGACTCCGTACGACGCTCGCCCTGCTCACCGGCACCGTGCTCACCGGCGCCAGTCTCACCCTCGCCGTACCGCGGGCCGGTGCCGTTCCCGCGGACCCGCCCTCGGCGGCCGCCCCCGCCGCCGAGGACTTCCAGCAGGTCACGCTCGCCAAGGGCGAGCCGGAGATGGGCGAGCCCATGACGCTCGCCGTGCTCCCGGACCGCTCGGTCCTGCACACCTCCCGCGACGGCACGCTGCGCCTGACGAACGCGGCGGGCGACACCAAGGTCGCGGGCAAGATACCCGTCTACTCCCACGACGAAGAGGGCCTGCAGGGCGTCGGGATCGACCCGAAGTTCACCGAGAACCACGCGGTCTACCTCTATTACGCACCCCCGCTGGACACCCCGGCCGGCGATGCCCCGGAGAACGGCACGGCGGAGGACTTCAAGAAGTTCGACGGCGTGAACCGCCTCTCCCGCTTCGTCCTGAAGGACGACGGCACCCTCGACGCCGCCAGCGAGAAGAAGGTCCTCGACGTCCCCGCGAACCGCGGCATCTGCTGCCACGTCGGCGGCGACATCGACTTCGACAAGGACGGCAACCTCTACCTCTCGACGGGCGACGACTCCAACCCGTTCGCCTCGGACGGCTTCACCCCCATCGACGAGCGCGCCAACCGCAACCCGGCCTTCGACGCCAGGCGCAGCGCGGGCAACACCAACGACCTGCGCGGCAAGATCCTGCGCATCAAGGTCGCCGACGACGGCTCCTACACGGTCCCCGATGGCAACCTCTTCGCCAAGGGCACCGAGAAGACCCGCCCCGAGATCTACGCGATGGGCTTCCGCAACCCCTTCCGGATGAGCGTCGACAAGCCCACCGGCACGGTGTACGTGGGGGACTACGGCCCCGACGCCGGCGCCGCCGACCCCAAGCGCGGCCCCGCGGGCCAGGTCGAGTTCGCCCGCGTCACCAAGCCCGGCAACTTCGGCTGGCCGTACTGCACCGGCAAGAACGACGCCTACATCGACTACGACTTCGCGACCGGCACCTCCGGCTCGGCCTTCGACTGCGCGGCCCCGAAGAACGAATCGCCGCACAACACCGGCCTGACCGACCTGCCGCCCGCGCAGGAAGCCTGGATTGCCTACGACGGCGGTTCGGTCCCCGAGTTCGGCACCGGCTCCGAGTCCCCGATGGGCGGCCCCGTCTACCGCTACGACGCCGCCAACGACTCCCCGGTGAAGTTCCCCGAGGCGTACGACGGCGACTTCTTCGCCGGTGAGTTCGGCCGACGCTGGATCAAGCGCATCGAGCAGGGCACCGACGGCACCGTCTCCAGGATCAACGCGTTCCCGTGGACCGGCACCCAGGTCATGGACATGGCCTTCGGCCCCGACGGCGCACTGTACGTCCTCGACTACGGCACCGGCTACTTCAACGGCGACGAGAACTCCGCCCTCTTCCGCATCGAGAACGCCACCGACGGCCACTCGCCGGTCGTCGAGGCGAGCGCCTCGGTGACCAGCGGCCAGGCGCCGCTCAGGACGAAGTTCACCGCCAAGGCCACCGACGCCGACGGCGGAACGCTCACCTACGCCTGGGACTTCGGCGACGGCGGCAAGTCGACCCAGCAGAACCCCACGTACACGTACAAGAAGAACGGCGTCTACGCCGCCACCGTCACCGTCAAGGACTCCACCGGACGCACCGGCTCGGCCAGCGCGCACGTCACCGTCGGCAACACCGCGCCCAAGGTGACCCTCGAACTCCCCGGTGACGGCCAGCTGTTCACCTTCGGCGACAAGGTGCCCTTCAGGGTGAAGGTGACCGACAAGGAGGACGGCCCGATCGACTGCACGAAGGTCAAGGTCACCCACATCCTCGGCCACGACAGCCACGGCCACCCGGTCACCTCGGCCAACGGCTGTGAGGGCTTCCTGCAGACCTCGGCCGACGGCGAGCACGACCCCAACGCCAACATCTTCGGGGTCTTCGACGCCGAGTACACGGACAAGGGCGCGAACGGGCAGCCCGCGCTGACCACCCACGACCAGAACATCGTCCAGCCCAAGCACCGCCAGGGCGAGCACTACGGCGACTCCAAGGGCGTCTCGGTGATCAACCACGCCCCCGCGCACGGCGGCAAGACCGTCGGCGACATCCACAACGGCGACTGGGTCTCCTTCAAGCCGTACATCCTCGGCAACGTCACCAAGATGACCGCACGCGTCGCCTCCGCCGGGTCCGGTGGCACCCTGGAAGTACGCAGCGGCTCCGCGACGGGCAGGCTCCTCGGCTCCGCCAAGGTCGCGCCGACCGGCTCGTGGGAGACGTTCACCGACGTCAGCACCGCCATCACGAAGCCGCCGACGGGAACCACGACCCTGTACCTGGTCTTCAAGGGCTCGGGCACCGGAGCGCTGTACGACGTGGACGACTTCACCCTCACCACCAGGGCCGTCACTGGCCGGAAGGGGTGACTGCGATGCGCGCACGTGCCCGCGTCATCACCGCGACGGCGGTGGCCGCCCTGCTCATCGGGTGCGCGTCGGGACCGGCGTCCTCCGAACCGGGGCAGCACCGGGACGGCGAGCGTGTGCTCGTCTTCTCCAAGACGGCCGGGTTCCGGCACGACTCGATCCCCGCCGGCATCGCGACCGTCAGGGAACTGGGCGCGGAGAACGGCTTCACCGTCGACGCGACCGAGGACGCGAGGGCCTTCACGGCCAAGAACCTCGCCCGGTACGACGCCGTGGTCTGGCTCTCCACCACCGGTGACGTCCTGGGCGCCCGCCAGCAGGCGGCGTTCGAGCAGTACATCCGCGGCGGCGGCGCCTACGTGGGCGTGCACGCGGCCGCCGACACCGAGTACGACTGGCCCTTCTACGGCGGGCTCGCGGGCGCGTACTTCCAGTCGCACCCCGCGATCCAGCCCGCGAAGGTGCACGTGGCAGATCACGCGCACCCGGCCACCGCCCACCTGGGTACCGGCACCTGGGACCGCACCGACGAGTGGTACAACTACCGCTCCAACCCCCGCGACCGGGCCCGCGTGCTCGCCACGCTCGACGAGTCGTCGTACACCGGCGGCACCATGTCGGGAGACCACCCGATCGCCTGGTGCCAGAGCTACGAGGGCGGCCGCTCCTTCTACACGGGCGGCGGCCACACGAAGGAGTCGTTCGCCGAACCGGCCTTCCGCAAGCACCTGTTGGGCGGCATTCGGTGGGCGGTCGGCGCGGCCCAGGCGGACTGCCGGCCGGAGAAGGGCTACACGACGCTCTTCGACGGCACGGCGGCCTCCCTGGAGGGCTGGAAACAGGCGGGCCCCGGCTCCTTCGCCCTCAACGAGGACGACGGAACGCTCACGACCACCGGCGGCATGGGCATGCTCTGGTACGACCGGCGCGAACTCGGCTCGTACTCGCTCAAGCTCGACTGGCGGGCGGCCGGGGACGACAACTCCGGGATCTTCGTCGGCTTCCCGCCCTCCGACGACCCCTGGTCGGCCGTGAACAACGGCTACGAGATCCAGATCGACGCCACCGACGTCCCCGAGAAGACCACGGGCTCCGTCTACGGCTTCCGGTCCGCCGACCTGAAGAAGCGCGACAAGGCACTCAACCCACCGGGGGAGTGGAACACCTACGAGATCCGCGTCGAGGGCGAACGCCTTCGCATCTACCTCAACGGCGTGCAGATCAACGACTACACCAACACCGATCCGGCACGAAGCCTGCTCCAGGGCCACATCGGCCTGCAGAACCACGGCGACGGCGACGAGGTCTCCTTCCGGAACATCCGGCTGAAGGAGCTGCCGGCGCGCCACACCGGTCCCTCACCCGCACCGACCGGTCCGGGCGTGGGTCGCTAGACGGCGGCGGGCGGAGGACGCCGGACCTCCGCCCGCCGTCTCGCACCGCTCTCACGTTCCGCGAGCTCCCGAGTCGTGTCCTCCCGAGCTCCTGAGCCATGGCAGGAGGCAGCCGTGTCCCCATCCGCGACCTCTACATCCGCGACCCCTACATCTGCGCTCTTCCCTTCCCCCGCCGGGACCGCACCCGCCGGGACCGCACCCGCCGGGGCCTCACCCGTCGGGGTCTGGCTGATCGGGGCGCGCGGCTCTGTCGCGACCACGGCCGTCGCGGGCTGTGCGGCGCTGACAGCCGGACTCCACGCGCCCACCGGCATGGTCACCGAGACGCGCCCCTTCCTGGACCGCGGCCTGCCCGCCCTGCCCTCCCTCGTCTTCGGCGGCCACGACACCACTAGCTGCCCGCTGCCCAAACGCGCCGAGGAACTCGCCGCGGACGGCGTCCTGCCGCACGGCCTCCCCTCGGCCGTCCACGCCGAACTCGCTGCCGCCGACGCCGAGATACGCCCCGGCGGGCCGGAGCCCGGCGACACCCGCGGCGACGAGGAGCTCATCGACGCCTTCGCCGCTGACCTGCGCGACTTCGTACGCCGCCGGGGGCTGGCCCGCGCGGTGGTGGTGAACGTCGCCTCGACCGAACCGCGCCCCTCCGACGACGACGAGCGCCTCCCCGCCAGCTCCCTCTACGCGGCGGCAGCGCTGCGCGCCGGCTGCCCCTACGTGAACTTCACCCCCTCCGCGGGCCTGCACCATCCCCTTCTCGCCGACGCGGCACGCACCTCCGGCCTCCCTCACGCGGGCCGGGACGGCAAGACCGGCCAGACCCTGCTTCGTTCCGTACTCGGCCCGATGTTCGCGCAACGGGCCCTCGCCGTCCGGGCCTGGTCCGGCACGAACCTCCTGGGCGGCGGGGACGGCGCCGCCCTCGCCGACCCGGCGGCCGCGGCCGCGAAGAACGCGGGCAAGGAACGCGTCCTCGCCGACACGCTGGGCACCGCCCCCGAGGGCGAGGTCCACATCGACGACGTGCCCTCCCTCGGCGACTGGAAGACGGCGTGGGACCACATCGCCTTCGACGGCTTCCTCGGCACCCGCATGGTCCTTCAGACCACGTGGCAGGGCTGCGACTCGGCCCTCGCGGCCCCCTTGATCCTGGACCTGGCCCGCCTGATCTCCCGCGCCCACGAACGCGGCCTCTCCGGCGCACTCCCCGCCCTGGCCTTCTACTTCAAGGACCCGGACCCCGGCGCACCATCGGCGCTGGGCGAGCAGTACGCGGCCTTGGTCGAGTTCGCGGCGCTGTTGGGGGATGAGCGGTGAGTGGGTTGCGAAGGTTGAGTGGGTTGCGGGGGTTGAGTGGGGGGTGCGCGGTGAGTGGGTTGAGAGGGATAGGTGGGTTGTGGGGGATGGGCGGGGTAGGCGAGATAGGCGAGATAGGCGAGATAGGTGAGGTATGCGGGACTGGGCCGCTGGGGGCCGCCGTACCGGCGGGTGACGCAGCGTGAACGCCACTTCCGCACGGGCCTGGGCCGAACTCCTCCGTCTCCCCGCCCTTTTCACCGTCCCCGGCGACGCCCTCGCGGGAGCGGCGGCGACCACCCTGCGCCCCAACCGCCGCACTCTCCTTGCCATCGGTTCCTCCCTCTGCCTGTACGAGGCCGGTATGGCCCTCAACGACTGGGCGGACCGCGCCGAGGACGCCGTCGAACGCCCCCAACGCCCTCTGCCCTCAGGCCGCATCGCGCCCCCCGCCGCCCTCGCCGCGGCGGCCGCCCTCACGGCCGCGGGCCTGACCCTCGCCTCTCGCGCGGGGCGGTCCTCCCTGGCGACGGCGGGTGCCCTGGCCGTGACGGTGTGGGCCTATGACCTCGGCCTGAAGCACACGCCAGCGGGACCGGCAGCCATGGCCTCCGCACGCGGCCTCGACCTGCTCCTCGGCGCGACCGCCACGGTCGGCCCGGGCCTGGACGGCGGCCGGAGCACCCGGGCAGCGGCAGCCTCCGCGGGCGCCCTCGCCGCCCATACCCTCGCCGTCACCACGGTTTCCCGGCGCGAGGCCCAGGGCGGTTCCTCGGCCGCGCCGCTCGCCGCGCTGGCGGTGACGACGGCGGTGGCGCGGGTGGTGGGTGGCGGTCGGCCTTCCTTCCGCGGTGAGCATGGTGAGCACGGTGAGGAAACCCGGGGGGTTGGGCAGGGTGGTGTCCAAACCGCACTTCGCGCCGCCCGGCACTCCCTCCCCGCCGCGCTGGCCCTCGCCTACGTCGGCACCGCCGCGAAGCCCCTCTTCCACGCCGTCCTCAACCCGTCACCTCCCCTCACCCAGCGCGCAGTCGGCGGTGGGATCCGCGCCATGATCCCGCTGCAGGCCGCACTCGCCGCCCGCGCCGGTGCCACGGGCCCCGCTCTGCTGACCGCGGCCCTCGCCCCCGCCGCCCGTAAGTTCGCCCGGAAGGTGAGCGTCACATGAGCGGAACCAGTGACAGCAGCGGGACCAACGGAGCCAGTGGGACCAACGGGGCCAGCGGGACCAACGGAGCCAGTGGGGCCGCCGGAACCGACGGTGCCAACGGGACTAGCGGAACTAGCGGGACCCACGGGACCCGTCACACCCGCAGCGCCAGAGCGACCAGTGAAGCCACCGGAACCACCCCACCGCCCCCAAGCCCACCTCCGACCGGCGGCCTCCGGTTCGGATACGGCACCAACGGCCTCACCGACCTGCGCCTCGACGACGCCCTCGGTCTCCTCGCCGACCTCGGCTACGCCGGCGTCGGTCTGACCCTCGACCACATGCACCTCGACCCCCTCGCCCCCGATCTCGCCGCCCGCACCCACAAGGTGGCCCGCAGACTCGACCGCCTCGGTTTGACAGTCACCGTCGAAACGGGCGCCCGCTACGTCCTGGACCCGCGCCGCAAACACGGCCCCTCCCTCCTCGACCCCGATCCGGAACGCCGCTCCGAACGCGTCCGCCTGCTGATCCGCGCCGTCCAGGTCGCCGCGGACCTGGGCGCCCATGCGGTGCACTGCTTCAGTGGCACCATCCCTGCGGACACCTCGGACGACACCGCCTGGCGGCGCCTCGCCGACGCGCTCGGCCCCGTGCTCGACGCCGCGTCGGGCGCCGGTGTCCCGCTGGCGGTCGAGCCGGAACCCGGCCACCTCCTCTCCTCACTCGCCGACTTCCACCGTCTGCGGCACGAGCTCGACGACCCCGACCCCCACCTCCTCGGTCTCACGCTCGACATCGGCCACTGCCAGTGCCTCGAACCGCTCCCTCCCGCCGACTGTGTACGAGCCGCCGCGCCCTGGCTGCGGCACGTCCAGATCGAGGACATGTGCCGAGGCGTCCACGAACACCTGCCCTTCGGGGACGGAGAGATCGACTTCCCACCCGTCCTCGAGGCCCTGGCCGCCAGTGGCTACCAAGGACTGACCGTCGTCGAACTGCCCCGTCACTCCCACGCGGGCCCCGAACTCGCGACCCGGTCCATCGACTTCCTCCACCGCGCAGCCGAGACTGCCACCGCCCGGGCAGCCACCGCTCAGGCCAGCACCCCCCTGGCCAGCACCCACCAGGCCACCACCGCCCCTGTGGCCGCTGCCCTCGCATCCGCCGAAGGAGGCGCCCCGTGACCGGCAACCCTGCGCACGACACGCCTGCGCATGACACTCCCGGGATCGTCACCCTCCGCGCACGCCTCGAAGGTGACCTCGGCGGAGCCGCCCGGGCGTGGCTCGACCAAGCCGTCGCAGAGGCCGCGGCACACGAAGGGCGACCGGAGAGGGAGAAGCAGGGGCCCGTCCCCACCTGGGAGTTGAGGTTCGCCGAGGCCGGGCGCCGCTGTGGCCCCGACCACGCGGACGCCGCCCGCGTCCTGCTCCTGCACGCGGCGCACGCGACCCCCGCCACTCTCACTCGCGTCTACGCGCAAGGCACCGCCGCCGAGCGCCGCGCCGTCCTGCACGCCCTGCCCCACCTGGTGCCCGGCCCCGAGACGCTCCCGTTGGTCGAGGACGCCCTGCGCACCAACGACACCCGGCTGGTCGCCGCCGCCGTCGGCCCGTACGCCGCCACGCATCTCGCTCCCCACGACTGGCGTCACGCCGTCCTCAAGTGCCTGTTCACCGGTGTCCCCGTGGACGCCGTCGCCGACCTGCCCAGACGCGCCCGAGGTGACGCCGAACTCGCCCGGATGCTCGGCGACTACGCGAGCGAGCGGATCGCGGCCGGCCGTCCCGTCCCCGGCGACCTGCAACGCGTCCTGTCTCTGACCGCCCCCGGGCCCACCGAGGCCCCGGCCGCTCCCTCGGGCCCCTCGGCCCCGTGAGCGGCGAGGAGTAGGAGTCCTGATGCGTATCTTCGATCCCCACATCCACATGACCTCCCGCACCACCGACGACTATCAGGCGATGTACGCCGCCGGTGTCCGCGCGGTCGTGGAACCGGCTTTCTGGCTCGGCCAGCCCCGCACGTCGCCCGCCTCCTTCTTCGACTACTTCGACTCCCTCCTCGGCTGGGAACCCTTCCGTGCCGCCCAGTACGGCATCGCCCACCACTGCACGATCGCCCTCAATCCCAAGGAGGCGAACGACCCCCGCTGCATGCCCGTCCTCGAAGAGCTGCCCCGCTATCTCCTCAAGGACAACGTCGTCGCCGTCGGTGAGATCGGTTACGACTCCATGACCCCGGCCGAGGACTCCGCGCTCGCCGCCCAGCTGCAGCTCGCCGCCGACCACGAGCTCCCCGCTCTCGTGCACACCCCGCACCGCGACAAGCTCGCGGGCCTGCGCCGCACCATCGACGCCATCCGCGCGTCCGCCCTCCCCATCGACCGTGTCCTGATCGACCACCTCAACGAGACGACCGTCAAGGAGGCCAAGGACAGCGGCTGCTGGCTGGGCTTCTCCATCTATCCCGACACCAAGATGGACGAGGAGCGCATGATCGAGATCCTGCGGGATGTCGGGCCCGACCGGGTGCTCATCAACTCCGCCGCCGACTGGGGAAAGAGCGATCCCCTCAAGACCCGCAAGGTCGCCGACGCCATGCTGTCGGCCGGGTACGACGCGGACGACGTCGACCTCGTGCTGTGGCGCAACCCCGTGGACTTCTACGGCCTCAGCGGCCGCCTCCAGCTCGATGTGCGGGAACCGGACGCCACCACCCACGAGGGAAACTCCATCCTGCGCGGAGGGTCGTGAACCATGCGCTTCCGGCACCCCGACGGCTCCACCGTCCACCTCGCCTACTGCACGAACGTCCACCCGGCCGAGACCCTCGACGGGGTACTCGCCCAGCTCCGCGACCACTGCGAGCCCGTGCGCAAACGGCTCGGCAGGGACCGCATCGGCATCGGGCTGTGGCTCGCCAAGGACGCCGCCCACGCCCTGGTCACCGACCCGGCCGCGCTGCGCGGCCTGCGCACCGAACTCGACCGGCGCGGCCTCGAGGTCGTCACGCTCAACGGCTTTCCCTATGAGGGATTCGGCGCCGAACAGGTCAAGTACCGCGTGTACAAGCCGGACTGGACCGACCCGGAACGTCTGAGCCACACCACCGACCTCGCCCGGCTGCTCGCCGCCCTGCTCCCCGACGATGTCACCGAAGGCACCGTCTCCACCCTTCCGCTCGCCTGGCGCGCGCCGTTCGACGCCACCCACGCCGAGGCCGCCCGCACGGCCCTGACCACGCTCGCCCAGCGCCTCGACGCCCTCACCGAGCTCACCGGGCGGTCGATCCGCATCGGCCTCGAACCGGAACCCGGCTGCACCGTCGAGACGACCGCCGACGCCATCTCCCCTCTCACCGCGATCGGCCACGACCGCATCGGCGTCTGTGTCGACACCTGCCATCTCGCCACCTCCTTCGAGGACCCGACGACCGCGCTCGACGCCCTCGCCGTCGCGGGCGTCCCCGTCGTCAAGTCGCAGTTGTCCGCCGCGCTCCATGCCGAACACCCCCATCTCCCCGAGGTACGCGAAGCACTGGCGGCCTTCGACGAACCCCGCTTCCTCCACCAGACCCGCACCCTGACCCCCGCGGGCCTGCGCGGCACCGACGACCTCGGCGAAGCCCTCACCGCCGGCACCCTGCCCGACACGGCACCCTGGCGCGCCCACTTCCACGTCCCCCTGCACGCGGCCCCCGCCGCGCCCCTCACCTCCACGCTTCCCGTGCTCCAGGACGTTCTGGCCCGGCTCGTCGGCGGATCCACCCCGCTGACCCGTCATCTGGAGGTCGAGACCTACACCTGGCAGGCCCTCCCGCCCGCACTGCGCCCGCGCGGCCGCTCCCAGCTCGCCGAGGGCATCGCCGCCGAACTCGCCCTCGCCCGCGACCTCCTGACCGACCTCGGCCTCAAGGAACTGCCATGACCCCAACCCCCCTGCTGGTCCTGGACGTCGTCGGCCTCACCCCGCGCCTCCTCGACCACATGCCGCACCTCAAAGCCCTCGGCCAGTCCGGGTCCCGAGCACCCCTCGGCACCGTCCTGCCCGCCGTCACCTGCGCCGCCCAGTCCACCTTCCTCACCGGGACCACCCCCGCCGAGCACGGCATCGTCGGCAACGGCTGGTACTTCCGCGAGCTCGGCGACGTACTGCTGTGGCGGCAGCACAACGGCCTCGTCTCCGGCGACAAGCTGTGGGACGCCGCCCGCCGCGCCCACCCCGGCTACACCGTCGCCAACATCTGCTGGTGGTACGCCATGGGCGCCGACACCGACTTCACCATCACCCCCCGACCCGTCTACTACGCCGACGGCCGCAAAGAACCCGACTGCTACACCCGGCCCCCGGCCCTCCACGACGAACTCACCGACAAACTCGGCACGTTCCCCCTCTTCCACTTCTGGGGACCCGGCGCCGACATCGTGTCCAGCCGCTGGATCGTGGACGCCACCCGGCACGTCATCGACACCCGCCACCCCGACCTGGCCCTGTGCTACCTCCCTCACCTCGACTACGACCTGCAGCGCTTCGGCCCCGACGACCCGCGCTCCTTCCGGGCGGCCGCCGACCTGGACGCGACCGTCGCCCCCCTCCTCGACGACGCGAAGGCCGAGGGACGGACCGTCGTCGCCCTCTCCGAGTACGGCATCACCCGGGTGAGCCGGTCCGTCGACATCAACCGGGTCCTGCGCCGCGCCGGGCTGCTGGAAGTGCACACCCAGGACGGCATGGAGTACCTCGACCCGATGGCGTCCCGCGCCTTCGCCGTCGCCGACCACCAGATCGCCCACGTCTACGTCCGCCGCCCGGAAGACCTCGAAGCCACCCGCGCCGCCCTCGAGGACGTCCCCGGCATCGAGCAACTCCTCGACGACGAAGGCAAGAAGGCCCACCACCTGGACCACCCGCGCTCCGGCGAACTCGTCGCCGTCGCGGAGCCGGACGCCTGGTTCACGTACTACTACTGGCTCGACGACGCCCGTGCGCCCGACTTCGCGCAGCTCGTCGAGATCCACCGCAAACCCGGCTACGACCCCGTCGAGCTCTTCATGGACCCCGAGGACCCCTACGTCCGCGTCAAGGCCGCTGGCGCGCTGGCCCGCAAGAAGCTCGGCATGCGCTATCGCATGGCGGTCGTACCGCTGGACCCGTCACCTATTCGCGGCAGCCATGGCCGCCTCCCCACGAGCGAGGACGAAAGTCCGCTCATTCTGTGCTCCACCCCCCGCGCCGTCAGCAGCCGCGTCGCGGCCACCGATGTGAAATCGCTCCTGCTCGACCTTGCGGGTCTGCGCTGATGCCTGCTGCCCGCGTCGCTGAATCTGCTTGATCTCCACTGAACCAGACAGCTCGGGCCCTGCCATCAGGGTCCGACCCCCAGCGATCCCTGATCCGCTTTTCGAACCCATCCCTGACGCGCCCCTGACCCTGCCGAGGAGAGCCACATGAACCACAAGGCATCCGCCACCGATCCCGAACTCGCCCGCAGACTCAGCCGACGCGGCATGCTCGGCGTGGCGGCCGGAGCCACCGCGGCGGCCCTCGTGGGCGCCGCCGCCCCGACGGCCGCCGCCGCACCCGCCGCGGGACGAGGCCACGGCAAGGGACATCCGGTCCTGCCGCCGGGCCGGCTCGGCATCCAGCTCTACAGCCTGCGCGACAAGATCTCGACGGTCGGATTCGCGCCGGTCTTCGCCGAGTTGGAGAGGTACGGGTACGACGAGGTCGAGTTCGCCGGGTACAGCCAGGGTTCGGCGGGCGCCATCACCCTCGCCCAGCTCAAGGCGCTGGCCCGGGACCACGGACTGCACCCCATCGGCTCGCACGTCGGCTACTACGACGACAACAATCCCAACGCCTACACGTTCGCACAGAACCTCACCAAGGTTCTCGACGACGCCGAGGCCCTCGGTCTGAAGCACATCGGCACCGCCTCGGGCCCCTTCCGTTACGGCACCACCGTCGACGCCTGGAAGCGTGCGGCGGAGGACTTCAACACGTACGGGGAAGCGGCCCACAAGCGCGGCATGAAGTTCTACCAGCACAACCATGCCGAGGAGTTCTCCTTCGCCACCGACAAGCCGAAAGTCCGGCTCTACGACGTACTGCTCGCCGAGACCGACCCCGACTTCGTGTACCTGGAGATGGACATCTACTGGGCGTTCAGCGCCCAGTTCCGCTTCGGCAAACGCCCCGACGGCACCCCTGCGCCCTTCCAACCGCTCGACTACGTACTCAAGCAGCCGCACCGCTACCCGCTGTTCCACGTCAAGGACGGCATCCGCGACGAGAGCACCCACGACGGCTACCGCATGACGGACGTCGGTGACGGCGACATCGACTACAAGAAGTTCCTGTCCAAGGTGACCGCCCGCACTCACCACGGCCGCCGCTACCACCACTGGCAGACCGAGCACGACAACCCGGTCGAGTCCTACGCCTTCGCCCGCAAGTCCAGCGAGCACCTGCACTCGCTGCGCTCCGGGCGCTGCGGCGACTGACCGTACGGTGGCACGGACGGGGCCCTTCCGCCCGACGGCGGGAGGGCCCCGTCCGGATATGTCCGAAGCGGGCGCTATACCAGGGCTTCACGCGCGCGTGGCGCCCCTGGTTGGCGCAGCAGCAAGGAGAGGCCCGCCGCGATCAGCGAGACGACCCCTGCGGTCGTATAGGCGCCGACATAGCCCCAGGAGTCCACGACCATGGCTCCCACACCGCCACCGAACAGCCCGGACACCAGCTTCGCGCTGTACACCATCCCGTAGTTGGAAGCGTTGTTGTTCTCTCCGAAGTAGTCCGGCACCAGCGCCGCGAACAGCGGATAGAACGCGCCGCCGGCGAAGCCGGACAGGAACGCGAAGACCAGGAACAGCGGCTGATTGCGGATCTCGCCCGCCCACAGCACCCCGAACTGCGCCACCGCGAGCGCCACACACACGTACGTCAGGGTCCGCTGCCTGCCCATGCGGTCCGAGAGCCAGCCCACCACGCCGCGCCCGGTGCCGTTGATCACCGACATCACGCCCATCGACGACGCCGCGATGAGCGGGCCGAAGCCCATCTCCTTCGCGAACGGCACCTGGAACGAGATCCCGAAGATCGACACTCCCGCGCAGCACAGCATGCCCACCCACATCAGGGGGATCACTCCGGTGCGCAGCGCCTCTCCAGGAGTGAACTGCCGGACGGCGGGCGGGTTCTTGGCCAGCGCCACCGCCGTACGGGGATCCCCGTCGAGGCGCAGCGGATCCACCGAGGCCGGCCACCAGTTCTTCGGCGGGTCCTTGAAGAACAGGCCCGCCACCAGGGTCACTGCCAGTACGTAGAAGCCGACGAGGTCCAGCACCGTCCGGTAGTTGGATGTGTCGAAGCCGTACGAGAACAGGAAGATGAACGGCACCGCTCCGTAGGCGAAGGCGCCGTTGACGAAGCCCGTCTTGCCGCCGCGCCGCTCCGGATACCACTTGCCGACCATGTTCACGCAGGTCGAGTAGATCAGACCCGAACCGACGCCGCCGAGCAGACCGAAGCCGACCATCGCCACCGCCACGTTCGGCGCGTGACTGAGGCTGAGGAAGCCGAGCAGCGAGAGGACCGATCCCGTGAGCATCGCCGCCCTGCTCGTCAGGATGCCCTTCTCGCGCAGCTTGCCCGCGGGGAAGGAGACCCCGGCCTGGAAGAAGATCCAGACGCTGAGAACCCAGAACGTGTTCGACGACGTCCAGTGGTGCGCGGCGGACAGGGTGTCCTCGGCCGCTCCGAAGGCGTACTCGAAGACGCTGATGGCGAGCATGGCCGCCCATGGCAGCGCCACCATCGTCCAGCGGGGGCGGCCGAGGATCTCCCGGTCGCTCTCGCCGATGCGGTAGACGCGGCCGCGCGCGTCCGTGAGCTCTCTGTACGGTGCGTCGCGGTCGGTCGACGCGTGGGGACCGGCGATGGGCTCCGCCGTCATATCAAGCCATCTCCTCACCGAGGGGCTGTGGATTGGGATTGATGTCCTTGGTTTTCGGCCTGCCGGGTTGCGACAGGAACAGTGCGATGAATCCGGCGAACAGGGAGATCGAACCGGCCAGGGTGAACGCCCCGGTGTGGCCCCAGTGGTGGACCACCACGGAACCCATGCCGGAGCCAAGGAGTCCGGACACCAGCTTCGAGCTGTAGACCAGGCCGTAGTTGGAGGCGTTGTTGTTCTCTCCGAAGTAGTCCGCCGTCATGGCGGCGAACATCGGGAAGATGGCGCCGCCACCGAATCCGGAGATGCTGGAGAAAATAAGGAAGAGCGGGAGGTTCTTGATGCCGGCGGACCAGAGAATTCCGTACTGGGCGAGGCCGAGGACGATACAGACGAAGATCAGGCAGCGCTTTCGTCCGTAGCGGTCCGAGAGCCAGCCGATGACGCCCCGCCCCGTGCCGTTGACGATGGCCTTCAACGACATCGCGGTGGCGACGATGCCGCCGGCGAAGCCGGCCTCCTCACCGATGTCCACCTGGAACGCGATGCCGAAGATGTTCACGCCGGAGGTGCACAGGAGACAGAACCACATCAACGCCACCCGGCCGGTCTGCCAGGCCTCTCTGGGGGAGTACTGCCGTACGGCGGGCGGGTTCATCCGCATGGCGCGCCGGGCGCGCGGGTCGGCCGGCGGCCGCAGCGGGTCGACTTCCGCGGGCCACCAGTTCTTCGGCGGATCCTGGAAGAAAGAGCCCGCCGCGGCGACCGCCGTCGCAAGGAGAAGGCCGACGGACACCAGGACCCAGCGGAAATTCGTTAGGTCCATATAGCCCGTGAAGAGAAAGACGAACGGCACCGATCCGTAGGCGAATCCGCCGTTGACGAACCCGGTCTTGCCGCCCTTCCTCTCCGGATACCACTTGCCGACCATGTTCACGCAGGTCGCGTAGACCATTCCGGCACCCATGCCGCTGAACATGCCGAAACCGATATAGGCGACGACCACGTGCGGTGCGAAAGCCAGTGACAGATAGCCGAGGAGCGTGCCGAGGGCACCGAGCATCATCGCCCAGCGCGCGGGGAGCCTTCCGCTCTCGCGGAGCTTGCCCGCCGGGAAGGCCACCGCGGCCTGGAAGAACACCCAGACGCCGAGCATCCAGAAGATGTGCTGGCTGCTCCACTGGTGAGCGGTGTGCAGAGTGTCCTCGGCGGAGGCGAACGCGTACTCGGCCGAGCTGATGCCCATCATGCCCACCCACGGCAGGATGACCATCCACTTCCGCTTGCGCCCCATGATGTCGATGTCGGTCTCGCCGACCCGGTACGTCCGGCCGTTGGCGTCCCTCACCTCCCTGTACGGGACGGTCGTCGGTAGGTCAGTTGTCGTCATCTCGCTCAGCACCTCTTGCGTCGGAAAGATCCTGGCCAGCGCCCCCTGTCCCATCCCTTCCGTGTGCGCACGGGATGCGGGCCGACCGGCGCGCACCGCGGGCCGGCCCCGGACCGGTCACCTCATCGACCGCCCCCCAACAGCCCGGCGGCCCGCGCCCAGCGGTACTTCGCGCCGAGCGCGGCGACCGGCTTCTCGGTCGTGTAGGGGTACGCCACGACCCCTCGCTCGAAGAGGTACTGACAGGCCTCCTCCACCTCGACGTCGCCCGCCAGCGACGCCACCACGGGCTTCTCGACCCCGCGGGCCCGGAACTCCGCGACCACACGGGCCGCCAGTTCCGCGAAGACCATGGGAGGGGTGACGATCGTGTGCCAGTAGCCGAGTACGAGGGCGTGGATGCGCGGGTCCTCCAGGCCGAGCCTGATGGTCGCCTCGTACGTCGAGGGGGGCTCACCCCCCGTGATGTCGACGGGGTTGCCCGAGGCCCCGAAGGGCGGGATGAACGCCTTGAAGGCCGCGTCCAGGTCGTCGGGCATGTCCATCAGCTTCAGACTGTTGTCGGTCATGGCGTCGGAGAGCAGTACGCCCGAGCCGCCGGCGCCCGTGATGATGACGATGTCGTCACCCTTCGGAGTGGGCAGGACCGGCAACGCGCGCGCGTACTCGAGCATTTCGTTGAGCCCCGGTGCGCGGATCACCCCCGCCTGCCGGAGGATGTCGTCGTACACGGCGTCGTCACCCGCGAGCGCCCCCGTGTGGGATCCGGCGGCCTTGGCGCCCGCCGCGGTGCGCCCGGCCTTCAGGACCACGACCGGCTTCTTGGGCACGGTCGCCCGTGCGGCTTCCACGAAGGCCCGGCCGTCCTTGAGGTCCTCCAGGTGCATGGCGATGCACTGGGTGTTGGGGTCATCGCCGAACCAGGTCAGGAGGTCGTCCTCGTCCAGGTCCGACTTGTTGCCGAGGCCGACGATCGCGGAGACACCCGTCTTCGTCGTGCGTGCGAAG
This sequence comes from Streptomyces sp. NPDC036815, assembly GCF_055609205.1. NCBI lineage: Bacteria > Bacillati > Actinomycetota > Actinomycetes > Kitasatosporales > Streptomycetaceae > Streptomyces > Streptomyces sp. NPDC036815. The sequence continues at coordinate 289,464 of NZ_JBVJPW010000009.1, read as the reverse complement.
CCGAGGATGGCCATCCCGATGCCGCCCGACTGGCTCGTCAGGGCGACGGGGCCCTTCACGTCGTACGGGGTGCAGAACGTGGCGCAGAGGCCCTGCCACGTCGAGTAGTAGCCGTAGATGTTGGGGCCGAGGAGGCGCACGCCGTGCCGTTCGCCGATGGCCACGATCTCGTCCTGGAGGGCGTGTTCGCCGGTCTCCGCGAACCCCGAGGGGATGAGGACCGCGTTGGGTATGCCCTTGCGGCCCACCTCCTCCAGGGCCGACGCGACGGACTTGGCGGGGATCGCGAAGACCGCCACATCCACCTCGCCGGGAACGTCCGTGACACTCTTGTACGCCTTGCGGCCGAAGATGTCATCGGCCTTGGGGTTCACCGGATGGATCTCTCCGGAGAAGCCGCCGCCGATGAGGTTGCGCATCACCGAATTGCCGATCTTCCCCGCCTCGTTGGAGGCGCCGATGACGGCGACCGAACGGGGCTGCATGAGCCTGCGCATGGAGGCGAGCATCTGCACGCGCGTGTAGGTGCGCCGTGGCTTGGGGGTCTCTTCGGAGAGGATGATCCGGATGTCCGCCGCGATCGCGCCCCGGGGTGTGGCGATGACCGGGTTGAGGTCGACCTCGGCGATCTCCGGGAAGTCGGTGACCAGCTCGGAGACCCGGCGGATCTGCTCCGCGAGGGCCTCTCTGTGCACCGGCTCCGCGCCGCGCACCCCGCGCAGGATTTCCGCGGCCCCGATCGAGTCGAGCATCGAGGTGGCCTCGTCGGGGTCCACGGGCGCGAGACGGAACGTGACGTCCTTGAGGACCTCCACGAGCACACCGCCGAGCCCGAACGCGACGACCTTCCCGAAGGTCGGGTCGGTGACCGCTCCGACGATGACTTCCTGGGCCGAGGGGCCGCCCGGCAGCAGCTCCTGGATCTGGACGCCGGAGATGCGGGCCCGAGGGGCGTACGCGCGGGCGTTCGCCACGATCCGGTGGAAGGCCGCCCGTACGTCGGCGGCGCCCTCCACACCGACCACCACGCCCCCCGCGTCGGTCTTGTGGAGGATGTCCGGGGAGACGATCTTCATGACGACCGGTCCGTCGAACCGGGCCGCGTGGGAGACCGCCTCGTCGACGTCGGTGGCGAGTTCCTCGCCCGGTACGGCGATTCCGTACGCGTCAGCGAGCACCTTGCCCTCGGGGGCGGTGAGCGCCGTACGGCCCTCGGCGCGCACCGCGTCGAGGAGGGCGCGCACCGCCCGCAGTCGGTCGTCGGCCCTCACTCAGATCACCCCGTTCGACTTGAGCAGGCGCAGTTCCTCGTCGCCGAGGCCGAGCTCGCCGACGAATACCTCTTCGTTGTGCTCGCCGAGGAGCGGCGAACTGACCATGTCCACGGGCGAGTCGGAGAGCTTCAGCGGCGAGCCGACGGTGGTGAAACTTCCGCGCTCGGGGTGCGGGACCTCGACCACCATCTCGTTGGCCACCAGGGAGGCGTCCTCGATGATCTCCTTCGTGGAGAGGATCGGACCGCAGGGGATGTTGCGGGCGTTGAGCTGCTCCAGGACGTCCCACTTGGGCAGCGCCGAGGACCACTCCTCGATGAGCTGGAACATCTTGCCGAGCTTGGGGAGCCGCGCCTCGGGAGTCGCCCAGTCGGGGTCGTCCGCCAGTTCCGGGCGCCCGATGAGCTCCGTGATCGGCTGCCAGCCCACGGGCTGCACGATGACGTACACGTAGTCGTTCGGGCCGCCGGGCGCGCACCTGACGGCCCACCCGGGCTGGCCGCCGCCGGACGCGTTGCCGGAGCGCGGGACCTCGTCCCCGAAGTCCTCGTTGGGGTACTCCGCGAGCGTCCCGTGCGCCAGCCGCTGCTGGTCGCGGAGTTTGACGCGGCACAGGTTCAGCACGGCGTGCTGCATGGCGACGCTCACGCGCTGGCCCCGGCCGGTGCGCTCCCGCTGGAAGAGGGCGGCGAGGATGCCCGCGACGGCGTGGATGCCGGTTCCGGAGTCCCCGATCTGGGCGCCCGTGGCGAGCGGCGGGCCTTCCTCGAAGCCGGTGGTCGCCATGGAGCCGCCCATGGCCTGGGCGACCACTTCGTAGGCCTTGAAGTTGGTGTAGGGGCCCTCTCCGAAGCCCTTGATCGAGGCGTAGACGATGCGCGGGTTGATCTCCTGGACGCGGTCCCAGGTGAAACCCATGCGGTCCACGGCGCCGGGGCCGAAGTTCTCCACCATCACGTCGGATCGCCGGATCAGCTCCGTCAGGAGCTCCTTGCCGCGCTCGGTCTTGGTGTTGAGGGTAATGCTCCGCTTGTTGCAGTTGAGCATCGTGAAGTACAGCGAGTCGACGCCGGGGAGGTCGCGCAGCTGTTTGCGTGTGATGTCCCCGGAGGGTGCCTCCAGCTTCACCACGTCCGCGCCGAGCCAGGCGAGCAGCTGGGTGGCCGAGGGGCCGGACTGGACGTGCGTCATGTCGAGGACGCGAATGCCTTCAAGAGCCTTGCTCATGGCCGTCGGGGCTCCTCACTTGTACATGGTCTGGTTCATGGTTCCGGGGGCGTACGCGTCGGGGTCGACCCACACGTTGATCAGCGAGGGCTTGCCGGACTCGCGGGCGCGGCGCAGTGCGGGGGCGATGTCGGCGGGGTCGCGGACTTCTTCGCCGTGCCCGCCGAGCATCCGGGCGAACTGGTCGTAGGGGACGTCGCCCAGGGTGTTGCCGACGCGCTCGCGCTCCTGGCCGTACTTGGCCTTCTGGCCGTAACGGATCTGGTTCATCGAGGAGTTGTTGCCGACGATCCCGACGAAGGGGAGGTCGTAGCGCACCAGCGTCTCGAAGTCCCAGCCGGTGAGGCTGAAGGCGCCGTCTCCGAAGAGGGCCACCACTTCCTTGTCGGGTCGGGCCTGCTTGGCGGCGAGTACGAAGGGGATGCCCACGCCGAGCGTGCCGAGGGGGCCCGGGTCCATCCAGTGGCCCGGCGACTTGGGCTGGACGACCTGGCCCGAGAAGGTGACGATGTCGCCGCCGTCGCCGATGTAGACGGAGTCTTCGGTAAGGAAGTCGTTGATCTCGCTCACGAGGCGGTACGGGTGGATGGGGGAGGCGTCGGACTTCAGGCTCGGCAGACGCTTCTCGATCGCGGTCTGTTCGGCGGCGCGCAGCTCGTCGAGCCACTCCTTGCGCCGGGCGGCGCCGCCGTTGCCGTATCCGGGGAACGCGTGCCCGGAGGCGGCCTCGGTGACCGACTTGAGGATGAGTCCGGCGTCTCCGACGATGCCGAGGTCGATGTCGCGGTTCTTGCCGACGGTGCGGTAGTCGAGGTCGATCTGGACGACGGTGGCGTTCGGCGAGAGCCGCTTTCCGTATCCCATGCGGAAGTCGAAGGGAGTGCCCACGATGACGATGAGGTCGGCGTTGGAGAAGGCGTAGCGCCGTGAGAGCTGGAAGTGGTGCGGATCTCCGGGCGGCAGCGTGCCGCGGCCCGCGCCGTTCATGTAGGCGGGCACGTTGAGGGTGCGCACGAGCTCGACGGCGGCCTCGGTGCCCCGGGTCGTCCACACCTGGCTGCCGAGCAGGATCGCGGGCTTCTCGGCGTGCACGAGGAGGTCGGCGAGCTTCTCGACGGCATCGGGGTCGCCGGCCGAGCGGGTCGACGCGCGGTACCGGCCGGCCTCGGGGACCCGCGCCTTGTCGACCGGCACCCGGGCGTCGAGCACATCGCGGGGGATCTCCAGGAAGGAGGGCCCCGGGGCGCCGTGGTAGCACTCGCGGAACGCCATGGACACCATGTCGGCCGCGCGCGCCGTGTCGGGCACCGTCGCGGCGAACTTGGTGATCGGCGTCATCATGTCGACGTGCGGCAGGTCCTGGAGGGAGCCCATCTTGTGCTGTGTGTGGGCCCCTTGGCCGCCGATCAGGAGCATGGGGGACTCCGCGCGGAAGGCGTTCGCGACGCCGGTGACGGCATCGGTCGTGCCGGGGCCCGCGGTCACCACCGCACAGCCCGGCTTGCCCGTGATGCGGGCGTAGCCGTCGGCCGCGTGGGCGGCGACCTGCTCGTGGCGCACGTCGACGACATCGATGCCCTCGTCGACGCAGCCGTCGTAGATGTCGATGATGTGGCCGCCGCAGAGGGTGTAGATGACCTCCACGCCCTCCGCTTTGAGTGCCTTGGCGACCAGGTGTCCACCGGAGATGTCGTTCGGGCTGTTGTCGTCGGGCATGGCGAAGTCCTGTCCCTTCGTAGGGGAGTTGGAGCGCGCTCGCACGCTTTCGGGGCGCCCTCTCGATAGATTGCATACAGTCGACGAATACTGTATGAAGCTTGTTATCCCGCATTCGGTGGGTGGTGTCCAGGGGGCGTGCGGCACTTTCGGGGGTCTGGGGGCCGCATCCGGACAGACACAGTGGTCAGGAGCCGAAATGGATCTTTTCGAGCACCAGGCAAGGCAACTCTTGGCAGAACACGGCGTCTTGGTGCCGCGCGCGGAGATCGCCGGCACGGCCAAGCAGGCACGCGCCTGCGCCGAACGCCTCGGCGGCCCAGTCGTCGTCAAAGCCCAGGTCAAGACCGGAGGTCGCGGCAAAGCGGGCGGCGTGAAGCTCGCCGCGGACCCTGCGGCCGCCGAGATCACGGCACGTCAGATCCTCGGCATGGACATCAAGGGCCACACCGTACGGAGGGTGATGACGGCCGAATCCGTAGACATCACGGACGAGTTCTACGTCTCCTATGTGCTGGACCGCGCGGCCGGATGCTTCCTCGCGATCGCCTCGGCCGAGGGTGGCATGGACATCGAGGAGGTGGCGGCGAGCCGCCCCGAAGCGGTGGTGCGGGTCCCGATCGCCCCGGCGGAAGGGGTCACACGGGCCAAGGCCGCCGAGATCGCCGCCGCCGCGGGGCTCCCTCCCGAAACAGCCGCCACACTGGTCAGACTCTGGTGTGTGCTGGTCCGCGAGGACGCCCTCCTCGTCGAGGTCAACCCGCTCGTCCGCACCGCCCAGGGGGAGATCGTCGCCCTGGACGGAAAGGTCACACTCGACGACAACGCCCGCTTCCGCCAGGAACGGTGGGGCGCCGACCAGGAGAGCCACGACGAGGAACTGGAAGCGGCAGCCGCCGCCAAGGGCCTCACCTACGTGCGCCTTCACCAAGGCAGCCGTCCACGACGCGGCCGACGCCGGCATCGGCCTCGCCGTCGTCATCACCGAAGGCGTCCCCGTCCACGACTCCGTCGGCTTCCTCGCCTACGCGAAGGAACGCGGCACCCGCGTCATCGGCCCCAACTGCCCCGGCCTGATCACCCCCGGACAGTCCAACGCGGGCATCATCCCCGCCGACATCACCAAGCCGGGCCGCCTCGGACTGGTCTCGAAGTCCGGGACGCTCACCTACCAGCTCATGTACGAGCTGCGCGACATCGGCTTCTCCACCTGTGTGGGCATCGGGGGCGACCCCGTCGTCGGCACCACCCACATCGACTGCCTGGGCGCCTTCGAAGACGACCCCGACACCGAACTCGTCGTTCTCATCGGCGAGATCGGCGGTGACGCAGAGGAACGCGCCGCCGCGTACATCAAGGCGTCCGTCACCAAGCCCGTCGTGGCCTACATCGCCGGATTCACCGCGCCCGAAGGCAAGACGATGGGCCACGCCGGCGCGATCGTCTCGGGCCCCTCGGGCACCGCGCAGGCCAAGAAGGCGGCCCTGGAGGCCGTCGGCGTACGCGTGGGCGACACCCCCACCGAGACGGCGCGGCTCGTGCTCGACGTCCTCTGACGCCCCTCCCCGTCCCTCTCGCCCCGACCGTGCACCGTGAGCGGAGACAACCGGATGACACCCCTGAGCCCCACCCCTGACCCGCACACCACTACTGGCCTGCGCACCGCCCCTGACGCTCCCGTCCTCAAGGCAGGCACCGCCTGGACCGACGCCTGGCGCCGCTGCCTCGCCGTCGCCCCCGAGGCCTTCCGCGACGACCGTGTCCTGAACCTGTGGAACGGCACGTGGCAGGCCGACGGACGGACCCTGCCCGCCACCAGCCCCGTCGACGGCACCCCCATCGCGGGCCCGCCCCGGCTCGACGCCACCGCCGCCCGCCGGGCCGTGCGTGCCGCGCTCGACCAGCACCGCGCCTGGCGGCACATCGCTCTGACCGAGAGGCGTGCCCGTGTCGCCGCGACACTCGACTCCCTCACCCGGTACCGGGAGTTGCTCGCGCTGCTCCTCGTCTGGGAGATCGGCAAGCCCTGGCGGCTGGCCACGGCAGACGTCGATCGGGCCATCGAGGGTGTGCGCTGGTACGTCGAGGGCATCGAGCCGATGGTCGAGGGCCGGGCCCCGCTGGACGGCCCGATATCCAACATCGCGAGCTGGAACTACCCGATGAGCGTGCTCGTTCACACCATGCTGGTACAGGTACTGGCAGGGAACGCGGCCGTCGCCAAGACCCCGACCGACGGCGGTGTCGCCTGCCTCACCCTGGCCTGCGCACTCGCCGCCCGCGAGGGACTTCCCGTCACCCTCGTCAGCGGCAGCGGCCGCGAGCTGTCCGAAGCTCTCGTGCGCGCGCCGGAGATCGGCTGCGTCTCCTTCGTCGGCGGCCGAGACACGGGTGCAGCGGTGGCCACGGCGGTCGCCGACCTCGGCAAGCGGCACATCCTCGAACAGGAAGGACTGAACACCTGGGGCATCTGGAACCACAGCGACTGGGACGCACTCGCCGCGCTCGTCCCGAAGCTCTTCGACTACGGCAAGCAGCGCTGCACCGCGTACCCGCGCTTCGTCGTCCAGCGCTCCCTCTTCGACGAGTTCCTCACCGCCTACCTCCCGGCGGTCCGTACCGTACGCGTCGGGCACCCGCTCGCCGTGGCGCACTCCGGAGACCCGTTCCCCGAGCTCGACTTCGGACCGTTGATCAACGCGGCCAAGGCCAAGGAACTCGCCGACCAGGTCGCCGAGGCCGTCGACCGGGGCGCCGTCCCGCTGTACCGCGGCGCGCCTGCCGAGGGACGCTTCTTGCCGGGCCAGGACACGGACGCGTACCTCCACCCCGTCACCCTCCTCAACCCGCCGCCGTCCTCACCGCTGCACCACGCGGAGCCGTTCGGCCCCGTCGACACGATCCTCCTGGTCGACACCGAGGCGGAACTGCTCGCCGCGATGAACGCGTCGAACGGCGCGCTCGTCGCCACGCTCTCCACCGACGACCCCGATACGTACGAACGTCTCGTACCCCAGATCCGCGCCTTCAAGACCGGCCGCGGCAAGCCTCGCTCGCGCGGTGACAGGGAGGAGCTGTTCGGCGGGTTCGGCGGGTCCTGGCGCGGTGCGTTCGTGGGTGGCGAGCTGCTGGTGCGTGCCGTCACCCGCGGCTCGGCGGGAGAAGAGCCGCAGCCGGGAAACTTCCCGAGCGATCACCGCTTGGTGTGACGGCGGTGACGGTCATGGCATCCGGGACACCCATGAGATCTGCGGCATTCAGCTGACGGCCGGCGCACAGCCCGCATCGCCCGCGATGCCGTGCGGAACCGGTCCCTGCGGAACCGAACCCCGCGGAACCCGCGCGTCAGCCGATTCCCTGTCGGTCCGGCGTCAGCGCGAACGTGCGATCCGCCGCTTCCGGCACCGAGCGCTCCACCGACTGCGCGAGGAGCTCCTGGTGCCGCAGCAGCGGCTCGCGCCGTTCCGTGGGAGCGAGGAGGAGGAGATCGTCGAGACCGGCCAGCATGCGCCGGGTCACCTGGGGATTACCGAGTGCACACCCCCTGATCTCGGCGAACCCCAGATCCACCAGAGCGGTCCAGTCCGGCACCGACTGGACGAGCCGCAGTGCCCCGCGCCCGTCGCGGTGGCCGAGCGCGCCCAGCGGGTACGGGGCGATCGAGGCCAGGAACTGCACGATGCGGTCCAGCGCCTGCACGGCGGTCGTGGGGTCGTTCACCGCGGGGGACAGGGCCCGCAGCGCGATGTCGGACAGCTGTCGCAGGCCGAAGCCGAGATCCTGGTGGAAGGTCCGCTCGACGCCCACGTACACGGTGTAGCCGAGCGCCCGGCGCGAGGGCGCGGCGCCACCGTGCACCGTGAACACCGGCGTCCCCGGCACCACGAAGTCGCCGATCCGCGGGATCAGCCGCAGGACGACACCCTGGCGCCGGGCCGCCCGCACGGCCCGCGCGATGTTCACGTCCCGCAGCACCCCGGCCCTGCCCTGATGCGTGATCCGGGCGGTCTCCGGCCCGAGCTGCCCGGTGTCGACCGGCAGCTCCGTGGGCTGTTTCACGGCGACCCGGAACGATTCGCGCGCGATCCTGTCGATCACGAAGCCGATCCGCATCATCCGGACCGTCCCGTTCACGTACGCCACGAACAACAACAGGCTCAGCAGCACCATCGCCATCGCGAGCACGGACTCGATCAGTGGGACGCTCGTCAGGAGCCGGACGTCCTGCTCGCTGTCGAACGACGTGAGGGTCAGCAGGGAGAAGAGGAACGTCGCCATGAACACGGTGAGCGTGAGCTTGGTGATGCGGGACCGGACGTAGAGCCGCACCACGCGGGGGCTGAACTGGCCGCTGGCCATTTGCACGGCCACCAGCGAAATGCTGAAGACGACACCGATGAAGGTCATCATGGCGCTGCCGATGGTGCTGATCACCGCCTTGGCGTCGTCGGCGATGCCCATCAGGTTCTTGATCGCGTCGTAGTCACCGTCGTTCCGCAGCGTCGCGACGATCTCGGCGTCCAGCTCCGACGCCGCCCACCACAGAAGCATGGCTCCTAGCAGTCCCGCGGTCGGCGCGAACCACATGGTGTCCCGCAGGTGCTCGCGCAGCGGGGACAGCATCCGGGGGCGGCGCCGCTTCATCTCGCCGAGCGCCCCAGTGGCACCGGTAATCAACCCGTCACTCATGGTGAGACTCTAGGCGGGCGTGCGCGGGGCACCGTGCATCTCGCGGTCGGCGGGCGGATACGCAGGTGAAAGGCACTCCGAAACCTTGGTATTGTTGTCCATGTCGCCGCGGGGAACACCCCGAGCGACAGACACCTTGTCCGGGTGGCGGAATGGCAGACGCGCTAGCTTGAGGTGCTAGTGCCCTTTATCGGGCGTGGGGGTTCAAGTCCCCCCTCGGACACCAGCAGGGACGTTCACGAGATCGTCCTCGATACGTTCACGAATTACCGGTTGAGTCACATGACTCGCCGGTTTTTCGTCGTTCCTGCGGCCTTCGGGTCGTGTGATCGGCTCGGTGAGGGGTTGGTGCGGTGGCGGTCCGGGTGCTGCACCTCTCACCTGCGGAAACAGGACATGCCTGCGCGACGGCTGGTGGCCGTGGCGTAGGCATGTGGGGTTTTCAAGGGGTGGGGTGGGGCGGCGGGGGTGCGTCACTCACGTGGCGGAGGCTTGTCCTGCCCGGCCGGAAGCGGTTCCGACCGGGGTGGGTCGGCGGGCTGGACGCTTTGGGGTGCGGTACGCGGCGTGCTGATTCGGCGCGGCTGGATGCCTTGGTCGCGGCGGAACCGTTCGATGGCTCTGAGATTCGCCACGAAGATGATCACGGCGTTGAGCAGTGTCTGCGCGACGCGGCCGTGGGGCAGGCGAAACTGGGGGTTGTCGATGCTATCGAGTGCGGACTTCTTGAGGTTGCCGTTGCCGCCCTCGTTCTGGCTGCGCAGCCCGGACCAGGCCTCTTGCCACAGAGGGGTGAACAGGGCGTATTTCTGCCGCCACTTGGCCAACACGGTGCCTGGGACAGTGATGCTCTTCCCAGCGCAGATGTCGGGGTAGGTGCTGGTGTCCCGCTTAGGCTTGGGGATGGTGGGCAGGGCAGCTGGAGTGCGGACAGTGGGGGCGTCGAGGTCGACGATGGTGGACGGTCGCGGTTGGGGACGGCGGTAGCAGGTGACCGTGGCGTGTGGTCCGAGGGCCGGGCACTGTCGACGCTGGTCACCTGCGGGGCCGTACTCCTTGACCTTGGCCTGGAAGTCCTTTCGGGACTGGATCAAATTGGGTGCGTGGGCGCGGTCCTCGTCCGTGCGGCTGTTGATGTAAGTGGTGCCTGCGGTGACGAGCGGAGTGGGCATCATCGGGCAGTAGAACTCGCCGCCGACCAGCTCCATGCCTCGGAACTGTCCTTGCCGGTCGACCTTGTCGTCGTTGTAGTGCTTCACCGCGCTGAGGCCGAGCTTGAGCAGCTGCAGATGCAGGTTGTGGGGCTTGGCCTGGGAGATGCCACGGTCAGCGCAGAAGAGGTCTTTGACCATGCCTCGTTCGAAAGCCGGTTGGATGGCGCGGAGGGCCGCCGGCCCCGGTTCGGTGCCCGGGGTGTGGAGGATCATGCCGAGACAGACCGCAGGGTAGGCGCCGGCAAGGTCGCCGTGGCCGTGGCCGGGGAACGCGGCCATCATGGCGTAGCGGAACTCCTTCTTCTCCGGTGCCTTGGTTGTCTTCCGTGTCGGTTCACTCCGAGTAGCTGGCTTGTTCGCTGTGCCGCGTCGGGTGCCGGTGTTCGTGGGGGCCCCAGCTCCGGCGGGACGCGCCGGTCGCTTCGGTGTTCCTCCCTTCACGTACATCCCGGCGGTGATCTCAAGCGAGGCCCGGTCCTTGCGGTAGTCCGGCTCTTTGCCCCAGACCGGAACCGGAGTGTCGTCGACCGCGATGTGTCCGTGCCAGCGGGCGAAGTCGCCACGCTGGTAGGAGGTCATGACCGGAGCGAGAATCAGGTCCTGGGCGATGGCTTCCAGGTTGCGCACGGCGTCCCTGTTGGCGCGGGCATTCCATTGCCGCCGGATCTTCTTTGCCTCGTGGAGGGTCAGCCGTTTGCGGCGGTCGTGCGGCGCCGGGTCGAGGCGCTTGGTCATCGACATCCAGGACCGGTAGACCCGCTTCGACATCGCGTATTGCTTGTGCGCGATGTCGTCGATCTCTTCGTCGGTGGCACCCTCAGGGATGTTCAGGTCGATGTCGGGAACGTCGAGCAGGGCTTTGGCCCCGGGAGACAGCGCAAAGAAAAGTGTCTCCCAGGCGTCGTCGATGTTTGCGCTCTTGCCCGTGTACTGCGACAGGATCAGGCCGATCAGTACGGTGCGGAAGGGCATGCCCTTGGGTCCCGGCTTGCGGCCGTCCGCGGGGAGGCGTTCCAATGCGCCGCTCTGCCGCACAAGATCGAAGACCTTGTTCACCTCGCGATCGTTGAGGGTACGGCCGGGGGCTTGCGGTGCTGGGCGTAGGGCGAGGCCGGTGCGCCGGCAGGGTTTGTTCTCCGGGTTCTTCCTGCTCATGCTGCCGCTCCCCGCAACAGATCGGATGCCTCTGTTGCTGGTACGTCGTGGAGGAAGACGAGGTAGCGCGAGAGGCTGTGCAGCGTCGCGAGCCCCGACGCTTTGAGAATCACCTTCAGCGGAATGCCCGCATTCAGCAGATCGACGATCCAGGTCGTGCGCAGCCGCTGGGTCTGCAGCACTGCACCGTCGCAACGGCCGATGATCCGTGGGTACTTGGCGAGCCAGTCCGATGCGATGTGCTTGCTGGTGCGGTCCTGCCAGTCCGGCCGGAACACGTATGCGTCTGCCGGGATGTCTGCAGCCTCCGCCAGGAGCAGTTCCTCGTAGGCGTAACGGCACACGACGGTGCGCGACCGGCGCCCGTGAACCTGGACCAGCGCCCGCCCGGTGGAGCCCGCGTGGATGTCCCGCCCCTGAACGTACACAAGATCTTCGACGGCGAGGCCGCACCCGATACCGAGACAGAAGAGCAAGCACGCATTGCGCCGCTGGGTCGCGGTGGGCAGGCTCTGCGCCCAGATCAGCCAGTGGGCGACTTCCGCCTGCGGGTAAGGCGTCACCGGGGTCGCGGCCGCCTTCAGCCGGGTCGGCGGATGCTGCCCGAGCTGATCCAGCAGGAGCGCTTCGGAAGCCCGGCGCAGTTGGCTGCTGCAGGTCCGCCGGCTGTTGGCGCCCATGTCGCGGCAGCCGACGAGGATGAACCGTTCAACGGCGCTCCGGTCAAGGATCACCGAGGGTTCCAGCGGGAGGCCTTGGGCCTCGGTCCAGGCGACCAGCCGCGCGAGCGGCGTCATGATCACATCTGGGCCGTAGGGCCCGGCCGCAACGGCCAGGAATCCCAGCGAGCGGACGACCGGCGCGATGCGGCGCCACTGGGCGGGCGGCACCGTCTCCGGTTTCGGCGAGTACGCCAGCAGGCGATTCGACACAGCGACCTCCAGGCGCAAGGCCCATGACATGCGGCCGGTTAACCGGCCGCCGGTGTCAGTGTCGATCACGATCTGAAGGAGCGCATCTTTATGACCGGAGGCCGAGCGCGCACGGCGCCGCCACGGAATTACGCCGTCGACCCGGATCAGTGGCCGGATGCCCGGATCGTCGGGGAGCCCGCCGCCGCGGTGGTCCAGACGATTGCCCGCCGCCTCGCCGCCGCCCTGGGTGAGCGACCGGAACTCTCGCTGCGCGCATTGGCTGCCCAGAGCGACGTCGGCAGGCAGACCATCGGCGATCTGCTGGCGGGCGCCGGCTGGCCGGATGTCCTGACGGTCTGCCGGCTGGAGCGTGCTCTGGGCCTTGCCCTCTGGCCCGGATCGAATTCGACGCAATGTGCCCATGACTGATCCTCAATTGCCTGATTGGGGTCAGTCGTGCACGGTCCATCGCATGACGGCGCAGATTCTCTCTAGCGCCACTGTCGACGGCGCTAGAGTGAACGTGCACGACGGACCGGAACCCTGGTAGGAGAAGCGTCCGTTCGTGCGTTTGGGCGGCCTCCCTCGACCGATAATCGAGGGAGGCCTGCTTATTGGGTTGGGGTCGCGCTCGGGTGGATCAAGCAACTCGGGATGACAGCACAGCCCGGAACATCCCTGGCGCTACGTTTTCCACCTCACTAAGTTGCTTCATACGGTTGAGGGTTTTCCCTACGGATGAGCGGACCGTCGCGTCCGCTCCCGGGCGCACGGCCGCCGCGATATCGGTGATCGACATCGCCTCTTGGGTGGCGCACAGGAGCGTGAGGATCGCATCACGCATACTTCCGTTGCGCGGCGGCCCCAGGGTCTGGGTACCAGAGCTCGGACGCGCCTCTTCTGCCGACGGATCCTCATAGGCGATAGAATCTTCGGACGGTACCTCCCCGGAGCGCTGGGCGGTTGCCGTGTCCTCCTTGGGGGCCGACCGATCTTCGTGAACATCGGCGGATTCGGCTTCCTGGCACATCATCGCGAGGACCGCCTCCAGCGTGGCCAACTCGCCGCGCAGTGAAGTGATCAGTTCCTCCACGGCATGCCGGGCCAGGCCGACATAGACACCTTTGCTCGACGCAGGCGTACCTGTCCGATATCCCGCCACGGTGAACTCCTCAAGGAAGGCCGCTGCCAGTGTAGGGACGACACACTGTGGCACGCCCACAGTTCCTGTGAGGTGACGCCAAACGGTCAGTAGCGCGCCCAAGTGCGTTAACGCCAGTTGGAGTTATCGCAGAAATCGACCTGCCTTGACGAAGAAGTGTCTCATCGTGATCCTGCGAAGCCGTGCTGGATCCATGAGGCGTGGCACCGCAGAAATCTGGCGGTGTGGATTCTGTCGAAGCTCCCGGTCCATGGGAGCTTGTCGGCGCTACGGTTCCTTCATGGTGGATGCCAATCATCTGTCGGCGACCGAGGCCTTGGCGTCGGTGACAAAGGCTCTGGATGTTCTTGTCCTGGCTCATGACCGGGGAACGATCGGTGTCATGGAGACTGCCCGGGAACTCGGCATGTCCCGTTCCACCGTGCACCGCATCCTGGTCACCCTGACGCACATGGGTTTCCTGCGCCACGATCGGGGGCAGCGCGGATACTCGCTGGGGCCGCAGCTCGTACGCATGGGACTGGACGCCATCGCCCAACTGGATGTCCGACGACAGGCGCGCAGACCCCTGGAGGAGCTCTCCGAGAAGCTGCAGGAGACGGTGTGCCTGTACTCCCTGGATGCGGCCGTCGTCCGACTACTCGACGGAGTCGAGTGCCGGCATGTCCTGCGCGTCAGCGTTCCGCTCGGACAGGAGCTCCCCGCCCACGTCACAGCGGCGGGCAAGGCCCTGCTCGCACTGCGCAACCCGGCAGATGTACGCGCGACACTGCCGGCCGCGCTCCCTGCCACGGCGGCAGGAAGCATCACTGAGTGGCCGCTGCTTGAGGTGGAGTTGGAGGAAGTCAGGGTCCGGGGATGGGCGGCAGACCTCGAGGAAAGTGCACACGACCTGCACGGGGTAAGCGTGGCCATTTGCAACCGCATCGGGGAACCGCTCGCAGCGATCTCCGTGTACGCACCCGCCGTGCGTCTGCGTGAACAGGACATGCCAGCGGTTGCTGCGGCCCTTCAGGAGACCGCCGCCACGATCGCCAGGGCCGAGTGACGGAGGGTGTCGAGGTGCCGGGGTTCAAGGCTCCAAAGTGATCCGCCCGTCCGGGATCCACCCCTCCAGGTACCCCGTCAACAGCACATCCACATTCGGCAGATCACACCGTGCGCGCAACTCCTGCCACTGCTCAGGCCCCGCCCAGCGTGTCGTTCCCCTCCAGGACAGATAATCCGGCGGATCACCAGCTTCAGCGAGACGAAAGACGAACACGTGCGCCTCTCGACGGCTCCGGCCTACGGGCACAGGCACCTGAGCCCAGCGGCATCCTTCAACAGCGCCCCCGCGCACCGGCATCGCGCCGACCGCATCGCGGAGTACGCGCACGGCCGCCTCACGATAGGTCTCTGTGGCTCGGACGGATCCTGAAGGGAGCACCCATCGGGGAGGAGCTCCGGGCAGATCGTCTGCCACCAGGGCAAGCCGCCCGTCCCGGCTCAGCAACGCGACGAACACCACCCGCCGCATCCTGGGAGACGGCACCGCAGGGCGCCCCGAACTCTCGGCAGCATCGAGGAAAAGAGGCACGGTTCGATCCTGACATGTGGCCGCTTAACCGGCCACTTGCGTTCGGTCGGTACAGCGGCGAACACGGAACGGAGCTCGTCGTTGGACTGGTCCGCTCGGAACTCGCGGAGGAACACCTGAACACCCCCATGCAGCATCTGGGTGTAGAGAAGGTCCACCGCGGACTTCGGTGGGTGGCGATACGTCACCCCAAACCGGGCCGAGGGGGACGTTGGCGCCAGGCTGCCCCCGATGATGCCGCCACAGAGCGCCGCGCGCTGACCATGCTCAAGGCCGACCCGAAGCCGGTCGGTTCGGGTGCAGCCGAAAGCGGATGTCTATGGGATCGACGTAGCGGCCAGCTGTCACCCCATCATTTCCACCTCAGCGTCAACTACTGCCGTCAATCCGGCCCAAAGCCCCGCAGGCGGAGTGCCGCCACCTCAGCATCACACCTGATGAAGGGCACACGCCTACATCCCCCGCCCCGGCAGGGCTACAGCATCCCACCAACCGGGAACGGGATCGCCCATCCCTCACCTGTGCAGGCTCGCTACCCGTCACTCAGCGGGAAGAAGCCGGGCAAGCATGGCACTTGACCGGCCCCGCCCCCTTCAGGTAATGCACTCCGCATACGGAGAGCGGGAATCCCGCCCGAGCCGCTTCGACCCGGCATCTGGCGGTCACCGAGACGGCGCAGCAGCGCCGATCACCTTCGTTCCGCTGGCCATGTCTATGGTTCGAGGCGCATTAAAGATTGCCCCTCGATAGGGTGTTGGCGATGTGGTGCATTAGCAGGGGGGTACATGAGCAAGCTGCATGTCAGGTACGTCCGTAAGGCGATCGAGGAGCGGTTCACCGACCTCATCGACATGAAGGACAAGGCGAAGGTCGCGGAGAAGGACTACGTCCAGGCGTTCCTCAGTCGCGGCCTGGCCGCACTAGCTGTTCAGATCGAGCACCCATGCAGTGACCGTATCGCCGCGACCAGGATCTTCGACGGCGACGACGACCGGGGCCTGGACGCCATCGGGGTCGAGGTGCGGTCCGCACAGCCAAGGATCTGCCTGGTGCAGGCCAAGTGGAGCGACAACCTCAAGGGGGGCTTCGGGGAGACCGAGGTCGACCGGATGTTCCGCGGGTTGAACCGGATGCTCGACCTCCAGTACTCCAAGTTCAACAGCCGATTCCAGCAGTTCGTCCCTGAGATCGAGCGGGCCTTCGAGGTCGGCACGCCGAAGATCACACTGGTTCTCGCGCTGATGCGTACTGCTCCACTCGACCAAGGCACCAAGGAGCTCATCGAGGAGAAACTTACGGAGCTGAACCAGGTCGAGGAGATGGTCGACTACAAGCTTCTGGACCTGCGCGACTTCCACCGGGCCATCCTCGGGGACGCGGCTGCCCCAAGGATCGACGCCCGGGTCCGGTTGGACGGTTTCGTTCAGGAGTCGACCCCCTACAAGGCTCTGTACGGCACCATGACCGCGGCGGACCTCGCCGACCTGTACGGCGAGCACCGGCGTGGCCTCTTCGCGCGCAACATCCGCGACAACCTCGACCTGACCGACGTAAACATCAAGATCAGGAACACGCTCCTCGAGGAGCCGGAGCACTTCTGGTATTTCAGCAACGGCATCACCATGCTCTGCGAGACGATCAAGCCGGTCGGCAAGGCGGTCCCGGGCAAGGTCGGAGACTTCCAGCTCACCGGCGCCAGCGTGGTCAACGGTGCGCAGACGGTGAGCGCCATCCACCGTGCGTACACCGCAGACCCGGACACCGCCCAATACGGCAGGGTCATGGTGCGGCTGATCTCCCTGGAGGACTGCCCGCCCGAGTTCGGCGATCACGTCACCACGAACACGAACACGCAGAACCCGATCGAGGAGCGCGACTTCAAGTCCCTGGACAAGGTTCAGGTGCAGCTCCGGGACGACTTCGCCCTGATGCTGCACCTCAGCTATGTGATCAAGCGGGGCGAGGCCCTGCCCGCGCCGGAGCACGGCTGCTCGATGTCGGAGGCTGCCGAGGCCCTGGCCGCCACGCACACGAATGCTCAGCTGGCCGCACTGGCCAAGCGTGATCAGAACCTGGCCGGCCTGTGGGAGGACCAGACCTACCGCGAGATCTTCGGGGAGGCCCCGAACGCCTTCCGTGTCTGGCGCTCGGTGGAGCTCCTCCGCGAGGTGCGGAACCAGCTCCAGATTCTCCGGGACGGGCTGCTCTGGAGGGCGGACGCCGCGGCCTTCTACGGAGACCTCCTGGTCACCCATATCGTCTTCCGGCGCCTGGACACGCGGTTCATCGAGGATCCGTCGTATCACTGGCCGCGAGAGCTCGTTAAGGTTCCTGACCTGGTACGGGACGCGCTTGCCTGGTCGCTCGCCGCGATCGACGAGGAGTACGGAAAGTCCAGCCACATCATCGCCGCGGTGCGCAACACGGAGCGGATCGAGCGAGTTGTTCGGGCCGTTATGCGTGGGCTCGACTCCGACCGAACCGCTCCGGCCCTGGGCGAGGACTACCAGGTGGCCGAGGTTGAAACGCGGGGTCGGCAGGTCAACGCCGTAACCACCCTGATTACGAACAACCGCATCGCGGACGGCACGGTCCTGGAGTTCCGGGCGTACAGCAAGCCCGAGCGGCGCGAGATGGCGGAGTGGCTGGCGGAGGAACCTCGACGTTCGCTGGCCACGTGGAGCAACGGCAACGGAAACAAGCCCCTGCAGTGGCACGCGGACGAGGGATGGTACTCGCCCAGTGGCCTCACCAAGGAGATGCGCCGACTCGCCTCGGGGACGGTGACCTCCGCGCAGGGGACGCTTCGCTGGTTCGTCCCCGGTGAGGGGTCGCTCGACGAGCTGGCGCTGGCGGTCAGGCTGGAAGAGGGCCTGGACGTGGGGAACGAGCCGGACGGTAGTTGACCGTCCATGGTGGTGTGTGCGGCGGTGCCGACGGTGACGCGGCGATCGGCTCTTGGAGTTCCTCCGGGCGGATTGTCAGTGCCTCGCAGTAGGCTCGCGCCGCACCACCGCACAGCGTGATTGCAGCCTGACTGGAAGCGCCGTCCGGCATGCGGTCACGGCCGTAGGATCGCAGGTGGAGGGTGCGATCGAGCACGCCCTGGCCGTCCGGCCGCCAGTACCACCCGTACCACCGAGCACAGGGAAGAAGCAGCACGCCGATGGAGGAACTGACCTTGGACCCGGAGAACCCGCAGCAGCCTGAGAAGGGCGCGGAGCCTTCGGCGGCGGATACCCAACCCCAGGTCACGGCCCTTGAAGAGGGGCAGGTTGTCGACTACATCAGCGGTACGGCGATCAAGGAGACTCCGAGGGAGAAGGTGCGGCAACGCATCGCTCGGGCCCTGGTCCACGAGCACGGCATCGACCCCCACGACATGGCCCGTGACTTCCCCGTCACGGTGAGTGAGGAAGGTGCTTCGCGGAAGCGGACCAAGAAAGCCGACATCGCGATCTTCGAGTCCGGCGCGAAGCACACCACGGCGAACCTGCTCCGAGTCGTCGTCTGCAAGCCGGAGCCCAAGCGCGGCAAGAACGTCGTCAAGATCCGTGAGCCCGAGCAGGCGAAGCAAGACCTCGCCGACCTCCAGGAGCTGATGGGCAACGAGGACCGCCCCAGGTGTGTCGACGGGATGTGGACGGACGGGGTCGACTTCTTCTTCCTCAAGAAGGTAGTTAGAGATTTCGGCGTTACCTTCGAGGACCGCAGCGACTGGGAGGTCGCCGACGGCACCATCGGCAGCCGGACCGTCGCCTCGCACCAGCGGCTGCGCCAGGCCGACCCGGAAATGCTCAAGATCGCATTCCAGCGCTGCCACAACTACATCCACGGCAACGAGGGCATGCCCAAGGACGCCGCCTTCTGGCAGTTCCTCTACCTGCTGTTCGCGAAGATGTACGACGAGCGGGTCACTCGTGGCACTGGGCGCGGCAGGTTCCGGACTGGCCTGAATGAGATGTTCGACGACGATGGGCGGGCCGCCATCAGCACCCGCGTCAAGGGGCTCTTCGAGGACGTCAAGACCGAGTACAAGGGCGTCTTCAAAGCCAGCGACGAGATCACTCTGTCCGACCGGGCGCTCGCCTTCATCGTCAGCGAGATCGCCCCGTACGACCTGACGGGAACCGACGTCGACGCCAAGGGCATCGCGTACCAGGAACTCGTCGGTACCAACCTGCGCGGCGACAGAGGGCAGTACTTCACCCCACGCGGCGCGGTGAACCTGATGGTGGAGATGCTCGACCCGCAGGAGGACGAGACGGTACTCGACCCGACCTGCGGCACTGGCGGTTTCCTCCAGGCCACGCTCAAGCACCTGCGGGACAGCTGGAAGAAGGACGCCGACACCTTTGGCTTCCCCGACACTGCGGAGGAGCGCGTACGCTACGCCGACCGCCTCAAGGAGTACGCGGAGAAGCACCTGATGGGAGCGGACTTCGACCCGTTCCTGGTACGTGCGACCACGATGGCGATCATGACGCTCGCGCAGACCACGGGCAATGTCTTCCACATGGACTCGCTTGCTTTCCCGCGCGGGCACCTTCCCGGCGTGGAGCAGGCGCAGGAGAAGATCAAGCTCGGCGAGAAGGTCGACGTACTGCTGACCAACCCGCCGTTCGGGGCGGACATCCCCGTCAGCGATGAGTCGGTGCTCAGCTCGTTCAGGAACGGCATCGCGAAGTCGTGGGGACGTGACCCCGTCACCGGCGAGCCCAAGGAGAGTCTGACCTCGCGGCCGAGCAGTATGGCGCCCGAGCAGCTGTTCATCCAGCGCGCCATCGAGTGGGTCAAGCCCGGCGGACGGATCGGCATCGTCCTGCCCAACGGCATTCTGTCGAACCCGGGGCCGACCGACGAGGCGATCCGCCGGTACATCCTGGAGAACTGCTGGGTGCTCGCAAGTGTCGAGCTGCCGGTGGAAACGTTCGTCGTCGACGCTAACGTCAACATCCTCACCACCCTCCTGTTCCTGAAGAGGAAGACCGGGCAGGAAGTACAGAACCACCGGATGGGAACCGAGAAGCCGTACCCAGTCTTTATGGCGGTCGCGGAGAAGGTCGGGTTCGACCGGCGTGGCAACGACCTCTTCAAGCGCGAGCCCAACGGGGAGTTCGTGGTGGAGACGGAGGTCGTCATGGAGCGGCTCCGCATCGGGGACAAGGTGGCGACCCGGCCGCTGAAGCGCAGCAAGAAGGTCATCGACAACGACCTGCCTGTGATCGCGGAGAGGTACCGGGAATTCCGAGCCAAGCATCCGGTGCCGGGTGTGGCCCCGCGGAAGGTCGCGGGGGCGAGCGCGTGAAGATCGCCGAGTTTTCCAATCCGGTGATGTCGAGCTGGTTCGCAGAGCAGGGGTACAGGCTCGACGCGTCGCCGTATGTTGCGGGGTCGTTGAAGACGAAGAAGTTGCTGGAGCAGCTGCCGAAGACGGAGCCGCTGGCGGCGGTGACAACGGGGCCCAACGGCGGGCTTTTCTACGGACCGATGTTCCGCCGGGTATACCTCACCGACCCCGAGCATAGTGTGCCTTGGCTTGGCAGCCGGGAC
This sequence comes from Streptomyces sp. NPDC036815, assembly GCF_055609205.1. Lineage (NCBI taxonomy): Bacteria > Bacillati > Actinomycetota > Actinomycetes > Kitasatosporales > Streptomycetaceae > Streptomyces > Streptomyces sp. NPDC036815. Next base: position 268,981 of record NZ_JBVJPW010000009.1, on the reverse strand, counting down.
ATGATGGCCGCCGATCTCACCAACTTGCCTCGCTTGAGGAAGTCGGATGCCGAATCGCCATCCTTGAAAGCCCAGCAGCTCAATCCCGGCATGACCCTAATCTCACGCTCAGGTTTCTACGCCGGTCGACGGTCCTATGTTCGCCCCGACATGGGGAAATGCTGGGCATCAGAGCACATCCTCAAGGTGCAGCCTAATTCCGAGAAGATCAAATCCGGGTATCTGTACGCATTTCTCCTCAGCCGGTTCGGTGAGTCACTGGTGCGCGGTTCGGTATACGGGTCGGCGGTGAAGCACATTGAGCCGCACCACATTGCGGGACTGCCGGTGCCGCGGTTCGATTCGGCTGTTGAGGATCGAATCCACCGTCTGGTGGAGCACAGTGCGCGCCTGCGTGCCACGCACCAAGAGCAGCTGGTCGCTGCAACGAAGGACTTCTTCGAGAGCAACGGGCTGCCTGAGTTGAATAACCTGCGCTGGCACCAGCAGGAGCGAGACCTCGGTTTTGAAGTCGCGAGTGTGGGGTCATCTTCTCTCCGAGCTCTCAATTTCGCTCCGAGGGCACAGCGGCTACTCAACAAACTGACCTCAGCATCCGGCCGCTCACTCGGCGAGATCTGCGAGGGCGGAACGCTCCGGACCGGCGCTCGGTTCAAGCGTATTGACAGCGACCCAGGACATGGCGTCCGGCTCATTGGCCAGCGCCAGGCCTTCTGGCTTCGCCCTGAGGGCCGTTGGATCAATGAAGCGCAAGCTCCTGCTGACATTCGACTCAAGGATGAGACGATCCTCATCGCGGCACGGGGGACCTTCGGCGAGAACGAGGTTTACAGCCGTTCCGTCTTCGTGACTGGGTCATGGCTAGAGCATGCGTACAGCCAGGACTACGTTCGCCTCCTCAGTGGCGACCCCGACGTGTCTGGCGCCTACCTGTTCGCCTTCTTCAGGTCGGAGGCAGCCTTCCGTGCACTGCGTTCCTTGAGCGTCGGCGGCAAGCAGCAGGAGTACCACCCGCAGTTCTTGCGGGCTCTGCACATCCCGCTCGCGCCCCCTGCAGACCGCGCCCGCATCGCCGCCACCGTCCGCTATGCCTACCAGTGCCGCGAGCGCGCCGACATCCTAGAAGACAAAGCCCTCGCGCTGCTCACCACTGCCATCAAGGAGGCCGCTGGCTAATGGGTGCCAGGATCGTTGCAGTTGGGGAGGCCGTCAACGATGCCGAGCGGAGGGTGATCGCGTACCTGCGTGATCACGCCCCCGACGACTGGACGGTCCTGCACTCCGTCGAGATTCCGCGCAACCGGAACGAGCTGTTCGAGGTCGACCTCGTCGTGGTCACCGGGCACGCCGTGTACGTCATCGACGTCAAGGGCACCCGGGGCCGCATCGAGGCCGACGGCCGCAAGTGGCACCCTTCCCGCCGGGCGCCGTTCCGCTCCCCGTTGCCCAAGCTGCGCCATCACGCCCGGCAGCTGAAGTCGATCCTGGAGACGGCCCACCGTCCGCTGTACCGGCTTTACACCGACGCGCTCGTCGTCCTGCCGTATCCGGACGCTCTGCTCGTCGACCGCTCCCCCCGGCAGCAGGACGCCCGGGACACCGTGCCCCTGCCCGATCTGATCGGGCGGCTCGCCGACGTCAGCCGTGTCCCCACCTCCACCAACCGGTTCGACACGGATATCGTCGCCCACCACGACCTGATCGTGAGCACGATCCAGGGCGCCTCCCGGCCCCCGTCCGGGCCGCTGCGGTTCGGCAGCTGGGAGGTGATGGAGCGGCTCGGTGAGACCGCGCCGGAGGAGAGCGGGAACGGTGTCCACCGCGAGTACCGGGCCAAGAACGCCAACGCGCCGCAGGGCTCGGGAACCGTCCGGCTGTCGGTGCGTACGGCCGACCCGTACGCACCGGAGGCCGAACGTCTGCTGCAGCAGAAGCGGATCGGCATCGCCTACGAGGCGCTCGGCAAGCTGCCCTCGCATCCGAACATCGTCGGTGCCCGTGACTTCTTCCCCGATGACGACGAAGGCGTCTTCGTCACCGTCTACGACGACGTTCCCGGACACGCGCTGGCGCTGCACCTGTCCGGGGCCGCCGACCCGCTCACCACGGACGCGAAGCTGCGCACGGTCCGGCACATCCTGATGGGGCTCGCGCACGCGCACCACCGGCACATCGCGCACCGCGAGCTGAACCCGTCCACCGTCCTGATCGCCCAGGACGGGCGGGCGATGCTGACCGGTTTCGAGTACGCGAAGACCGCGCAGCGGCGCACGCACACCGTGGGACCGGAGGCGCACCAGATCGCCGACCGTGCGTATCTCGCGCCCGAGTGCCACGCCGACCCGTCCGCGATGGGTATGAAGGCCGACATCTACGCCGTCGGTGTCATCGGCTACCAGCTTTTCACCGGCGAGCTGCCGTTCTCCTCGGCTACTGAACAGGCGGGAGCCGGCGGCATGCTGCCGGCATCCGGCCTCGAGGCGGCCCAGGTCCGTGTGGAGCTGGCGCACTGGCTGCAGAAGCTGTGTTCGACGGACCCGGCGGACCGGCCCACCGCCGTCGAGGCGCTGCGGCGGCTCGATCTGGTCGTCGGCGCGCAGAATGTCCCGCCCAGGCGCCGGGGTTCGTCCTCTGCCTCCCGGACCCCGGACGGCGCCGCCGATCGGTCGGCACCGGGCTCCCCGCACGGTCCGGAGTTCTTCCGGGACCTGCCGGCCGATTTCCAGCTCGGCACGAAATACCTGGTGCGCAACCGGCTCGGGCGTCCCGGTTCGTTCGGGGTGGCCTACCGGGTCTACGACACGATAAGGAGTGTCGACCGGGCGGTGAAGTTGGTCCTGCGGGACCGGGACTCCGTCCTGGAACGACTGCGCCGCGAGGCGGACGTCCTGCAGCGGCTTCAAGACGCACGGCATCCCAACGTCGTGGAAATGATCGACGCGGACCGGCTGCTGCCGCCGGACGAGTACCCGTACCTGGTCTTCGAGTTCGTCGACGGCAAGGACGTCGCGGAGGTGATCCGTGGCGGTCGGATGGGCGCGGCGGACGTGCTGCGGCTCGCGATCGACACCGCTCGGGGGCTGCGACACATCCACGAGCGCGGGGTGTGGCACTGCGACATCAAACCGAGCAACCTGCTGTGGACCGACGACGGCGTCAAGCTGATCGACTTTGGGATCGCGAAGACCGCCGACTCCTCCGAGGGACACACCTACACCAGCCCCCGCTACACCCCGCCCGACCTGGACCAGGTCCCTGCGGACGGCTCCGGGTACGCCGACCGTGATCTGTTCGGCCTGGGTGTCACCCTGTACGAGGCGCTGACCGGCGGTCAGTACCCGTGGGAGGGTGTCGGACAGCCGTCGCCCGGGGTGCGGCCGGTCGATCCGCGTACCGCGTACAGCGGATTCGGTGACTTGTCGTCGGGGTTCGCCGAGATCATGCTGCGGGCCATCTCGCCCCACCGGGGCGAACGGTTCACCACGGCCGAGGAACTGCTCGCCGCACTGGAAGGACTGGAATCGGCCCGTCTCGCCCCCGTTCCGGTCCCGCCACCCCTCCTCGCCCAGCAGCCACCGTCCCCACCGGTGGTCACCGGCGGAGACGAGGCCCCGCAGCAGCCCAACCACAACCCGTTCGTAGCCCATCTGCAAACGCTCTACAGCCAGAGTCGTCGCAGCAACCGGGGCACCCGTGGCCTCGACCCGCACGCCATGTCCGTGTACATCGAGACCGCCCTGGACCGTGAGCTCGTCCCCGCCCTGCGCAAAGGCCGTCACGCCCTGGTCGTGGTCACTGGCAACGCGGGGGACGGCAAGACCGCGTTCCTGGAGAGGTTCGAGCGCCAGGCCCGAGAGCTCGGTGCCGAGTTCGGACCGCCCCGCTCCAACGGCACCGACTTCACCCTGGCCGGGCACTGGTTCCGCACCAATCACGACGGCAGTCAGGACGAGGGCGAGACCAGCGGCGACGACGTCCTGGAGAAATTCTTTGCGCCGTTCGCCGGAGCCGACGAAACGGCGTGGCCGGTCCAGGGCGAGACCAGGTTGATCGCAATCAACGAGGGCCGTCTGGTGGACTTCCTGAGCCACCGGCACGACCGCTTCCCCCACCTGGCGAAGCTGACCAACCTCGGCCTTGCGGGAAGCGCCACCGGCCAGGCTGTCGCCGTCGTCAACCTCAATGCCCGTGATGTCGCTGCCCGCCCGCTCAGTGCCGATGGTGAACCGCAGGACGGGGAGTCGCTCCTCGAGCGGATGCTCGACCGGATGACACATGAGCGGTTCTGGAGCGACTGCGAGACCTGCGACCTGGCGACTGTCTGCTACGCCCGGCACAATGCCCAGACCTTCCAGCACCCCGCCGCCGGCCCACAGGTCAAACGGCGGCTGCGCCGCGTCTACGAGCTGACACAGCTCCGCGGCAAGCTCCACATCACCCTGCGCGACCTGCGCTCCGCCCTCGCCTACACGCTCGCTTCGGGCCGCGACTGTTCCGAGATCCACCAGCTGTATGCGGCTGGCGACTCTGAGGCGATCCTCGACGGCTTCTACTTCTCTGCGCACCTGGGCACCCCGCCCGCCCCGGACGGCGCCCCGCGGGAACGGGACCGGCTGCTCTCCCTGCTGCGGCAGGCCGACGTGGCCGCCGCCCCGCAGCCGCAGCTCGATCGACGGCTCGACTACGGCGGACTCCTCTCCGCCGGCGCCCTGGTCACCGTCGACGGACGTGGGGACCGTGACCGGATCTTGCTCGGCCAGGAGTTCGCACGGCTCGGCCGGTCGATGACCGACCGAGCCGCCCAGGCCGCTGGCCATCGCCGGTACGTGGACGCGACCCGCCGCCTGCTGTACTTCGAACTTCGCGACGAGGAACGGGCGGAACGGATGCTGCCCTATCCCTCCGTACTGCGGTTCATGGAACTGCTCTCCCGCACCGACGCCGCTGGCGTGGAGGAACGCGACACCATCCTGCGAGCACTCAACCGTGGTGAGGGACTCGTCGCACCGGAGCGCATCGGCGACGCCCTCGCCTTGAAGGTCCGGGACGTTCCGGGCGGAACAGTCCGGAGCTTCCGGCGCTTCCCTGCCGCCGGGTTCCGCCTCGAACCCGGCGCGGCCCCCAACTCGCCCTATATCGAGTCCGGGCGGACCTCGCTGCGGCTCACCTACCAGGACCCCGTCGGCCAGCAGGGCGGCACCGCCGAACTGGACATCCGGCTCGACCTGTTCGAACTGCTCCGGCGCTTCGAGCGCGGCTACCGGCCCTCGGTCACCGACCTGCAAGGACAGCAGCTTGCCCTCGCCGTGTTCAAGAACCGGCTCGCCGCCGTCCCGTACCAGGAGGTCCTTCTCACCACGCACGGACACGACCTGCGGAGGATCCACCGCACCGAGGACTCCGTACTGCACCTGGAAGAACTGACGGCCCGGACCGACGGTGGTGCGCAGCTGGGCGCGGACGCCGCCGTTGCGGAGGAGACGACATGGCGCTGACCGGAGCCCTGGGCACGTTTACCCACCCCGGCGTCAGCCGAATCGACTACAAGGCGCTGGACATGGACCGCGTGCTCACGGCCCTCCTGGCACGGCTCTGGCACGGCGGTATGCCCAGCAAGATCAGCCGGACCTGGAACCTCGAAGTCGACGTGTTCGTGAAGCTGTTCCTTGGGAACCCGGAGGTGTTCGACGGATTCGACCGGGAGACCACCACCCGTTGGGCCTCGACCCATCTCCTCGATCTAGTCAACCGGGGTAAGCCGACGGAGGCTGTGGCCGCACCTCGGCCGCTGCACGGATTCACCTACCGCTTCCGCAACAGCCGGAAGTCCCGCCCGTACGGGGCCGACGAGCAGCTGTACGAGATGCTCGCCGAGGACGAGGGAGCGCTGAAGGGACTGCGGGAGTTCTTCTTCTCCGATGTGGACCGCTCCACCGGTGACATCACGCCCGGCCCGGGGACCGACGTGGAGACCCAGGCACTGCTCCACCTCGTACAGCGGGCAGGCCACCAGATGCAGGACCGGGCAGACACCAGTCGGCCCCGAACGCCCTACACTCCCCTGTGCGCGGAGCCGGCACGGCAGCTCTGCCAGGACGTCATGCGGCTCCTGTACCACCAGGACCACATGCCCAGGACCGTGCTCGTGGACTACTTGAAGATCCTCTTCGCCTTCCATCTGTCTCTGTACCACCTGCGGATGATGAAGCTGCTTCCGGCGGTGATCGAGGCAGGCGCGGGCAATGCCACCTGCCGTGGGGGACATTCCGGCGGGCAGGGCACAGACCGCTGCCCGCACCGGCCCCGGCTCTTCCTCGACGTTGAGGGAGTGCCCGGAACTCCGGCCGCCGAGCTGGCCGAACGCAGCGCGGAGATCTGGTACCGGCGCGTCCCCCGCTTCGTCCAGGCGACCTACCAGGTGAAGAAGCTCGACGAGTTCTCCGCTCACCTGGTCCGCCACACCACCAAGCTGACCTACCCGCCGGGGCGGAACTACTTCACCCCGGAAGAGGTGCTGCAACGGCTCGGAAAGTCGTACGCCAAGGAACGTGACGCCTTCTTCCTCCAGCGGGTCACTCGCGTGCGGGACGAGGAGAAGGACCTTCCCCCGGAGCTGAAGCAGATCACCCAGCTCGGGCTCTCCGCCTTCGACGAGTACATCGAGATGCTGATGCACTACAAGGGGCGCCACTACCGGAACTACTTCATCGAGTGCCTCGACACCATGCTCCTCAAGCACCGGCCAGGCGCACTGATCGCCCAGCCACGCGGCGGGCGCACGGGCGGCAAGAGCGTTGCCCGACGCTTCGTCCTGGACGCCAGACTCCTGGAGGTCCTGTTGCAGGTGTCACTGCTCAGGGAGGGCGACGACGGCACCGGAAACCTGCAGACCTCACCGATGCGCGTCGACGAGTTCCTCACCCTGCTGCGTGAACGGTACGGGCTGCACATCGACCAGCTGCCGGACACCGACGGCTTCTCCGGAGCGCACCTGGACGACCAGGCCGCCCTGCGCGCCAACGCGGCAGCCTTCCTCGACCGGCTTCGCGAGATCGGCTACTACCAGGACATGTCCGACGCCTATCTGACGCAGACCATCACCCCCCGGTACAGCATCGGGACCGAGGCGACGACGGGAGCAGCGCCCCGATGAGCAGCAGCACCACCGGTCTGGTGGAGATCACGGCCAAGGACCTCCGAGAGGCGCTCGAAGGCGTCCTCGTGCCACGGCTGGCGAAACTCGTCGGGGAGCGGGCGGCCGGTCACTGCATGCGGATCACGGAGGTCGACGCCGAGCTGGCGGCGCCTCTGGTACGACGGCTGCGCGGGGCGCTGGGCCCGGCCGCCACCGTCTGCGTCCTCGGCCAGGCCGACGACCTGGACCCGACCCGTCCCTTCCACGACGTGACCGTCACCAGCACCAAGCTGGTCGAACTCCGCAACCGAGCAGAAGGCGAGGGAACGCTCCCTGGGCCGCTCCTCGTGTTCGTTCCGCCCGGCACCCGGGTGAGCGCCGAGGACTCCTTCGGCATCGCGACATTCGAGGAGGTGCCGCTCGGTGACGCATACGCTCAGCTCGCCGACCACCTCCTTCAGCAGGTTCCGGACCGGCTGCGTCAGGGCGTCGACCAACTGCTCGCCGCACTACGCGGCCATGCCGACCGGCGGACGAGCGACCGCGCGGTCGCCGCGTACCTGCTGACGCTGCAGACCAACGGCTACCGGGAGCAGGTGTCCGGGGCGGCCGTCTACCACTTCGGGCTCGTCCCCGACTTTGACCTGTACGCCGACCCCACCGCGGTCAAGGAGCGGGTCGAACGGAACCGGGGGCTGGTCGACAAGTTGACTGCGTCGAACCGCTCCGAGCGCCAGCGCGTCCTGGACCTGGGACTGAGTGACGGCGATTTCGCCGCCAAACTCGCCGGATTCGCGACCCGCTGCGGCTTGGAGGACCCGGTGGTGTGGACCCGCCGTGTGGTCACCGACCGTGAGAACTGGGGACTGTCCTTCGGGAACTGGCGTATTGACGAACGCCGACGTGCCACGGTCGCCATCGAGGTACGTGAGCTGGGGCTTCCCATCGCCGGCGACAACGCCGAGGAACTGAAGAAATACCAAGCACTCCGGGCGATCGTCGGCCAGCCCTACCTGCTCACCGGAGACAACGGTGTACGCGAACTCACCGCCCGATTCACCGTGCAGCCCTCCCCGGCCAGGGTGGACGCGCTCCAGCGCTTCCGGGTGGAGATCGTCTCGGAGAACGGCGGACCGATCGGACGGATCGCGTACAAGGACAAGGGGACACGGGCGGTCCCCGAGTACAAGGTCAAACTGGCCAAACTGAACAAGATCGACTGGGAAGAGGGCTGGCACTACGTCCGGGTGACGCCCCTCGACGCTGTGGGAGACGCGCTCGACGTCGCCCCCAACGCTCACGAGCTGCTGGGCGGCGAGAGCGAGCGCTTCTACGTTGTCCCGAACGCCGAGATCGAGGAACCGCCCGAGCGCAGTGCGGGCCGCTATCCCGGGGTCGCCCAGGCACTGAGGTCACTGCAGTTCGACGCGCTTGCCACGGGGGATGACCCGACCCGAGTCGTACTCAACGACATCCGCTGGAAGCCCAGCACGCGGCGGAGCCCGCAGCGGGCCCTCAACGCCAAAATCCGTCCGGCGGGCAGCGCGGAAATCCGGCTGTCCCCCCTGCTCGTACAGGTCCAGCAGGACCTCCTCGCCTGCCCCGAGGACACTTCGCTGCGCCGCCTGGTCCTCCACCCCGACGGCACCTTCGAGATGCCCTCCGGGGACGAGGAGAACCTGGCCGGCACTCTGACGGGGCGCGCCGCCGAGGCATACGACGCGTTCCTTTCCGCGCGGGGCTTCTACTTCGGAGCCGTACTCGGCGGGAGTAGTCACGGCGACGAACCGGTCGAGGTCGGCGATCTCCTGGTCACCGAGGCCGTCGATTTCGAGACCGTACGCGAGGAACTCGCCGCGTACGCCGAAGCATATGCCGAACTGGTGGAGGCCCAAACCTTCCAGACGGAAAGGGCAGGAGACGACGCCAGGGGCGCGGCACTCGTGGCCCTGGCACGGATCCAGCAGATCGACTGCCTAGCCGTCAGCCTTACCGACGGTCTTGGCGGGCGCGACACCGTGCTGCTCGCCTCGCCCACCCACCCCCTGCGCGCCCTCTGGCTGGCCACCTGGTCCGCGATGGGCAAGGAATGGACCGGCCGCCTCGTCGGGGAGGACAACCGCCGTGCCATCGCGGCCCGCGATTCTCTCCAGGGAGCGCTGTCGCCGCTCGGATTCCCGTTCGTGGTCCCGCGCCAGGACGGGCGCCTCATGGCAGCGGCTGACAACCTCACCCCGTACTGGGGTGCCTACCTCCCCAGCGAGACCGCTGACCCCCGCGGCCTGCTCGGCCGCCTCTCCGCCGGACTGAACCTCTCCACCTCCGGCACCCGCGCGGCGAACGGCGCGAGCGCGCTGTCCGGTACGGCACTCGCCGACCGGATGGAGCGCTACGTACGGCTCCACCCGTACGTCCGCACCCTCGTCATGAACGTCGTCAACGCGGGGCGGGCCGAGGTCATCGCCGATGCCCTCCTCGAACTCCAGCGGCGCCCGGCCACCCGTGATCTCACCTATGACATCCGGCTCTGCGTGACCGACCCCGAGGCCCCGGAGACCGGAACGGCGCTCGGTGAACTGCTCAGCGCCCAGAGCCAGATCGCCACCGCCGAGGCGGAAGCCTTCCTGCACACGGCGGGCGGGGGGCGCCACGCAAAACTCGTCTACTCGGTTCGCTCCATCGAGGAGTTCCGCAGCCCCTCCATAGAGTTCGACGCTCATCTGACTGTGCTCATTGACGCCTTCGGAGGTGAGCAGCACAGCTCCGTCAAGCGGCACGGCATCGCTCACGCACCGGTACACGGACTCGTCCAGGCTACCTTCGCCGCGTATGAGGACTCCGAGCAGCAAATTGTTTGGCGGACCGTCCCGCGCTACGGAGCCGCCCTGCCCACCGCCGAGGGCGCCGAGGACCTCGCCACTCTCCTGAGCCGGCTGCCCGGCCTGCTGGCCGGCGCAGCCGCCAACGTCGCCACGGCAGGACAGGCGCCCCGCAACGTGCCGTGCACCGTCCTCTCCCTCGACAACGACGACCGCGCCCTGCTCTACCAGGCCCATCAGATCGGCGACTGGGTCGTCACAATCGACCGCACACTCGGCCTGGAGTACTTCGACCATGCCGGAGAGCACGGCCGCCCCGAGTACGTCATCGACTACACGCCCGCGCTCGACAGCGGCCTCGGCCACCAGATCATGGTCAGCTCGAACTCGGTCGACGAGCTGCGCAACCTGCTCGGCCCCACCGCACGACAGCACGGCATTGCAGTGGAGGAGCGCCACCTCAACTCCTTTTTCGACCAGCTGCGCCTGCTCTCGGGGAACCTCGCTTTCAAGCTGGCCTCCACTGCCCCCAACCAGCGCACCGAGGTTCTCGGGTTGTCCCTAGCCCGCCTCTACCTGGACTACCAGGACGCACTTCACAACCAGATCGTCGTCCCCCTGGACGCGCACCCCGAGCTCTACGCCGAGGCGCGCCGCCGCGCCGGCGAGCTCGGTGACGTGCTCTCCTTCCAGCGCAGTGACCTCGCTCTGTTCCACGTCGACGCGAGGACACGAACCATCACCTGCCGACTCGTCGAGGTGAAGTGCTACACGGCGCTCGACGACATCAGCGCCTACCAGCGGCTCAAGACCAAGGTGGCCCAGCAATTGGGGCAGAGCGAGCGCATCCTTGCCGAGTCCTTCGACCCGGAATGCACCACACCGGACCGTGTCGACCGGCCGGTCAAGAACCTCGCCCTCGGCTCCCTGCTCCGCTTCTACCTGGAGCGGGCAGCCCGTCACGGAACCATGGGGCGTGGACCCCAAACGTCCGCACATGCCCTTCTCGACTCCCTCGACGACGGTTACCGGCTCGAATTCACCCGTAGCGGACTGATCTTCGACCTGGCGCGGAGCGGTACGGACCGGGAGTCGGAGGGTGGGGTGGAGTACCACCGGATCGGCAGTGACCTGATCACGGAGCTGATCGATGCGATCCCTACCAGGCGGCCGGGCGTCCCAGAGCCGTCCGATGCCGTTGCCGAGGACTCGGCGGATTTCGGCCCGGATGCGGACGGGGCGGCCACCGCTCCCACCCTGGCCCTTCTGCAGCTGTCCGTTCCGCGACTCGCCGACGCGGAGTTCCGTGCTCATGGACGCGAGGAAGCGGATGGGGCGAACACTCCGGCGCAGGAGGAGCTCTACAGGGACGACGGAGAGAACTCGGCCGGAGACTGCTCCGGAGCGGGCGATGCCCCGGCGTTCCCCGCCGACCAGATGCAGCCTCGTCGCTCGGAAGGCAGCATGGACGAATCGATCGAGGATGGCGCACCTGCGCTGCCCGGACCTCAGGCAGAGTCGCCCGTCTCGCACGGCACCCCGCCCGATGCTTCGTCGGCAGTGAACCAGGTTCCACCGCGGACGGAGACCGAGCTGGACAGGCGCGGCTTCCACGAGACGCCGACCATCGACGCCCAGCCCACTCCGGTCACGCTGGATATGTCCTCTGCGGGAAGCGTCCCCGAGATCTTCCTCGGCGTCTCCCGCCCGTCCCTGCAGCACGGCGTGCTTGGTGAGGTTGCCGGACGAAAGGTCGCGGTCGACCTCTACGAGACCCACACCATCAGCCTCTTCGGTGTCCAGGGAGGCGGAAAGAGCTACACCCTGGGCAGCATCGTTGAGATGGCCTCGCTGCCCGCCCCGCCCGTCAACGAACTGCCCCACCCGCTCGCGACCGTGGTGTTCCACTACAGCCGGACCATGGACTATGCCCCGGAGTTCACCTCCATGGTGCGCCCCAACGACGACCAGGCGCAGCTCAAGGTCCTCAAAGAGCGTTACGGGGCCGAACCACGCGCCCTGACCGATGTCCTGCTCCTTACGCCCGAGGCCCAAGTTGCGGAACGCAAGCGAGAATTCCCCGGCATCGATGTCCAGCCACTGGCCTTCTCCTCCGGAGAACTCCAGGCATCCCACTGGCGCTTCCTCATGGGCGCAGTCGGCAACCAGTCCACGTACATCCGCCAGCTCACCCGCATCATGCGGGCGAACCGCGACAACCTGAGCCTCGCCGCCATCCGGCAGGGCGTGGACGACTCGGGCATGCCCGACCACGTCAAGCAGCTCGCCCAGGAACGTCTAAACCTCGCCGAGGAGTACATCGACGACAACGCCAGCCTCACCAGCCTCATCCGCCCAGGCCGACTGATCATCGTGGACCTCCGGGACGAATACATCGAGAAGGACGAGGCCCTTGGCCTTTTCGTCGTCCTGATGCAGCTCTTCGCCGAAGCCCGTGACGAGGAAGGGCACTTCAACAAGCTGGTCGTCTTCGACGAGGCGCACAAGTACATTGACAGCCCCGACCTAGTTGCCGGGCTCGTCGAGACGGTCCGCGAGATGCGGCACAAAGGCATGAGCATCCTGGTCGCCAGCCAGGACCCACCCTCCGTGCCGATCTCGCTGATCGAGCTCTCCGACCACGTCATCCTGCACAAGTTCACCTCCCCAGCCTGGCTGAAGCACCTCCAGAAGGCGAACAGTTCCTTCGCCGGACTGCGCTCGGAGCAGATGGCGCAGCTCCAGCCCGGCGAGGCGTACGTGTGGGCGAGCAAGTCCACCGACCCTGCGTTCACCCACGGCGCGGTGCGTGTGCGGTGCCGGCCTCGGGTGACCCGACACGGCGGAGCGACGAAGACCGCGTCAGGCGGGCAGTAGGGCGACAGTACGTGGTCCGGTTACAGGATCTGGGCCACGCGGTACCGGCGCGCCCGAGCCGCGCTTTGGAAAGATCGGGCCGGGACCGGTTCGAGGAGGGGATGGATTATGGGGTACTCGCTGGTGGTAGGCGCTCCTTACCCGAAGCAGGTCAACTGGCCGAAATCCGCGGCCAATCTCGTACTCAACAACCCGTACGTAGAGATCATCTATGCGTTCGATGGGCTCACGGCTGGTGAAAAGCACGCGTTTAGTACTGGCGCGGCTACGTTCGCCGTTGTCCCTGGGAACAGGCATCTCATGTGGTGCTACCGGTTCGAGACCCCGGACCGACCAGACCGCCAATCGGACTCTCTCGGCTGGGGGGATTCACCCTGGGAAGCCCATCGGCAGCGCGACCGTAGGGTCGGGGTGCCTGGAGGGATCGGAAAACCCTTCATGGCCTACATGGTGCTCGTCGACTCAAGCACAGGAATCGTAGAGGGGCTGCGCGTGGTCGAGCTGGACGCGGAGATCGCCGACTCGCTCAGGGATGCGGTCGCCAGGCAGCTCGCCCGTCCGTCCGACGACGTGGCAGCCTCGGAGGAAATCGATGCCGTTTATCAGCGGCACCCCAGCACCCAGAGCCTCCTTTCCGAAGCCACGAGCGTGCAGATGGTTCCCGCGCCCGCGAAGTGACGACGCCGCTCGATCCTCCTTCCCGCCTCCCGGACGTCCATAAGTCCGCAGGCGGCCCGCCCGAGGCGACGTCGGGCACCGGTGAGAGATCTCCTCGGTCACCACACCATGGGGGCGCTGGCTGAGGAGTACCGCGCCTCACCGGTGGCCGGTTCCGGTTCTCTGGTACTACGAATGCATGCGGATCGAACGGTTCATAGGCATCGACCTCGCCTGGGCGCAGAGCGGAGCCCGCACCCAGCTCAATGAAACAGGCGTGGCCGCCATCGACGCGCACGGCGTGGTGATCGAATGCGGCTGGACCCGTGGCCTCGAGGAGACGATGTCATGGCTGGCCAGGACAGCCGTCGACGGATCGACCCTGGCGTTCGTCGACGCACCGCTGGTCGTCGACGACCCGGCCGGTCAGCGTTTGTGCGAAAAGGAGGTCGGCCGGCGGTACGGCCGGTGGAAGGTGAGCGCGAACAGTACCAACCAGAGTTCTCCCCGACAGGCCGGAGTGCTGCTGCGGGAACGGCTGGAGGAGTCGGGCTGGTCCTACGACGACGGCAGGGGCGGGCCGCCGACCAACGGTCTGGTCTTCTCCGAGTGCTATCCGTACACGACCCTGGTCGGAGCCGCCGAGCTGGGCTGCGACCAGGAACGCCCCACGTACAAGCGCCGACCGGCACGAGTTCCGACGGCGCAGGGGCGAGCGGTACGGGCGGCGGAGTGCGACAGGCTGATCAGGCACATGGCGGGCCTGGCCACTGCCGATCCGCCCCTCCTGCTCTCCTCCCACCCGGTCTCCCGTCAACTGCTCTCCGAGCCCTCACCTCAGAAGGCAGCTGACTACAAGCATCGGGAGGACCTCATCGACGCGCTGCTCTGTGCGTGGACGGCCGCACTGTGGTACCGGCACGGACTGGCGCGCTGCCAAGTGCCCGGGGCGGACGGCTCCCTGCCTCCGGGACAGGCTCTCACCATCATCGCGCCTGCCCGCCTTGAACAGCGGCGTGACGGTGAGACGAGGTCGACCGAGGGGAAACAGCCGCTCGACGGTCCGTCGCCGGTGGTGTCACGGCACTGATCGCTTTCTTTTCCCGTCACGTGTCGAGTGTGAACAGGCGACTGACCAACTCCGGGTAAGTGAGGCCTGCTTCGACGACAATCTTCCTGAGAGCCTCCGGCGGGCCCTTCTGCAGCGGGGTCGGGGAACCGACGCGGCCGGGTACCGCGGAAAGGTCGCCGCCGCTGAACCGTGATTCCGGTGTGGCAGGGAGCCGTACCTGGTAGGTGCGCCAGACGCGTGCCGGGGGATTGAGAAGAACTAAGTAGGGGTCAGCCCACGCCATGAAGGCCCAGCGGTTCTTGCTGCGGGCTCGTACAAGCACGCCGTCGGCGTGGTGCCGCCCGAGTCGTTCGGCGGCCTTGGCCACGACCGGAAGCGGATTGCCGAAGGAGCCCGTGATCTCCCAGAGCCCGTCCTCGCGCACGACCGACCAGCCGGCCGCGGTGAGCCCCTCGATCGCCTCCGCGTAGGGGTCGTCTTCCTGCGCCAGAGCGATGAGTCTGTCCACCTCGCTCCAGGGCGCGACACGGGCGAGCGCCTGCTCCGGCGGGATCATCAGGTCCTCCGCCTCGGCGGGCTCGGCACGCGCGATCATCGCCTTGCCGCCGTGCCAGGCGCGGGCCGCGAGTACGTCGTGCTCACCGCCGCCGGTGAAGGTGGCGTCCTGGACGAGCAGTGTCATCACCACGGCCGCCACCGCATCCAGCCGTCGCCCTGTCTCGGGCGGCGCATCGTGCTCCGCCTCGCCCGCCAGGTCTTCGGAACGGAGTGCTTCGAGGAGGCGGCTGAGTCCGTCGCGCCAGCTCTGGTCCTGCTCGTCCCAGACTCCGGCGGCCAGGAGCTGGACGTACAGGTTGGCCACGAGCAGCCGGACCGGAACCGGTGCTGCGGCCGAATCGTCAGGGCCCGTGAGCGCCGCGACCCAGCGCTGGGCCCAGGCGCGACAACGGGCACGCTGCTCTGGCGCGATGTACGGGGCGAGCAGCTCGCTCGTGGTGGGGAGGTCCACCTCCTCCGTCTCGTCCTCGTGCTCTTCTTCGTCCTCCTCCCGCACTCCAAGAGAGACCGTCGACACGATCCACCGCGACGAGGGTGCCTGCGGCGGGTCGAGCGGCGAGGTGCCGAACGCCAGGTCCGTCAACGGCGCCCCGATCATCCCGCGGCAGTCGGCGAGGTAGGCGTCCCAGCGGTCGACGCCACTCGATGTCACCGAGCCCGTTGTCGTGTCTCCCGCCGGGCTCCCCCGGGAAGCGGACGTTCCGGCGGTGAGCTCGCGCAGGCGCAGCAGATCGGTTTCGAAGCGGCGCGCGGCACGCTCGTCTGCGAACAGGGTCTGCGCCGTGTAGTCGTATCTCAGTCGGGGACCGCTGACGGCGCTGTGGCGCCGTGCGCAGTGCACGGGGCTGTACACGAAGACGACGGCGGATTCGGCGGTGGTGCCGTCTGGACGGGCGCACGTGGCGCGAACGGCCGCACCAGGAACCTCGGGCAGCGGGAAGGAACAGGCCGAGGCCCCCGCCGGAATGGTTCCGGTCCGCGTCCAGGAACCCGGTGAACCATCCAGAGACGTGCTGATCACCACGGGAAGGGGCTGGGAGCGCGCCAGAGAGACGTGCAGGCCTTCGCTGTCCGTCTTCGCGCCCAGCAGGACGAGCGTGTGACCGGTGGACTGGAAGGGCCGGATGGTGCGGCCCGTCAGGCTCGCGAGTGAGGTGATGCGCCCCTGTTCGGGAAGCAGCGGCGCGGTGTCGGCGGCGAGTACGGCGAGCTCGCAGTTACCGCCGTCCCGGGTGCTGGTGCACAGCGCGGCGCGGGTGAGATTCGGGCTCCCGGTGAGAGCGTATCGGCGGCCGCCGGCCTGCCACTCGACGAACTTGCCGTGCCGCATCCGAGCCTCCTCGAGAAAGCGGATCTGCGCGTCGAAGCCGCCGAGTGCCCTCTTGATCGCTCCGGCGTCGTAGCTGGACCAGCGAGGCTGGAGCCCGAGGATGGTGCGGCCGGGGGTCAGACGGCCGATCAGCCCGCTGAGGGCATGACCGGCCTCGTCGACGAACGGGGCGTAGGCGTGCAGTTCGTCGACAGGCCCGAGAGGCAGTTGGTCCAGCAGACTCTCCTGGAGGTTGTGCAGAAGCCGGGCACCTGATTCCGGCCCGGCCGGGGCGTTGACATGCCGCTCGGTCAGAAGGGCAGCCAGTTCCGCCAGATGACTCGCCGACCAGGAGGCCAGTTCCACCGCTGAGGGCAGTGCGTCCAACCAGTCGGCGAGGTCGGCCAGGAGCGCGTGGGAGTCGTCGTCCTCGGTTTCCACCACCGTCCACAGCTCGTCGTTGGCGCCCCAGCCGGACAGCGTCGGGTTCCCCGAACCCACTGCGAGCCGGCAGGCGTGTTCTCCGACCAGGAGGACGAACTTGGGGTGGAATGCACGCTGGCAGGAGGCCAGGCCGTGCAGATAGCTGCGGCCGGCCATGCGCACATCGACCGGGTCGTACACCCCTTGGGCAGCATCACCGATCACCGCAGTGCGAGCACCCAGGCCACGGGCGACGGGTATGGCGACCTTCTCCAGGAAGGGAAGATCAACTGTGAAACCGAGGAAGAGCGCTTCGTGCAGCGCCTGCTGATCACTGCGTTCGCTCCACTCTCTCAGCAGCGTTACGGGAGATGCGAACCGGGTGTGCTGTGCCGCGCTCATGGGTTCGTCTCCAGGATGCGCCGTCCCTCCGAGGTGAGGGTGTGGCAGTTGTCGCGGACGGCGAAGAGCTCCAGCTGCGCCGCCAGGGAGCCCAGTTGGGGGATGCGGGTGCCGATGTCGGAGTCTCCTTCGTCACCGGTCTTGAAATAACGCTCGTTGCGAAGGTGCAGACGGGAGAAGATCTTCAGCCCGCCGGTCGCAGGGTCGGTGCGCAGCTTCGCGAGGGCGACTCTGCGGGACTGAGCGAGCATGTCGTCCACCAGCCGGGCGGCCAGGTCGCGGACAGGCCGGTCAGCGTAGTCGTTGATGAGGCCGTCAACCCACGTCGGGTCGAGGAACTCGGCCCAGCGCCGCTGACGGCCCAGGAAGACGGCCCGTACGTCGTCTGGCAGATGACCCTCTCGGGAGCGCAGCGCCCCCACCAGCAGGAGCAGCACATTGGTCATCGGGGCATCGGCACCCTGCGTCAGGAGTTGCCGTTCGACCGGCAACAACTGACCTGCCGCGTTCTTGAGCGGAGGCAGGTCGTCCAGGACCCGCCGCACATTCGCATCCGGGACCTGTTGTGCCAGCCAGTCGCGCAGTTCCTCGGCCGACCGGTCGGCCTCGCCGTCCTTGGAGCCGACACCGGCCACCAGTGCCGCCCACAGCCGACGCCAGGCGCCGACGGAGTAATGACGCAGCAGCACTCCCCGCCAACCGGCCGTCTCGGGAATCGCCGCCAGAACGGGATCCGTTGTCGCCTCGCCACCGAAGGCCACCGCGGAGCGCAGCGTCTCCTGATACCCGTCGCCCTCATGACCGTGGAGATCGATAGCCCGACCGAGGATACGGAGGGTCGCACGCCGAGTGCGGTCGGACGCCTCCCAGTCCCCCTGCGCCTGGGTTCCTCCACCGCGAGTTGCGGTCAGCACGTCCGTCAGCCATTCCCGCTCGGCGGGACACGGGACACCAAGAGCCGCCTGCCCCGCTGTCTCCAGGTCGGCGAAGGACACGACATCCCGCGCCGCGAGAGACAGCAGAGGGGCGAAGAGCTCCTTGACCGCGGGAGGGCACGCGTGCCGGCCGGGTCTGAGCACTCCGTCCCGGACGTCCACGGTTCCGAGCACCGCGGCGGGTCCGCCGTACTGGTCCCAAAAGCCCCAGCGGCGGGGTGAGTACGACTGGCTCAGCTGCTCCTCGTCGGCGGCTCGCGCGAGTTCCAGTTCGCCCGTGCAGAAGCGCCGCACCCGGTCGACCCCGTGGGCAAGCCACGCCGGATCAGTCTCCGTGTGGTGCTGAAGCGCCGCCAGCAGGACCTCGCTGCGGCGGACAGCCCGGCGGCACGCGGTGATGTCCCACGCGTTCCGTTCCGCATGCGCCGCGATCGCCGCATACAGCGAGTGGTATCGGATGTAGCGGGTCACCGTGGACACTCCGGGAACCAACCGGTCCACCGCCCGCATCACCGGGCCCTCCACCGCCAGGGGATAGCGCCCGGACCGCACGCCCAATCCCTCGAGTGCCCATGCCGGCCCACGGACATCCGCTGTCACTTGCCACCCCTTGTCGGCTGCCGGAGCGTTGCCTCGGCAGGAGCTACCTGACTCCGCCTCAGGGTAGATGCTGACTTCGGGCGAGAGGCCAACGGAGTCCGCGAATTGGGTATTTGCAACGCCACGCCCGAGTTGAGTTCGATGCTGACGCAGGCGATCGATTGGGAACGCTGTGGTCAGGGCGACTCTGAGGCTGCTACGCGGCCGTCGGCGGTCCGCGATCTTTCGCAGCGTGCGATTCCCGCGTGCTCAATGGGTCTCGTCGGCCCGCACCACGAGCCGCCGGTCCCGGCCAGATCATTGCAGGTGGGCGCCGTGCCTACGTTGCGAGATCGTCAATTCACCGGGAGACAGAGCCCGTAGCTGCATACACGAGGTTCATGCCGTTCTTGTCGGACGTCAGCCGTACGCTGTTGCTGGAAAACAAGGGGGAGACGATGACTGACCATCGCAAGGCAGCGGTTCCGGTGTGGACGCTGGCGACCGATGACGTCCGGGTGCCAGCTTTGGCCGGAGACGGGCTGATGACGGCTGAGCGCCTGGCTGAACTGCGCGGCGTGCTGGCCGCCCTGGCCGACGCGCCGATCGCCACACTTGAGGTGCATCCGCTGCCCGACAAGCTCGACCGCAGCCGAGGTATCCCGCTCGATGCCGCGAGTCCCCTGGCGCAGCACCTGTCACAGTTCATCACGCAATCGACGCGAAGTTCCCTTACGGCGGCCAGGGCGACCGCTGCAGGCGAAAACCTGTATCGCATGGTGGTTCCGGCGAAGGTTGCCGCCCAGTTCGGCCAGGGCATCGTTCGCCCGATGGCGTCGAAGGCGGCGGCCGGTGGCATCCACAGTGCACTCATGAACTCGACGGGCATCGCCGCCAATGCGACGTTCGTGCCAGTCGGTAAAGCGGCGGCAGCAGGCGCGGTCGGCGGAGCCGGTGCGACAGCTGGCGTCGCGGCCGCCGGCAGCGCGGCGCTCACCGTGGCCGCGCCGCTCGTGCTCATGGCCGTAGCGGTGGGTGTGAGCGCGCATGCCGACTACAAGCGCCAGCAGGCTATCGAACACATCACAGAACTGCTGGAGCAGCTGCACGAACAGAAGCTCGAAGAGGAGCACAGCGAACTCGACGGCTGCCGCGATGCCATCGACAAAGCCACCGCCATTCTGCTCGACCAGGGCAAGCTCGGAGTCTCCCTGGGACTGGACTCGGCAGTGCACGCCATCAACACGGCGCTGGGCGCCGCTGACCGCCGCCTTGCCCGGTGGCAGAGCGCACTCGACAAGCTGCCCGAGGGCAAGTCCGTCGAGATCAGCACGCTGGCCAAGTCATTCCCCGGCGTCGACGAGCATGGCGGCATGTTCCGCGCCCACCTCGAACTCGCTGCCCTGGCCATTGCGCTGAAGCGGCGGGTCGTCGTCCTGCAGGTTGTCGAGCATGCCCAGGACCACCCTGACAACTTGTTCGAGAACTTCGCCCGCGAGCTCAAGCGCGACCAGCAGCGCCTCGACGAACTGGAGTCGAGCATTGCCGGTGTCCTGGATCGCTTGTCGGCGCTGGAGCTGGCAGGTCCGCAAGGTCTGCGGCCCGTCTTCACGACCGGTGAAGTCGATCGCCTGATGCGCGCGGCAAACCGGATTCGCAAGCTGGGCGACGGCGTCATGGTCGACAGCCGCACGACAGACGTGGCGATTGAGATTGCCCGCAACAAGGACGGCTCGGTGGTCGTGTTCCCTGCGCTGTCCGCGTAGGCGTAGGCGCGCTCGCACACGCGGTGCGTGGTACGGGGTTACCCAAAACCTCGAGCGCGATGGTGGCTCTACGGCCATGCGGTCGTAACCGAGGGTGATGCTGGCCTTTTGTGACCGGCCTAGCTTGGTCCAGGTGCAGTCGAGCATGGGACCCTCCAGCTCATGCTGCCTGTGCGAGCTGTGAGACGCAGAGAGTGCCTGCATGAAGTTGCGCGGGACGAGCTACCTCAGGGGCCAGCGCATCCCATCGAATAATTGCGTGTGCATATTCTTGGGGGATGATCTTGCGACTCGCGGGAACCTCAACATCAATTGACCCCGTTACGCCTGGTCAAGGGATCTCGTGAACGTCCCACCAGCAGGAACCCCAGTTCATCTGGGGTTCTTTTGCGTTGCGGCGCGCGTCGTATCAGGAGTGCGCGTCGCCCGGGAGTGTGGTGCGGCCCTCGGCCCACAGGGAGCGCACGTGTCCCAGGTGGCGCGCCATGCAGCGCTCCGCGGCCTTCGCGTCGCCGGACAGCATCAGGTCGAGCAGCTCGATGTGCTCCTCGGCCGACGGACTCAGCTGATCGCGTTCGTCCAGGGTCGTCAGCCCGTAGAGGCGGGAGCGCTTGCGGAGGTCGCCGACCGTCTCGACCAGCCGGTCGTTGCCCGACAGGGCGAGGAGCGAGAGGTGGAAGCGGCGGTCGGCCTCCAGGTAGCCGATGAGGTCGTGGTCGCGGGCGGCGCGGACGATCTCCTCTGCGACCGGACGCAGCACCTCCAGATCCTCCCGCGCAGCGGTACGGGTGATCCGGCCGATCATGGGGACCTCGATCAGGCCGCGGATCTCCGTGTACTGGTCGAGGTCGCGCTCATTCACCTCGGTGACCCGGAAGCCCTTGTTGCGGACGGGCTCGACAAGCCCCTCCCTGGCCAGGTCGAGCATCGCCTCGCGGACCGGCGTCGCCGAGATGCCGAAGTCCTCGGCGAGGCCGGGCGCGGAGTAGATCTCGCCGGGGCGCAGTTCGCCGGAGATCAGGGCGGCTCGCAGGGCGTGGCCGACCTGGTCGCGCAGCCGCTCCCTGGTGGTGATGAGGTTCTTCTGCTTCAGGTGCCCCATGGTGTCCCCTCCGGTGGTTCCCGCGCCCGTGGTCCCCGTGCCCGTGGTGCCCGTGCTCGCGCGGATCACCAAAGTACAATGTCACGTTGCCAGTTGGGAGCTGGGCGAGGACCTTGGGCGGCTTCGGGGCGATGGTGGCGGACTCAGAGGAGGAAGCCCGCGGGGAAGGGGTCGTCGGGGTCCAGGAAGTACTGCGCCGTGCCCGTGATCCAGGCGCGGCCGGTGATCCGGGGGACGACCGCGGGCAGGCCCGCCACCTCCGTCCGCGCGATCAGCCGCCCGGTGAACTCCGTGCCGATGAACGACTCGTTCACGAAGTCCCGGTCCAGCGGGAGTTCGCCGCGGGCGTGCAGCTGCGCCATCCGCGCCGACGTGCCCGTCCCGCACGGCGAGCGGTCGAACCAGCCCGGGTGGATCGCCATCGCGTGCCGCGAACGGTGGGCGTCCGAACCCGGGGCGGCCAGATAGACGTGCTTGACCCCGGTGATGTCCGGCTGTTCGGGGTGGGTCGGGCGGTCCGGCGACGCGTTGATCGCGTCCATGACGGCGAGGCCCGCCGCGAGAAGCTCGTCCTTGCGCGCCCGGTCGAACGGGAGCCCCAGGGCGTCGAGCGGGACGAACGCGTAGAAGTTCCCGCCGTACGCCAGGTCGTACGTGATCGTGCCGTGCCCCGCCACCTCCACCTTGCGGTCCAGTGCGACGCAGAACGCGGGGACGTTGGTCAGGGTGGCCGAGGTGGCCGCGCCGTCGGACACGTGTACGTCGACGGAGACCAGGCCCGCCGGAGTGTCCAGGCGGACCGTCGTGACCGGCTCGGTGACCTGGACCATGCCGGCCTCGACCAGGACGGTGGCCACGCCGATGGTCCCGTGGCCGCACATGGGAAGCAGTCCGGAGACCTCGATGTAGAGGACGCCGTAGTCGGCGTCGGGGCGGGTCGGGGGCTGGAGGATCGCGCCGCTCATCGCGGAGTGGCCGCGCGGCTCGTACATCAGCAGGGTGCGCAGGTGGTCCAGGTGCTCGATGAAGTGGAGCCTGCGCTCGGCCATGGTGGCGCCGGGGAGCACCCCGACGCCCCCGGTGATCACACGCGTGGGCATGCCCTCGGTGTGCGAGTCGACGGCGTGGAAGACGTGACAGGTGCGCATGGAACCCTTCCGGTTGTCGGTCTCGGCGCGGCGGCGGTGGGTCTCGGTGGCGGTGAGCTTCAGAGAGGCGGGCCACGGGATGCGAGCCTCGGAGGCGGGACTCGGAGGGGCGGGCTCAGCGGTGGCCGGCCGCCATCGCCTTCTCGGTGGCCGACCGCACGAACGCCTCCGTGGGGCCGGACAGCGGTGCGCGCGGCGGGCGGGTCGGCCCGCCGCGACGGCCCACGATGTCCATCGAGACCTTGATGGCCTGCACGAACTCCGTCTTGGAGTCCTGGCGCAGCAGCGGGTGCAGCGAGCGGTAGAGGGGCAGCGCCGTGGTGAGGTCGTGGGCGCGGGCGGCGTCGTAGAGTTCCGCGCAGGCGGCGGGGAAGGCGTTCGGGTAGCCCGCGATCCAGCCGACCGCGCCCGCGAGGACGAGTTCGAGCAGGACGTCGTCCGCTCCGACCAACAGGTCGAGGTCGGGGACGAGTTCAGCGATCTCATACGCCCTGCGGACGTCCCCGGAGAACTCCTTCACGGCCACGACGCTGCCGTCGCCGTGCAGTCGGGCCAGCAGGTCCGGCGTCAGGTCGATCCTGGTGTCGAGGGGGTTGTTGTAGGCGACCACGGGCAGGCCGGCCCTGGCGGCCTCGGCGTAGTGGTCGCGCACGGAACGCGCGTCGGCGCGGTAGGCGTTCGGCGGCAGCAGAAGCACCGAGCCGCAGCCCTCCGCCGCGGCTTGCTCGGCCCAGCGGCGGGACTCGGCGCTGCCGTACGCGGACACGCCGGGCATCACGCGGGCCCCGTCGCCCGCGGCCTCGACGGCGGTACGGACGACGCGGGCGCGCTCGTCGTCGGTGAGGGTCTGGTACTCGCCGAGGGAGCCGTTGGGGACGACGCCGTCGCAGCCGTTGCCGATGAGGTGGCGGACGTGCTCGGCGTAGGCGTCGTAGTCGACGGACAAGTCCTCGCGCAGGGGGAGCGCGGTGGCGACCATGATGCCGCGCCAGGGGCGTTCGGCGGTCCAGGTGGCGGAGGTCGTGGCGGCGGTCATGAGGGGTGCCCTTCTGTCGGGTGCGGCGAGCTGGTGGGAGTGCTGGTGCTGTCAGGGCTGGGTACGTCGTTGGCGTCAGGGTGGGGGGACTCCGGTGGTTCCGGGAGCGCGGCGAGGGCGGCGAGGGCGGCGAGCGGTACGGGCGTGGCCAGGGGGCGGCGGTCCGGGGGCTCGGGGGCCTGCGCGGGGCAGGGGCGGGAGGCGTCGTCGGAGGAAGAGAGGGAGGGGGAGGGGGAGGGAGAGGGGGAGGGCGAGGAAGAAGGGGGCGTCGAGGACGCGGCGAGGCAGGTCACGGCCGGTCCGCACATCCGGCCCTGACACCAGCCCATGCCCGCCCGGGTGAGCAGCTTCACGGTGCGCGCGTCACGGGCCCCGTACTCCGTGACGGCCTCGCGGACGCGGCCCGCCGGGACTTCCTCGCAGCGGCACACGTCCGTGTCGTCGGAGAGCCACCGCGTCCAGCCGGGACCCGGCGCGTGCGCGGCGGCCATGACGTCCGCGAAGGCGCGCATCCGGTCGCGGCCGCGCCGCAGCGTGCGCAGGTGCGCGACGGGGGCGGGGCGTCGCCCGGTCAGTCGGGCGGCGATGGCAAGGGCGGCCAACTCGCCCTCGTACATGGCTAGTTGTGCGCCTCCCACCCCCGAGGTCTCGCCTGCCGCCCACATTCCACGTAGGGACGTCTCCTGCAGCGGCCCGAGTGCCAGCGCGTGCGTGCCGTCGGCCGTGCGGCGGGTGGTGCAGCCGAGGCCGGTCGCCAGGTCGATCTGCGGGACCAGGCCGTGGCCGACGGCCAGCGCGTCGCAGGCGATGCGGCGGCCCGAACCCGGCACCGGCCGCCAGTCGTGGTCGAGGCGGGACACGGTCACCGCCGTCACTCGATCCGTTCCGTGCGCCTCGGTCACCGCGTGCCGGGTGCGCAGGCGCACTCTGTGGCGCAGAAGCGCCGAGCCGTGGAGCGCGGCCTCCGTCAACTTCCGTGGCTGGGCGGCGAGTACGGCCGGGTGGCGGGCGTAGCCGAGATAGCCGGCGGCCTCGATGAGTTCGGGCACCTCGGCCCCGGCCGCGGTGAGGGAAGCGGCCACGGCGAGCAGGAGGGGGCCGCTGCCCGCGACGACCACGCGCCTGCCGGGCAGGGCGAGACCGGATTTGAGCATGGCCTGGGCGCCGCCCGCTCCCACCACGCCCGGCAACGTCCAGCCGGGGAAAGGGAGATGACGTTCGTACGAGCCGGTCGCGAGGAGGACGGTTCGGGCGCGCACGACGACAGGGGCCCGGCCCTGTCCGTCCTCGCCGGTGAGGGCGTGGACGGACCAGTGGTCCTCGGCCTCGCGCGTGACCGTCCACACGTGGTGGCCGAAGAGCGGCGTGGCGTCACTTGCCTCCAAGCGGTCGCGCAGGTCGGCGAAGAGGGGCCAATCGTGGTGGAGGGCCTCGGGGCGCGTGGCGCGCGCGGCTGGGTCCGGGTGCCGGTAGAACTGTCCGCCGGGCTGGGCTGCGGAGTCCAACAGCGCTACGGACAAACCGAGTTCCGCCGCCCGTACGGCACCGGCGAGACCCGCCGGTCCGGCGCCGAGCACCACGACGTCGTACCGCTCGTCGCGGCCGGTGCGCGCCCCTGGCCTCTCGGGTGACGTGGGTGAGGGCCCCTGTGGGGTCTCAGCTGCCGAGCCCGGCATGACCGTGTCCTTCCTGGGTGGTGACCGTGTCGCCGGGGCGGGCGGTGACCAGGCAGGCGCGCCGGTTGGGCTGCCCGTTGACGGTCGCGAGACAGTCGTGGCACTGGCCGATCCCGCAGAACGCCCCGCGCGGCCGCCCGCCGTCGCGCGTGGTCCGCCAGGCGAGGATCCCCGCCGACCAGAGCGCGGCGGCGACGGACTGGCCCGGCCGCGCGTCGATGCGGCGCCCGTCGAAGGTGATCGGGAAGGTGGCGTCGGTGGCGGCACCCACGAGATCGGCGGGGGTCCGGTCGTCACGTGCCATGGGGCCGGTTCCTCTCGGCGGGGGGCGTGGACGTGGGTATGACGTCGGGCGCGGGTGTGGCGCCGTGGGAGAAAGGAGGGCTGTGCACGGTGAAGGATCGGCGGCAGCTCATCGTGCGGCACCTTCCCGAGCGAAGCGGTCCGGGGCGAACGGGCCTACTGGCAGGGGCGGTTCGCGGCCCGTCAGCATCGCGGCGATCAGCGCCCCCGTGGCCGGGGCGAGGCCGATGCCCGCCCCCTCGTGGCCGCAGGCGTGCAGCAGGCCGGGGACACGCGGGTCGGGGCCGATCGCCGGGAGGTGGTCGGGGAGGTAGGGCCGGAACCCCGCGTACGTGCGGATCGCCCGCACCTCGGCGAGCACGGGGAACAGCCCCAGGGCCTGGGCCCCGAGGCGCCGCAGGACCTCGACGGACAGCGTGCGGTCGAAGCCCACCCGCTCCCGGCTCGCCCCGATCAGTACCGGGCCCGCCGGAGTGCCCTCCACCACGGCGGAGGTCTGCAGCGCCGCGGAGCTGCTCGCGACGTCGGCGACGTATTCCGCGGAGTACACCTTGTGGCGCACCACGCGCGACAGCGGTTCGGTGACGAGGACGAAGCCGCGCCGGGGGAGTACGGGCAGGTCCACGCCGGCCAGGCGGGCGATTTGACCGCCCCAGGTGCCCGCCGCGTTGAGCACGTGCGGGGCCCGCGCCTCGCCCCGGTGCGTCCGTACGCCCCGCACTTCGCCTCTCGTGCCGGTGAGGAACCCGGTCACTTCCTCGCCGAGTCGCAGTGTGAGGCGTCCGGCGTCGGCGGCCGCCCGCAGCAGATGGGCGGCGGCGAGGGCGGGCTGCACCTGCGCGTCCTGCGGGTAGTGGAAACCGCCGGCGAGGCCGGGTGCGAGGTGCGGTTCGAGGTCGGTGAGGCGGTCGGCAGGGACCTCGACGGCCTCCACGCCCGCGGCCCTCTGCCGCGCGGCGAAGTCGCGCAGTGCGGCGAGGCCCGGTTCGGTGGAGGCGACGACCAGGCCGCCCTTCGTCTCGTACTCGATGCGCGCGGGCAGCTCGGCGGCGAGTTCCCGCCACAACCGGGCGGAAAACAGGGCGAGTTCGAGCTCTGGTCCAGGCTCCTTGTCGGATACGAGGAGGTTGCCCTCGCCCGCTCCGGTGGTGCCGCCGGCGACGGGGCCGCGGTCGATGACGGTGACGTGGAGTCCGGCGCGGGCGGCGTAGTAGGCGCAGGCCGCGCCGACCACGCCCGCCCCGACGATGACGAGGTCCGTGCGGTACGAGGGGTCTGAAGGGTCCGAGAGGTCCGGTGGTCCGGACGGGTGTCCCGTGAGCACGGCAGTAATATTTCACATGGCACTGGTGCTGCCAAGGGTCCGTGCACACGCGGTAGTTGAGGACGCGTGCGCCGAAGATCAGTCGCGGCGGTGGTGGGTGCCGGGCGTGTATCCGTAGGCCCGGCGGAACACGTCGATGAACGCGCTGGTGGAGGACCATCCGCAGCGGTGCGCGACCGTGGTGACCGCTGTGCCGTCGGCCAGCATGCGCAGTGCGTGGTAGAGGCGGAGCTGGGTGCGCCACTGGGGGAACGTCATGCCGAGCTCGCGCCGGAAGAGCCGGCTGAGGGTGCGTTCGCCCGCGCCCGCCGCGAGGGCCAGCTGGCCCAGCCCGCGTGGGTCGGCGGGGTCGCGGCGCAGCAGATCGCAGACGGCCGTGAGGCGGGGGTCCGAAGGGGCGGGCAACTGCACGGGTTCCTGTGGCGAAGCGCGTAGCTGGTCGAGGAGTACGGCGCGCAGGCGGCGGCGCTCCGGTGACGCGTCGAGCGGGGTCCGGGTGCAGGCCAGGATCAGTTCGCGCAGCAGGGGGCTGACGGCGAGGACGGTCGGGGCGGCGAGGCCGAGGGGGTTTGTGGTGGCGGGCAGCCCGACCAGATGCAGGGCGAGATGGCCGTGAGCACGGTGTGCGTGCGTGCATCCGGCGGGGACCCAGATGGCACGGGTGCCCGGCGCGAACCAGGTGCCCGCGTCGGTGGTGACGGCCACGACGCCGGAGCCCGCGTAGACGATCTGGTGGTCGTCGTGGCGGTGTGCGTCGATGCGCTCGCCGGGGGCCAGCGTGCGGGTGGCGGTGGGTGCGGCGGGGGTGTGGCGGATGTTCGGCACAGATTGGCACCTTATCGGAAGCGGGCCAAGGCGGCTGGTGACGACGATGAGCCGATGTCGATGAATCGGACGCCGGATGCGGCGAAGCGCTCCGCGAAGAAGGCCACCGCGAAGAACGGGGCGGAGGCCACCGCGGAGAACGCCGCGGAGGCCACCGCGAAGAACGTGGCGATGAGCAGGCCGATGAGCGCGGCCGAAAGCGCGCCGACGAGCGCGGCGCACCAGGCCACGGACGCGAGCCGCACCCGACGCGGCCGCGCCCCCACCCGCCCCGCCTCCCGCCGCCCGCGCCCCATCACCCTGCTCTCCCTCGGCCACGCCTGCGTGGACGTCTATCAGGGAGCTGTCGCCGCCCTGGTGCCGTTCTTCGTCTCGGAGCGTGCCTACACCTACGCCGCCGCCTCCGGCATCGTGCTCGCCGCCTCGTTGCTCTCCTCCGTGGTGCAGCCGCTGTTCGGCGCGCTCACCGACAGGTGGGCGATGCCGTGGTTGCTTCCGGTGAGCACGCTGGTGGGCGGGGCCGGGGTGGCCCTCGCCGGGGTGGGCGGGAGCTATGCGCTGACCCTGCTGGCCGTCGCTGTGTCCGGCATCGGCGTCGCCGCGTACCACCCGGAGGCCGCGCGGGTGGCGCGGCAGGCGAGCCGGGGCAGCCACACCGCCATGAGCTGTTTCTCGCTGGGCGGCAACGCCGGCTTCGCAACCGCGCCGCTGCTGGTCTCCGCCGTCGTCGCCACGGGTGGCCTGCGCGCGTCGCCGCTCCTGGTCGTGCCCGCCCTCGTGGGTGCGGTGCTGTGCGTGGCCGCGCTGCGGAGCGTCAGGGCGCGGGAGGCGACGGCCTCCGAGGAGGCGCGTCCGGTAGTGGTCGCCGAGGACGATTGGCCGTCCTTCGTCAGGCTGTCCGGTGCGATCGTCTGCCGTTCGATCGTCTTCACCGGGCTGAGCACGTTCATCGCGCTGTACGTGCGCGAGCGCACCGGTGGGGGTGAAGTCTCCGGCACGGCCGCGCTGTTCGTGCTCTACGTCGGCGGGGCGGTCGGCACCGTCGCGGGTGGTCGGCTCGCCGCCCGGCACGGACGCCTCCCGGTCGTCCGGTGGTCGTACGCCCTGACGGTCCTCGCGGTGGCCGGGGTCGTCCTCGTGCCGGGGCCGCTCCTGTACGGCTTCGTCGCGCTCGCCTCGGCCGGTCTGTACGTGCCGTTCTCCCTGCACATCACCCTCGGCCAGGACTACCTGCCCCGGCGGATGGGGACAGCGAGCGGCGTCACCCTGGGGTTGACCGTGAGCATCGGCGGCCTCGTCAGCCCGCTGATCGGGGCCGTCGCCGACACCGCCTCGCTGCGGGTCGCTCTCGCGCCCCTCATCGCGCTGCCCGCGCTCGGCTGGCTCCTCCTGCGCACGCTGCGCGAGCCGGGGGCGGGGCCCGCAGTGTCCCTCGGAGTTCTGAAGTCCGGAGCGGTTGACGGTGTCTGAGGGGTTGTCAGTGCAATATCACATTACTACGTTACGCATCACATGACGCAGCGGTGGCCATGAGGCAACCGGTCAAACTCCGCTGCGTGAAAGTCAGTTGATGCTGACCGCACTGCATGGACAGCACCACACGCCCCCACCTCCCACACAGGAGCACTCGGTGTCCCAGATACGTCTACGCACCCTGCGCAGATCCGTGCTCGCCGGCGCGACAGCGGCGGCCCTCTGCGTCCCGGCCGCCCAGTTCGCCTTCGCGGCCGAGACCTCCCCCGCGGCAGCGAAGCCCCCCGCCGCCGCGGCGCCGCCCGCGCCCGCCGCCCCGAACCCCTTGGACGTCGTCGACCGCAGGGCGAAGGCGCCCAAGCAAGGCGCCTACGAGATCCCGGCGCCCGGCGGGCTCAACGGCGGCCGCACCCCGGGCGCGCGCACGGCGAAACCGAAGGAGCGGCGGACGGCGAAGGCCGATGTCGCGCCGTGCACGCTCGACGGCGTCACCGGACTCTCGCCCGAACGGTTCGCCGACTTCCTGGCCGACCCGGCCGTCACCGCCGACGGCTGTCTGCGCACCCTCGTGTGGACCTGGGACCGCCGGCTCGCCCCCGTCATGTCGGACGCGCACGTCCAGGCGGTCTCCAGTCGCATCGCCCGGCTGGCCCCCGCCCACGACGGCAAAAATGGCAGCAACCTCCTGGAGATGCTCACCTATCTGCACGCCGTCGCCTACCAGGACTTCTCGCACGACGAGATCGACGTCACCGACGCCCCGACCGTGGACGCCATGCGTCGCGCCGTCGCCGCGTTCGGCGCGGCGGGCCGCACCTTCGACGTGACCAGGACCAACGCCGACTCGCTGCGCGAGGCGCTCTACGCGGCGAGCGCCCCGGGGCTTCGGCAGCATCAACTACCGCTCATCAAGCGGATATTGGTAACCATGGACGCCGCGCACCCGGAGACGGCGAAGGACGCCGCCTGGGGCGGTTCCGCGCTCGCCGCGCTCTCCCTGAGCTACCTCGGCGTCTACCCCGGCAACCAGGATGCGGCCTTCCACGCGGCGGTCAAGGCAGACTCCTCGTACCGGGCCGCCTTCAAGGCCTTCGGTACCTACACGCACCTCAAGGGCACCGGCAACGCCTGGGTGGTGCGGGACGCGCTGAGCGAGTACGGACGGTTCGGCCAGATCGACGGGCTCACGAGCGAGATCGTCTCCGGACTAGGCGGCCTGGTGGCCGTCACCGCCCGCAACTTCGGTGAGGGCAGCGCCCCTTGGGCGAAGGTCGCCACCTGGCTGAACGAGTTCGGTGCCTGCGCGCCGTACAAGGTGTGCAAGGCCGACATCGAGCGCCGCCTCTTCCCGCAGACCTACACGTACGACAAGGGCGGCATGAAGGTGCGCACGGCGCTCGACCGGGGCACCGTCGACCAGCTCTACTACGCGAGCAAGCAGGTCAAGGCGCATTTCCACCGGGTCGTCGGCACCGAGGAGCCGCTCGCCGGTGACCCCAACACCGGCCTGACGACGGTTCTCTACGCCTCTCGCGCCGACTACGAGAACTACCACCCGCTCCTGACCGGGATGGACACCAACAACGGCGGCGTCTACATCGAGCGCGGCGCGACCTTCTACACCTACCAGCGGCGCGTCCCGCAGGACTCCACGCTGACGCTGGAGGAGCTCTTCCGCCACGAGTACACGCACTACCTCAACGGCCGCTGGGCGGTGCCCGGCTCCTTCGGTGAGGGCCCCTGGTACCAGGGCGACCGGACGACCGCGATGGACGAGGGGACGGCCGAGTTCTTCGACGGAGCCACCCGCGACGACGGGATCAAGGTCCGCAAGTCGCTGGTCCGGGGCATCATCGACGACACGGCGAACGGCGGCCCGCGGATGACCGTGGACCAGCTGCTGCACGCCACGTACGACGGGGACGGCTTCCGCTTCTACGACTACGCGGGCACGTTCTTCGAGTTCCTGTGGACCGAACGCCCCGCGCTGCTCCGGGAGATGTACCGCCTGCTGCGGGCCGACGACCCGGCGGGCTTCGACGCCTGGCGCACCCGGCTCGGCAGGGACGGCGGGCTGCAAAGCGCCTACGACGCCTTCCTCGACAAGCAGATCGCGCACGTCGACGACCTCTTCGTGCCGGACACGGCGTACGTGCCGGTCGGCGAGTTGCGCGACACCACCGCCGAGCAGGTGCGCGCCTCCTTCACGGCCACCACGGGCATCGCGCCCGCCTGCCGCTCCAACGGGGCGCCGGAGCGGCCGCGGTACACCTGCACGGGCCGGATCACCGCGAACCTCCGCGCGTCCGGCGACCCGGACGCCGTCTTCGAGGACATGTCGGAGACGGTCGACTACTTCGTTCTCGACCGGTCCGCCGCGGGTGACAACAACCTGGCCGACATGAACTGCTCGTTCGGCACGGTGGACATCTGGTCCGACGGACGCGCGGGCAGCGCGGACTTCAGCTGCGACGGGCCGCTGAAGGGGTGAGCGTGCGGGCCTCCGGACCGCCGTCGGGCAGACGGGGCTCCGGAGGCCTCCCGGAAGGGGCGGGCGGGGTCAGCCCGCGGCGCCGGCGAGCAGCTCCGCCGCCGCGATGCCCGACACCCGGGTGGCGCCGTGCGTGACCAGGTGGGTGGCGCCGAACGCGTTGCCGACCGGGACGCCCATCTCCACGACCAGGGCGTCGGGGCGGCAGCGCAGGATGCGGTTGAGGGTGTCGGTCATCCAGCGGTGCCGGGCCGCGTCGCGGACCACCACGACCAGGGCCCGGCCCGTCGCCGGGGTCAGGACCTCCCGGTCCAGGAGGTCCTCCGCACGGGCGAGTTCGGGCTCTGTGAGGCGGACGGACGTGGTGCCCGGGCGCAGGTCGCGCAGCGGGACGGCGACGCCCCAGGGGGTGTGGCCGTCGACGGCGAGGTTCATCGTGGGGGACAGCTCCACGACGTGCGGCGTCCCGGCGACCGGGAGCGCGGCGTTCGCGGTGCCGGGGCGGTGGCGCACCCGGACGGCGCGCCGCGCCGCGACCAGGCCGATGTCGGAGGGCCCGGCGTCACGGGTCACGGCCCGGGACCGCTCGCCGGACCAGGCCGCGAACTCCCGTACGCGCCCGCTGGCCTCGACCAGCCTGCCCTCGGGGAGCGAGCCGTCGAGCACCGCCTTCACCAGGGCCGTGGAGAGCAGCTCGAACGTGGCCTCATCGGCGCTCTCGCCGCCCACGCAGACCGCGTCCACGCCCCCGGCGACCGCCTTCACCGTCGCCCCGTCGATGCCGTAGCGGTCGGTGACCGCACCCATCTCGATGCCGTCGGTGACCAGCAGACCGTCGAAGTCGAGCTCCCCGCGCAGGAGTTCCACCAGAATGCGGTGGCTGAGGGTCGCGGGCAGGTCCGGGTCGTAGGCGGGGGCGAGCAGGTGCGCGGTCATGACCGCGCGGACGCCAGCCTCCATCGCGGCGATGAACGGCGGCAGCGCGGTGAGCGCGATCTCCTCGGCGGAGCCCTTCACCTGCGGCAGGCCGTAGTGCGAGTCGACGACCGTGTCGCCGTGGCCGGGGAAGTGCTTGGCGCAGGCGGCGACGCCGGCCTGCTGCAGGCCGCGGATCCAGGCGGCGGTGTGCCGGGAGACGACGTCGGTGCGGGACCCGAAGGAGCGCACGCCGATCACCGGGTTGAGCGGGTTGGAGTTGACGTCGGCGCTGGGCGCGAAGTTGAGGGAGACGCCCGCGGCGTGCAGGTCGCGGCCGATGTCGTGGGCGACGCGCTCGGTCAGGTCGATGTCGTCGACGGCGCCGAGGGCGAGGTTGCCGGGCCGGGACGAGCCGGTCCAGGCCTCCAGGCGGGTCACGTCGCCCGCCTCCTCGTCGATGGCGACGATCAGGTCCGGGTTCTCCGCGCGCAGGGTCGAGGTGAGCCGCGCGACCTGCTCGGGCGTCTCGATGTTCCGCGCGAACAGCACGACGGAGCCCAGGCCCTCGGCGATCCTGCGGCGCAGCCAGTCGGGGGCCGTGGTGCCCTCGAAACCGGGCTGCAGCACGGAGTTGGCGAGGTGCTCCAGAGTCGGGTCACTGCTCGATGCCATGGCGCGACCTCCGAAGTTGCGGGTACGGGCTGATGCGGGTGCGTGGCTCGTGATGGAGCGCAGGCGGTGCGTGGGGCGTACGGTGCACGGGATGAGCGATGGGGCTCCTGCCGATTGGTCCAGGCCAATCGGATAGTGGATATTGGCTCGTACCGAACAGGGCTGTCAAGGCGTCCGAACCGGTCGAGCCGGGCGATTCCGCCATGACGGGAGGCGAGTTGGGGAATCCTTGGGACTTCCGCTGGTCGCATCCGGTGAAGGGGAGAGGCTCATGCGCAGGTACGAGCTCGTCGGCAGGCGCGACATCAGGCTGGTGACCGACGTCGCGGTGCCGGAACCAGGACCGCTGGAGGTACTCGTGAAGGTGCGGGCCTGCACGGTCTGCAACCGCAGCGACCTCGCCTACTTCCACTACCACGGGCTGCGGGAGCACTGCTCGCAGGGCTGTTTCGGCCATGAGGTCGCCGGGGTCGTCGAGGCGACCGGGGCGGGTGTGCGCCGGGTCGTGCCCGGCCAGCGGGTCTTCGTGCGGACGCCGCTCACCACCGGGTACGCCGACTTCGCGCTCGCCCGTGAGGTGGCCGTGGGCGCGCTCCCCGACTCCGTCCCCTTCGAACAGGGCGCGATCCTGCAGCTCCTGCCGCTCGCCGTGCACGCCACCCGGGGCGTCCGGCTCGGCGACCGGGTCGCGATCGTGGGACAGGGGCCGGTGGGGCAGCTGGCGCTGCGGGTCGCCGTGGCGCGCGGCGCCGCCGAGGTCGTCGCCGTCGACCTCGACGACTGGCGACTGGAGCGGTCCGTCGCCGCGGGCGCCGACGCGGTGCGCCGCGTGGACGGCGGAGCGGAACAACTCGCCGCCGTCGGCGCCGACTTCGACGTGGCCGTCGACGCCGTCGGCACCCCCACGACCCTCAACGCCTGCGTCGGACTCGTACGGCAGAACGGTCTCGTCGTCCTCCTCGGCACGCACCACGTGGACACGCACGTCACCCTCGACCTGGTCACCTGGGAGCGCAAGGGCCTGCGCGTGCACAGCTCGGCCGAACCCCTGGACACCGCCCGCGCCGAGGCGCTCGCCGTCGCCGAACGCCTCGCCCACCGCCGCACCGACGCCCTGCGCCTGCCCGATCTGCACACGCACACCTACCCCCTCGACGAACTCCCCAAGGCCATGGAGCAGCTCTCCGCCAGCCGCTCCCTCTACCCGGACGCCGATCAGGCCCCCTACGACGGCCCCCCGCCCGAGACGCTGAAGGTGGCGATCGTCCCCTGAAGTGGAGCATCGCCGGATACGGCGACATCGTGACCCGCCGCGTGCTGCCCGCCCTGCACGCGCTCGGCGAGGAGCCGGTGGCCCTCTGGGGCCGTGACCCGCGCCGCGCCGCGCGCACCGCCGAGCGGTTCTCCGTCGCGCGCTCGGGCGGCGACCCCGACGTGCTCCTCGCCGACGTCGACGCCGTGTACGTCGCGACCCCGGTCGTCGGCCATGTGCCACTCGCCCGGGCCGTGTTGGCGGCCGGACTGCCCGTACTGATCGAGAAGCCGCTCGCCGGCGGCCTCGGCACCGGAGCGGCCCTCGGCACGGCGGGGCCCCGCGCGGGCGTCGCCTACTACCGCAGGCTCGCCCCCGCCGTTCGACGGTTGCGGGACGAACTCGGCGGGTGGACGCCCGAGCGGGTGGAGGTGCGCTTCCGGTGTGCCTTCGCGCCGGGGCCCGACGACCCGATGCGCTGGCGCACCGACCCCGCCGTGTCGGGCGGCGGCGTCCTCGCCGACGCCGGAAGCCACCGGATTGACCTGCTGCTCCATCTGTTCGGACGGCCGTACGAGATCGCCGCGCGGCTCGGCGGGCGCTTCCCCCGCGGAGCCGAGCGGCAGGCCGAACTCGCCCTGCGCTGGCGGTCTGGGCTGCGGGCGCACTGTCTCGTGGAGTGGGGGGACGGGCCGCCCGTGGACCGGATGCGGCTCACCGGCGGCGGCCGCACCGTGACGCTGGATCCGCTCGACTCGGGGCGCCTGGAAGGCGCCGCGGGGACACCGGCGCCGCTCCTCCTGCCACCCGCGGCCAACCCGCACCTGCCGCTGCTCGCCGACTTCGCGGCCGCCGTCGCGACCGGCGCCGACCCGGTCTGTCCGGCGGCCGAGGCCCTGCTGGTCGACGACGTGATCGTCGCGGCGGAGCGCTCGGACGCGGCGGGCGGACGGGCGGTGCGGCCCTGGGGCTGAGAGCCTGGGCGGTCAGGCCCCGTCGTCCGCCGACCAGGGCCGCAGCCAGCGGGGGTCCGGGGTGTCGTCCGAGCGTATGAAGCGGGCGTCGACGGACAGCCGCATGGCGTCCGTCGTCGTGTCCAGGGACGCGTGGATGACGCGCGGCACGTGCACCATCACGTCTCCCGCGCGGAAGTCGGCGTACAGCCAGCGGCGGCCGAGCGTGCGGGCGGTCAGCTCCAGGTCGTGGCAGATCTGCCGTCGGTCGCAGGGCCGGTCGGTGACGTCGCGCAGCGGCGCGTACTCCTCGGGCGGCAGCCGGTGGGAGCCCTCCAGATAGACCAGGGCGCCGGTCTGTGGCGGGCAGTCCCCGACGGGGATCCAGAAGGTGACGACGCGCGGTGAGCCCTCGTCCATGTAGTCGTGGTCGACATGGGCGCGGGAGGCGCGCCGCGTGCCCCGGTGGAAGTGGCGCAGGATGCGGCGCGGCAGCATCTCCGCCTTGCCGTCGAGGAGTTGGCAGGCGAGGTCGGTGAGTACGGGGTTGCTGACGAAGTGGGCGAAGGAGGCCGAGCGCACGAACGCGTATGCGGGGTGCCCCGCCACGCCGTACTCGGGAATCCCCACGGGCACCCGGCCCGAGAAGACGCCGTCCGCCGGGCCGGTGCCGGGGGCCAGCAGGCCCGGCGGGAAGAGCGAGAAGTATCGTCCGCGCAGCCGCAGCACCTCCGCACGGTCGAGCAGCCCCGGCAGATACAGATAGCCGTCCGCGTGCAGCCGCTCCCGCAGCGCGCCGGGATCCCCCTGTGACAGCAGCCGCGCGCTGGGGCGCAGGGGGCCGAAGAGCTCCGGCGTGAAGGGTATGGGTAAGCCGTTCGATGACAGATTCACGATGGGTGTCCCTCGATCCTTCGGTCAGTAGACGCCTTCCACCGCCTCCTCGGCGTCCGCGGACTCCTGGAAGGGCCGCACCGCGGCGACCCCGTCCCAGGGGAACCACGGGTGCGGCCCGGTCCTCACCGCGCTGTCCCGCTCCAGGAGATTGGGCAGGAAGAGGTCTTCGAGGAGGGTCGTGGCCCGGACGCGGCCCCGCCGGCCGACCTCGACCTCGCGCCACGGGTCCGCCGGGTCGACGACCTTCAACACCGCGAAGGGCGGCGGCAGATGATAGGAGTGGCCGGTTCCGCCGGGCCCGACGGGCGCGCCCGGCACGGCGTCGGCCTGCAGAGCGTGGCCGACCAGGGTGTTGCCGTAGGTGTCGATCCACTGCACGCCCGGCAGGTGCTCCTCGTGCAGGAACTCCGCCTCGGCGGCGGTGCACGAGGTGCCGCCGGTGCAGACCGCCCGGATGCCGTACGTGTGCAGGGGGCGCGGCAGCCGCATCGCGAGTTCCACGAGCAGCCGCGAGGTGGTGAAGAGCAGCGTGGGCCGCTCGGCCGCGAGCAGCGCGAGCGTCTGGTCGATCAGGTGCCCGGTGTACGCGTCGGCCGCGCCGCCCGAGCGCAGCGCGGCCTTCACCCAGCGCGGATCGAAGTCGATGGCGTGCACGGCGCCGCGCCAGCTGTCCGCGAGCCCCTCCACGAAGTGCCCGTACGCGTGCGGGCCGCCCGGCGTCATCGCGAGCACGTCGCCGCCCGCCACTCCGCGCGCCTCCAGCACCGTGCGGTAGATCTTCACGTCGTACGCGAGGCGCGTGACGTTCACGATCCGGCACGGCGCGCCCGTGGTGCCGCCGGTCTCGAAGACCCGGAAGGGCCGGTCGCGGTAGCCGCGGGGGTACAGGTCGCGGGCCTTCGCGGCGCGCAACTCGGCCTTGTCGAAGAGGCCGAAGCGATCGAGGGAGGCGAAGGTGTCGATGTCCCGGATCGGGTCGAAGCCGAGCTTGTCGCGGCGGTTCAGCCAGAAGCGGCTGCCGGTCTCCGGGCCGAAGTGCCAGCGCATCATGCGGCGCGTCCAGGCGTCGAGATCGACGGCCAGCTCCGGGACGCGTGCGCGCAGCGTGTCGGACAGCGCGCCGAGGGCGGTGGTCATGCGGGCCTCACTTCGCTGGGCGGTACACGAACAGGGACTCGGCGGTGATGGCCCGCACGGCCTCGGGCGATGCGCTCAGGACGGCGGCGAAGGGGAAGGGGACTTCGTGTCCGATGAGGGGGTGGGAGGCGCCCGCGATCGAGAAGTGTCCTTCCAGCAGCGCCAGTTGTGGCCTGGCGTACACGTCGTTCGTTGTGCTGTGCGTGACGGGCGGCAGACGGGTGAGGATACGGTCGCCGGGGCGCAGGCGGTCGCTGACGGTGCGCGCCGCGCTCTCGGCCGCGCCCGGCTCGCGGAAGGCGGAGAGCGGCCACTCCCCGTCGGGCGGGAGGGCGTCGAGGGCGGCGGCCAGGGCCAGTGCGAGGGGTCTCGCCGCGCCGGGTTCCTCGCAGACGACGGTGCGTACGTTGCTGCAGAACCGTCCGGAGTCCGCCGCGACCAGCGGCAGCAGCCAGGACACGGCCTCGTCGGCCGGCATGCCCGGGGGCACCAGGGCGCAACCCCGGCCGGGGCCGTGCAGGGTGAGCCCGGGCGAGTCGCGGACCGACGCGGCGAGCCCGGCGCCGCCGTACACGACCTGCCGGTCCGTGAGGCGCAGCAGCCCCTTCAGGGTTTTGTGGGCGGCGGGGTACAGGCCGAGGCGGGCCGGGGGCCAGCCGGCCGCGAGGAGGGCGGCGACGAGCCGGGCGGCGGAGAGCGGTTCGCGGCGGCTCGGGCGCACCCATACGCCGGCCGAGCGCTCGGCCTGATCGCAGACCGAATCCAGGCAGGTGAAGGTGTTGCCCGGCAGGGCGACCAGAGCCAGGTGGCCGTCCGGCTCGGGGGCGTCGCCCCGTGCGGCGAGGCCGTCACGGAGCATGGCGCACCACCGGTCGACCAGCGGACGCGGCAGCCCCGCGCTCTCCCAGAGGGCCGCGCGGAAGCCCTCGGCGCTCTGCTCGCCGATGCCGCCCACCGCGAGGGTCGCGTGGTCGAACAACTCCACTGCCTTGAGCAGGAGTTCACGGCGGCCCGTGAGTGGGGGCAGGCCGGGAAGCGTGCTGTCCCACCACCGGCGGTCCGCGTCGGCGACGATCTCCGGCACCAGGGAGAGCTCCCTGCCCGATGGCCCGGGCAGGGGCTCCCGGTCCAGCGACGACCGCCACTCACCCCTGCGGAACGCACGGAGCACCGCGGTCACGGCAGCTCGCTGCGGAGCGCGGCGGCCACCCGTAGCTGCTCGACCTCGGTGAGGGACGGGTACAGCGGCAGAGCGATGTGGTGCCGTGCGAACCAGCGGGCCCGCTCGAAGGGGCCGTCCCCGGCGTCGTGGCGCCGTCGTGGCGCGAAGTACGGGTGGTCGCACAGCAGTTGGTCGTAGACCTCACCGGCCAGGGACACGCCGTGCCGCTCCCGCAGCCGCTTCTTCAGGAGCGG
The DNA here is from genome assembly GCF_055609205.1 of Streptomyces sp. NPDC036815. Lineage (NCBI taxonomy): Bacteria > Bacillati > Actinomycetota > Actinomycetes > Kitasatosporales > Streptomycetaceae > Streptomyces > Streptomyces sp. NPDC036815. The sequence goes on along the minus strand of NZ_JBVJPW010000009.1, from coordinate 229,826 downwards.
CCGGTCGAGGGGGCCGTCCGCGTCGAGGTAGACGAGGTACTTGTAGAAGTTGCTGCCCGCGGCCCCGGGCACGACGTGCGGCCGGACGCCCGGCACCTCGGCGAGCAGCGCGTCGTACCGGGCGGCCAGCGCACGGCGGGCCGCGAGCGTACGGGAGAAGCGCTCCAGGTCCACCGTGCCGACGGCGGCGTGCAGTTCGCTCAGCCGCCAGTTGCCGCCGGGCCGGTCGTGCAGCGTGGAGCCCTGGGCGCTCTTGCCGTGGTCGCGCCAGCGCCGCACCTGCTCCAGGTCGTCCGCCGACGGGGCGCACAGCAGCCCGCCCTCGCCGCTGACGGCGACCTTGGTGGGGAAGAAGGAGAAGGCGCCGAACCGGCCGAAGCTCCCGGCCGGGCGCCCGTCGAGGGTGGCGCCGAGGGCGTGCGCGGCGTCCTCCACCACGGGGATGCCACGGTCCCGGGACTCGGCGAGCACCGCTTCGAGCGCGGGTGAGACGATGCCGCCGATGTGCACCGGCAGGACGGCGGCGGTGTCGGGGTGCCGGTCGAGAGCGGCGCGCAGGGCGTCCGGGTCCATGCCGAGCCCGTCGAGCTCGATGTCGACGAAGCGCACGGACGCCCCGGCGCGGACGGCGGCGGCCGCCGTGGCGAAGAACGTGTTGACCGGTACGAGTACCGTGCGGCCCGCCACGCCGATGATGCGCAGCGCGATCTCCAGCGCCGCCGAGCCGGAGGCGACCGCCGCCGTGTCCGCCCCGGTCCAGGGGCGGGCGAGCTCCTCGAAGCGGGCCACCTGCGGGCCCTGCGTGAGGATGCCGGAGGCGAGCGCGGCGTCGACGCGGTCGAGTACGGCGCGCCGGTCGGAGACCGCGAAGTGGATGCGCTGCGCGGGCACTTCGCCCCCGGCGGCCGGTCCCGAGGTGCTCGTGGCGGCCGGTTCGGGCAGCGTGCGGGTGAAGAAGTCCGCCGCGTGGCCGACGTGGGTGCCGTGCCCCATGGGGAGGCCGTGGATCTCCGCGTCGGCTCCGACGGCCGCGTACGTCTCCCGGACGCTGTCCGCGGCGGCCCGTGCGTCGGCCGGTTCCAGGTAGGAGTCGGCGGTGCCGTACTGGAGCTGGAGCGGGGCCGGGGCTAGGGCGCCGTACAGGTCGGGCAGGTCGGCGTACTCCAGGATGCCCGGGAGCACCGCGCCCTCGTAGCCGGTCAACAGCCGTTCGTACAGGGCCGGATAGCTGCCGACGTGGCTCGCCGCGCAGAGCGGGATGCCCCGGCGCTCGGTGAGCAGCGCCGTGTGCAGGGCGACCGCCGCGCCCAGGCTGTGGCCGAAGAGCCCGACGCGGCGCGGGTCGACGAGCGGATGCGCGGCGAGCACGTCGAGCGCGCCCAGGGCGTCGCCGACGAGGGCGCCGAGCAGGGAGCGGCCGGTGAGGGCGAACGCGTGGGCCAGCAGGGCTCCTTCGTCCCGCCCGGCCCTGCGGGCGGCGTCCATGCCGCCGCCGATGCCGTGGTCGAAGGAGAGCGTGACGAAGCCTGCCCGCGCCAGGTGTTCGGCGACGTTGCGGTCGGGGTGGTCCGGCGGCACGTCCCCGGTGAGCTGGTCGAGGCGGGCGTTCTTGCCGCCGAGGACGAGGACGGCCGGGCCGGGCGCGATGTCCCGCGGTGCGAGGAGGGTGCCGTGGAAGGAGCCGCGTACGGGGGATTCGAACAGGAGCCGTTCGTGGTGGAGGCCGTCGCGCGCCGAGACGGTCGATCCGGCGATGGCGAGCGGGGCCCGCTCCACGCGGGCAAGCCGCTCGACGACGGCACGGACCCGGCGGGCCCGGGCCGCGTGCTCGTCGGTGCTCTTGGCGTGCCGCAGGGCCGGCTCGGCGGCGAGGAGCCTCTGGACGTGACGTAGCTGCATGCGCGCTCAGACGAAGTCGCCGTGCAAGGTGCTCGGCACTTCCAGCGCGTAGGCGTCCAGGGCCTCGTCCAGTTTGATCTGGCCGCGTTTGAGGAGTTCCAGGAGTTCGTTCTGCGGCCGGTAGAAGCAGGATTTGCAAAGGTCGGTCCTGCGCGGGTTGGACGCCTCCCACTCGGCGCGCGGTCCGCCTTCGAGGACTTCCGCGTATCCTTGTTCGACGACATTGCCGATCAGATAGCGGCTGTTGAGATGCACCTGTGGGCAGGGATAGAGATTGCCGTCGGCGCCGACGGCCGTGACGAAACGGCTGTAGTGGCAGCGCTCGAAGTCGCCCTCGACCTCTTCGACCTGGTCCATCGGGCCGCGGTCGAGTTTCGGCACCGACACTTCGAAGGCGTCGGTGGAGAGTTCGGCGGCGCGGGTGAGGGATTCGGAGATCTCCGGCATCACGGATTCGATGGTCTCGTGGCCGAGCGCGCTGTAGAACTCGGGCTCGAAGCGCACGTAATGTGCTCCGGACTCATGGGCGATACGGGCCGCCTCCATGATTTCCCGGTAGTTCTGCAGGGTGATCACGTAGTTGAAGCCGATGCGGAAGTCGGGGTCGACGGCCCGCTCCCTGAGTTTGCCGACCGAGCCGATGAACTTCGAGAAGGTCTGCTCACGGTCCCGCGTGATGTCGTCGAAGGTGGCTTCCGTGCCGGCGTTCAGGCCGATGCGGACCCAGGTGTGCGTCTCGGCTACGCAGTCGGCGACCTTCGGGCGGCCCAGCCGCGAGCCGTTGGTGATCAGGCCGATCCGCAGCCCGGCCGCGTGTCCGGCCCGGCAGATCTCCGCGTACCCGGGGTGGATGGTGCACTCGCCGCTGCCGCAGAAGGTGACCGCGCGTCCGTCGTTCTCGGCGAATTCGCGCAGCAGTGTGACCGCCTTGTCGGTGGCGATCGAGTCCTTGAACGAGAACAGGTCGTAGAACTGTTCCTCGTTGGGAGAGTGGAAGTTGCAGAAATTGCACCGCATGTTGCAGGCGCCCATGATGCCGATGCGCATGTGGACCGGCTTGATCTCCTGGTCCGCCACGAATCGCCGCAGCAATTCGCCGTGGGCGAGGACTTTCTGGGGCGAGTGCGCCTGATCGAGGCTGACAATTGGCAGACCTTCACGATTTTGGGGGGCTGCCATTCCAATTTCGCCGACACCTGGTGTGCTGTTCACGAACCCCCCACGCATGATCGATGTGCGGTGACGTTGTTCGAGCATATTCCGGTATTAGGGACACTAGGGAGCGCCAGAAGTGCTGTCAATGGGTCTAGACAACCGGGTAGTTGATGGCGGAATCAGGCACCCCGGTCTGTTGGAAGGGCCGCCTCGAGCGGCGGCGGAGCGGGTCCCCTGAGCCGCGAGGATGTCCGTTCCGAACTACTCCGGTGCCCGGTTGCCGTGCAGGTGGAGCGTGGCGGGCCCGGGGCGGCCGGGGCCGCGGGGGAGGGCGGCGGCGCACACCCGAAGCGCATATGCCTGGTGCCCGTCAAGAGGCGGAAACTCGTCGCCCGTGGTCCGCGACGGTGCATGCGGGCCGGTGGGGGCGGGGTTGGTGGGGCCGACGGGACGGATGAGGCCCCGCCGCCGTCGACATCCTGGTCAACAGCGTCAACAGCGTCAACGGCGCGGGCACCCAGCACATCGCCCCCATCGAGGAGTTCGATCAGGCCCGCTTCGACCAGGCCCGCTTCGAGCACGCCGCGCTCGAAGGCGCCGCGCACGGCATCGCCCGGCAGTACGCCGGGCCAGAGGAAAACCCTGGGTTCGGGGGCCGCGCACAGTGGTTGAACCCCAAAACCACCGGCTCACCGACCTGGCGTTCGAGGCCGTACGTCGTGTGCGCCCCACCCGCACCGTGAGGCCCGGTCGCCCACCCGAGCACCCGTACCCGGACTCCAGGGTTTTCACGGTCGCCCCCGCCCGCGTACGGGGCGAAGGTATACCCACGGTCGCGGAGACGCGGCGGACCTGAACACCGGGATGGGGGAGCTGGGCCGGTGATCCGGACGTACCACGGGGGTGTACGCACGGAGGGTCAGTCGTGGATCGGGGGAGCGACCGTCGCGAGGGCGGGGGACGGGGGTGCCCGGAGGCACCCCCGTTCGGGTGCCGGACGTGGCCGTGACCGAGGCCTGCCGGCCCGACGGTCCGGCCGAGACCCGGACTGCCCCGCCCAGCCCTCTCACTCCGTTCCGACAGCCCCGGCTCCGACGCTCCCCACGGGCTCAGACCTCCGACACCTCGGGGGCCTCCGCGGCCTGGGCGAGCAGGCGGACCAGCTGCGCCCTGCGGTGCACCCCGTCGAGCTTGCGGTAGATGTTGGACAGGTGGAACTCGACGGTCTTCACGCTGAGGAAGAGCCGCTCCGCCACCTCGTGGTTGGTGAGACCCCGGCCGACCACCAGCGCGACCTGCAACTCCTGCGGGGTCAGCCGCTCCAACGGGGCCCGCTCGGGCCGCACTTCGGTGCCGCCCGCCGCGTGCAGCTCCGCCGCCACCCGCGCCGCCCACCCCGTCGCCCCGAGCCGCTCGAACGTGGCGAGCGCCCGCTCCAGGAGGCGCCGGGCCTCGCTGCGCCTGCCCTGCCTGCGCAACTGCTCGCCCCAGGCGAACTCGGTCCGGCCCCGCTCGAAGGGCACCGGACGTTCGGAGAGCAGCGCGAGGGACCGCCTCATGTGGCGCGAGGCGGCCTCCGGGTCCCCGGGTTCGAGCAGTCCGCGGCACCGGGCCGCGGCCCCCGCGGTGACGGGCCGGTGGCCGCGGCCCGCCTCGTACTCCAGGACGTCGAGGACCTCGCGGGCCTCGGCGGTCCGGTGCAGGTGGACGTAGGCGTCGGCCAGGTCGGCCGCCCACGTCAGGTACAGCCCGTCGCCCCGGCCGTGCCGCTGCGAGAAGGTCCGCACCTCCTCCAGGTGGCGCACCGCCTCCTCGAAGCGCCCGAGGCCCAGTTCGAGCAGGCCGAGGCCGCCGAGCGCCCGCGCCGCGTCCAGTTGCAGCTCGGTGGAGGCGGCCCACTCCATGGCCTGCGCCGCGTGCCGTCGGCAGTCCTCCTCGCGGTTGAGCGCGGCCTCGGTCCTGACCAGGGCGGCGAGGCCGCGCGAGACCTCGATGACCTGCCCGGTGGCCTCGGCCAGGCGCACCGCCTCGTCGGCGCTGGCGAGCGACGGCGTCCAGCGGCCCCGCCAGAACTCGACGACCGACAGCGTGCCGAGGAGGTGCGAGAGCAGCCCCACCGCACTGGAACCGCGCGCCGTGTACGCGGCGCGGTCCAACAGGCCGTGCGCCTCGTCGAGTTCCTCCGCCGCGAGGTGGCAGAGGCCGCCGACCCCGGCGACCGGATAGGGAAAGGTGGGGTCGGGGGAGGCGAGCGGCCCCGCCAGTTCGCGCAGGAGCGCCCGGCCCGCCTCGGCGTCCCCGCCGAGCAGCAGCACCAGGGTGCGCAACAGCCGTACGGGGACGAGCGGTTCGTGCGCGGCGTCGGCCAGCTCGACGGCCGTGGCGGAGGTGCGGTGGGCCGCCGTGAGGTCGCCGATCGCCAGCTCGGTCAGCGCGATACCGCCGAGCATCACCGCGGCGAGCGCCGGGTCGACTTTCTCCGCCTCGTCGACGGCCGACCTGAGCAGCTCGCGCGAGCGCGTGGGACGGCCCCGCTGCACGTCCAGGTAGCAGCGGAGCTGACGTATGTCGAGCTGGGTGCTCAGCTGTTCGGCGTGTTCCAGGGCGCGGTCCAGGATCGCGGCCGCTTCGTTCAGGGCCCCCGCGGCCTGCGAGGCGCGGGCTGCACAGAGCAGCCGCTCCGCCTTGCGCTGCCCCTCGGGGGTGAAGCGCGCGGCGCGCTCGTACAGCCGCGAGGCCAGCGGGTACGCGAGCGTCTCGGGGGCACCGGCGGCGGCGTTCTCCAGGAGGGACGCCACGTGCTCGTCCGGCTCGGCACCCGAGGCGGCCAGGTGCCAGGCGTACTGTTCGAGCGCCGGAGCGGTGGCTCCCTGGAGCGAGCGGGCGATGGCGTGGTGGGCCCGCCGCCTGCGCACGGGTGTCGCGCTGTGGTAGACCGCCGAGCGCACCAGCGGGTGCCGGAAGGCGTACCCGTCCCGCTCCTCGACGACCAGGCCCGCCCCCTCGGCGGCCTCCAGCGATTCGTAACTGAGCCCGTGCGCCCGCAGCGCCGCCTCCGTGCCCGCGAGGGGCCGCGTGCCGAGGACCGCGAGCAGCAGCATCGCGTCCTGCGCCTCCGAGGGCAGCCTGGCCACGGCGCTGCCGAACGTGTGCGCCAGCATCTCGCCGATGGGCAGGGGCGCCCCGGCGTCCTCGTCGTCGGCGCAGCTCCCGGCGAGCAGCGCGGGCAGTTCGATCAGGGCCAGCGGGTTGCCGCGCGCCTCCGTGAGCAGCCGGGCGGCCTCCCGCTCGGTGAGCTCGGCGGTGCCCTCCTCGGCGATCAGCCGGTGCGCGGACTCGGGGTCGAGACCGGTGAGGGTGAACGTGTCGATGGAGGCGAGCCGGGAGGCGGCCTCCTCCTGTTCGTCGCGGGCGGTGAACAGGACGACGACGCCCTCGCGGCCGAGCCTGCGGGTGGCGAAGGCGAGCGCGTCCAGGGAGTACGGGTCGAGCCACTGCGCGTCGTCGACGGTGACGAGGACCGGGTTGTCCTCGGCGAGCGCGCCGAGCAGGCTGAGCGTGCCCGCGGCCACCGCGAAACGGTCCTGGGCGACGGCGGGGCCGAGGGCCAGTGCGCCGGTGAGGGCGTCCGCCTGCCGGGCCGGGATGCGGTCGAGGAAGTGCAGGACGGGGCGCAGCAGATCGGCGAGGCCCACGTACGGCAGGTCGGACTCGACCTCGACGCCGCGGGTGGAGAGCAGCAGCAAGTCGTCGGCCTGCGCGGCGACATGGCTGACCAGGCTGGTCTTGCCGATCCCGGCCTCCCCGCGAATGAGCAGGGCGCCGCTCTCGCCCCCGCGTGCCTTGTCGATGAGAGCGAGAAGACGAGCGCATTCCGCGGAACGCCCAAGGAGCATACGTAAAGCGTACCGGCGGTAGGTGACTTCGGAGAGGGAGGGAAATGGACGTATCTCTTCTTCTCGGGCCGCGCCTCTGTCAACTTCTCGGGCCGCGCCTCTGTCAACCGTCGCCGCCCCTCGCTACCCTCCGCGCATGATTCCCACGGTGGTCTGGGGGACCGGCAACGTCGGCCGTGCGGCGGTGCGTGCCGTCGAGGCCCATCCCGGTCTGAGCCTCGCGGCGGTGCTCGTGCACGACCCCGCGAAAGTCGGCCGCGACGCGGGTGAACTGGCGGGCACGGCAACGCGGTTGGGGGTGGCCGCGACCGACGACATCGAGGCGGTGCTGGCCGCCCGGCCGCGCGCCGTGGTCTACGCGGCCTCCGGCGACCTGCGCCCCGACGAGGCGCTCGCCGACGTCGTGCGGGCGGTGCGGGCCGGTGCCGTGGTCGTCACGCCCGCGCTGTACCCGCTCTACGACCAGCGCGGCGCACCGGCGGAGTTCAGGGACCCGGTGCTCGCGGCGGTCGCGGAGGGCGGCGGCTCGCTGTTCGTCTCCGGCGTGGACCCCGGCTGGGGCAATGACGTGCTGCCGCTGCTGATCAGCGGACTCGGCTCCACCCTCGACGCGATCCGCTGCCAGGAGATCTTCGACTACTCCACGTACGACCAGGAGGAGTCGGTCCGGCACCTGATCGGCATGGGCCACCCCATGGAGTACGAGCCGCTCATGCTCGCGCCCTCGGTCCCGACCATGGTGTGGGGCGGGCAGATACGGCTGATGGCACGGTCGCTCGGCGTCGAACTCGACGCGATACGCGAGACGTTGGAGCGCCACCCGCTGGACACCACGGTGCGCACGCGCACGATGGGGGAGTTCGCGGCGGGCACCCAGGGCGCGGTGCGCTTCGAGGTGCGGGGCATCGTCGGGGGCGAACCCCGCATCGTCATCGAGCACGTCACCCGCATCCACCCCTCCTGCGCGCCCCACTGGCCCTCGCCCCCCGACGGCGGCGACGGCGCCCACCGGGTGATCATCGAGGGCCGTCCGCGCATCGAGGTCACGGTCGAGGCGACCGACGAGGGGGAGAACCGCTCCGCGGGCGGCAACGCCACCGCCGTGGGCCGCCTGGTGAACGCCGTCGACTGGCTGGCGCAGGCCGAACCGGGCCTCTACGACGCGCTCGACGTCCCGCTGCGCCCGGCGGCGGGCCGACTGGGAAGGAAGTGACCCATGACCGGACCCCTGCGCATCGACATCCCCGAGGGTCAGGAGGCGATCCCGTACGTGTGGGGCGACATGGTGCCCGAGATCGGGACGGCCGCGTCGAACTTCTCGCTCGCGGTGTACGCCCACACGACGCTCGGTCTGCGCGAGTTCGAGGCGGCCCGGCTGCGCGTCGCACAGATCAACGGCTGCGTGTTCTGCCAGGACTGGCGGACCGAGCGGGACGGCGAGAAGGTCGACGACGCGTTCGCCGACGCGGTCACCCAGTGGCGTACCACCGACGCCTTCGACGACCGCACGAGGCTGGCCGCGGAGTACGCGGAGCGGTACGCCCTGGACCACCACAACCTCGACGACGCCTTCTGGGCGCGGATGGCCGCGCACTACAGCCAGGCCGAGATCGTGGAGCTGAGCATGAGCATCGGATCGTGGCTCGCCTTCGGCCGGCTCAATCATGTGCTGGGGCTCGACACGGTGTGTGTGCTGCCGAAGCCCTGACCGGCCCGCGGCGGGATCACAGATCCGTCGCGACGATCTTCTCGATGTTCCGTTCGGCGAGCGCCGTGATGGTGACGAACGGATTGACGCTGGTGTTGCCGGGGATCAGGGCGCCGTCGATCACGTAGAGCCCCGGATAGCCCTGCAGGCGCCCGTAGTTGTCGGTGGCCCTGCCGAGCACCGCGCCGCCGAGCGGGTGGTAGGTGAGGTGGTCGCCCCAGATCTTGTACGTCCCGAAGAGGTCGGTCCGGTAGATCGTGCCCTCCTTGGAGTTGATCTTGTCGAAGATCGTCTTGGCGGCGTCGATGGACGTCTGTTTCCAGGCGGTCTGCCAGTTCAGCTCGGCCCGGTCCGCCGCGGCGTTCCAGGTGAACTCGGCGCGGTGCGGGGTCCTGGTGATCGACAGGTAGAACGAGGCGTACGTCTCGATGCCGGTGGGCAGCGGCGCGACCTCGGCGAAGGCACCGCCCGCGGCCCAGTTGTCGATGCCCGCCGTCGGGATGGACGACTGGAGCTTGCCGGTCGGGTCCCACAGGTGGTTGGCGCGGCCGCACATGACGTTGCCGTTGTCGCCCCAGCCCTTGCCGACCTCGCCGTTGAGGCGGGGCAGCGCGCCGGTGGCCTTCAGCTTGACCAGGAGCTTGCTGGTGCCGACGCTGCCCGCGGCGAAGAAGACCTTGCCCGCCGTCACGGACTTGGTGGCGGTGGTGTCGCCGCTGGTGTCGAGCTGGTCCATGGTGACCGTGTAGCCGCCGCCGGCCGCCGGAGCGACCGAAGTGACGCGGTGCAGCGGGGAGATGGTGACCCGCCCCGTCGCCCTGATGCGGGCGAGGTAGGTCTGCTGCAGGGACTTCTTGCCGTAGTTGTTGCCGTACAGGATCTCGCCCGCGAGCGCCGACTTCGGGACGGTGCCCGCCTGCTCCTTCTTCATGTACTCCCAGTCGTACACGTCGGGCACGAAGGTGAACTGGAAGCCGGAGCGCTGTGCGTGCTTGCGGCCGACCCGGGCGTACTGGTAGCACTCGGCCGTCTCGAACCAGGCGGGGTCGATGGTGTTCACGCCGAGCCCCGCGTTGGCGCGCGGGTAGTAGGTGCCGTACATCTCTCCCGCGTCGACCGTCGGCAGGACGGCGCCGAAGTTCTCGCGCTTCGGCGTGACCGCCATGCCGCCGTTGACCAGTGAGCCGCCGCCGACGCCGCGGCCCTGGTAGACGATGATGCCGCCGAACTCCTCGGCGTCCAGGATGCCGGTGTGCCGGGGGACGTCCTTGTCGATCGGGAAGCCGAGGAAGTTGCTGATCGGCTGCTTGGTCCTGCTGCGGAGCCAGAAGGAACGCAGGTCCGGTGCCGTGGTGTTGGCGAAGATCTTGCCGTCGGACCCGGGGGTGTCCCAGGCCATGCCCATCTCGACCATGTGTACGTCGACGCCCGCCTCGGCGAGCCGCAGGGCCGCGACGGAACCGCCGTACCCGGTGCCGATCACCAGGACCGGCACGTCGGCCCCGTCGGCGACCGGTGCGGCGGCGGCCCTCGCACGGGCCGGGCCGGCCTGACCGGCCAGCACGACCGCTCCCAGAATAGAACTCGTTCCAGCAATAAATCTTCGGCGTGACACACCGTCAATTCCGGTGTCACGCGCGGCAGATGCACTCATGTGATCTTCCTCACGTTTGGCTGAATCGAAACGAGTTCTACTGCGGAGCGAGTGTGAAGTCACGACATACCTGTAAGTAATTTCGAGCCGCCCCCGCAGTGGGCAGTGGGTCAGTGGGCAATGGTCAGTGGCCCGGCTGGTTCCCCGCCCACACCGCGGGGGTCCGGCCCGACCACGGGCTCGCCTGCTCCAGCTGGCCCGCGAGCCGGAAGAGCAGCCCCTCCCTCCCGTACCCGGCGGCGAACTGCATGCCGACCGGGAGCCCCGTGGCGGCGTCGGCCGTCACCGGCACGGACATCGCGGGCGCGCCGGTGACGTTGAACACCGCGGTGAACGGCGACAGGTCGAAGAGGCGGCGGAGCCAGCCGAGGCCGTCCATCGCCGCCGCGCCCTCGGCGTGCGTGCCCAGGGGCACGGGCAGCTCCGGCAGTGTCGGGGTGAGCAGCACGTCGTGCGTGCCGAAGTACCGTGCCAGGCTGCGGGCGACCCGGTTGCGGACCGCGAGAGCAGCGACGAACTCGGTGCCGCCGACCCGCTGCCCGTAGTGGTAACTGGCCAGTACGGGCGGCTCCAGGGTCGAGGAGTCGACGGGGCGGCCGAGGGCGGCGGCCAGTTCGTCGACCTGGGCCGCGAGGTTGGCCGTCCACTGCCGGGCGTTGGACAGGAGGAACTCCTCCCAGTCGGCGCCGAGTTCGACCTGCGTCTCTTCGACCCGGTGGCCGAGGGATTCGAGCAGCCGCACCGTGCGCGAGAGTGCGTCGGTCACGGGCGCGGTGGTGCGGTGACCGCCCCACGCGTGCGTGAGAACACCTATCCGCAGCGTGCCCGGGTCGCGGGTGACCTCCTCCGCGTACGGCCGGGGCGGCTCCTGGGCGGCGTAGGGGTCGCCCGGCTCGGGGCCGCTGATCCGGTCGAGGAGTGCCGCGCTGTCGCGCACGGTGCGGCTGACGCCGCCCTGCACGGCCAGGCCGTTGAAGATCTCGTCGAAGTCGGGGCCGACGGAGACGCGGCCGCGGGTGGGCTTCAGGCCGAAGAGACCGTTGTACGAGGCGGGGACCCGGATCGAGCCCGCGGCGTCGGTGGCGTGGGCGAGCGGGACCACCCCGGCGGCGACGGCCGCGCCCGCGCCCCCGCTGGACCCGCCCGCGCTGCGCCCGAGGTCCCACGGGTTGCGGGTCGCGCCGTACAGCACTGGTTCCGTCGTGGTGCTGTAGGCCATCTCCGGCGTGGCCGTCCTGCCGAACGTCACGAGACCCGCGCGGCGCAGGCGCCGCATCAGGAAGGAGTCGGCGGCGCTGACGTGGCCGGCCGCGAGGCGGCTGCCCAGTTCCATGCGCCTGCCGGCCATGGCGACCGCGATGTCCTTGATCAGGAAGGGCACACCGGCCAGCGGTGAACTGCCGGGCCGGGGCTCGTCGTCGGTCTGCCAGGTCTCCACGACGGCGTTGATCCGCGGATTGACCGCCCGCGCGGCCTCGCGGGCGGCGGCCTCCAGTTCGGCGGGGGTCACCTGCCCCGCGGCCACCAGCTCCGCGAGCCCGACCGCGTCGAATTGCACGTACTCGGTGATGCGCACTGTCACTCCCAGCAGAACAGCAGAGGAAACGATACCTAGTGGTGCCATCCGATACCGATCGGTATCGGATGGCACGGGCTGGTACCGTAGCAGGGGGTCAGAGGCCCAGCAACGAACCGACGTCACGGAGCAGCCATGGCATCCACCGTCAGCAGGCCGGACCGGGTGGCCCAGCTGCCGCCGCGTGAGCGCATCCTCGACGCGGCGGAGGAGCTCTTCCAGAGCGAGGGCATCCGGCGGGTGGGCGTCCAGGCGATCGCCGAGCGGGCAAGCACCACCAAGATGGCGATCTACCGGCACTTCGAGACCAAGGACGCGCTGGTCGCCGAGTGGCTGCGGATCGTGGCCGCCGACTACCAGGCCGCCTTCGACCGGGTCGAGGCCGACCACCCCGGACGCCCCGAGGAGCAGATCCTGGGCCTGGCGCGCTTCATCGCCGAGGGCCTGCCCGCGCTCTCGCACCGCGGCTGCCCGTTCATCAACTCCCTCGCCGAACTGCCCGACCGCTCCCACCCCGCCCGGCAGGTGATCGAGGAGCACAAGGCCCGCCAGACCCGCAGGCTGGTCGGCATGTGCGCCGCCGCCGGGCTGCCCGACCCCGAACAGGTCGCCGCCGAGATCACCTTCGTACTCGAAGGCGCCCAGGTCAGTACGCAGAACGGAAGCATCGACCGGCCGGGGGAGCGGCTGATGCGCATCGTCGAGGGGATCGTGGACCGGCACGGGACCGCCCCCGGGGCGGCGGCGACCGCCGGCTGACCGTCCGGCATCCGCACCGGGAACACGGCGCAGCTCTCAGGCGGCGGGAATCCTGCGGTGGATGTCGTCGAGCAGGTTGAGCATCGACACCCGGAAGATCTCGGCCTGGTGGTCGCCGAGGAACGACGTGTGCCCGAACACCTCCAGGACCACGAGGCCGTGCATGTGGCCCCACGCGCTCATGAACAGCGCGATCGCGGGTGGCGGCAGTTCGCCGAGGCCGGTCGGCGGCAGGCCCGCCATGTGCGCCCGCAGCGGCGCGGAGAGCGGGGGAGTGGTGGCCGCGGCGAGCTGCGCCCCGGTGAAGTCGCCGAACAGCACGCGTTCGAAGAGCGTGCTCATGCGGCGCGTCGCCCGGGTGGTCGGGCCGTCGGCGGGCGCCTCGTAGCCCCGCAGCGGTGTGCCGTAGAGGAGTTGGAAGCGCTCGGGATGGGCGAGCGCCCAACTGCGATAGCCCTCGGCGAGGATCACCAGGCGCGGCAGGTCCGGGCCGTCATCGGCGGTGTCGACGGCGGCCTCCAGGGCGTCGGCCAGGTCGTCGTACGCCTTGGTGAGGAGCACCGTGAGAAGGGCGTCCCGGTTCGGGAAGTAGTGGTAGAGCGCCTGCACGGTCATGCCGAGGGTGCGGGCGACGGCGCGCAACGACAGGGCGGCGGGCCCGACTTCGGTGATCTGCTGCTCGGCGGCCTCGACGATCTCCCGGGTGGCGGTGGCCCGGCGCCGTTCGCGCAGGGAGAGCTGGGGCATCGCGGGTTCCTCCCCCTGTGGAAGCCTGAGTGTTCGGAAAATCTAACACTGCCAAAACTTCTGTGCCCTCACTAGCGTCGTGCACGGCGGCGAGGCGTGCGTTTCGCGCCGTTTTCGTAGGGACACCGAAGGAGATCGGGCGTGTTTGAACGCATAGCCGACATGGCGATTCGCCGGTCACGGTTGGTACTCGTCGTCGCCGCCGTGGTGGTGGCCCTCATGGGCGCCCTGGGCGCGGGTGCGTTCGGGAAGCTGCAGGACGGCGGCTTTGAGGACCCGGCCTCGCAGTCCGCCCGCGCCCGGACCGTCATCGACGAGAAGTTCGGCGGCGAGACGAACCTGGTGCTGCTCGTCCGCGCCGCCGAGGGCCGCGTCGACGCCCCGGCCACCGAACTCACCGGCAGGGCCCTGGTGTCCGACCTCAGGAAGGAGCGGGGCCTGGAGAACGTGGTCTCGTACTGGGACACCGACAACCCCGACCTCCGCTCCGAGGACGGCCGCGAAGCCGTGATCCTCGCCCGGGTGAAGGGCGACGACGCGGAGCGGAAGGACAACGCCGAGAGCGTCATCGGCGACTACGCGGGAACGTACCGGGGCGACCTCACCGTCAAGGCCGGCGGCAGCACCGGCGTGAGCCACGAGATGGGGCCCCAGACCGGCAAGGACCTCGTCCTGGCGGAGAGCATCGCCGTGCCGCTGATCCTCCTGCTGCTCCTGGTCGTCTTCGGGAGCGTGGTCGCCGCGCTGCTGCCGCTGGCCATCGCGCTCATCGCCATCGTGGGCGTGTTCGCCCAGCTCTTCCTGCTCGGCAGCGTCACCGACGTCTCCATCTTCGCGGTCAACCTGACCACGGCACTCGGCCTCGGACTCGGCGTCGACTACGGCCTGTTGATGATCAGCCGGTTCCGCGAACAGCTCGCCGCCGGGGCGCGCGTGGAGGACGCCGTACGGACGACGATGAGCACCGCGGGCCGCACCGTCGCGTACTCCGCCGCGACCGTGGCGGCCGCACTCGCCGCGCTCATGGTGTTCCCGCAGTACTTCCTCCGCTCGTTCGGCTACTCCGGGGTCGGGGTCGTCGTCATCGCGGCCCTCGGCACCCTCTTCGTGATGCCGGCCCTGCTCAACGTCCTGGGGGACCGGGTCAACAACGGGCGGATGCCGTGGGTCGAGCCGGGGCGCGCCGCGGCCGCCGGAACGTCCGCGTGGGGCCGCCTCGCCCGCACCGTCATGCGGCGGCCCGCGCTCACCGCGCTGCCGGTCCTCGCGGTGCTCCTGGTGGCGGCGAGCCCACTCCTCGGCATCACCTTCGGCACGGCGGACGAACGCGTACTGCCGGAGGGTGCCGAGAGCCGCCAGGTGTCGGCGTCGCTGCGGGAGAACTTCAACGGCAACGACGCCGCTGCCCTGCACGTCGTCATCGACAAGGCCGTCGGCAAGGCCCCCTTGGCGCGGTACGCGGCCGGGCTCTCCGCGCTCGACGGGGTCGCCCGCGTCGAGACCGGCACCGGCGTCCACACCGACGGGCGCCCCCAGGCGAAGACACCCGGCAACCCGGCACTCGCCCGCCCCGCCGCACAGCAGCTCAACGTGGTGAGCACCCTGACGCCCAAGTCGGACGCCGCCCAGAACCTGGTCGACGAGGTCAGGGCGGCCACCCCGCCCGTAGGGACGCACCCGCTCGTGGGCGGCGCCGACGCCGAACTCGTCGACTCCAACGACTCCATCGGTGGCCAACTCCCGCTCGCCGTAGGCCTCATCGCCGTCACCACCTTCCTGCTGCTCTTCCTCTTCACCGGCAGCGTGGTGCAGCCGGTGCGTGCCCTGGTCCTCAACATGATCAGCCTGGGCGCGACCCTCGGCGCCATGACCTGGATCTTCCAGGACGGCCACCTCTCCTCGCTGCTCGGCTTCACCCCGCAGCCGATGGAGACCTCGATGACGGTGCTGATGTTCTGCGTCGCCTTCGGCCTCTCGATGGACTACGAGGTGTTCGTCACCAGCCGGATCAAGGAACTCCACGAGCAGGGCGAGGACAACGAGTCCGCCGTGGCCAACGGCCTCGGGCACACCGGGCGCATCGTCAGCGCGGCGGCCGTCCTGCTCGCGGTGAGCTTCTTCGCCTTCGGTACGGCCGAGATCAGCTTCCTGCAGCTGTTCGGCCTGGGCAGCGGCCTCGCCATCCTCATCGACGCCCTGGCCGTACGCGGCATCCTGCTGCCGGCCGCGATGCGGCTGCTCGGCCGCTCGGCCTGGTACGCGCCCGGCTTCCTGCGGAGGTTCCACGCCCGGTTCGGCCTCAGCGAGAAGGCCCCCGAGCCCGTGCGGGCGCCCGCCCCCGCCGTCTCCGCGGCCGAGCCGCCGTACGCCAACAGCTCGACGGACGCCTGAGAGCCTGGCTCTGAACCCGCCGAGCCCTCGATCGCGGTGCCCGCCTCCCTCCCCCGGAGGCGGGCACCGCTCTGCGCGCGGCGTCCCTCCCGGCGACCGCGCGGCGGATCCGGAACAGGCCATCGACCGCACCCACCCCGCCGGGAGACCATCGCCCCATGCTTCCCACCACCAAGGGCGCGGACCCCACCGACCCCCGGGGGGCCCTGCGCTGCCTGCTCGACCTGCTCGACCGGGGCGCACCCGCCGAGGAATTCGCGCGCCCCGCCGCCCGCGCCCGCGAGGCCGGCGCCACCACCGCGGACCTCGCCGCCCTCGACGAGGCCACCGACGTGGCGCTGCGCATCCACCGCACCCTGGGCACGCACCGCCGCCGCGAGGCCGAACTCACCGCCCTGTTCGACACCGCGAGCGACCTCGCGGCCCTGCGCGACGCGGACGCCGTGCTGCACGCCATCGTGCGCCGCGCCAAACTCCTCCTCGGCACGGACGTCACCTACCTCTCCCTCAACGACGAGGCGGCGGGCGACACCTACATGCGGGTGACCGACGGCAGTGTCGCCGCGGCCTTCCAGCAGTTGCGGCTCGGCATGGGCGAGGGACTCGGCGGGCTCGTCGCCCAGACCGCCCGCCCCTACGTCTCCGGCGACTACCAGCGGGACCCCCGCTTCCACCACACCGACGCCATCGACAGCGCCGTCCGCCAGGAGGGGCTGCGGGCCATCCTCGGCGTGCCGCTGCGCCTCGGCTCGCGCGTCATCGGCGTGCTGTACGCGGCCGACCGCGCCGCCCGCGAGTTCGCGACCGAGGAGATCGTGCTGCTCTCCTCCCTCGCCGACCACGCCGCCATCGCCATCGACGGGGCGCGCCTCCTGGAGGAGACCCGCGCCGCGCTCGTCGACCTCAACGCCGCCACCGAGACCATCCGCGCGCACAGCAGGGCCCTGCGCCGGGCCGAGCGGGCCCACGACCAGCTCACCGATCTCGTCCTGCGGGGCGGCGGCGCGGGCGACGTGGCCGACGGCATCGCCGCCCTCCTCGACGGCGGGGTCCTCATCCACGACGCGGACGGCGTCGAACTGGCCCGCACCGGCACCGGACCGCTGCCCCCGCCCGCGCCCGCCGTCGCGGCGTCGCGTGCCAGCGGCCGTGCCGTCCCGCAGGACGGCACCTGGGTGTGCGCGGTCCTGGCGGGACCCGAACTCCTCGGCAGCATCGCCCTGACCGGACGGCCCGAACTCGCCGACGCCGACCGGCGGTTGTTCGAGCGTGCGGGCGTCGTCACCGCCTTGCTGCTGCTCCTTCGCCGGTCGGTCGCCGAGACCGAGGACCGGGTCCGCGGCGAGCTCCTCGGTGACCTGCTCGGAGCCAACGGCGATCCGGCCGGCCTGGTCGGCCGCGCCCGCCGCCTCGGCGTCCGGCTCGACCGGCCGCACACGGTGTTCGTCGCCCACGGCGAGAGCGCGCCCCGGCCGCGGCTGCTCGCCGCGGCGCACCGCACCGCCCGCGCCCACAGCGGCCTTGCAGGCCTCCACCACGACAACGTGGTGATCGTGGCCCCCGCCGGCGTGCCCGGCACCGACGCCCGGGCGCTCGCCGCCGCACTGGGACAGGTCGTCGGCGCCCCGGTCACCGTGGGCGCGGCGGGTTCGGCCGCCGGGCCCACGGGGCTGCCCGATGCGCACGCCGAAGCCCTGCGCTGCTTCTCCGCACTGCGGGCGCTCGGCCGCACCGGCCACGGTGCGACGCTCGCGGACCTCGGCTTCGTCGGACTGCTCATCGGCGAACAGGCCGACCTGGGCGCCTACGTCCGGGCCACCCTCGGTCCCGTCCTGGACTACGACAGCGACCGCGGCACGGAGCTGCTGCGCACCCTGGAGGTGTACTTCGGCCAGGACCGCAGCCTCACCAGGGCCAGGACCGCGCTGCACGTGCACGTGAACACCGTGGTGCAGCGACTGGAACGCGTGGCGCGGCTGCTCGGCGACGACTGGAACACGCCGGCCCGCACTCTGGAGATCCAACTCGCCCTGCGCCTCCACCGGTTGGCGCCACTGGCGCGTGAGCCTCGCCCCTGATGAGTTGACACTTCCGCGCCTGTTGGATCCGTCACCCGGGCGACCTACCCTGGAACCGCCTGAAGGGGAGTCGCATGAGCGGACGCACTGAGCGCACCGGGACCGACGCACGACCTGTACGGCTCGGCAAAGGGGAGCGGATCGCCGACTGGGCGGACGGGAGACTCGGGATCAACTCCCTGGCCAAGAGCCAGATGCGCAAGATCTTCCCCGACCACTGGTCGTTCATGTTCGGGGAGATCTGCCTCTACAGCTTCATCATCCTCATCCTGACCGGGACCTACCTCACCCTGTTCTTCGATCCGAGCATGGCCGAAGTCGCCTACGACGGACGGTACGTGCCGCTCAAGGGCGTCCTGGTCTCCCGGGCGTACGAATCCACCGTGGACATCAGCATGGAGGTGCGCGGCGGACTGCTCATCCGGCAGATCCACCACTGGGCCGCGCTCGTCTTCGTCGCCGGGATGCTCGTGCACATGATGCGGGTGTTCTTCACCGGGGCGTTCCGCAAGCCGCGCGAGCTCAACTGGCTGTTCGGCTGGACCCTGTTGTTCCTCGGCATCCTCACCGGCCTCACCGGCTACTCGCTCCCCGACGACATGCTCTCCGGCACGGGCATCCGCTTCGCGCAGGGCGCCATCCTGGCCACCCCCGTCGTCGGGACGTACCTCTCCTTCTTCCTGTTCGGCGGGGAGTTCCCGGGGCAGGACATCATTCCGCGGCTCTACCCGATCCACGTACTGCTGCTGCCGGGCATCATGCTGGGGCTCGTCGTCGCCCACCTGATCCTGGTCTTCTACCACAAGCACACCCAGTTCGCCGGGCCCGGCAGAACCGAGAAGAACGTGGTCGGGGCGCCGCTCCTGCCCGTTTACATCGCCAAGGCGGGCGGCTTCTTCTTCCTCGTCTTCGGTGTGCTCGCGATCATGGGCGCGGTCGCCTCCATCAACCCGGTCTTCGCGATCGGCCCCTACCGGCCCGACATGGTCTCCACGGGCGCTCAACCCGACTGGTACCTCGGCTTCTCCGAGGGGCTGATCCGGGTGATGCCCAGCTGGGAGATCAATGCCTGGGGGCACACGCTCGAACTGGGCGTCTTCATCCCCTTCTCGCTCTTCCCGCTGATCCTGTTGGCCATCGGCGTCTATCCGTTCATCGAGTCCTGGGTCAAGGGGGACAAGAGGGAGCACCACATCGCGGACCGGCCGCGCAACGCACCCGTGCGCACCGGGCTCGGCGTCGCCTGGCTCGCCCTGTTCGGCGTGCTGATGGTCGGCGGCGGCAACGACCTGTGGGCCACCCACTTCCACCTCTCCATCAACGCGATCACCTGGTTCGTGCGGATCAGCTGCTTCCTGGCGCCCGCCCTCGCCTTCTTCGTCACCCACCGCGTCTGCCTCGGCCTGCAGCGCAAGGACCAGGAGAAGGTGCTGCACGGCCGGGAGACGGGCACCGTCAAACGCCTACCGCACGGCGAGTACGTGGAGATCCACGAACGCCTGCCGCAGGCCGAGCTGTACCGCCTGACCGCCCACGAACAGCCCCGGCCCTACGAGGTCGGCCCCCTGGTCGACGCCAACGGCGTAACCCGCAAGGTCCGAGCCTCCCAACGCCTGCGCGCCCGCCTCGCCCGCGCCATGTACGGCCCCAAGGCGCAGGTGCCCAAGCCGACGAAGGAGGAGTACCTGGCGATCCAGCGAGGCGAGGGCGACCACCACTGACCGTGCCGCTCGGTTAGCCTCGCAGCGTGATGGCATCCGAGAAGACTCCGAAACTGCTGGCGATCAGTGATCTGCACGTGGCGTACGCGGAGAACAGGAAGTACACCGAGACCATCCGGCCCCAGTCGGACGGGGACTGGCTGATAGTCGCCGGTGACGTCGCCGAGCGCATGGCCGACATCGAGTGGACGCTGCGCACGCTCGCCGGGCGCTTCGCCAAGGTGGTGTGGTCACCGGGCAACCACGAACTGTGGACGCCCAAGGACGATCCGGTCCAGCTGCGCGGCGAGGAGCGATACCGCCACATCGTCGAACTCTGCCGCGAGATGGGGGTGGCGACGCCCGAGGACCCCTACCCCGTGTGGCGCGGCGCGGGCGGCCCGGTCATGGTCGCCCCGCTCTTCCTCCTCTACGACTACACCTTCCGCCCCGAGGGCACGCACACGAAGGAGCAGGCGCTGGAGGTCGCCCACGAGGCGGGCGTCGTCTGCACGGACGAGTACTTCCTGCACCCCGACCCGTACGCGACCCGCGACGACTGGTCCCGCGCCCGGGTCAAGTACACCGAGGAGCGGCTCGCCGAGCGGCCCGAGGGAATGCGGACCGTCCTGATCAACCACTGGCCGCTGCTGCGCGAACCCACCCGCGTCCTGCGCTACCCCGAGTTCGCCCTGTGGTGCGGCACCGAGCGCTCCGCCGACTGGCACGTGCGGTACGAGGCGGCCGCCGTCGTCTACGGCCACCTGCACATACCGCGCACCACCGTGCACGACGGGGTGCCCCACATCGAGGCGTCCGTCGGCTACCCGCGCGAGTGGCGCAGGGACTTCCACCCCGACCCGCACCTGCGGCAGATCCTGCCGGTGCCCGAGGAGGACTGACCGGGCCGCTCAGAGCCGGTCCGGCAGCGGCCTGCGGGCGAGGAGTTCGGCCAGGCCCTGCCGGGTCGCGGCCAGGACGACGCGGTCCTGGGGGCGCAGCTCGTAGTCCGGGTCGAGCTCCCACTCCAGGCCCGAGGTGAGGCCGGTCCCCTCGCCCGGGGCGCGCTCCAGGGCGACGACCCGCCGCGCCCCGGGCTGGAACACGTCGGCGATCCTGCGGCCGGTCAGCTGCGGCTGCGACGAGACGTCCAGCGCGGCGAAGAGCAGCACGGACCGCTCCACGGGAAGCGCGCCCAGGATCTGGCGCCCCATCATCGCCCCGGCGAACGCGGGCGCGGCCAGCGCCGACACGCTGCGGCTGCGGGTGAGGGCGTTCGGATGGGCGGCGCGCAGGGTGCGGTAGACGGCGGTCGCGAACTCGTCGTCGTACAGCCGCAGCGCCACCCGCAGATCGGGCTTCACCGACCGTGCGTACAGGGCCGCTTCGAGGTTTATGGTGTCCGCGCTGGTCAGCGCGAGCAGCGCGTGCGCGCGGTGCACCTTGGCCGCCTCCAGGACGCCCTCCTCCGTCACGTCGCCGATCACGGTGGGCACGCGCAGGCGCCGCGCCAGGGAGATGCCGCGCGCCTCGGGGTCGGCCTCCACGCACACCACGGGAATGTCCAGCTCGCGCAGCCGGGCGAGCACCCGGGTGCCGATCTTTCCCAGGCCCAGCAGGACCACGTGGCCCGAGAGGCCGCGGGGCGGGCGGCGCAGCGAGGAGGCGGTGCGGAAGGTGCCGAGGGCCTCAAGGACGGCGGCGAAGAGGATCGGCAGGAGCAGCAGCCCGACGAGACCGGCGAGGAGCTGCAGGACCTGACGGCTCATCGGGCCGTCCGTGGCCGGGTCGTTGATGGAGAACAGGTCGAGGAGCGTCAGGTACGTCGCGTGCAGCGGAGTGGTGTCCTCGGTGGTGACGATCGACGCGATGGCCATGCCGACGACGGCCGCCGCGAACCCGGCCACCGACCAGCGCAGCCGCCGCGAGAACAGCTGGCGTAGCGGCACGCCGCGCCCGGCGAGGAACCCGGGCGGCGGAGTGGACCCCGAATAGGAGACGGCCTCGAGGACCAGGGCGCCCCGCCCCGGTGCGGCCGCCACGGCGTCGTCGTCCGGCAGCAGCCGCGGCCCGGCTCCGGAGTCCGCGTCGTCCGAACCCTCCGCCCCCGCCGGGTCGTTGGCGGTGGACGAGAGCAGCGCGAGGGTGGCGAGGCCGCGCGGTGCCACCTCGCCCGGCGCCGGTGGTGTGCGCTCCACCGCGCGCAGGAGCAGCCCGTAGGCGTGGACGACCTTGCTGGTCCCGGCGACCGCGGTGGCGGCGAGCGCCGGGGCGGCGGTGTCCGCGTCGGACAGGACGGTGACGCTGGCATCGGTGGTGGCGAGGCCCGCCACGACGGCTGCCTGGTCGAGCAGTTGCTCCAGGTGCTGGCCCAACTTCCGGTTGTACAGCCGGATCACGAGCCGCAGCCGGGGGTTGAGCCGCCGCGCGGCCAGCGCGGTGCGGATGTTGGTCTCGTCGTCGTCGTGCATCAGCGCGAGGGCGGCGGCCTGCGGGACGCCCGCGTCGACGAGCACGTCGTCGGTGAGCTCGACGGCCTCCAGGGTCCGTGGCGGGTCACTCGTGCCGCCGCCCTCGCCTTCCCCGTTCGCGGTCCCGTTCACCGCGCCCGCGGTGCGTGAGACGGCGGCGGTGATGCGGCCGAGCAGCAGCGCCGTGGTCCTGGCCCGGCCCGTCAGCCGGTTCCGCTCGCCGCGGCCCGCGGGCGGGACGACGAGGACGACCTGTTCGCCGTAGACGCCGCGGAGTTCGGCGGCGAGCCGGTGGGCCAGGACGTTGTCACCGCCGCACACGACCATGTGGCCGGTGGCGGGCGGTGAAGGGCGCTGTGGAGGGAGCGAGGATGCGTGCGACACAGACAGAAGAGTGCCTCACGTGCCACCCCGGTTCCGCGCGGACTACTCGGTGGGCGCCTGGTAGGGGGCGTCGCGCAGGAGGCGGGCGAGGTGGACCGTGTTGGCGGCCAGGGTGCGGGTGGTGCTCGCGACGCTGTCGGGGGTCTCGTCGAGGTCCTGGTAGTCGGTGCCCTGCATGGCCTCTCCCACCCAGTACGTGACGGCACCCGGCGCGAGGGAGAAGCCGACGTCGTTGAGGCCCTGGAAGACGTCGGCGCTCACCTTGTGGGCGCCGTCCTCGTTGCCCACCACCGCCACGGCGGCCGCCTTGCCGTAGAACAGCGGGCGCCCCTGGTCGTCGGTCTCGGAGGAGTCGGCGTTCAGACGTTCCAGGACGCGCTGACAGATGCTCGACGGGTGACCGAGCCAGATCGGCGTGGCCACCAGCAGGATGTCGGCCGCAAGGACCTTCTCCCGCAGGGCGGGCCAGGCGTCGCCTTCGCCCATGTCGGCGCCGATGCCGGGCTTCACGTCGTGGTCGGCGATCCGTACGGACTCCACCGTCACCTCCCGCTTCGCCAGCTCGGCGAGGACCTGCCCGGCCAGGCGGTCGCTGCTGGAAGCGGCGGGGGAGGGGGACAGGGTGCAGACGAGTGCCAAGGCGCGCATGGGAGCTCCTTCTTGTGGGGGTCGTGGTCGTGGTCGTGATGGACGGCGAGCGGCCGACACCTCCAGTCCCCTTGATCGTCGGCCGTGAAACACGTCCGGTCGCGCGGGCCCGGCGGGGTCGGGTGGGCTCGGGTCATCGGAGTTGTCGGTGATGAACGCGTAGGTGCCCGCGGACACGGCGGGTGCCCCGGGCGCGGCGGATGCCCCGGGCGCGGCGGATGCCCCGGGCGCGGCGGCACCGCGGCCGCCGGGCCCGACGGCGCCATGGCCGCCGTCAGAGCCGCCGAGGCCAGCGCCGAGAACACCGCGGTCACCCCTCGCCGCCACCGCCCGCACGGCGGCCTGTCCACCGGCTCCACCTGCTGGTCCACGTCCAACGCTCCTCGTCGCCCCCGCGCACCGACCGCGGCACGGATCCGGCCAAGACCACCACAGCGACCAGGACCGCCCCGCGTCCCCGACGCGCGACACCCGCCGACCACCCGTCCAGCCGCATGCGGACCTCCGACCTCTTGCCCGCGGAAGCCCGGGAGATCTATGTCACCTACTGATGCATCAGTCAGAATCGCAATCGCGGTCGCTTCTCGTTCTGTTTCTTGGAGACACAGCCATCACCTCGTTGCGTTCATCGCAACGCGCGAGTAGGGTCGACGACCATGCAGTACGACCCCGAGGTGGCGGACCGCGTCCGCAAGGTGATCGCCGACGCCGGTGTGACCCAGCGCGAATTCGCGCGCCGCATCGTCATGGACCCCTCCAAGCTCTCCCGCTCGCTGGGCGGCACCCGGCGCTTCACGGCGGCGGAGCTCGCCCGCGTCGCGGACACCGGCGGGGTCGACGCGGGCTGGCTGCTCGGCGCCGCCGCCCGCGGCCAGGAGCCTGCCGCGCGGCGCGAGCGCGCCGCGCCCCCCGAGGGCGGCCGCCCCCTGCAGATCGTCCGCGAGACCGTGCGCCTCATCGCGGAGCGCGGCTTCCACGCCGTCCGCGTCCAGGACATCGCCGCGGCCTGCAGCACCAGTACCGCCGCCATCCACTACCACTTCCCGGGCCGCGACGACCTCCTCGAAGCCGCCGTGCGCTGGTGCATGGACGAGGACACCGCGCGCCGGGCGGCCCGGATAGCGGACGCCGCCGACACCGCCGACGAACTGCGCCAGCTCATCGAGCTGCAGATCCCGCGCACCCCGCAGCAGCGCTGGCAGTGGAGCGTCTGGCTCGACCTGTGGGCGGAGGCCGCCCGCTCCACCGCCGTGGGCCGACTGCACGCCGACTACTACCGGCAGTGGCGCGGCACCGTCGCCGACGTCATCCGCCGCGGCATCGACGGAGGCGTCTTCCGCCCCGCCGACCCCGACTCCGCCGCGCTGCGCCTGACCGCGCTGATCGACGGGCTCGCCACCCAGGTGCTCGCCTCGGCCTCCGACGGCTCCGGCACAGGCCCCGACGACATGCACGAGGCCCTCACCGCCTACGTCGACGCGACGCTGACCGTGCGCTGACGGCGCGACTCCCTTGTTCGTCAATGCGTCAATGGTTCGACGTGTCTGGTCGTCGCATCCCCCGTACACACAACACCCCACCCCCGAGGGAGAGTTCCGCATGCCCGTGAACGACAACGTCATCATCACCTGCGCCCTGACCGGCGCGGGCGACACCGTGCGCAAGAGCCCGCACGTGCCCGTGACGCCCGAGCAGATAGCCGCCTCGGCGGTCGAGGCCGCCGAGGCGGGCGCCGCCGTCGTGCACATCCACGTCCGCGACCCCGAGACCGGTGCCCCCTCCCGCGACCCGCGGCTGTACCGCGAGGTCGTCGAGCGCATCAAGGAGACCGGTACCGACGTCGTCATCAACCTGACGGCGGGCATGGGCGGCGACCTCGTCATCGACCCGGACGAGCCGCTCAAGCACCTCCCCGGCACCGACCTCGTCAGCGGTCTCGACCGGCTCCCGCATGTCGAGGACCTGCTCCCCGACATCTGCACCCTGGACTGCGGCTCCCTCAACTTCGGCGACGGCAGCAACCTCTACGTCTCCACCCCCGACATGCTCCGCCAGGGCGCCAAGCGCATCCAGGAGCTCGGCGTCCGCCCCGAGCTGGAGATCTTCGACACCGGCCAGCTCTGGTTCGCCAAGCAGCTCCTCGCCGAAGGCCTGCTCGACGACCCGACCGTCTTTCAGCTCTGCATGGGCGTCCCGTGGGGCGCCCCCGCCGACCCGGGCGTCCTGCAGTCCATGGTCAACATGCTTCCCGAAGGCGCCCAGTGGGCCAGCTTCGCGCTCGGCCGCATGCAGATGCCGTGGGTCGCCCAGTCGATCCTGCTCGGCGGTCAGGTCCGGGTGGGCCTGGAGGACAACCTCTACCTCGGCAAGGGCAACAAGGCGACCAACGGACAACTCGTCGAGCGCGCCGTCCGGATCACCGAGTCGCTCGGCTCGCGCGTCGCCACGCCCGACGAGGCCCGCCGGAAGCTGGGCCTCAAGCCCCGCGGGTGATCGCCGCGCGCCGACTCGTCCGGGGGCCGCCCGTGCCCGGTCGCGCAGTCCCCCCACGCCCCCGAAGGGGCACCCCCACGCGCAGCCACGAAAGGATCCCCCATCCCAATGACCCCCACCTCCATGCCCCCCACCCCCATGACCACCACCCCTGAAGAAGTACGCCGCGTCGCCTGCATAGGTGCCGGTGTCATCGGCGGCGGCTGGGTCGCCCACTTCCTGGCCCGCGGCTACGACGTCACCGCCTGGGACCCGGCGCCCGGCGCCGAGCGGAAGCTGCGGCGGCTCGTCGAGGCCGCCTGGCCCGCCCTCACCCAGCTCGGCCTCGCCGACGGTGCCTCGCAGGACCGCCTCACCATCACCTCGTCCCTCGAAGAGGCCGTCGCCGACGCTCAGTTCGTGCAGGAGAGCGCCCCCGAGAAACTGGAGCTCAAGCGCGATCTGCTCGCGAAGCTGGACGCCGCCGCGCCCGCCGGTGTCGTCATCGCCTCCTCCACCTCGGGCTACCCGATGACCGACATGCAGACCGAGGCCGCCACCCCGGGCCGCCTCGTCGTCGGGCACCCCTTCAACCCGCCGTACCTGATCCCCCTCGTCGAGGTCGTCGGTGGCGAACTGACCGACGCCGACGCCGTGGCGTGGGCGTCCCGCTTCTACGAGGTCGCGGGCAAGTCCGTGATCACGATGAAGAGCGAAGTCCCGGGCTTCATCGCCAACCGCCTGCAGGAGGCCCTGTGGCGCGAGGCCCTGCACATGGTCGCCAACGGCGAGGCCACGGTCCAGGAGATCGACGACTCCATCACCGAGGGCCCGGGCCTGCGCTGGGCGTTCATGGGCCCCATGCTGACCTTCGCGCTCGCGGGCGGCGAGGGCGGCATGGCCCACATGCTCGACCACTTCGGCCCGTCCCTGAAGTCCCCGTGGACGCGCCTGGAAGCCCCCGAACTCGACAAGAAGCTGTACGACGCCGTCGTCGCCGGGTGCGACGAGGAGGCGGGCGGCCGCACCATCGCGGAGCTCGTCGCCGAGCGCGACCAGGGCGTCATCGACGTCCTGCGCGCCACGGGCCGCCTGAACGGAGGCAAGAAGTGAGCGAGTCCCTGCCCCTGCTGCACCGGACCGTGCGGCCCGAGTGGATCGACTACAACGGCCACATGAGCGAGGCCTTCTACGTCCTGGTCTTCGGCCACGCCACCGACGCCATGATGATCGAGACGGGTCTGCACGCCGGCTACCGCGAGTCCACCGGCTGCTCCCTCTACACGGTCGAGGCCCACGTCCGGTACCTGAACGACGTCGGTGAAGGCGCCCATCTCGCCATCCGCACCAGCCTGTTGGGCGCGGACGCCAAGAAGACGCGCCTCACGCACGAGATGTTCGTGGTCGAGGACGAGGGCGCAGACCCGGCCCCGGACGCCGCCCCCGTGGCGACCACCGAACTGCTCGCCCTCCACGTCGACCAGAACGCGGGCCGCACGACCCCCTTCCCGGCAGAGATCCGCGACCGCCTGACGAGCCTGGTGCAGACGCCCCCGGAGTGGGCGGGGCGCTCGATCGCCGAGGTGCCCCGGGCAGCTTAGGGGCGCGGGGAACCGCGCGCCCAGCCACCACGTAGCCGCACCCAGAGGACAGCCTCACCGCTCGAGAGGCTTGTGCGCAGTCTCCGGCAACCGCGAGTAGACAACCGAAGAGACCACACACAGCACGGCCACGTACGCGGGAAAGAGCCCGGGAGACCCGATCTCCTTGAACAGCGTTCCCACGTACGGGGCCGTGCCCCCGAACACCGCCACGGTCAACGAGTACGGAAACCCGATCCCGGCCGCCCGGACCCGCGCAGGGAACACCTCCGCGTTCACCGCCGCCGAGATCGACGTGAACCCGGTGAGCAGCACCATCCCCGCGCACTGCACGAGCAGCAGCGAAGTGAACGAACCGGTGAGGGACTTGAGCAGCGGCACGCTCAGGACGGCGAAGCCGATGCCGAAGAACAGCAGCAGCGGCCTGCGCCCCACGCGGTCCGAGAGCAGGCCGCCGACCGGCTGGAGCAGCGCGAAGAAGGCCAGTGAGACCGTGCCCGCGAGGAGCGCCTGGCTCTTGCCGATGTCCGTGTTCAGCTCGGCGTACGTCGGCAGGTACGACGTCCAGGTGTAGTAGGCGAGGGTGCCGCCCGCGGTGATGCCGCAGATCAGCAGGGACTGGCGCGGGTGGTGGCGCAGCGCGTCGAACAGGCCGGGGCGGTCGCCGTCGTCGGCGGGCGCCCGGTGGGTCTCGTGCGCGCCCTGCCTGATCCAGAACCCCACGAGGCTGAGCGCGGCACCGGCCAGGAAGGGCAGCCGCCAGCCCCAGCCGTCCATCTGCCCGTCGGAGAGCGTGGCGACCAGGAGCGCCGCGACGCCGGACGCCGCGAGCTGGCCCGCGCTCGTGGAGACGTACTGGAAACTGGAGAACAGCCCGCGCCGCCCGGGACCCGCCGACTCGACCAGGAACGTCGTCGACGCGGCGAACTCACCGCCCACCGACAGGCCCTGGAGCAGCCGGGCGAACACCAGGAAGACCGGGGCGAACACGCCCGCGGCCGCGTACGTGGGGGTCAGGCCGACCAGCAGGCTGCTGCCGCCCATGAGCAGGATGGTGACGGTCAGCGCGGCGCGCCTGCCGCGCCGGTCGGCGACCGCGCCCATGAGCAGGCCGCCGACGGGACGCATGAAGAAGCCCACCGCGAAGACGGCGAAGGTGGCGAGCAGCGGGACGAGGGAGTTGCCGGAACCCTTGGGGAAGACCTGGCCGGCGATGTACGTGGCGAGGAAGGTGTAGGCGTACCAGTCGTACCACTCCACGGCGTTGCCGACCGATGCGGCGAGCAGCTGCCGTATCGGGCGCCGCTCAGGAGCGGGGACGGTGGTCATCACCTGCTGGTCGTGCTGTGTCATGATCACGACCTTCCCCCACGCCGCGGCGCCCCACACGTCCTGTCCGGCAGGCGGACGGGGCGAGCGCTCGGAGCCGGCTCAGCCGGTGGTCGGCCGGTACGCGTGTACCGCCGTCGTCACCAGGCACGGCGCGGGCGGCACCACCTCGACGCGCAGGGTGCGGCGCGCGGCGTCGTAGTCGATGCCCTCCGTCTCGAACGTGCCGGAGCAGACGCTGCGCTGCGGGGCGGCGAAGAGGCTCGTGACGCGGCCGGTCACCGGCTTGCCGTCGAGCGGGCGCTCCAGGTCGACCTGGAGGACGGGGCGGTCCTCGGGCCACAGCTCCTTGGAGGCGTCGTTCGAGGCGCACACCAGACGGGAGGCGGAGACGAAGTCGCAGCCCTGGACGTCGCGGACCGGCTTGTCGAGCGAGATCTGCCCGGCCTGGGGGAGTGCGCCGCCGGTGGGCGGGGTCGAGGAGTTGAGGAGCGGGGCGGGGAAGACCTGGAGCCGGTTCTGGTCGCCCCACTCGCCGGAGACCAGCCACTGGTTGTCGGGGGAGAGGGCCGCGAAGGAGTTGTTGAGCTTCTCGCCCGCGTCGAGCTCGTGCTCGTAGAGATAGCGCTGCCCGCCCGGCGTCGTGACCGCGTACATCTTCGACCGCGCGCTGTCGCCGCCCTGGTAGGCGTCGAAGGTGTGGCCGTTCGCCACGTCCGGGTCGCCTATGTGGCCCCAGCCCTTCACGCGCAGGTCGAGCGGTATCGAGCCGAGCCCCCGGTAGAGGAGGCTGCCGTCCGCGCGGCTCGCCAGACCCTGGCTGCCGGTGAGCGAGTTGACGTACGAGGTGCCGGACTCCTGCCAGCCACCCGGCGCGGCGGGCGCGGCGGAGGCGCCGCCGCCCGTCATCACCGCCAGGGTGACGGCGCCGAACAGGGCGGTTGATGCCTTCCAGACGGTCATCGGGCGCTACCTCCGTGGGGGGTCGGAACGCTGCGGCGTCATCGTACGTAACGTGCGCCCCGGCGGCGTGCGTTACGCCGAGCCCGGTGCGGTACGTAACGTGAACATCGGTGATATCGGTCCGACAGAAGGCGGTTCAGACGTGAAACTGGCAATTCTCGGCGGGGGCGGGTTCCGCGTGCCGCTCGTGTACGGGGCTCTCCTCGGCGACCGCGCCGAGGGCCGCGTCACCGACGTCGTCCTGCACGACCTGGACGCCGCCCGGCTCGACGCCGTCGCCCGCGTCCTCGCCGAGCAGGCCACCGGAGTCCCGGACGCACCCACCGTCACCGCCACCACCGACCTCGACGAGGCGCTGCGCGGCGCCGACTTCGTCTTCTCCGCGATCCGCGTCGGCGGCCTGGAGGGGCGCGCCGCCGACGAGCGCGTCGCGCTCGCCGAGGGCGTCCTCGGGCAGGAGACGGTCGGCGCGGGCGGCATCGCGTACGGGCTGCGCACCGTGCCCGTCGCCGTCGACATCGCGCGCCGCGTCGCCCGGCTCGCCCCCGACGCCTGGGTCATCAACTTCACCAACCCGGCGGGCCTGGTCACCGAGGCCATGGCCCGTCACCTGGGCGGCCGCGTCATCGGCATCTGCGACTCGCCGGTGGGCCTCGGGCGCCGGGTCGCGCAGGTGCTCGGCGGCAACCCCGACGAAGCCTTCATCGACTACGTGGGCCTCAACCACCTCGGCTGGCTGCGCGGGCTGCACATCGCGGGCCGCGACGAACTGCCGCGGCTGCTCGCCGACCCCGGGCTCCTCGGCTCCTTCGAGCAGGGCAGGCTGTTCGGCGCCGACTGGCTGCGGACGCTCGGCATGATCCCCAACGAGTACCTGCACTACTACTACTTCAACCGCGAGACCGTGCGCGCCTACCAGCAGGCCGAACGGACCCGCGGCGCCTTCCTCCACACCCAACAGGCCCGCTTCTACGACGAGATGCGCAGCTCCGACACCCCGGCCCTCAAGACCTGGAACGCCACCCTCGCCGAGCGCGAGGCGGCGTACATGGCGGAGAACAGGGAGGCGGCGGGCGTGGGGGAGCGGGCCGAGGAGGACCTGGAGTCCGGCGGGTACGAGAAGGTCGCCCTCGCCCTGATGCGGGCCATCGCGCGCGACGAGCGGGCCACGCTGATCCTCAACGTCCGCAACGGCACGACCCTCGCCGCCCTCGACGCGGACGCCGTCATCGAGGTGCCCTGCTCCGTCGACGCCAACGGCGCCCACCCCATGGCGGTGGCCCCGCTGCCCGGCCACGCCACCGGCCTGGTGTGCGCGGTCAAGGCGGTCGAGCGGGAGGTGCTCGCGGCGGTGGACAGCGGTTCTTCGGCCACCGCCGTCAAGGCGTTCGCGCTGCACCCGCTCGTCGACTCCGTGACGGTCGCGCGGCGTCTCGTGGAGGGCTACCGGGGCGTGCATCCCGGACTCGCGTACCTGAGGTGATCACGGCCTTCGGGCACCTGAGATGATCACGACATGAGTCCCGTCGTCTCCATCGGTGCCGCCGCCCGCCGCCCCTGCACGCTCGTCGTGTGCCGGGGCTGCTGCTGCGGTGACGCGCGCAAGAACCCCGGCATCGACCACGCCTGGCAGCTGGAGCGGATGCGCTCCGCGGCGGCGGCCTCGCGCGGCCGGTTCACGGTGCGCACGAGCGACTGCCTCGGGCCGTGCGGGCAGGCCAACATCGTCGTGGTCCAGCCCTCGTACGAGGGGCGCAGGCGGGGCGGCCGGGCGGCCTGGGTCGGCTTCGTCACGGACGACGAGTCGCTCGAGGGGATACTCGCCTGGGCCGCCGCGGGCGGCCCGGGCCTGGCCGAGCCGTCGGCCGCGCTCGCGCTCCAGATGGTCGATCCCCGCGCGGTTTAGGGCCTGACCCGAACGAAAGGCCCTAGCCCGCGAGGATCTGGTCCAGGAAGCCGTCCAGGTTCCGTACGGTCCTGGCGTTCTGCTCCTCCGGCGTGAGGCTTTCCTCCAGGCGGCGCGTGAGCACCGTGGTCTTCTTCCCGCGTACGTAGAGGGAGCAGGCCAGATCCGCGCAGATGTACATGCCGACGGAGTTGCCCTGGCGGCCCGCCACCCCCGCCTTCGGGGCCACGAGCAGCGCGATCCCGGAACCGGACTGCGGCGTCACGCACACCGAACAGATGCTGGACTTGAGCAGGCTCTTGCGCGCCCCGGTCGAGGCGCGCAGGGCGATGCCCACGGGCTGACCGTCCCGCCACGTCACCACATAGCCGCGGTCGGGCGCCTTGGGGTCGCGCCAGCCGAGGAAGTCCAGGTCGGACCAGGGGGTGTCGGCGAAACCGGCAGGGAGGGTGAGTCTGCGGGCTTCGCCCTTGGAACAGTTGACGAAGGACGCGCGGATCTCGTTCTCACTGACGGACTTCATGATCCGGAAGGTACCAACGGGCCGTACCGGCCGTCGTGCCATTTTCTCCCGCCGCGGCTCCCCCGGACACCGGCGCCGGGTCTCACGCGGACACCTCGATCACGACCTTGCCCCGCGCGTGACCACCCTCCACCGCGCGCAGCGCCTCGTCCGCGCGCTCCAGGGGGTACCTCGCCGTCACGTGCGGGCGCAGCACTCCCGCCGCGGCGAGGAGCGCGACCTCGTCGAGGACCGCCGACGTACGGGCCCGCGCGACGGGGGCGCCGCCCAGTTCCGCCACGGTCTCCTTGGCCGCCGCCGTGATCAGCTTGCCGCGGTCGGTCAGGAGCTCCGCGAGCCCGGCCAGGTCCGCGCCGCCGACCAGGTCGAAGACCGCGTCGACGCGGTGGTCCGGCGCCGCCTCCCGAACGCGCTCGGCGAGCCGGGGCCCGGGCGGCACGTGCACGGCGCCGAGCGACTCGACGAACTCCTTCTTGCCCTCGCTCGCCGTGCCCACCACACGCAGCCCGAGGTGCCGGGCGATCTGCGTCGCGGCCACCCCGACACCGCCGCCGGCCCCGGTGACCAGCAGCGTCGACCCCGCGGGCAGATCGAGCTGCCGCAGCCCGTCGTAGGCGGTCGCCGCCGCCACGGGCAGCACCGCCGCGTCCGCGAAGGAGAGGACGGCCGGCTTGTGCGCGGCGATGTCCGCGGGGATCAGGGTGAACTCCGCGTACCCGCCGGTGACCGGATTGCCGAAGACCGCGTCGCCGGGCGCGAACCCCTCGACCCCGGCGCCGACCCGCTCCACGGTGCCCGCGACCTCGCTGCCCAGGACCTCGGGGCCGGTCAGGGGCGCCTGGCCGGGACGCCGTTTGCCCGCCCGCAGC
Organism: Streptomyces sp. NPDC036815; assembly: GCF_055609205.1. Taxonomy (NCBI): domain Bacteria; kingdom Bacillati; phylum Actinomycetota; class Actinomycetes; order Kitasatosporales; family Streptomycetaceae; genus Streptomyces; species Streptomyces sp. NPDC036815. The sequence continues at coordinate 197,097 of NZ_JBVJPW010000009.1, read as the reverse complement.
TTCCAGTCGACCGGATTCACACCGGCTGCGCGCACCGCCACGAGCAACTGCCCGGGGCCGGGCTCCGGCTCGGCGAGGTCGAGGAACGCCTCCACCTCGGGACCGCCGTGTGCGGTGAATCCGTACGCCTTGGGCATCTGGCTCCCTCTCTCCGATCACCTGCCGACCGCCCGCCGCTCACGCGGCCGCCCGTCGGCTCACAGAGATGACGACCATCAGGATTCGTTGGCTATTCCCGCCCGCGGGTGCTGAGCCGCGGTCCTGGGGGCAAGCTGACGTTGAACGGGCCAGGGAGTACGCGAGGGAGAGGTCAACGCGGTGGAGCCGACCGATGGGAATGCCGACGATCTGCTCGAAGGGCTGTCCGTGGACGACGCCCGCCCGGAGCGCCCGGTGCTCCTGGACGAACAGGGGCGGCCCCTGCAGAGCTGGCGGGAGAACTACCCGTACACGGAGAAACTGGGCCGGCGGACGTACGAGCGGCACAAGCGGATACTGCAGATCGAGCTCCTGAAGCTGCAGAAGTCGGTGCGTGAGCGGGGGTGGCGCGTCGTCGTGCTGTGCGAGGGGCGTGACGCGGCCGGCAAGGGCGGCACGATCAAACGGTTCACCGAGCGCCTGAATCCGCGCGGCGCGCGGACGGTGGCGCTGGACAAGCCGAACGAGCAGGAGGCCGGCCAGTGGTACTTCCAGCGGTACGTCGCCCAGCTGCCGTCGGCGGGCGAGATCGTCTTCTTCGACCGGTCCTGGTACAACCGCGCCGGGGTCGAGCCGGTGATGGGGTTCTGCACGCCCCGTGAGCACCTGCACTTCCTGGAGCAGGCGCCGCTGTTCGAGAAGATGATCACCGATGACGGCATCATCCTCATCAAGTTCTGGTTCTCCGTCTCCAGGGCCGAACAGCGGACGCGCTTCGCGATCCGGCAGGTCGATCCGGTGCGCCAGTGGAAGCTCTCCTCCACCGACCTCGCCTCGCTGGACCTGTGGGACGCCTACACCTACGCGAAGGTGGAGATGTTCCGGGCCACAGACACGCCGCACGCCCCCTGGACCGTGGTGAAGACCAACGACAAGCGGCGCGGCCGCCTGGAGGCCATGCGCCACCTCCTGCTGCGGATCGACTACGAGGCCAAGGACCCCGAGGCGGTCGGCAAGGCCGATCCGCTGATCATCGGCCCCGCCAACACGCTCCTCGAACCGGGCGAGGACGCCACGGACCTCTCACCGAGCAAGCTCGCCCCCGACGAGCGAGGGCCGGGCCGCCACCCGCGCGCGTGAGGCCACCGCACACCCGTCCCTTCCGCGTGGCGTCATGCACCCTCAGCGCTCCCCGCCCCGGCCCTGCGCGCGGAGCTCCCGGTAGAGGGCGCCGACCAGGTGGATGCTGCGCAGATCCTCGCCCGAGGTCCCGGCACCCAGGCGGTTCATCACGTACGCGTACGAGACGCCGTTCTCCGGGTCGGCGAAGGCGTACGACCCGCCCATGCCGCCGTGCCCGAAGGCGCGGGGGTTGGGGCCCGCCTGCCCGAACTGGTTGAGCATGTAGCCGAGGGCCCACGGCCAGGTGTCGGCGAGCGGGGTGCCCGCCCGCAGGACGATGTCCGGCTCCTCGCCGTCGCTCTGGAGGGTGCGCAGCCGCTCCAGCGTGCCGGGGGAGAGGAGTCGTCCGCAGGCCAACTCCGCGTACACCGAGGCCAGTCCGCGCGCGGTGGCGTGGCCGTTGACCGCGGGGATCTCCGCGCTGCGGTAGGCCGCGCTGTGCACGTCGCCGAGCGGCAGATAGTGCAGCGCGAGGGTGACCGGCGCCATCGGATGGTCCGTGAGACCGCCGACCGGCGGCTTCGGGGCCTCGCCGAACGTGCTGCTCGCCGCCGACGAGGATGAGGATGAGGATGAGGACGAGGGCGACGACGGCTCGGCGGCACGCACGGGCGGCGCCAGCTCCGCGCACCGGGCGTGCTCGCTCGCCGGTGTGCCGACATGGACGTCGGCGCCCAGCGGACCGGTCAGCTCGGTGCGCAGGAACGTCCCGAGCGAGACGCCGCTGACGCGCCGCACCACCTCGCCGACCAGGAAGCCGAACGTCACCGCGTGGTAGCCCTGCGCCGTACCCGGCCGCCACCACGGCCGCGTCGCGGCCAGCGCCTCGGTGACCTTCTCCCAGTCGTACACCGCGCCCGGCGCCATGGGCTCGCTCGGCGCGATGAGCCCGGAGCGGTGACTCAGCAGCCAGCGCACCGGGATGTCGGCCTTGCCGGCCCGCGCGAACTCCGGCCAGTACCGCGCGACCGGCGCGTCCAGGTCCAACTCGCCCCGCTCGACGAGCAGATGGGCGCAGAGCGCGGTCATGCCCTTGGTGGTGGAGTAGATGTTCACCAGCGTGTCCCGCTCCCAGGGGCGGGTGCCCGTACGGTCCGCGTCGCCGCCCCACAGATCGACGACGACCTCACCGCCGACCGTGGCCGCGACGGACGCCCCGAGCTCGTCGCGCTCGGCGAAACTCCGCTCGAACTCCTCGCGCACGCCCTCGAATCCGGGGGCGCAGGTGCCGTGGACGTGCACAGTCATGACTCTCCTCGGTGGCCGGAGCGGGCAGACGGACGTGCCGTGGGCCACCATCCTTCCGCATGGTTGCCCATGGCACCTACCCCTGCGGCGCGCCGAGTGCGCCGTACGGCTACAGCCAGTCGTGACAGCGCCGGATGTACCAGCCCTTCACCACCTGGGTGAGCGCGCAGTACGCGAGCAGCGTCATGGCCAGCCACGGGAAGTAGCTCATCGGCAGCGGCTGCATCGACAGCGCCGCGGCCAGCGGTGAGAACGGCAGCCAGAGGCCGAAGGCCATGACCGCGCCTGTCATCAGGAGGACCGGCAGGGAGGCGCGGGACTGGAGGAACGGGATCTTCCGGGTGCGGATCATGTGGACGACGAGCGTCTGCGAGAGCAGGCCCTCCACGAACCAGCCCGTCTGGAACAGGGTCTGCTCCGCGGGGCTGTCGGCCCGGAAGACGTGCCACATGACCAGGAACGTCGTGATGTCGAAGACCGAGCTGACCGGGCCGACGCGCACCATGAACCGGCCGATGCCCCTGGCGTCCCAGGTCCGCGGCTTCTTCAGGTACTCCTTGTCCATGCGGTCCCAGGGGATCGCCAGCTGGCTGATGTCGTAGCAGAGGTTCTGCACCAGCAGGTGGATGGCGAGCATCGGCTGGAAGGGGAGGAAGGCCGAGGCCACCAGGACCGAGAAGACGTTGCCGAAGTTCGACGACGCCGTCATCTTGATGTACTTGATGGTGTTGCCGAACGTCTGACGCCCCATCAATACGCCCTGCTCCAGGACCGTCAGGTCCTTCTTCAGCAGGATGATGTCCGCGGACTCCTTGGCGATGTCCACGGCCGTGTCGACGGAGACGCCCACGTCCGCCTCGCGCAGCGCCGCCGCGTCGTTGATGCCGTCCCCGAGGAAGCCGACCGTGTGCCCTCCGGCCTTCAGGGCGCGCACGATCCGTGCCTTCTGGACCGGGTTGACCTTCGCGAACACCGTGGTCGTACGGGCCAGTTCGAGCAGTTCGCCGTCGTCCACGAGGTCGACTGTCGCGCCGGTGATCAGCTCGGTTGCGTCCAGGCCGACGTCGGCGCAGACCCGCGCGGCGACCAGTTCGTTGTCGCCGGTGACGACCTTGACGGCGACACCGCTCCCGGCGAGCGCGCGCAGGGCGTCTCCCGCGTCCTTCTTCGGCGGGTCGAGGAAGGCGAGGAAGCCGATGAGCGTCAGATCGGTCTCGTCCGCCACGGAGTAGGTGTCGCGCTCCACGGCGTCGGGGCCGGCGGGGAACGTGCGGGTCGCGACCGCAAGGACTCGCAGCCCTTCCCGGTTGTGGCGCTCGCCGAGGCGCGCGACCTGGGCGCGCAGCCGCTCGGTCAGCTCCACACGTGCGCCGCGGTCCATCAGGTGGCCGCACCGGTCCAGGACCTCCTCGACCGCTCCCTTGGTGATGAGGGTGTGCTCGGGGGCGGGTTCGGGGCCGTCGAGTCCGTCGCGGCGCAGGACGACGGACATCCGTCGCCGGGCGAAGTCGAAGGGGATCTCGTCGACCATCGTGAAGAGGTGGTCGACGACAACCTCCTCGGCCTCGTCGACGCGGTCGATGACGGCCTGGTCCATGAGGTTGCGCAGGCCCGTCTGGAAGTGGGCGTTGAGGTAGGCGTACTCCAGGACCTCGCGGTCCTCCTCGCCCCGCGCGTCGAGGTAGCGGTCGAGGACGACGCGGTCCTCGGTGAGCGTGCCCGTCTTGTCGGTGCACAGCACGTCCATCGCCCCGAGGTTCTGGATCGCGTTGAGCCGCTTGACGACGACCTGGCGCCTCGACATGGCGACGGCGCCGCGCGCCAGGTTCGCGGAGACCACCATCGGCAGCATCTCGGGGGTGAGCCCGACCGCCACGGAGATCGAGAACAGCAGCGCCTGGCCCCAGTCGCCCTTGGTGAAGCCGTTGATCGCGAAGACGACCGGGACCATCACCAGCATGAAGCGGATCAGCAGGAGGCTGACCCGGCGCACGCCGAGGTCGAAGGCGGTCTGCGGGCGTTCGCCGGTGAGCGCGCTCGCCATCGAGCCGAAGTAGGTGTGGGCGCCGGTCGCGACGACGACCCCGGTCGCCGTGCCGGAGGTCACCGACGTGCCCATCAGGCACAGGTTGTCGGCCTCGACGGGGTCCGTGGTCTCCTGCTGTCCGAGGTCGCGGGCGCGGGTGTCGGCCTTGGCGACCGGCAGCGACTCGCCGGACAGCGCGGCCTGAGCGACCATCAGGTCCTTGGCGGCGATCAGGCGCAGGTCGGCCGGGACCAGGTCGCCGGCGGCGAGCTTGACGAGGTCGCCGGGGACGACCTGCTCCATCGGGACCTCTTCGGCCGCCGCGGTCTCGCTCCACCGCCGCTGGACCGCGCACGAGGTGGTGACCAGGGCCTTGAGCGCCTCGGCCGACCGGGTCGAGCGGACCTCCTGCCAGAACCGGAGCAGGGCGCTGATCAGCACCATCGAAGAGAGAATCCAGACGCCGGGGTCGGCCGGGTCCTGCCAGTACATGACCGCGGCGAGCACGACGAGCACGCCGATGAAGGGATTCCGGAAGGACCCCGCGAGCTGCGCGGTCCAGTGCGGCGCGCGCTCATGGGCGACGGTGTTCGCGCCGTACCGCTCGACGCGCTCAAGGACCTGGTCCTGACGCAGGCCGCGGGTGGATGCGCCGAGGTCGCGCAGCACGTCGCGGGCGGGCCGCGCGCTGAACTCGGCCAGCCGGGCACCGACTTCACGGGTGCGGGCGTCCAGTTCGGCGGCCTTGCGGGTACGGGGGGTACGAGGGATACGGGGGGTACGGGGGTTCTCGCCTGGCGGGGCCAGGCGGACCTGGGGAATCAGCTTGTTCATGGCAGACCTCCCTTCGTGCGGGGACGTGGCGAAGCGCGCCCGTGCACGAGGACGTAGATGTGGTGTGAATGTGCCGTGAATACGCTCCTGGGCGTGCCGACGGTGGGCACGTCCGCGACGAGGCAGGGGTCACCGCCGTGACGTCAGATGACGGACAAACGTGACATCAGCCCGGCGGGGCGAGGGGGAAAGGCGGCGGAGAGCGGCCTCAGAGAAGCGCACCGGCGGCGCAAGGACTTCCTTCGGGACTCATCCCGAACACCTCCTTGCGGTCGCGGGACACGAGGACAGCGCCACGGAACGGCGCGCCGCCCCGTCAGGCATGCGCTTTGCCTTATGTCAAATATGGGACTTTGGTCCCGAAATGACGATGACTTGTGTCCCGCCCATCAGAGGTTGGACTTCTCTTCACACACCGGTCACCGGCTCTTCCGTATTGCTTGCTCCCCTTGGCACACTGCACCCGCTCGCGTCCCCCACATCCCACGAGGTCGGATCACACATGCCTGAACTCAATCGGCGTCGCTTCATGCAGCTGACCGGCGGCACCGCCGCCTTCGCGATGCTCAACCAGAGCATCGCGAAGGCCGCGTCCCTGCCCGCCAGGCGCGCCACCGGCACCATCAAGGACGTCGAGCACGTTGTCGTGCTGATGCAGGAAAACCGTTCCTTCGACCACTACTTCGGCACCATGAAGGGGGTACGGGGCTTCGGCGACCCGCGCCCGGTGACGCTGCCCAACGGCAAGCCGGTGTGGAACCAGCCGAGCGGCGCCAAGGAGGTCCTGCCGTTCCACCCGGACGCCAAGGACCTGGGGATGCAGTTCATCGCGGGCCTCGACCACGACTGGGCCGGTGGCCACAAGGCGTTCAACAACGGCGCGTACGACCAGTGGATCCCGGCGAAGTCCGAGCGGACGATGGCGTACCTCGAACGGGACGACATCCCCTTCCACTACGCCCTCGCCGACGCCTTCACGGTCTGCGACGACTACCACTGTTCGTTCATGGGGGCCACCGACCCCAACCGCTACTACATGCTGTCGGGCCACGTCGGCAACGACGGCAAGGGCGGCGGCCCGGTCCTCGGCAACCAGGAGGCGGGCTACGACTGGACGACGTACGCCGAGCGCCTGGAGCGGGCGGGCGTCTCCTGGAAGGTGTACCAGGACATCGGTGACGGTCTGGACGCGGCCGGACACTGGGGCTGGATCGACGACGCCTACCGGGGCAACTACGGCGACAACTCGCTGCTCTACTTCAACACGTTCCGCAACGCCAAGCCGGGCGACCCGCTCCACGAGAAGGCCCGCAAGGGAACCAACGCCAAGGCCGGTGACGGCTACTTCGACATCCTCAAGGCCGACGTGAAGGCGGACCGGCTGCCGCAGGTCTCCTACGTCGCGTGCCCCGAGGCCTTCACCGAGCACCCCAACTGGCCCGCGAACTACGGCGCCTGGTACATCTCGCAGATCCTGGACGCGCTCACCTCCAACCCCGAGGTGTGGGCGAAGACGGCGCTGTTCGTCACCTACGACGAGAACGACGGCTACTTCGACCACATCGTGCCGCCGTACGTGCCCAAGGACGCCAACCAGGGCAAGTCGACCGTGGACACCACGCTCGACTACTTCCCGGGCAACGCCTCCTACGCGGCCGGGCACTACGGCCTCGGCCAGCGCGTCCCGATGATCGTCGTCTCCCCGTGGAGCACCGGCGGCTACGTGAACTCCGAGGTCTTCGACCACACGTCGATCATCCGGTTCATGGAGCGGCGCTTCGGCGTCAAGGAGCCCAACATCTCGCCGTGGCGCCGGGCGATCTGCGGCGACCTCACCTCCGCCTTCGACTTCGGCGGCAAGGACACCGACCCGGCGGAGCTCCCCGACACCGCGTCCTTCGAGCCGCCGGACCACGAGCGCCACCCCGACTACCGGCCCAAGGCGCCCGGCTCCCCGATGCTGCCCAAGCAGGAGCGCGGCTCCCGGCCCGCCCGCGCGCTGCCGTACGCGCCGCTGGTGGACGGTGCGGCGGACGTCGCCGCGGGCAAGTTCACGCTCACCTTCAGCGGCGGCGCCAAGGCCGGCGTCTGCTTCCACGTCCGCTCCCAGAACCGCACCGACGGCCCCTGGACGTACACGGTGGAGGCGGGCAAGACGCTCTCCGACACGTGGAACTCGGCGTACTCCGGCGGATCGCACGACCTCTCGGTGTTCGGCCCCAACGGCTTCCTGCGCACCTTCAAGGGCCCCGGCAAGAAGGCGGGCCCCGAGGTCGTGGCCCGCCACGACGCCAGGACCGGCAACATCAGGCTGACCCTGAAGAACGCGGGCAGCACCGATGTGAACCTCACGGTGACCAACGCCTACGGCGGTGCGGGCCAGACCTTCAAGGTGAAGGCCGGAGCCTCCGTGGAGCACACCGTCGACCTGCGGCCCAGCAAGCGCTGGTACGACCTGACGGTCAAGTCCGACGCGGACAGCGGTTTCCTGCGGCGCCTCGCGGGCCACGTGGAGACCGGCGCGGCGGGCGTCAGCGACCCGGCGCTCATCACGGCCTGACCCATCCGGTGCCCCGGGCCGGAAAAGAGGAGGCCCCGGCCCGGGGCCGCTGGATAGCATCCACGGGCATGGCCCTCACCCCTCGCCGTGCCGGCGTCCCCGAGAAGCCCGTCCTCGACGGGCTCGAAGAGAAGTGGTCCCGGCGGTGGGACGCGTCGGGCGTGTATGCCTTCGACCGTTCACGGACGCGGGACGAGATCTTCTCCATCGACACCCCGCCGCCCACGGTCAGCGGCTCGCTGCACGTCGGCCACGTCTTCTCGTACACGCACACCGACGCCCTCGCCCGCTACCACCGCATGCGCGGCAAGGAAGTCTTCCATCCCATGGGATGGGACGACAACGGCCTGCCGACCGAGCGGCGTGTCCAGAACCACTTCGGCGTCCGGTGCGACCCCGCTCTCCCGTACGACCCGGACCTCGTCCCTCCCGCGCGGCCCGGTAAAGAGCAACTCCCCGTCTCCCGGAGGAACTTCATCGAGCTGTGCGAGCTGCTCACCGCCGAGGACGAGAAGGCCTTCGAGGAGCTGTGGCGGCGGCTCGGCCTCTCCGTCGACTGGTCCCGCACCTACCGGACCATCGACGCGGACGCCCGCGCGACCTCGCAGCTGGCGTTCCTGAACAACCTCGCGCGCGGTGAGGCGTACGTCGCCGAGGCGCCCACGCTGTGGGACGTCACGTTCCGGACGGCGGTCGCCCAGGCCGAGTTGGAGGACCGGGAGCGGCCCGCCGCCTATCACCGGCTCGCCTTCCACCGCGCGGACGGCGACGCCGTCCTCATCGACACGACCCGCCCCGAACTGCTCCCCGCGTGCGTCGCCCTCGTCGCGCACCCGGACGACGCGCGCTACCGGGACCTGATCGGCACGACGGTCCGCACCCCGCTGTTCGGCGTCGAGGTCCCTGTCGTCTCGCACCGCCTCGCGACGCCCGAGAAGGGCACCGGCGCCGCGATGGTCTGCACGTTCGGCGATACCACCGACGTCACGTGGTGGCGCGAACTCCGGCTCGCCACCCGGCCGGTGATCGGCTGGGACGGCCGCTTCCTCGCCGAGCCGCCGCAGGGCGTCGAGGCACCGGCCGCCGTCGCCGCGTACCAGGAGCTCGCCGGTGCCACCGCGCACACCGCCCGGGAACGCGTCGTCGGGATGCTGCGCGAGAGCGGCGACCTGACGGGCGAGCCGCGGGCCGTCACGCACGCGGTCAAGTTCTTCGAGAAGGGCGACAAGCCCCTGGAGATCGTCACGACCCGCCAGTGGTACGTCCGCAACGGCGGCCGGGACGCGGCCCTGCGCGAGCGGCTCCTCGCCCGGGGCACCGAGCTGGCCTGGCATCCGCCCCACATGCGGGTCCGCTACGAGAACTGGGTCGGCGGCCTCAACGGCGACTGGCTGATCAGCCGTCAGCGGTTCTTCGGCGTCCCGATCCCCGTCTGGTACCCGCTCGACGGCGCCGGACGGCCGGACCACGACCACCCGATCGTCCCCGACCGCGCCGCGCTGCCCGTCGACCCGAGCGCGGAGACCCCGCCCGGCTACCGTGCGGAGCAGCGGGGTGAACCGCACGGCTTCATCGGCGACCCGGACGTCATGGACACCTGGGCGACGTCCTCGCTCACCCCGCAGATCGCCGGCAAGTGGCTCGCGGACCCCGACCTGTTCGCACGGGTCTTCCCGATGGACCTGCGCCCCCAGGCCCACGAGATCATCCGTACCTGGCTGTTCTCCACGGTCGTGCGCGCGCACACCGAGCACGACGCGCTGCCCTGGCGCCACGCGGCGATCTCGGGCTGGATCCTCGACCCCGACCGCAAGAAGATGGCGAAGAGCAAGGGCAACGCGGTCACCCCGGACCACCTGCTCCGCCAACACGGCTCGGACGCGGTCCGCTACTGGGCGGCGAGCGGACGCCCGGGCACGGACACGGCCTTCGACGTCGGCCAGATGAAGATCGGCCGTCGGCTCGCCACGAAGCTGCTGAACGTCGGCAAGTTCGTCCTGAGCCTCGACGCACCGGGCCTCGACGAACCGGGCCTCGACGCACCGGGCCTCGACGCACCGGAGCCCCGGGCCGCCGTCACCGAGCCGCTCGACCGGGCGCTGCTCGCCGAGCTCGCGTCGACCGTCGAGGAGGCGACGCGCGCCTTCGACGCCTTCGACTACGCCCGCGCCCTGGTCCGTACGGAACAGCTCTTCTGGCGCTTCTGCGACGACTACGTGGAGCTGGTCAAGGCCCGCGCGTACGGCGACCACGGCGACGCGGCGGCGACCGGGTCGGCGCGGGCCGCGCTGCGTACGGCGCTCGACGTCCTGCTGCGGCTCTTCGCGCCGGTCCTGCCCTTCGTCACGGAGGAGGTCCGGTCGTGGTGGCAGGAGGGGTCGGTCCACCGCGCGAAGTGGCCGGACGCCACCGGGCTGCGGGCCCGCGCGGGCGACGCGGGGGTCCTGACGGTGGCCTCGGATGCCATCGCTGCCGTCCGCAAGGCCAAGTCGCAGGCCAGGCTGTCGATGCGGACGGAGGTCGCGAGGGTGACGGTCACGGCGCCGCGCGCCGCACTGGACCGCTTCGCGGCGGCCGCGGCCGACGTGCGGGCGGCGGGCAGGATCGGGGCGGTGGAGCTGCGGGAGGCCGGAGAAGCGGAGCCGTTGCGGGTCGATGTGGTGTTCTGAGCGGCTGGGGTGCGCTCCGGTTGAGGCGGACATCACAACTCTGCACGGGGCTGGCGGGCGGCCCGCACCCGGAGGGTAGGGTCACCGGGTGACCACGCATTCGAACACTCCTGCAGGCTGGTACCCGGACCCGCACGGCGCAGCCCAGCTCCTGCGCTGGTGGGACGGCTCCCAATGGACGGAGCACACCACCCCGGCCCAGCAGCAGGCCCCACAGGTCCCGCAGCAGGCGCAGCAGCAGCCCGCGCAGGCCCCGGCCGCCGCCCAGCAGCAGGCGCAGCCCGCCCAGCAGCAGGGCCAGTTCGGCCAGGCCCAGGCCCCGGCCCAGCAGGGCCAGTTCGGCCAGGCCCAGGCCGTCCAGCAGCAGGGCCAGTTCGGGCAGCCGCAGGCGCACCCGCAGGCCGCACCGGCCGTCGACCCGGCCAAGGTGCAGCGCCAGGTGCAGAAGCAGGCGGGCGTCGCGCCTTCCGCGCAGGGCGGCGGCACGCTGTTCACGGAGCCGGTCCTGGTCGTGAACCAGAAGGCCAAGCTCATCGAGCTCACGAACGAGTACAGCGTCATGGACCAGGCGGGCAACACGCTCGGCTCGGTCGTCCAGGTCGGCCAGAGCACGCTGAAGAAGGTCGCGCGCTTCGTCGCCAGTGTCGACCAGTTCATGACGCACAAGCTGGAGATCCGCGACGCGTACGGCCAGCCGCAGATGATGCTGACCCGCCCGCGGAAGTTCATGAAGTCGCGGGTGATCGTCGAGCGCCCGGACGGCCAGCAGGTCGGCGAGATCGTCCAGCAGAACATGATCGGCAAGATCAACTTCGGCATGATGGTCAACGGCCAGCAGGTCGGCGCCATCAAGGCGGAGAACTGGCGCGCCTGGAACTTCTCGATCGTCGACCACGCCGACAACGAGGTCGCCCGGATCACGAAGACCTGGGAAGGCCTCGCCAAGACGATGTTCACCACCGCGGACAACTACGTCCTGCAGATCCACTACCAGCTGCCCGAGCCGCTCCTGAGCCTGGTCGTGGCCACCGCGCTCACCGTGGACACGGCGCTGAAGCAGGACGCCCGGGGCCTCGGTTAACCGCACCCCCTCTCGTACGACAACGGCGCCGGTCGCCCCCTTCCGCAAGGGGGCGACCGGCGCCGTTGTCGTTTCTCCGGGTCAGACGCTCTGCAGGCCGGACGTGGCTGGTCGCGCGGTTCCCCGCGCCCCTTCGGGTGACCCGGGCCGGCCGGGAACGGCGAGCAGGGAGACCGGTTCCGGCTCGGCTGTCGGCTTCTGCGGCGACCGGGTGAGCACCACGACCCCGTACGCCGCCACCGCCGCCCCCGCCACCGCGAGCAGGATGCCGACGATCCCGCCCTGGAGGCGTTCGCCGAGCAGCGTCACGCCGATCACCGAGGCCGCGAGGGGGTTGGAGAGCGTCACCACGGCCAGCGGCGCGCCGAGGCCGCCGCGGTAGGCGGTCTGCGAGAGCAGAAGGCCACCGGCGGCGAACGCCGCGACGAGGAGGGCCACGACGATCACCTGCGGGCTGAGCAGCGGTCCCGAGCGGTCCGTCACGGCGACCGTCACGGTCTGCGTGAGCGCGGACGCGACGCCGGAGGCGAAGCCGGACGCGGTCGCGTGGCGCAGCCCCGGGCGGGTGCCGGGCCGGGAGAGGACCCCGATGACGGCCATGGTCGCGGCGGCCACGGTCAGCGCCTCCGGCACGGTCAGGCTGTCGTCGGGCGCGGGTCCCGACGCGGTCAGGAGCAGCGCGCCGAGGCCGATGAGCGTGAGGCCGGTGCCGCGCCACTCCAGGCGGGTCACCCGCCGTCCCGCGAGCCGGGCGCCGAGCGGCACCGCGGCGACCAGGGTGAGCGCGCCGAGCGGCTGGACCAGCGTGAGCGGCCCGTACTTCAGGGCCGCCACGTGCAGCAGCGCCGCGGACGCGTTGAGCCCGACCGACGACCACCACGGGCCGCTGCCGAGCATCCGCAGGACGCCGCTCTCGCCCTCGGTGACGCGCGAGGCGAGCCGCTCCTGCGCGACCGCCGCGGCGGCGTACGCGGCCGCCGAGACGAGGGAGAGTGCGACGGCCAGAAGCGTGGCGCTCATCGGCGGGCTCCCGAGGTGATGAGTTCCGGTGCGGGTGCGGGTGCGGGTGTGGGTGCGAGTGTGGCTGTGGGTGCCGGTGCAGGCACCGGCTGCGGCGCCGGTGCGGAGCCGCGTACGACCGTGGAGCGGCTCGCGCGCGGCAGCCGGAGCACCGCGAGCGCGATGCCGAGCAGCGCGGTCGCCACGAGGGCGTCGAGCCAGTAGTGGTTGGCGGTGCCGACCACCACGAGCAGGGTCAGCAGCGGGTGCAGCAGCCACAGCCAGCGCCACCGCGTCGAGGTGGCGACGATCATGCCGACGGCGAGCATCAGCGCCCAGCCGAAGTGCAGGGAAGGCATGGCCGCGAACTGGTTGGCCATGGTGTCGGTCGCGGGCTTGGCGGCGTACACGGACGGCCCGTAGACCTGCGCGGTGTCCACGAGGTGCGCGGCGCCCAGCATCCGCGGCGGCGCGAGCGGGAAGCCGAGGTGCAGCACGAGCGCGGCCGCGGTCAGCGCGGCGAGCACCCGCCGTGTCCAGACGTAGTGCCGGGGCCGGCGCAGGTACAGCCAGACCAGGAACAGCAGCGTCGCCGGGAAGTGCACCGTCGCGTAGTAGGTGTTCGCGACGTGGATCAGCGTGTCGCTGCTGAGCAGGGCGTCCTGCACGGCGCCCTCGCCGGGCAGGCGGAGCGTGCGCTCGGCGTCCCACACGCGGTGCGCGTTGCGGAAGGCCTCGCCGGTGTGTCCGTTGGCGAGCTGCCTGCCGAATTTGTAGACGAGGAAAAGTCCTACGACGAGGAGGAGCTCGCGGACGAGGGGCGGTCGGGCAGATGTGTCCGGCTTCCGGGCGGCGGTCGCGCCCGGCTCCCGGACCTCTATGTCCGGCTCCCGTTCGGCAGGCTCGGTTCGGGATTCCATCCCCCGGCCCCTTTGCGTGATGACTGGGTAGTGCGGTGCTGAGCGGAGGATCGCCCCACTCATCGATACGCCAGTGTACCGATACGGAGGCGTACCGGTACACTGGCGTATCGAAAGGTGTCGATCGAGCCGATCGGCTGCCGTACCGAGGAGAAGAGTCATGACGTCGACGTCGAGCCGCTCGAAGATCACGCCCGAGCGTGAGCAGGAGTTCTACGACGCCGTCCTCGAACAGCTCCGCGAGTGCGGGTACGACTCCCTGACCATGGAGGGCGTGGCCGCCCGCACCCGCTGCAGCAAGTCCACGCTCTACCGCCAGTGGAAGACCAAGCCCCAGTTCGTGGCCGCCGCGCTGCGCGCCAACCGCTGCGTGCGCTTCGCCGGGATCGACACCGGCAGTCTCGCCGGGGATCTGCGGGAGGCCGCCCGGGCCGCGGGCGAGCAGTCGGGGCGGGACACGATGCTGGTCCAGGCGCTCAGCCACGCGGTCCTGCAGGACGAGGAGCTGCAGCGGGCGCTGCGCGAGACGCTGGTCGAGCCGGAGCTCCAGGCCGTGGCCGCGATCATCCGGCGCGGCGTCGAGCGCGGCGAGATCGCCGAGGGCCACCCCGCCGTGGAGTTCCTCTCGGTGCAGCTGTTCGGCGTGCTGCGGGCCCGGCCGATCCTGGAGGGCGCGTACGCCGACGGGGAGTATCTGACCCGCTTCGTCGAGGCCTGTGTGCTTCCCGCACTGGGCCTCACCTGATCGTGGGCCCGGGTCTGTGGGATGACGACCCGGGCCTGCCCGCGCCGCACCGTGGGGACGGGGGCGGCGCGCACCCACGGGCCGGACGGGGTTCCTCCTGAGCGGCGAGGAACCCCGCCCGGCCCGCTGAGAGCTTTTCCTGAACTTCCGCTACACGTCCTTGCCCGCTCCGCCGCTGCCGCCGATGGGACCGGCTTTGATGCCCTCGGCGATCTTGTCCATGGTGGACAGTGCAGGGGCCTTGTCGTTCACGTCGATGCCCATGCGGACGATGATCAGCTTCGACTTGTCGGCGGGGGAGGGGAAGGCGAGCGATTCGACGTAGCCGTCGTCGCTCTTCTCCGTGACCGCCTTCCAGCGCACGAAGTAGCCCTTCTGGCCCGCCACGGTGACCGGCTCGGACGCCAGCACCTTGTGCGAGGTGATCTTGCCGTAGGTCTTGCCGCCGTAGCCTTCCTCGGCGTTCTTCTCGATGTCCGCCTTGGCCGCCGCCTCGGGGGTGTCGGCGTCGATCTTCAGCTGCTCGGCCGACTGGGAGAAGGCGCTGCCGCGCGTGCACTGCTCGTCGGTGTTCCCGGGGCAGGGGATGGGGTCGGTCTGCACCCCGCCGCCGTACTTCGTGCTCCCGCCGCGCCAGCCGTCCGGCACGGGAATCCTGATGCCGTTCACCGGGTCGCTCGCGAAGCCCGGCTCCTGCTCCGGTGCCCCGGGCTCCTCCGGCCCCTCGGGCGCCCGGGGCGATTCGGACCTGCCCGGGGCCCGCGGGCCGCCGACCGACGGTTCCTTCACCGCGGAGCCGTCCCCGTCGTCGTCGGAGGTCAGGGCGTACACGCCCCCGGCTATCCCGGCGAGGACGACGAGCACCACGCCGGCGGCTATCGCTATGCGCAGCCGCCGCCGCGGGGCGGGCGGCTGCCCGGGGTGCGCCGGGAAGGCAGGCTGCGTCGGATACGCCGCGGTGCCGGCGGCCGCCCGCACCTGGTCCGTCCACACGTTCCCGTCCCACCAGCGCTCGGTGGGAGGACCGCCGGCGATCTGGCCGGGATCGGGGTACCAGCCTGGGGGAGTCATCTGGGTCATGCCCGTCAGCGTATGAGCCCCGCCTGAAAGGTGGATGAGAGGGGCCCTCTCATCTCCGGCCCGCGCTACCAGCCCCCGTCCCCATGGCCGTTGACGACGAGCCGCACCGGCCCCTCGCCTTCCGCCGCCACCGTCGGCCACGGCGTCCCCCGCCGCCCCGGGGTGATCGAACCCAGCACGCTCGCGTGCCGCGCCCCCGTGCTCGCCGGGACGGTGCCCGGCAGTCCGTGCAGGGTCAGGAAACCGAGGACCGCGAAGGCGTAGGCCTCCTTCGCCGCGGACGGCAGGCCGAGCTCGTCGGAGGTACGCACCGGGATGCCGCTGCCCAACTCCTCGCGCAGGGCGGCCATCAGGGCGGGGTTGCGCGTCCCGCCGCCGGAGGCGACGACCTCGGTGGCCCCGACGGTGCGGACCGCGTCGGCGACGGTGCGGGCGGTGAGGCGGGTCAGCGTGGCGACGACGTCCTCTACGGGCAGCGCCTCGTACCCCCGCAGGGCCGTACGCAGGTAGGGCAGGTGGAAGAGCTCCTTGCCCGTCGTCTTCGGCGCCGCGAGCGCGTAGTACGGCTCGGTGAGGAGCCGGGCCAGAAGCCCCTCGTCGACCGCGCCGCTCCCGGCCAGCTCGCCGTCCAGGTCGTACGCGAGACGGCCGTCCGTCGCCTCGTGCACCGCCGCGTCCACGAGGGCGTTGGCGGGGCCCGTGTCGAAGGCGGTGCCGTCGGCGGCGGTGATGTTGGCGATGCCGCCGAGGTTCAGCGCGGCGGGGGCGCCGGGCCTGCCACGCAGCCACATCCGGTCCACCAGGCTGACCAGCGGCGCGCCCTGGCCGCCCGCCGCGATGTCACGGGGACGGAAGTCGGCGACCACCGGCAGCCCGGTGGCCTCGGCGATCCAGGCGGGCTGGCCGATCTGCAGGGTGCCGTGCACCTGCCCGTCCGCCACCCAGTGGTAGACGGTCTGGCCGTGCGAGGCGACCAGTTCGGCCCGTCCGTCGCACAGTTCGCGGTCGGCCTCGACCGCCGCGGCGGCGAAGGCCCGCCCGATCCGGGTGTCCAGGCGGCAGACCTCGGCGAGGGTGGTGGCGGCGGGCGGCAGCGCGGCGGCGAGAGCGGCGCGCAGCCCGTCCTCGTAGCCACGGCTGATCAGGCCGAGGGGGGTGAGCGTCAGACGGTCGCCGTCGAGGGTCAGATCGGCGGCTGCCGCGTCGATCGCGTCGTACGAGGTCCCTGACATGAGCCCGATCACGCGCACGTGGGGCCTCCTTCTCGGTCGGCTCACCAAATGTGCTTGATCATCGCATCCCGGGGGCCGCGCGCGACTCGTCTTCGGGAAAGCGGCACGGGGTGCAGACGCCGCCCGCCGCTCGGCGCACCCCTCACCCGGCGGCCGCCGCGCGTTCCCCGTACGCGGCGAGGGCCCGGCCGCGCCACAGCCCCGGGTCCCCCCAGGCGCTGCGCAGCGCCCGCGCCTTGGTGAGCCACAGGGACAGGTCGAACTCCGCCGTGTACCCGATCGCGCCGTGCAGTTGCAGCGCCGCGCGGGCCGTCGCGTACGCCGCCTCGCCCGCCGTCACCTTGGCGGCCGCGACATCGCCCGGGGCCATGGTCGTCGCGGCGCCGAACACCAGCGGCCGGGCGAACTCCAGGCGTACGAGGACGTCCGCGAGCCGGTGCTTGACCGCCTGGAACGACCCGATCGGCACCCCGAACTGGGTGCGCTGCTTCGCGTACGCCACGGTCCGCTCCAGCAGCGCGAGGCCCACGCCGAGCGACTGCGCGGCCGTGGCGAGTGCCGCCCACCGCATCGCGTGCCGTGCGGCGGCCGCCACGGCGGGGCCGGAGGCGAGCAACTCCCCGCCGGGCGACGGCGCGGCGAGGCGCCGTGCCGGGTCCAGGGACCGCCGTACGCGCGCGTGCCCCGGGGCCAGCCGCAGCGCGTCGTCCGACACGGCCAGGATCAGGTCCGCCGCGTCCGCGTCCAGGGCGTGCGGGCCGCCGTCGGGCAGTGACAGCGTCGCGCTCACCGCTCCCGAGGCCAGAAGGGGCAGCAGGCGCTTGGCCGGTTCCCGCTCACCCTCTTCGGCGAGGTGGGTCAGGAGCGCCGCAGCCGCCACCGTCTCGACGACCGGCCCCGGCACGGCGTGCCGCCCCAACTCCACGAAGGCGACGGCCGTCTCGACGGGCAACGGGCCCACGCCCTCGTACTCCTCGGGGACCGGCAGCGCGAAGACCCCCGCGTCCGCGAGCCGTGCCCACACCGCACGCCCCGGAGCGTGGTCGCCGCCGCCCCACGCGCGCGTGGCCGCCACCGTGCCGGCCGCCGTCAGCATCGCGTCCAGGGAGTGCGCGAACTCCCGCTGCTCGGCGTCGAGGAGGAACCTCATCAGCGCCGTCCCTTCGGCAGGCCGAGCAGCCGTTCGGCAATAATGTCGCGCTGGATCTCGTTGGTACCGGCGTAGATGGGGCCGGCGAGCGAAAAGACGTACCCTTCCGCCCAGTCGGCCCCGGGCGCGGCCGTGCCGTCGGTCAACTCCCCGTCCGGGCCGAGCAGGTCGAGCGCCGTCTCGTGCAGCGCGATGTCGTACTCCGACCAGAAGACCTTGTTGAGGCTGGACTCGGCGCCGATCCGCTCCCCGGCCAGGAACCGCGAGGCGTTGGACCAGGTGAACAGCGCGTAGGCGCGGGCGCCGATGACGGCGTCGGCGACCCGGTCGCGCAGCGCCGTGTCGGCCGGGTCCGCCCGGGCGCGCCACTGCCGGGCAAGACGGTCCGCCGAGGCGAGGAAGCGGCCGGGGGAGCGCAGTGTCAGGCCGCGTTCGCTGCCCGTCGCCGACATGGCGATCCGCCAGCCCTGGCCGGGCTCGCCGATCACGTCCTCGTCCGGCACGAACACGTCGTCCAGGAAGAGTTCGGCGAAGGCGGGCTTGCCGTCCAGGCGGCCGACGGGACGGACCGTCACGCCGGGGGCGTCGAGCGGGAACATCAGATACGTGAGGCCGTGGTGCGGCTTGCGCGCGTGCCGCTGGCCGTCGGGGTGTTTCCCGCCGCCCTCGTGCTTGTCTACGCCTGCGCGTTCCGCACCGCTCCCGGGTTCCGCACCGCTCCCGCGCACCTCACCGCTCGCGTGTTCCGCACCGCTCCCGTGCGGCTCGCTGCGGAACAGGCCGAACGCGCGATCGGCGAAGGCGGCCCGCGACGACCACGTCTTCTGCCCTCTGAGGAGCCAACCGCCCTCCGTGCGCCGGGCGGTGGAGCGCAGGGACGCGAGGTCGGAGCCCGATTCGGGCTCCGACCAGGCCTGTGCCCAGATCACCTCGCCGGACGCCATGGGCGGCAGCACCCGCGCACGCTGCTCCTCGGTGCCGAAGTCGAAGAGGGTGGGCGCGAGGAGGTTGATGCCGTTCTGCGAGACCCGGCCCGGCGCGCCCGCCGCGTAGTACTCCTCCTCGAACACCAGCCACTTGACTATGTCGACGCCCTGCCCGCCGTACTCCTCGGGCCAGGACACGACCGACCAGCGGTCGGCCGCGAGCGTGCGCTCCCACTCCCGGTGGGCGGCGAACCCCTCGCCGGTCTCCAGGGAGGGGAGCGGCGCGGCCGGTACGCGCGCGGCGAGCCAGTCGCGCGCCCGCTGCCTGAACTCCTCCTCCTCGGCGGTGAAGTCGAGGTCCATCAGTGGCCCACCTCTTCGGTTCCGGGGTGCGGGGCCGCGTCCGCGGCCGGGATCGTCACGCGCTCTTCCCTAACAAGTGTTTGGTAGATTACCCTGAAGGTGGCCGAAGAGTCGAGAGCCTGAATCCGGAATCGGGGGGGCAGCCCATGGACGCACCGGTCTATGTGCCCGCACACGGCCTGCTCGCGGGCCGCACCGCGGTGATCACGGCCGCCGCCGGGGCGGGCATCGGCGGCGCCACCACGCGCCGCTTCCTGGAGGAGGGTGCGCGGATCGTCATCGGCGACGCCCATGTGCGCAGGACCAAGGAGTCGGTGGCGGCCCTCGCAGAGGAGTTCGGCGCCGAGCGGGTGGACGGCATCCCGTGCGACGTCACCGACGCCGCGCAGATCGACGCCCTGTTCGACCTCGCGGAGCGGCGCCACGGCCACCTCGACATCGTGGTGAACAACGCCGGTCTCGGGGGGACGGCCGCCCTCACCGAGATGACCGACGAGCAGTGGGACAAGGTCATCGACGTCACGCTGAACGGCACGTTCCGCTCCACCCGGGCCGCCCTGCGCCGGATGCGTGCCACCGACCGTGGCGGCGTGATCGTGAACAACGCGTCGGTGCTCGGCTGGCGCGCCCAGGCCGGTCAGGCGCACTACGCCGCGGCGAAGGCCGGGGTCATGGCCCTCACCCGCTGCGCCGCGCTCGAAGCGGCCCCCGACGCCGTCCGGGTCAACGCGGTCGCGCCGAGCCTCGCCATGCACCCCCACCTCGCGAAGGCCACCTCGCCCGAGCTCCTCGAAGAGCTCACCGCGCGCGAGGCGTTCGGGAGGCACGCCGAGCCGTGGGAGATAGCCAACGTCATCGTCTTCCTGGCCAGTGGCTACTCCTCGTACATGACGGGGGAGACGGTCTCGGTCAGCAGCCAGCACGCCTAGGCGGAGAATGACCGTGTGTCGAAACCGAACCAGCGCACCAGCAGCCCCGAACAGCCCGCGGCGAAGAAGAAGCCCCAGGTGAGCCCCTCGCCCGAGCGGCGCCGTGAACTCCTCGCCATCGCCGCCGACGTCTTCGCCGAGCAGGGGTACAACGCCACGACGGTCCGCAAGATCGCCGACGCCGCGGGCATGCTCGCCGGCAGCCTTTACTACCACTTCGACTCGAAGGAGTCGATGCTCGAAGAGATCCTCCGCACCTTCCTCACCGAGCTGTGGGACGGGTACGAGACCGTGCTCCAGGCCCAGCTCGACCCCCGTGGAACGCTCGAAGCACTCGTCACCGAGTCCTTCCGGGAGATCGACCGGCACCGCGCCGCCGTCGCGATCTACCAGAAGGAGTCCAGGCATCTGGTCGCCCAGCAGCGCTTCCAGTACCTCTCGGACTCGCAGCAGCGCTTCGAGAAGGCCTGGCTGACCACGCTGGAGCGAGGCGTCGCGGAAGGCGTCTTCCGCGACGACCTGGACATCCGGCTCGCCTACCGCTTCGTGCGCGACACCGTCTGGGTCGCCGCGTCCTGGTACCGCCCCGGCGGAGGCCACAGCCCCGAGGAGATCGCCCGTCAGTACCTGTCGATGGTCCTGGACGGCATCTCCGTACGTACGTGAGCGGCGCGTCGTCGGACGGCGCCGCACGACCGAGGAGTACGCAGTCATGGCCGAGGCCTACATCGTCGAAGCGGTCCGCACCCCCGTCGGCAGGCGCAGGGGCGGGCTCAGCCAGGTCCACCCCGCCGACCTGGGCGCGCACGTCCTGGGCGCCCTCGTCGAGCGCACCGGCGTCGACCCCGCCGCCGTCGAGGACGTCGTCTTCGGCTGCCTGGACACGGTGGGACCGCAGGCCGGCGACATCGCCCGCACCAGCTGGCTGGCGGCCGGACTGCCCGAAGAGGTGCCCGGCGTGACCATCGACCGGCAGTGCGGCTCCTCGCAACAGGCCGTGCACTTCGCGGCGCAGGGCGTGCTGTCCGGCACCCAGGACCTCGTCGTCGCGGGCGGCACGCAGAACATGTCGATGATCCCCATCGCCTTCGCCTCCCGGCAGGCAGCCGAGCCCCTCGGCCTCACCCAAGGTCCCTACGCGGGCAGCGAAGGCTGGCGCGCGCGGTACGGCGCACAGCCCGTGAACCAGTTCCACGGCGCCCAGCTGATCGCCGAGAAGTGGGGCATATCCCGCCGCGACATGGAGGAGTTCGCGCTCCGCTCGCACCAGCGGGCGGTCCGCGCCATCGACGGGGGCCGCTTCGACCGCGAACTCGTCGCCCATGGAGACGTCACCACCGACGAGGGCCCGCGGCGCGACACCACCCTGGAGAAGATGGCCGGTCTCAAGCCCGTCCTCGACGACGGCACGATCACCGCCGCCTGCTCCTCCCAGGTCTCCGACGGCGCGGCTGCGCTGCTCATCGCGAGCGAACGGGCCGTACGGGAGCACGGGTTGACGCCCCGCGCCCGCATCCACCACCTCTCGGTGCGCGGCGAGGACCCCATCCGGATGCTCTCCGCACCGATCCCCGCCACCGCGTACGCACTGAAGAAGACCGGCATGGGCATCGGCGACATCGACCTCGTCGAGATCAACGAGGCGTTCGCGCCGGTCGTCCTCGCCTGGCTGAAGGAGACCGGCGCCGACCCGGCGAAGGTCAACGTAAACGGCGGTGCGATCGCGCTCGGCCACCCCCTCGGAGCCACCGGCGTCAGGCTGACGACCACGCTCCTGCACGAACTGGAGCGCACCGGCGGCAGGTTCGGACTCCAGACGATGTGCGAAGGCGGCGGGCAGGCCAACGTGACGATCATCGAACGCCTCTGAGAGCCTGTGCCCTGTCCCGGCCACCCCGGCCACCCGGCCGCGCCTCCGGCCGACGCACGGCCGGACACCGGCCGTCCGCGAAACGGACTGATCCTCACCCCTTGCGGGAGTACCTGCGCCGACCGCGCTCCATGGCGGCTCCGACCCGGCTAGTCTCGACTTCTGTACGTCGATTGAGCGACCCCGGGAGGTAGCGCGATGACGCAGGGACGGCCCGGTGGAGCCTGGGCCCCGCTGTACGAGCGCCATGCCGAACTCGCCGCGGCCACCCAGGCCGTGGAGAAGCTCTGCGCCGACGCGACGACCTCCGGTGGTCTCATCGCCTTCAGCGGCGAGGCGGGCATCGGCAAGACCGCGCTCCTGGCCGAGGTCCGCCGCCTCGCGGAGGGCCGCGCCACGGTCTGGACCGCACGCGGCGGTGAGGCGGTCACCTCCGTCCCCTTCAACGTCGTGCGCCAGCTCCTGCAGCCCGCCCTCGTCCACCTCGCCCCCGACCAGGCCCGCGAGTACTTCGGCGACTGCTACGACATCGCGGGCCCCGCCCTCGGCATAGCCGAGCCCGGCGGTCGCAGGCCGGACCCGCAGGGCGTCTGCGACGGCCTCGTCGAGGCGGTCTCCCGCCTCGCCCGGCTGCACTGGCCGCTCGTCCTGCTCATCGACGACGCGCACTGGGCCGACCAGGAAACGCTGCACTGGCTCGCCACGTTCGCCCAGCGCCTCGACGAACTCCCCGTACTCGTCGTGATCGCCCGCAGGCCCGGCGAGGCGGAGGGCGAGAGCGCACGCCATCTGGCCACCGTCGCCACTCAGGCGCGATCGTTCACCACCCTGCGCGCCCTCACCCCGGACGCCGCCGCGGGCCTGACCCGCGCCACGCTCGGCGAGCACGCCGACTCCCCGTTCTGCCGCGAGGTGTGGGCGGTCACCGGCGGCAATCCGTACGAGACGGTCGAGCTCCTCGCCAAGGTCCAGGACAGCGACCTCGATCCGGTGGAGAGCTCCGCCGACGAACTGCGCGCCCTCAACCGCACGGCCCGCGGCCGCGGCCTCGTCGCCCGCCTCGAAGGACTCGGCACCGACGCCACCCGTTTCGCCTGGGCCGCCGCCATCCTCGGCAGCTCCATCTCCGCGGAGCTGGCCGCCTCGCTCGCGGGCATGACCCCCGAGGCCGCCGAACGGTGCGCGGAGCGGCTCTGCGCGGCGCGCATCCTGGTCATCGGCGACGAGGGACTGGAGTTCGTCCACCCGCTGATCGCCACCACCGTCTACCGCTCCATCCCGGCCGCCACCCGCACCGCGATGCACGGCCAGGCGGCCTCCGTCGTCACCCACTCCGGCCACGGCGCCGCGGCCGCGTCCCGGCACCTCCTGGAAGTCCACCCGGACGACGACGCCGAACTCGTCGAGCAGCTGCGCCAAGCGGCCGCCGAACACCTCGCCGTCGGCGCTCCCGACGCCGCACGCCGGTGCCTGGAACGCGCCCTGCGCGAGCCGCCGCTGCCCGAGATCCACGCCCGCGTGCGCTACGAACTGGGCTGCGCCACGCTCCTCACCTCACCCGTCACCACCATCGGCCACCTGCGCGAGGCGCTCTCCACACCCGGCCTCGACCAGGATCTGCGCGTCGACGCGGTCTGCCGACTCTCCCAGGCCCTCGTCCACAACGACCAGCTGGAAGAGGGCCTGCGGGCCATCGCCGAGGAAGCCGCACGCCTCGAACCGGGCCCCGCGCGCCTGCGCCTGCAGGCCGTGCACTACATGTGGGAGGGCATCCACGCGGGCGAGGAGGACTCGCCGGGCCGCTCGCGGCGCCTCGCCAAGCTCGCCGGGCCCCTCGCCGGCCGCGACAACGCCGAGCGCGCCCTGCTGATCCTGCGCGCCTTCGACGCCATGACCCGCGGCGAGAGCGCGGAACTGGTCGTCGAGCTCTGCGACCGCGCCCTCGTCAACGGCCGCCTCGCCCCCGGACTCGGCTGGACCGACACGGAATGGAGCTTCGAACTCCGCCTGATGCTCGGCGGTTCGTACGCCTTCTCCGACCGGCTCGACCGTGCGGAGAGCCTCTTCACCGAGGCCGTGCGGGCCTACGAGACCGCGGGCTGGAGCGGCGGACACCTCGCCCTCTCGCACGCCTTCCTCGGCTATGTGTACCGCAGGCGCGGCAGGCTGACGGACGCCGAGCGGTCGCTGCGCGAGAGCCTGCGCCTGGCCGACCGCGTCGGCGAGGGCCTGCCGATGCACTGGGAGGCGGCCAGCATGCTCATCGACACCCTGCTGGCCCGCGGCCACGTGGCGGAGGCGGGCACCGTCGCCGAGCGGTACGGCTTCGCGCCACCCTCCGCCTCCACGATCTACGTACCCGACGCGCCGTCCGTACGCGGGCGGCTCCTGCTCGCCCTGGGACGCACGAAGGACGGGCTCAACGAACTGGAGGCCACGGCGAAGGCGTTGACCGCGCGCGGCCAGTACAACACCGTCCTCGCCCCCTGGGCGTACGACCTCGCCCGCGCCCTGGCCCACGAGGACCCGAAGCGGGCCGCGCACCTGGTCGCGGACGCCCGTATGCAGGCCGAACGGTTCGGCACGGACACCGCCATCGGCGAGGCCCTGCGGTGCGCGGCGGCGCTGGAGACCGGGCCGCGCTCCGTCGAGCTGTACCGCCAGGCCGCCACGTATCTGGAAGCGTCCCCCTGCGCGTACGAACACGCGGTCGCCCGCGTCGAGTACGGCATCGCGGCGGACTCGGCGACGGAGCTGGAGCGCGGGCTGACCCTGGCGCGGACCTGCGGCGCGGACGGGCTCGCCGACCGGGCGCTGGACCACCTGCCCCTGGTGCGCCGCTGACGCCCCGGGCCGCGAGCAGCACCGGATCGGCTCGTGAACGCTGGGTCCAAGCGGGGTTCGTGGCGTCAGAGAGCCTTCAAGCGCGCCACGGTCTCGCCCGCCTCGGCCATCGTCCGCTCCACCAGCTCCGCGCACGAGGGCAGGTCCTCGATCAGACCGGCGATCTGCCCCGAGGCCATCACCCCCAGCTCCAAACGGCCGTCCACCATCGCCGACTTGAGCATCATCGGCGTGTTCGCCGCGAGCAGGACCTGGCTCCAGGTCAGGTCCTTGCCGTGCCGCATCGCGAGCCCGTCGCGGGCCATCTGCCGCCACCCCATGCCGGACATCCTCCGGAACGCCGCCGCGTGCCGTACCGCGCGCGCCAGCGACGCGACCCGGCCCGAACGCTCCAGGTCCGCCACCAGCTCGGTCCGCAGCATCCGGTGCGGGAGGCCGTCCACGCGCGTGGTGAGCGTGACGTCCTTGACGGAGGCGGCCAGATAGCGGGCCTTGACCGCGTCCGGCACCGTCGAGTCCGAGGTGAGCAGGAAACGGGTGCCCATCGCCACGCCCGCCGCTCCGTAGGCGAGTGCGGCGACCAGACCGCGGCCGTCGTAGAAGCCGCCCGCCGCGACCACCGGTATGTCCACCGCGTCGACGACCTGCGGGAGCAGCACGGTCGTGGCGATGTCACCGGTGTGGCCGCCGCCCTCGCCGCCCTGCACGATCACCGCGTCCGCGCCCCACGCGGCGACCTTCTCGGCGTGCCGTCGCGCGCCGATGGAGGGGATGACCACCACGCCCGCGTCCTTCAGCTCGGCGATCAGCTCCCTGGACGGCGCCAGCGCGAAGGAGGCGACCCGGACGCCCTCCTCGACGATGACCCGGACCCGGTCCCGCGCGTCGCCCGCGTCCGCCCGCAGATTGACCCCGAAGGGCGCGGCAGTGCGGGACTTGACCTCGCGGACGGCCGCGCGCAGCTGCCCGAGGGTCATCGTGGCGGAGGCGAGGATGCCGAGCGCCCCGGCCGCGGCGGTCGCGGTGACCAGGCGGGGTCCCGCCACCCAGCCCATGCCGGTCTGCACGATCGGGTGCCGGACGCCGACCAGCCGGGTCAGCGGCGTCTCCAGGGCGGGGGCGCCGGGCGGCGTGGCGGGCGGCTCCGGCGTCACGGGCGCACCTCGCGGTCGCGCAGCCCGCGCGGGTCCACCACGTCCCGGATCAGCCGCAGCTCCTCGGCGGTCGGCTCACGGGTGAGAGGGACGGCGTCCGGCACGGCCAGGGCGAACGCGGTGGCCTCGCGCACCCGGTCGAGGGTGACGCCCGGGTGCAGGGAGACCAGGCGCATGGCGTGGTCGGGCGTCCCGAAGTCGAAGACGCCGAGGTCGGAGACGACCCGGCGCAGATCGTGGAAGCGGGTCGCGGAGGGACCGGCCGCGGCCGCGCTGTCGTACCCGACCCCGCTGATCATGTCGACCTTCTCGACGAAGACCCGCGTCGAATGCCTCGGAACCCAGTAACTCACCGGGTTGTTGAGGGTGTTGACCGGGGCGCCGCGCACTCCGAGGAGCTGCCGCTCGGGGCGCGCCCAGTCGCCGATGCACGAGATGTTCTGGTTGCCGAAGCGGTCGATCTGGCTCGCGCCCATCATCACGTGCCGCCGGCCGCCCATGACCATCGTCAGGTGCCTGCGGTACGGCAGCCATCCTTCCGTCACCGTCGACGCGGAGCCGACCGCGGGGACGTCGCCGATCAGCAGGGCCTCGCCGTCCGTGAGCAGCAGGTCGGGGGAGAAGGTCAGCTTGGCGAGGCGGGCCGCGACCGACGGGATCGTGCCCATGGGGGAGGCGAGTATCTCGCCGTCGCCCCGCCAGGCCTCCGCGCAGGCGATCACGCAGTACTCGGCGCGGGTGGCGGCCGCCGTGGCGGGGTCGGTGCGCGTCATCGCTGCTCCTTGTGCCAGGTCTGGACGGCCAGTTGGTAGGCGCGTTCGGTGCCCGAGAGGAAGCGGTCGCGGAAGGCGGACCAGGCCTGCGGGTCGGCGGCCGCGGTGACGTACTCCTTCTGGAAGGGCTCGTCGCGGCCGTAGTCGGGCACGCAGGACGTGAAGTGCGCCCCCTTGGGGGTCTCGGTCACGCCCGTCACCGAGTGCCGGGAGACCAGCATCGTCTGGGGCGCGGCGTGCGCCGTGAGCTCGCCGGGGTCGACGACGCGCTCGCACGAGACGTACGCGGTGTCGGCGGCCTCGCAGAACAGGTCGTCGAAGTAGGGGTCCGGGCCCAGGTACTGGCCGTTGCCGAAGGGGTCGGCGCGGTTCAGGTGCACCAGGGCCGCGTCCATCCGCAGGGCGGGTACGGCGACGAGCCGCTCCCCGTCCTCGTAGGGCGAAGTGACCGTCCGCAGCCGGGGATTGACCCGCAGGACGTCGGAGCCGAGTCCCGCGCGGATCGGCAGGAACGGCAGCCGCTGGGCGCCGGCGGTGAGGCCCTGCATGAACATCGCCTCGTCCAGCTCGACGAGTTCGAAGGCGGCGCGCTCGCGTGCCGCCCGGAAATGCGGTTCGAGGGGGATCGAGTCCAGGGTCGTGAAGGCGGTGATCAGCTTGCGGATGCGGCCGGCCGCGGCGAGCAGGCCGACGTCCGGGCCGCCGTACGAGACGACGGTCAGGTCCGTGACGTCGGAGCGCAGCAGCGCGCGCACCAGCGCCATCGGTTTGCGGCGCGAGCCCCAGCCGCCGATGCCGAGCGTCATGCCGCTCGACAGGCGCCCCACGATCTCGTCCGGCGACATCATCTTGTCGGTCCTGCCGCTGTTCCCGCTGTCGGTCCTGCCGCTCATGAATTGCCCTCCCCTTGTGCCCCGGCGTCTGCCTGCGCCCCGAAGCCGCCCCTGATGCGGTCGGCCAGGCCGCTGAGGTTCGCCTCGAAGGTGAAGCCCTGCTCGAAGCGGTAGCTGCGGTGCACGTCGACGGGGTCGATTCCGTTGATCGCGGCCTTCGCGAGCCGCAGCAGCGTGCCGTCCTTGCGGGCGATCTCCCGCGCGAGGTCCAGCGCCGCGTCGGCCAGCTCCCCGCGCGGGACGACGCGCCACACGGAGCCGTGCGCGTGCAGTTCGGCGGCGGTGGCGGTGCGCGAGGTGTAGTACAGGGCGCGCATCAGGTGCTGGGGCACGAGGCGGGCCAGGTGGGTGGCCGCGCCGAGGGCGCCCCGGTCCAGCTCGGGCAGGCCGAAGGTGGCGTCCTCGCTGGCCACGATCGCGTCCGCGTTCCCCACGAGGCCGATCCCGCCGCCCAGGCAGAAGCCGTGCACGGCCGCCACGACCGGGACCTCGCACTCGTACACCGCCGAAAACGCTTCGTAGCACCCGCGGTTGGCTCCTATCAACGCCGTGTGGCCGGTGTCGCGCTGCATCTCCTTGATGTCCACGCCCGCGTTGAACCCGCGGCCCTGCGCGGTCAGGACGACGCAGCGGGTCGCGGGGTCGCGCCCGGCCGCGCGCACGGCTTCCGCCAGGTCGTACCAGCCCTGTACCGGAAGGGCGTTGACGGGCGGGTGGTCGACGGTGACGACGGCCACGCCCTTGTCCGGGGCGGAGGTGGAGACAGACATCAGAGGATCCGCTACCTTTCGACCACACGCCTTCAACCAAACATTTGTTAGTTGGAAAGGTAGCAGCGATGACTGACACACGACAGGTGGTCGTCGTGACCGGCGGCACCCGCGGCGTCGGTGCCGGGATCGCCCGGAGCTTCCTCGCCGCGGGGGCGCGGGTCGTCGTCTGCGCCCGCAGGCCGCCGGAGCGGCCCGTCGAAGCGGCGGGCGGCGTCGCCGAGTTCAGGCCCCTCGACCTGCGCGACGCGGCGGCTGCCCACGCCTTCTTCGCCGAAGTGGCCGCGGACCACGGTGCGGTGGACGCCCTCGTGAACAACGCGGGGGGCACGCCGTTCGGACTGCTCGCCGAGACCGGACCGGCCCGCCAGGCGAAGATCGTCGAACTCAACCTCCTCGCGCCGCTGTACGCCTCCCTCGCGGCCCGGGACGTGATGTGCGCCCAGGAGACCGGCGGCAGCATCACGATGATCGGCAGCGTCAGCGGGACCCGGCCCTCGCCCGGCAGCGCCGCGTACGGCGCCGCGAAGGCGGGCCTGGAGAACCTCGCGGGAACCATGGCCGTCGAATGGGCCCCGGCCGTGCGCGTCAACACGGTCGTCCTCGGCCTCGCCCGCACCGAGAGCGCAGCTCTCCACTACGGCGACGAGGAGGGCATCGCCCGGGTCGCCCGCACCGTCCCCCTCGGCCGGCTCGCCGACCCCTCCGACGTCGGCGACGCCTGCGTGTTCCTGGCCTCCGACCGCGCCCGGTACATCAGCGGCGCCGCCCTCCGGCTGCACGGCGGCGGCGAGCGCCCCGCGTTCCTGGCCGCCGCGTCCGTCAACCACTGAACCCACCCGAGGAGTTCCGCCATGACGTCAGCTGCCGATTCCGGGCTCTGCGAGGGCCGCGTCGTGATCGTCACCGGGGCGGGCCGCGGCCTCGGCCGGGCGCACGCGCGCGCGTACGCCGCCGAAGGCGCCCGGGTCGTCGTCAACGACCTCGGGGTGGGCCCCGACGGCTCGGGGGAGTCGGGCGGGCCCGCCCACGACGTCGTCCAGGAGATCCGCGCGGCGGGCGGCGAAGCCGTCGCCCACGGCGGTGACATCGCCACGTCCGAAGGGGCCGCCTCGCTGGTGCGGACCGCGCTCGACACGTACGGCCGCCTCGACACCCTCGTGAACAACGCGGGCTTCCTGCGCGACCGGATGCTCGTCAACCTCGATGAGGACGACTGGGACGCCGTGCTGCGCGTCCACCTCAAAGGGCACTTCCTTCCCCTGAAGCACGCGGGCGCACACTGGCGTGCCGAGGCCAAGGCGGGCCGCGCGCCACACGCGTGCGTGGTCAACACCAGCTCGGGAGCGGGCCTCGCGGGCAGTGTCGGGCAGGGCAACTACAGCGCGGCCAAGGCGGGCATCCTCGGCCTGACCCTGGTCGCCGCGGCCGAACTGGGCGCCTATGGAGTGCGGGTGAACGCCATCGCCCCCGCGGCCCGCACCCGCATGACCGAGCAGACCTTCGCCGACACGATGGCCGCCCCCGACGACGGCGGCTTCGACGCGATGGCTCCGGAGAACGTGTCCCCGCTCGTGGTCTGGCTCGGCTCCACCGACTCCGCCGGAGTCACGGGCCGGGTCTTCGAGACCGAGGCGGGCCGCATCACGGTCATGGAGGGCTGGCGCCCCGGCCCGACCGCGGACAAGGGCGCCCGCCGCACCCCGGCGGAGGCGGGGGCCACGGCACGCGAACTGCTCGCGGAGGCGGGGGTGCCGGAGCCGGTGTACGGGGCGCGCTGACGGGGGCGGACCTCGGGCGTACGCCTCAAGTGCCGGGCTCAGCAGCCTGCTGACCTGCCACGTTAGAGTGAGGCCCCCGTTCCCGCCAAGGAGACTCCGCATGTCCGCGCACACCGTCCTGATCCTCCAGCACGTCGAGGTCGAGAAGCCCGGCCTGATCCTGGACGCGCTGGACGGGAGCGGGCTGCGCGTCGACGTGCGGAACCTGCTCGACGCGCCGGGGGCGTCGGCGAGCGACCTGCCGTCCGTGTCCGAGCTGGCGGGGCTCGTCGTGATGGGTGGGCCGATGATCGCCGATGACCTGGCGGGGCACCCGGCGTTGAAGCTGGAGCGGGATCTGCTGGCCGAGGCGGTGCGAGCCGGGGTCCCGACGCTGGGCGTGTGTCTGGGGGCCCAACTGCTCGCCCGCTCGCAGGGGCTGACGGTCCGCACCGGCGTCGAGCTCGGCCGGGACAGTGAGATCGGCTGGGCCCCGCTGCACGGCGTGGACCGGGACGACCCCGTTGTCGGACCGCTGGCCGACGCCCCTGCCGTACTCCACTGGCACGGCGACCGCATCGTGCCCGCGGAGGGGACCCGGGTGCTCGCCCGCACCGCCACCACCGAGTGCCAGGCGTTCCGGGCCGGGCCCGCGGCCTGGGGGCTTCAGTTCCACCTGGAGGTCACGCCGGGGCTCCTGGACGACTGGCTCGCCGAGCCGTCCTTCGCCACCGAGGCGGCGCAAGCCCTCGGCCCCGACGCGCTGGAGCGGCTGCGGGCCGACGCCCGCGCCGTCGCCCCGGAGTTGCGGCCCCTGGCGGAACGGAGCCTGGCCCAGCTGTGTGCCCTTTTCGTGGCGCGCGCCGGGTCCTAGGACCCTGCTTCCTCCGGCTCCTCCGCCAGCACGCGCTGGGCCACCGCGAACGCCGCGTTGGCCGCCGGGACGCCGCAGTAGACCGCCGTCTGCAGCAGGACCGCGCCGATCTCCTCGGGCGTCAGCCCGATCCCGCGGGCGGCGCGGACGTGCAGGGCCAGCTCGTCGAGGTGGCCGCGGGCGACCAGCGCGGTCATCGTGATCATGCTGCGTTCGCGGCGTGCCAGCGTGGGGTCGGTCCAGATCTCGCCCCACGCGTAGCGGGAGATGAAGTCCTGGAAGCGGGCCGTGAACGGCGTCGTGCTCGCCTGTGCGCGATCGACGTGCGCGTCCCCCAGCACGGCGCGCCGCACGGCCGTGCCGCTCTCCGGGGCGTCGCCGGTGAAGTGGGAGCGCAGGGCGGCCGCGACCGCGTCCGGGCGTTCGGCGGGCGCCAGGTGCGAGGCGCCCGCGAGCTCAAGGAGCGCGGCGCCCGGCACGGCGTCGACGATCTCCCGCGCGTGGGCGGGCGGCGTCGCCGGGTCCGCGCGCCCGGCGACGACCAGCGTGGGCGCCCCGATCGACGCCAGCGCGTCCCGCAGGTCGTACGAGGCCAGGGCGTCGCAGCAGGCGGCGTACGCCCCGGGATCGACCGCCCGGTGCGCGGCCACCAGGGCGGGCACCGTGAACCCGGGCGTGAACCACCGGCTCGCCGCCGACTCCGCGAGCCCCGCGAGGCCCTCGCGCCGCACCAGCGCGGCCCGCTCCCGCCACGGCTCGGCGCCGCCGAAGTGGGCCGAGGAGCAGATCACGGCGAGGCCCGCCACCCGGTCGGGGTGGCGCGCCGCGAGATGCAGCCCGACGGCGCCACCGAGCGAGACCCCGGCGTACGCGAAGCGGTCGACGCCGAGCGAGTCGGCGAGCGAGAGGACGAGGCGCGCGAGGTCGGCGACCGTCGCACCGGGGGCGATCAGGTCGGCGGGGGAACCGCCGTGGCCCGGCAGGTCCCAGCGCACGACCCGGTGGGACGTACGCAGAGCGGGCGCGACGCCGTCCCACAGGGCCATGGAGGTGCCCAAGGACGGGCC
Organism: Streptomyces sp. NPDC036815; assembly: GCF_055609205.1. Taxonomy (NCBI): domain Bacteria; kingdom Bacillati; phylum Actinomycetota; class Actinomycetes; order Kitasatosporales; family Streptomycetaceae; genus Streptomyces; species Streptomyces sp. NPDC036815. The sequence goes on along the minus strand of NZ_JBVJPW010000009.1, from coordinate 165,010 downwards.
GAGGAGGAGCGGGGGAGCGGCGGCGGCCCCTTCGACGGTGTGGTGCGGCAGCCTGCCGCTCGCTGCGATGGTCAACGTCGCTCCAGGGCACGGTCGGTGAGAACACCGGCGAGACCGGTGTAGTGGGTGGGGTCGGTGAGCTCGGTGAGGTCGATGTCCCTGAGCGCGGGCTCGTCGGCGAGGAGCTCCGCGAGGGGGCGGCCCTCGGCATGGGCGCGTCCGGCGGCCCGGGTCAGCAGCTCCTTCGCGCGGGCCCGGCCGAGCAGCGGCGTGAGCTCGGCGGCCAGCCGTTCGGCGACGATCAACCCGCCCGTGAGGTCCAGGTGTTCGCGCATCGCCGCCGGATGCACGCGCAGGCCCTCGGCGAGCTCGGCCGCGTCCCGCGCCGCGCCGCCGGCCACCCGCAGCAGCTCGCGCAGCGGTTCCCACTCGGCGTGCCAGGCGCCCGCGGGCCGCTCGTCCTCGGCGGCCAGCGAGCCGTACAGGGTCGCGGCGAGGGCGGGTGCGCGGCGTGCGGCGGCGGCGATGAGCGTCGCGCGTACGGGGTTGGCCTTGTGCGGCATGGCGGACGAGCCGCCGCCCGAGCCCTCGGAGACCTCCGCGATCTCGGTGCGGGAGAGCGTGAGGACGTCGGCCGCGGTCTTGCCGAGGGCGCCGGTGGTCACGGCGAGGGCGGAGCCGAGGTCGGCGACGGGGGTACGGAGCGCGTGCCAGGGCAGTGGGGGCGCCCTCAGCGCGAGCTCCCGGGCGAAGGCGGAGACCAGCGACTCGGCCGCCGTGTCCGTCCCCCCGTACGCCCCGAACGCGGCCAGCGTCCCCGCCGCCCCGCCCAACTGCACCGGCAGCCCGCTCCGCACGGCCACCACCCGGTCCCGCCCGTCGAGGACCAGGGATCGCCAGCCCGCCGCCTTCAGCCCGAACGTCGTCGGCACCGCGTGCTGCGTGAGCGTGCGGCCCGGCAGCACGGTGTCCCGGTGCGCCCGGGCCAGCCCCGCCAACGCCCGCTCCGCGCGGGCGAGATCGGCGAGGAGCAGGTCGAGCGTCCGCGCGGACAGCAGCATCAGCGCCGTGTCCAGGATGTCCTGGCTCGTCGCGCCCCGGTGGACGTAGGGCGCCGCCTCCGCGGGCACGGCCGCCGTCAACTCCGCCACCAGCGGGATCACCGGATTCCCGCCCTCCCGCGCACGCAGGGCGATGTCCCGTACGTCGTACCGGCCGAGGTCGGCGGCGGCTTCCGTCACCGCCGTCGCGGCGGCCGCCGGCGCCAGGCCCACGGAGGCCTGCGCGCGGGTCAGCGCGGCCTCGACGGCCAGCAGGGCTCCGAGGAAGGCGCTGTCGGAGGTCGCGTCGGCGGCGGGCGACCCCGCCCACCCCGGCGAGAACAGGCCGCTCACGGCGACCCCCACGGAAACTCCAGGAAGACCGTCTCGCCCGCCCCCTGGAGGCGGATGTCGAACCGGTAGGTGCGCGGCGCCTCGCTCCGGGCGATCAGCGTGGCGCGCCGCTCGTCGGGCAGGGCGGTGAGCAGCGCGTCGCCGGGCTCGTCCACCAAGTACGCGCGCGTGTACAGGTGATGCAGCAGTCCGCGCGCGAAGACCGCGACCGCGATGTACGAGACGCCGCCGGGCGGCAGTGTCCGCACGGACCAGTGGCCGTCCGCGTCGGTCGGGACCCGGCCGAACCCGGTGAATGCGACACCGTCGCGCCCCACGACGCGTCCGGTGACGGGGTCGGCCCGCAGCGATCCGGGCGCTCCCGCGCGCGAGCCGTCGGGCGCGGGCTGCCAGGTCTCGATCAGGGCGTCGGGCACGACCCGCCCGGCGCCGTCGAACACGTACCCGTGGAGGGTGATCGTGTCCGGGTGGCCGGCGGGGGCGACCTCGCCGCCGCGCGGGAAGGGCAGCGCGTACCCGTAGAAGGGGCCGACGGTCTGGGAGGGCGTGGGGGCGTACGCGTCCGTGGACGGCGCGGCCCTCGGGCGCGGCGGTGTCGGTGGGTGCGTCATCGGCGCGGGTCGCCCTCCTCGAAGAGCGTCGCGGACGGGCCGTCCAGGACGATGTCCCAGCGGTGGCCGAGCGACCACTCGGGGACGGACAGGGTGTGGTCGTAGGCGCAGACGAGGCGCTCACGGGCCGACGCGTCGGTCACCGAGCGCAGCACCGGGTCGTACGGGAGCAGCGGGTCGCCGGGGAAGTACATCTGGGTCACGAGGCGCTGGGTGAACGCCGTGCCGAAGAGCGAGAAGTGCAGGTGGGCGGGGCGCCAGGCGTTGACGTGGTTGCGCCAGGGATAGGCGCCCGGCTTGATGGTCGTGAACGCGTATCCGCCGTCGTCGTCGGTGAGGCAGCGGCCGAAGCCGGTGAAGTTCGGGTCGAGGGGCGCCGGGTGCCGGTCCACCTGGTGGGCGTACCGTCCCGACGCGTTCGCCTGCCACAGCTCGACCAGCTGCCCGCGCAGGGGCCGCCCCCGGCGGTCCAGGACCCGGCCGCTGACGGTGATGCGCTCACCGAGCGGCTCGCCCGCGTGCTGCCGCGTCAGATCGCTGTCCAGGGCGGTGACGTCGGTGACGCCGAACGCGGGCCCGCTCAGCTCCACCGCATCCGGGTCGCGCAGCGGGACCAGCGGCCGCTTCGGGTGGCGCAGGTGGCTGCTGCGGTAGGGCGGGTAGTCGCGCGGCGGGTGGTGCGCGCCGGGCGACGCCGCCTGCGCCTTCGCGACTTCGGCGTCCATAGCGTCCTGGCTGAGTCCGTCGGGCAGCGGTTCGGTGGTGAGGGACATCTCTGCAGGCTCCGTACGAAGAAGGCGGACTACGAAGAAGGCGGACTACGAAGAAGGCGGATTACGAAGAAGTGGCGGAGGGTGCGGCCGCGCTGGAGCTCGCGGGAGTCACGTCGGGAACGCAGGGGGGACATGCACCCGCGCCGCCGTCTTCGCGGTGATCTCCGCGACGGTGACGCCCGGCGCCGGTTCGACCAGTTCCAGGCCGTGCGCGGCCACTTCGAGGACGCCGAGGTCGGTGATGATCCGGTCGACGCAGCCCTTGCCGGTCAGCGGCAGCGTGCACTCGTCGAGGATCTTCGGTGTGCCGTCCTTCGCGGTGTGCGTCATGACGACGAGGACCGTCCGTGCCCCGTGCACGAGGTCCATCGCGCCGCCGATGCCGGTGATCATCTTCCCGGGGACCGCCCAGTTGGCGAGGTCCCCGCGCGCGGAGACCTGCATCGCGCCCAGGACGGCGACGTCGATGTGGCCGCCGCGGATCATGCCGAACGAGAGCGCCGAGTCGAAGAAGGAGGCGCCGGGCAGCACGGTCACGGTCTCCTTGCCCGCGTTGATCAGATCGGGGTCGACCTCCGCCTCCGTGGGGTAGGGGCCCACTCCCAGGATGCCGTTCTCCGATTCGAGGACCACTTCGACGCCCGGTGGCAGGTGGTTGGGGATCAGGGTGGGCAGGCCGATGCCCAGGTTCACGTACTGGCCGTCGCGGAGTTCGCGTGCGGCGCGGGCGGCCATCTCCTCCCGGGTCCAGGCCATCAGCCGTCCACCGTGCCGGGCGTCGCGGGGCCGGTGACGGTGCGCCGCTCGATGCCCTTGTCGGCGGCCTGTTCGGGGGTGAGGGCCACCACCCGCTGCACGAAGATGCCGGGCAGGTGCACCGCGTCAGGATCGATCTCGCCCGGCTCCACCAGCTCCTCCACCTCCGCGACGGTCACGTGCCCGGCCATGGCGGCGAGTGGGTTGAAGTTGCGGGCGGACCTGCCGAACACGAGGTTCCCGTGCCGGTCGCCGCGGGCCGCGCGCACCAGCGCGTAGTCGGTGCGGATGCCGTGCTCCAGGACGTACGGGACGCCGTCGAACTCCCGTACCTCCTTGGCCGGGGACGCGAGCGCGACCCCGCCCTCGCCGTCGTAGCGCCAGGGCAGCCCGCCCTCGGCGACCTGCGTGCCCACCCCGGCGGGGGTGTAGAACGCCGGGATGCCGGTGCCGCCCGCGCGCAGCCGTTCGGCCAGCGTGCCCTGCGGGATCATCTCGACCTCCAGTTCGCCGCCCAGGTACTGCCGTGCGAACTCCTTGTTGGCGCCGATGTAGGAGCCGGTCACGCGGGCGATGCGGCCCGCCGCGAGCAGCACCGCGAGGCCCGAGTCCATGGCCCCGCAGTTGTTGGACACGACCTCCAGGTCCGAGACGCCGGACCGGTGCAGCGCGCGGATCAGCTCGTTCGGCACGCCGCTCAGGCCGAAACCGCCGACCGCCAGCGACGCCCCGTCCCGGACGTCGGCCACCGCGTCGGCAGCCGAGGCCACCACCTTGTCCATCCGTGCGCCCCCTCTCGTCCCGATCGATTAGTCAGCGCACTGACTATTCCGGCGAGGATAGGAGGCACGTCAACTGCCTGACAAGACCCGCACGTTCCGGGATCGGCGGCGAGTATTGTTCAGTGCGCCGACAAAACAAGTCGGGCAGCCGAAGAAGCGGAGGACCCCATGGCCGCGGTGGACCTGGCCACCCACCCCGGGCACCTGGCCCGGCGTTTGCAGCAGGCGCACCACCTGCTGTGGAACACGATGGTGTCCGAGGAGACCACCTCGCCCCAGTACGCCGTCCTCAACGCCCTGGTCGCCGAGCCCGGGCTCGACCAGCGCACCGTGGGCGAGCGGGTGGGCCTCGACCGGTCCACCATCGCCGAGGTCGTCGCGCGGCTGATCCGCCGCGGGCTGCTCGACAAGGTCCGCGATCCGGCGGACGGCCGCCGCTTCCTGCTGCGCCTCACCGACGAGGGCGGGCGCACGCACCGCAGACTGACCGTGCGCACCGCCCGGATGAACCAGGTCCTCCTCGCGCCGCTCTCCGCCGAGGAGCGGTCCGTCTTCCTCGACCTGATCCAGCGGGTCGCGGACGCGGCGGAGGACCTGCGCAACCCCGCGGAGCCGACGGCGGCAGCCGCCGACTGACCGGGCTCACCTCTTCGCGTACACCACCCACACCTGCCCCTTCGCGAACGCCAGCGGCCTGCCGTCGGCGGTCGTGAAGGCGGTGCCGTCCCCGGCCGACGGGCGCTTCCACCGCGCCTCGTACGCGCGCCCGTCCCGCAGCACGCTCGCGGAGCCCTCGCCGACCGTCTCGGTGAACGGCGAGACGCTGCCCGCGCGGTCGTGGAAGCGGGAGGACCGCACCTTCACGTACTGCACGACGACCGTCGACGGGCCGAGCTCCTTGCCGTCGGACGTCCGGGCCCGCCGCCCGTCCATCGTGACGCGCCAACGCCCCTCGTACTCCACCCAGTCGAAGGTGAAGCGCGCCGCGGGGAAGTCGACCGTCCGCCGGTGCTGCGGCGTACCGCCCGCCGGGCGCGGACCGAACCGGAATCCGGTGCTCGCCAGGGCGCCCGCGTGCGGCTGCGCCTTCAGGGCGGCCGGGCGTACGAAGAGGTTGTGCGGGGCGGCCCTGCCGCCGCCCCGGTAGTAGGCGCCGCCGGGCGCCCTGCCGGGCGGCAGGGCCCGCACCGGCGCGCCCGCGATCAGCGGCAGGAGCTTGGACTGCGCCCCGGAGAACGCGAGCGCGGGCCGGTCGAACTGCCGCAGGAGTTCGAGATCCGTCTCGCGCGCGCTGCGCACGGGGCCGACGGTGGGCGGCAGCCGCGAGGCGAACACCGCCATCAGGCGGCTGAGGCCCGCCTCCACCTGCTCGACGTAGACGACGTCCGCCGCGTCGAGGCCGGTCTGCGGGCGCGCCGCGCCCACGTTGTCGATCTTGACGGCGAGCACACCGCCCCGTCCCGCCCCCGCGGGCGGATTCCCGTCCGCCCCGGAGGGTTCGATGGTGCAGCCGGACGCCAGGGCGGCGAGCGTGATCGCCACCGCCGCCCCGGCCCGTGTACGCGCCCGCCGTCCCGTGTGCCGTCTCATGCGGGAGTCCTACCCCGAACGTGACCGGTCGCAGCCCGTCGACTCAGCCCAGATCGAGGGCGTTGCGCAGGCCGAGCCGGTAGCGGGTGCGGTCGTGGCGCTTGAGGATCTCGATCTCCGGGACGCGGTACAGCGGCGTCACCGTGCACCGCTTCTGGTCCGAACCCACCCGGTCGAGGAGGGCGTTGACCGCCTGGCGGGCCGCGGCGTTGGCGCCCTCCATCGTCGCGAGGTCGATGTCCACGGAGACGTAGTCACCGGCGAGGAAGAGGTTCGGGATCTTCGTGGCGGCCGACGGGCGGTTGTGGAACGTGCCGACGGGGTGGATCAGGAGCTGGTCCTCGTTGGTGGGGTTCGGCGTGCCGAGTCCGGACACGCCCGGGTCGAGGAACCACGAGTGCAGCTTGCTGTCGCTCAGGACCGTCCTGCCGGTGTCGTTGAGGGCCGCCTTGAGCTGGGCCCACACTTCCTTGGCGACCTCTTCGCGGGTGCACTGCTTGGCGGTCTTGCCGTACAGGATCCCCGGCCGGTCCCATTCGGAGATGTCCACCGACAGGCAGTCGACCGCGACGCCGTCCCCGTAGTCGGTGGGGAAGTCGCGCCCGGGCCAGTGCCCCGCCTGCGCGATGCCGGTCAGCGACCAGGGCGAGTCGATGAGGTTGAAGTGGCCCTTCACGACCGCGGGTCGCTCCGTCAGATAGAACTGGATGCCCGTCATCCAGTCCGTCTCCAGCTTGTCGCAGCGCGCCAACTGCGGGTCGGCCGCCTTCATCTGGGCACTCCACGTCCGTCGCGCGTGCTCCACCGGCATGGCCTGGACGTAGTGGTCGGCGGTGACGTCGCGCCGTACGCCTTCGGGGTCCTCGACGACGGTCTTGGTGATGCGGCCGCCGTCGAAGCCCAGCTCGCGCACGGTCCAGCCGATGCGGAACTCCACGCCGAGGTCCCTGAGGCGGGCCGCCCACGGGTCGATCCACGCCTCGTTCGTCGGGGCGTTCAGGATGCGGTCGGGCGGGCCGTCCGCGCCCTGGCCGAGCGCGTTGAGGACGAAGGCCTCACCGAGCGTGCCGACGGTGCGGGTGCTGGCCTCCTCGGCCTTCGTCGCCACGATGTTGCGGGTGACGCCGATGACGAGGATGCGCTGGTAGTCCTTCGACATCTTCTCGGCCCGGGTGAACTCCCACCAGGGCATCGACTCCCAGTCGTCCTCGCGGCGCTCGTCGCAGCTGGTGAGGAAGACCAGGGCGCGGTTCACGAAGTACGCGGCCTCGTGCGCGGGGAGGTTGAACGCGGTGTCGAGCAGCGCGCCGAGCGCCCGCCGGATGTCGTCGAGGGTGAGCTTCTCCGGCTTGCCGCCCGGCCAGGGGATCGGCATCCGGATGTCCTCGCGGCCGGTGCGGGCGAAGGACATCTCGCGCGGCGCGACCAGGTTGTCCCACACGCCGTTCGCGTTCCCGGGGAAGGGGATGCGCCGCATCGTGTCCGGGAGGTTGTGGTAGATGCCCGGGATGAAGCGGAAGCCGTGCTCGCCGGGCAGCGGTCTGCGGTTGCCCTTCGCGCTGTCCGGCACGTCCATGCTGCGCGCCTTGCCGCCGAGCGCCCGGCGTTCGTACACGGTGACCGCGAAGCCCCGCTCCGCCAGTTCGTGGGCGGCGGTCAGCCCCGCCACGCCGCCGCCGAGCACGGCCACGGACTGCCGCGCCCCGGAAGCTCCCGGTGCGGCCGCCGCGGGCAGCGCTCCCACCCCCAGCGCGGCCGCCCCGCCCACCGCCGCGGCCCTCGCCACGAACCCCCGCCGTGTATGCCCCTCGGCACCGCTGTGCCCCATGCCCCGCCCCCATTACCCTCGGTAACTGACGTGTCAGGCGAGGGAGCCTACGGTCACGGCCGGTGGGGTGGAAGGTGCGCGGGGGCCTGATCGCACATTGGCGTGATTGCGGTGGTCGCCGGGGTCTACGGGGGGTGCGGGGGCCTCGGGGCGCGTGCGCCCGTCAGCCGGGGGAGCCGAGCACGTCCGCCAGGTCGTACCGCACCGGCTGCTCCAGCTGCGCGTACGTACAGCTCCGCGGGTCCCGGTCCGCGCGCCACCGGCGGAAGGCGGCCGTGTGGCGGAAGCGCCGCCCGCCCTCCATGTGGTCGTACGCCACCTCGCACACCCGCTCCGGGCGCAGCGGCACCCAGGAGAGGTCCTTCTTGCCCGACCAGCGGCTCGGGGCGCCGGGCAGCCGCGCCGTCTCGTGGGCCGACTCGTCCGTCCAGGCCGCCCACGGGTGCCCGGCGGCGTCCGCCATCCGCAGTGGCTCCAGCTCCTCGACGAGCTCGGCGCGGCGCTTCATCGAGAACGCCGCGCACACGCCCACGTGCTGCAGGGCGCCTGCGTCGTCGTACAGCCCGAGCAGCAGTGAGCCGACGACGGGGCCGCTCTTGTGGAAGCGGTAGCCCGCGACGACGCAGTCCGCCGTGCGCTCGTGCTTGATCTTGAACATCAGGCGTTCGTTCTGCCGGTACGCCAGGTCGAGCGGCTTCGCGATGACGCCGTCGAGGCCCGCCCCCTCGTACTGCTCGAACCACGCCTGCGCGGTCTCGGGGTCCGTGGTGGCCGGCGCCAGATGGACGGGCGGCGTGACGCCGGACAGCGCCTTCACCAGGAGGGCGCGCCGGTCGGCGAGGCCCACGTCGAGCAGCGCCTCGTCCGCGAGCGCGAGCAGGTCGAAGGCCACGAACGACGCGGGCGTGCGTTCGGCCAGCAGGGTCACGCGGGAGGCCGCGGGGTGGATGCGCTCGGTGAGCGCGTCGAAGTCCAGGTGCCCGTCCCTGGCGATCACGATCTCGCCGTCCACCACGCAGCGTTCCGGGAGGCGCTCCCGCAGGGCCGTGACGAGCTCGGGGAAGTAGCGGGTCAGGGGCTTCCCGGTGCGGCTGCCGATCTCGACGTCCTGGCCGTCCCGGAAGGCGATCGCGCGGAACCCGTCCCACTTCGCCTCGTACTGCATGCCCGGTGGAATCTTCGCCACGGGCTTGGCGAGCATGGGCTTCACGGGCGGCATCACCGGCAGATCCATGGCCCAAATCTAGGAGGCGGCCGGGCTCCCCGCCTGTTCAGCCGGTGGACATCCGCCGCGTGATCCGGCCGAGCGGCTCGCCGACGTCCTGGCCGAATGCGGTGAGCCCGTAGGTGACCCGGGGTGGTGTCGTCGGCTCGACCTCGCGCCGGACCAGGCTCGCTTATCGTCCGGTATGCGATGAATGCCCGACGCGCATAGCGTGGCTCGCATGGGTGCAGCCAACGGCAAGAGCGCGGCCGTGCAGATCGACACGGGGGAGCGGGAGGTGCGGCTCTCCAGTCCTGACCGGGTCGTCTTTCCCGAGCGGGGGTTCACCAAGCTGGACCTCGCCGAGTACTTCGTGGCCGTCGGCCCCGGCATCCTCCGGGCGCTCCGGAACCGCCCCACCACCCTGCAGCGCTACCCGGACGGGGCGGCCGGTGAGTTCTTCTATCAGAAGCGCGTTCCGAAGAACCATCCCGACTGGATCCCCACCGCCACCATCTCCTTCCCCAGCGGCCGCACCGCCGACGAGATGTGCCCGACCGAGGTGGCCGCGGTCATCTGGGCCGCGCAGTACAACACCCTCACCTTCCACCCCTGGCCGGTGCGGAGCGACGACCTGGACCACCCCGACGAGCTCCGCATCGACCTCGACCCGCAGCCCGGCACGGACTACGCCGCCGCGGTGCGGGCCGCACACGAACTGCGCGCCGTCCTGGACGAGTTCGGCGGCCTCGTGGGCTGGCCCAAGACCTCCGGCGGCCGGGGCATGCACGTCTTCGTACCCATCGAGCCGCGCTGGACCTTCACCCAGGTGCGGCGGGCCGCGATCGCCTGCGGGCGGGAGCTGGAGCGGCGGATGCCGGACGCGGTGACCACGGCGTGGTGGAAGGAGGAGCGCGGTTCCAAGATCTTCGTGGACTACAACCAGACCGCGCGGGACCGCACGATCGCCTCCGCCTACTCGGTACGGGCCCGCCCGCACGCCCCCGTGTCGGCGCCGCTGCGCTGGGACGAGGTGGACGACGCCGTCCCGGAGGACTTCGACCTCGCCACGATGCCGAGGCGCTTCGCCGAGGTCGGCGACGTCCACGCGGGCATGGACGACCGGGCGTACTCCCTGGAGGCACTCCTCGAACTGGCCACCAAGGACGAGCAGGACCACGGGCTCGGAGACCTGCCGTACCCGCCGGAGTACCCGAAGATGCCGGGCGAGCCGAAACGCGTCCAGCCGAGCCGCGCCAGGCACGAGGAGTAGCGGGCGGGCACCCGCCTGGCACGGCGACGGCGCCTCCACCCGTACGGGTGGAGGCGCCGGAGCGTCGATCATCAAGCGCTCGCGAAGCGAAGCAGCCGGAAGAGGCCGACCGGCTACAGCTCCTTGATCCGCACGTCCCGGTACGAGATCACGTCAGTGACCCCGTGCACCTGGAGCCCGAGATAGCCGGACGAGTACCGCCGGCCGTCCGTGCCCGGGTCGTCGCCACGCGGCGGCGTGAACGTCTGGCCGCCCGTGTTGTCGAACTCGTTGATCAGGACGCCGTTGCGGTAGACCGAGTAGTGCTGGTCCACCACCTTGATCTCGTAGTCGTTCCACGTGCCCTTCGGGGTGACGTGCGCGCCGGCGAGCCCCACCCGGTCGAAGCCGTAGATCGAGCCCGTCTTGTACATGTCGCCGTCGGGCCTGTCGAGCGCCTGCACCTCGTGCCCGTACTTGATGGCGACCCACTCCGGACGCGACTCCTCCGGGTGGTCGTGGACCTGCGGGAAGCGCACGAACACGCCGCCGTTGGCGTTGCCGTTGCCCGGGGCGTCGTCCCGCCACTGGAGCTTCAGCGAGAAGTCGCCGTACTTGCGCTGGGGGAACCAGAGCATGCCCATGCCCTCGACGGTGGTGCTGCTCGTGATCGAACCGTCGGGGTTCAGGCCGAACTTGCCGCCGCCGACCTGCTCCCACTTGTCCAGGGAGGCCTGGGTGCCGTCGAAGATCTTGCGGTAGCCGTCCGTCTGGCCGGGCTTGCCGATGCCGGACTGCCTGGCGGCGCGGTTGATCTTGTTGTACTCCCGCTGGTCGATCTCACCCGCCTTCAGGAGCTTGTCCGTCACGCCCTTGACGTGCTTCAGGAAGAGCGCGTGCGAGGTCCACTCCTTTTCGTCCTCGATCAACTCACCTATACGGCAACGGGTGTTGGTGACGCGGTTGGGGATGCCCGTGTCGACCGTGCCCACGAAGACCGTCGAACGCTCGTCGAGCTCCGGGCAGTTGGGCGCAGGTACGCCACCGCCCCGCGCCACGGTGAAGGAGACGTCCAGCGCCGCCGAGGTGTTGCCCGCCTTGTCGCTCGCGCGGTACGCCACGGTGTGGCGCCCCACGCGGTCGACGACGACCGGGGCGGTGTACGCGAGGTACGGTCCGCCGTCCAGGGAGTACTCGACCTTGTCGACACCGGAGTCGGCGTCGGTCGCGGAGACAGTCACCTTCGCCCTGCCGACGTACGCGCCGTCCGAGTTCTTGTCGCCCTCGACCTTCGCGGTGGTCTCCGGCGGCGTCTTGTCCTCGACCGGCGGCGTGACCACCGTGAACTCGACGGCCTTCTCGGCCGCCTGGTTGCCCGCCTTGTCGGTGGCGCGGTAGCGGACCTTGTGGGCGCCCGCCTCGTGGACCATGACCGGCGCGGTGTACGCGGTCCAGGCGCCGTCGCCGATCGCGTACTCGATCCCGTTGACGCCGGAGCCGGTGTCGGAGGCCGTCACCGTGACCGTCGCCATGCCGACGTACTGCCCCTGGTCGTTCTTCTCCCCGGCCACCGTGGCGGACGTCTCGGGCGGCGTCCTGTCGTCCGTCGGCGGCGCGACGACCTTGAAGTCCGCGGACTTCTCGGCCGACACGTTGCCCGCCTTGTCGGTGGCCCGGTAGCGGATCCTGTGCGTGCCGACCTGGTCGACGACGACCGGTGCGGTGTACGGCTGCCAGGCGCCGTCCGCCCCGACCGCGTACTCGACCTTGTCGACGCCCGACCCCTCGTCCGTCGCGGTCACCGCGACCGTGGCCGAACCGACGTACTCACCGGCCGAGTTGGTGCTCCCCTCGACCTTGGCGGAGGTCTGCGGCGCGGTGGTGTCCTGGCCGCCGCCCTCGGTCACCACCAAGATGCCCTGCATCGATCCGTGGCCCGGGATGGTGCAGTGGTAGCGGTAGCGGCCCGGGGTGAGCGTGACCTCGGCGGTGTGCTTGCCGCCCTGGTCGTCGTTGGGGTTGGCCAGGATGTTCAGCGTGACGTCGTTGTTGTACTCCGGGTCGGAGACGTCGAACGTCAGCGTGTGCGGCATGCCGGTCGTGTTGCCGGTCGCCTCGCTATTCTCGAAGACGATCGTCGTCGGACCCGCCACCGCCGTGGTGGGCGCCGACTTGTACTGGGCGATGTCGTTGTCGGCGGTCCAGGTGAGGGTCTGCGCCGCGGCGGGCCCGGTGTCGTCGGGACGAGCCGCGGCCGTGGTCGAGGTCAGCCCGAGCACCATCAGGAGCGCCACGAGGAGCGCCGCGTACATTCTTCGCCGTCCGCCGGCGGTACGTGGCGTACCGCCCGGCCTGTTCCAGGACGTGCGCATCATCCCGCCCTCCTCGCCAGGTCGTCGGCGGCCGGGGTCGCCGCGCCGCCCTTGTACGTCACGCGCCACAGCGCCGACTTGGCGTCCGAGGTGAAGAAGCCCCTGCCGTAGTCGAGGACGTACAGCGAGCCGTCCCGCGCGAACTTCCAGTCCATGAGGTTCTTGATGCCGTCGTTGCCGATCGGGATGATCTTCTTCAGCGATTCGGCGTGCACGGGCAGACCGCCGCTGCCGACGTTCTTCGGGTCCATGAGGACCGCGTGCCGCGGCTGGTCACCGTCGTAGAAGTCGCCCACGAACCACTTGCCGTCCCAGTACGAGGGCCACTTGTCGGCGCTCTCGTTCGCGGCGTCATACCGGTAGACCGGGCCGTTCATGGTCGCCTGGCCGCCGCCCTTGAGCCACGGCAGGAGCGTCTTCTGCTCGGACGTCTTGTAGCTCGGCACGCCGCCTGCGTCGCGCGGGTAGTCGACGCCGCCGCCCTGCGGCGAGTACCAGATGTTGTTGGGTTCGGCGGGCGGGATGTTCACCAGGCCGTCGTTGTTGGGCGACTCGTTCTTGAGGTTCTTGCAGTCGTACCAGCCGAGCGGCTTCGTCGGGTCGGGCAGATTGCGGTCGCGGTAGGGCTGGTTGTTGCCCATGCAGTACGGCCAGCCGCGGTTGGAGGCGTGCGTGATCGCGGCGAACGTGTCGTACTTCGCGGGACCCCACGTCGTCGACGGGGCACCGGCGTCCGGGCCGACCCACCCCGCGTACAGGGTGTCCGTCTTCTTGTCGACGGAGATGCGCGCAGGGTTCCTGACGCCCATCACGTAGATCTCACCGCGCGTCTTGCCGCCGCCCTCGTCCTGCTCCTTGCCCGTGAAGAGGTTGCCTTCGGGGAGCGTGTACGTCCCGTCGGGCTCCGGGTGGATGCGCAGGATCTTGCCGTTGAGGTTGTTGGTGTTGCCGGCGGTGCGGCGTGCGTCCGCGAAGGAGACGCCCTTGAAGTTCGGCTGCGGGTTGTTGCCCGAGTAACCGTCGCTGAATCCGGAGGAGTTGTTGTCACCGGTCGCGATGTACAGGTTGTCCTTGGAGTCCCAGGCCATCCCGCCGCCCGCGTGGCAGCAACTGTGGATCTGCACCGGCCACTTGAGTAGCACCTTCTCGCTGCCCATGGCCAGCTTGTCGGTGCTCCGGTCGAGCGTGAAGCGGGAGACGTACCGCTCGGCCATGTGGGTCTCGCGGTTGATCTTCGCGTGGGGTGTGTAGTGCAGGTACACCCATCCGTTCTGCTCGAACTTCGGGTCGAGCTCGATGCCGAGGAGGCCCTCCTCGACCTTGATCAGCTCGTCGCCGCCGCCCTTGTTGCCGAAGACGGTCAGCGCGCCCGCGAGCGTCGACTTCCTGGTCTTCGGGTCGTAGACGTGGATCTCGCCCGTGCCCTTGCCGACGTCGGGGTTGTTCCAGTCGGTCACGACCGGCTGCGAGGAGTCGGCGCCGCCGCGGCCGATGTAGAGGACCTTGCCGTCGGGTGCGGTGACCAGGCCGTGCGGCTCGCCGATCTGGTCGTTCTTCCCCGGCTGGTTGGGCTGGGTGAGGCGCTCGGCCTTGTAGTTGGCGTTGATCGTGGCCTTGCAGTCGGCGCGTGCGAGGCGCGTGGTCCACAGCAGGGCGCCGCGCAGATGGCTGCGGAAGTCGGTTTCGTCGTACGAGGCCGCGGTGCCGCCCATGCCCGTGTAGAAGGACCGGCCGCCGTCGTAGTCGCGGCACCAGGACACCGGGTGGTCCGCGCCGTTCTTGCCCGCGCCCGGCTGGTACGTCGACTCCCGTACGCGGGCGACCGTGTGCACGTCGCCGGAGGGGTTCTTCGTCCAGTTCAGCCACTGGTCGGGGCGCTTCCACTGGAGCGGAAGGCCTTTGGTGGCCGGGTTCTCGCGGTCGCCGACCTCGACGGTCGCGCGCTGGACGTCCGTCGGGCCGGAATCCGCGGGGCGGGCGCCGACGAGTCCGGTGAACCAGTTCGAGTACGGTTCGGCGCGGGCCGCGTCGTGGATGCCGAGGAAGCCGCCGCCGGCCTCCATGTAAGCCTCGAGGCCCGCTTCCTGCTCGGGGTCGAGGATGTCGCCGCCGCCGGTCAGGAACGTGACGGTGTTGAACTTGCCGAGCTTGGCCGCGTCGGTGAAGACGGCCGGGTCGTCCGTGGCCTCGATCCTGAACCGCTGGGCGGCCGGGCCGGACCGGCCGATCTTCTCGATGGCCTCGATACCGGCGTCGACGACGGGGGATTCGTCGCCGCCCGCCGCGGAGCCGTGGAAGACCAGGACCTTCACGTTGGCCCCGCCGGGCGGCGAGGGCAGAGACATCGTTGTCAACGCCGGTTCCGGGTACGGCCGCGCGGACGCGGCCTGCGTCGAGAGCGCCCCGGTGACCAGGGCGCCGGACAGCAGCGCGGCGGCCCAGGCCCGGCGCGAGTGGCTCGATATCGGTCGTGATCTGCTCAACCCTCGTACTGCCAAGGGCCTTTGATGCGGTGTGCGCCGCATGAGTACACCCACCCCTCGTCGGTCACAGCAACAGCGCCGACGAAGCTAGACCTCTTTTCGCAACTCGCCAATAGGTATCACCGTGATAGCACCAACTTTGTCCTGCGTGTGGATAAACAAAGATCCGGCCGATACCGTGTGGCCGTCCCCGGGGCCCTCGACGCCCCGTCAGTCTCCGTACCGCAGTGGGGGGTTCGTCATGGCTCGACGCAACTTGGACAGGCGGAGTTTCAACCGGCGGATGCTCGTGGGCGGCGCGGCGGCGGCAGCGGGGGTGACATCGTTGTCGGTCGCGGGCGCGCCCGACGCGAGCACGGCCGAGGCGCCGAGGACCGCGCCCGCGGGCGGCGAGGTCAAGCGCATCAAGCTGTACGCGGAGAAGCTCCCGGACGGGCAGATGGGATACGGCCTGGAGAAGGGCAAGGCGACCATTCCCGGGCCGCTCATCGAGCTCAACGAGGGCGACACCCTGCACATCGAGTTCGAGAACACCATGGACGTGGACGCCAGCCTGCACGTTCACGGCATGGACTACGAGATCTCCAGCGACGGCACCCGGCACACCAGGAGCCACGTCGAGCCGGGCGGCAAGCGCACGTACACCTGGCGCACGCACGCCCCGGGCCGCCGCAAGGACGGCACCTGGCGCCCCGGCACCGCGGGCTACTGGCACTACCACGACCACGTGGTCGGCACCGATCACGGCACCGGCGGCGTCCGCAAGGGGCTCTACGGGCCGCTGATCGTGCGGCGCAAGGGCGACCCGCTGCCCGACAAGACCTTCACGATCGTCTTCAACGACATGACGATCAACAACAAGGCGGGCCACGACAGTCCGGCCTTCGAGGCCACCGTGGGCGACCGCGTCGAGTTCGTCTCGATCACCCACGGCGAGTACTACCACACGTTCCACGTGCACGGTCATCGCTGGGCGGACAACCGCACAGGCCTGCTGACCGGTCCCGACGACCCGAGCCAGATCCTCGACGACAAGATCACGGGGCCGGGTGACTCCTTCGGTTTCCAAGTCGTCGCGGGGGAGGGCGTGGGCGCCGGCGCCTGGATGTACCACTGCCATGTGCAGAGCCACTCGGACATGGGCATGGCCGGGCTGTTCCTGGTCAAGAAGGCGGACGGCACGATCCCGGACTACGAGCCCCATCACGCGGCGGCGTCGAAACGGTCATCGAAGTCCCCGTCCAGGACCGAGTCCGGGGAATCCTCGAAGTCCCCGACCAAGGAGGGCGCCGGGGAGCACGCGCACCACTAGTCACTGACCTGGATGCCGT
Source organism: Streptomyces sp. NPDC036815 (assembly GCF_055609205.1). Lineage (NCBI taxonomy): Bacteria > Bacillati > Actinomycetota > Actinomycetes > Kitasatosporales > Streptomycetaceae > Streptomyces > Streptomyces sp. NPDC036815. The sequence goes on along the minus strand of NZ_JBVJPW010000009.1, from coordinate 148,634 downwards.
GCTGGGCGCGGTCCCTCCAGGACTCGGCCCCGGCCGGGGCAGCGGCTCATCGCGGCGCACCACGAGCGTCGCGAGCAGGGCGGCGAGGTCGAAGGCGAGATCGCGCGCGAAACCGCCGGCCGCCCCAGACCGTCCAGCCCCTCGGCGCTCCAGCTCTCGCCGCGCGGATACGTGAGACGCGCCCGCATGTCGTCCCGGAGCTCGTCGCCGATCGCCGGCTCGCGCAGCGCCCACTCCGGCTCGGCGGGGCCTCCGCCGCGTCGGACGCGGCCCTGGCGCGGACGGCCCTGTCCGGGTCCCGCAGGGCCGCGGCCAACTCCTCGTGGAGCGCGGCCCGCTTGCGCTGTCTCCGCTTCTTGAAGAAGAAGGCAGCGCAGGCGCGCCGGGCCGCGCAGCGACCGCATGCCGGACCGGCGCGCTCGGCCCTCCCCTGCCCGACGGGTCACCGGCGGCGATACGGGAGGATGCCTCCTGACACCGTCAGGGAGGAGTGACCGAAGGTGACCGAGGAACCGCGCCCCACCCTGGAGGCCGTGGCCGCCCGCGCCGGAGTCTCCAGAGCCACCGTGTCCCGTGTCGTCAACGGCGATCCGGGGGTGCGGGAGGTGCTGGCAGAGAAGGTGCGGCACGCGGTCGACGAGCTCGGCTACGTGCCCAACCGCGCCGCCCGCAGCCTGGTCACCCGGCGCCACGACGCGGTCGCCGTGGTGATCGCCGAGCCCGAGACCCGGGTGTTCGCCGACCCGTTCTTCGCGCTGCAACTTCGGGGCATCAGCAAGGAGTTGACCTCCCAGGACATTCAGCTGGTGCTGCTGCTCACCGAGGGGCGGGACGACCACGAGCGGGTCGGCCGGTATCTCGCGGGAGGCCATGTCGACGGCGCCCTCGTCTTCTCGCTGCACCTCGACGACCCGCTGCCCGGCATCATCCGGAGCGCGGGCGTGCCCACGGTGTTCGGCGGACGCCCCGGCTGGCCGCAGGAAGGCGGTGCCGGGCCGAGGGTGTCGTACGTGGACTGCGACAACCGGGGCGGCGCCCGTGAGGCGGTGCGCCATCTGGTCGGCCTGGGTCGCGCCCGCGTCGCGCACATCACCGGCGCCCTCGACCAGACCTCCGCGGTCGACCGGCTCGACGGATTCCGCGACGTCCTCGGCGACGTCGATCCGCGGCTGATCGCCGAGGGCGACTTCACGCCCGCGGGCGGCGAGCGCGCGATGCGGGAACTGCTGGACAGGGAACCGGAGTTGGACGCGGTCTTCGCCGCCAACGACCTGACCGCGTCCGGCGCCCTCCGGGTGCTGCGCGAGCGGGGCAGGAGGGTGCCGGACGACGTGGCGGTGGTCGGCTTCGACGACATGTATCCGGTGGCCGAGCAGACCGACCCGCCGCTGACGACGGTGCGTCAGGACATCGAGGAGATGGGCCGGTTGATGGCCCGGATGCTGCTGCGCGGCAGAACGGCCGAGGAGCCCGCCGCCGAACCGGCCGGAGTGGTCCTGCCGACGTCCCTGGTGCGCAGGGCCTCGGCCTGATCCGAACGAAGGACCCTAGGACCCCACGCTCACCGTGAAGCGCCGCGGATTGCCGTCGTGCGCGGCGCCCGACACGTCGGGCTGCCCGTCGGGGCGTACGTCGTCGTACGGAAACGCGTACCCGATGGGGGAGTTGGCGTGCACCACCCGTGACCAGTGGTTGGTCACCGTGCCCCGGTAGTAGTCGGCCGTCGTCGTGCCGCCCGGCTGCTCGGGGTGGGTGAGCATGATGCTGCGGTTGAAGCCGGCGGCGAGCCGGGCGAGCAGGCCCTTCTTGTCGTCGGGGTCGCCCGGGTTGTTGGCGAACGGCCCGTGGTTGCAGGTGAAGATGTCCTTCGAGGTGGGTTTGGCGAAGGAGTGGCCGCCGTTGAACGTCAGGATGTCGCCGCTGACGCGCCCGGTGAACACGCCCCGGCCGCCCTGCAGGTCGATCCTGAGGTCCGTGGAGCGGTACTTGTCCCAGACCTGGTCGACGTAGCCGTTCCACACGTCGCGGAACGGCATCCGGTCCGGCCTGTCGAAGTACGGCGCCATGAGGTTCTGCGGCGAGATCACCCGCAGCACGCCGCCACCGGAGCCGCGGATGACCAGCTTGTCCCACGGCTGCCCGTCCTTCGCCGCCTGCGCCACGAGGTCCGCGGCGATCCTGCCGACGGCGCCGTCGGGCAGCGGGGCGACGGTGTGCGTGGCGTCGCCGGTCAGGGTCAGGCCGATGGGCAGCGCGGTGACGAGGTCGACGTAACTGATGTTGGCGTAGAGCTGCTGGGGGTTGAAGGTGAACTCGCAGAACGACCAGGTGCGGCCGTAGTTGCGGTCCTCGGGGGTCGCGAAGGCGGGTTCGACGAGGGCCGGGCCCGGGTTGAGGAAGAAGTCCAGCTTGTCGTCGCGCACGAAGTAGATCCGGGCGCCGTACATCTGAGGCAGGGTCAGCACCTTCGGCGCGGATCCGGCGGCGCCGAGGGGGATGGCGCAGTCGACGGGCAGGGGGGTCTGGGGCGCCGAGGGCGACTCGGGACGGTAGACGCCGCCGTCCGGCTTGAGCAGTACCCAGCGGCCGGTGCCTTGTTCGTGGCCGGTGACGTAGGCGCGGACCTGGCCGGGGAGGGATTTGTTCGCGAGGGCCAGTTCGCAGGTGGCGGGCGCGGCCCGGCCGCCCGCCCGGGCGTCGGGGCCGAGGGCGCTGCCCCAGAGGGGGTGGCCGAGGGCGCCCGCGGCGCCGGCTGTGGAGGTCAGGAACGTTCGACGCGATATCACGGAAAGTCTCCTGCGCGGTTGCGTGGGGGGAGGTTGTGGGGGTGCCTTCAGGGATGCCTCGGGGGTGATGCACCACTGTCCCGACGGCTGAATGCGGCGTCAAGAGTTGTGACTGAGAGCGCTCTCAAAAATATTCTCTCTTCATCAAATGGCGACGTGGGGCGGGAAGAGGCGGATTGTCAGTGCCCAGTGCCAGACTCGGAAGAACGGAAGAGACATGCGACAAAGGAGTCGATCATGCTCAATAACCGTTTCGTGACGGGCGCCCCTGTCTGGGTGGACATGTGCGCGCCCGACCTCGGCAGCGTCGGGGAGTTCTACCGCTCCCTGTTCGGCTGGGAGCTGCGGCAGGGCGCCGAGGACGTGGGCGGCTACAGCCAGTATCAGCTCGCCGACCGCACCGCCGCGGGTGCGATGGCCCTTTCCGCCGATGAGGCGCCCCCGTCCTGGACGCTCTACTTCCGCACACCGGAGGTGGACGCCACGGCGAAGGCGGTCGAGCAGGCCGGCGGCCGGACGCTCTTCGAGGCCGTGGACATCCTCGACCTCGGCCGCATGGCGGGCCTCGTCGATGCCGCGGGCGTCCCGTTCTCCGTGTGGCAGCAGGGCGAGCTCAAGGGTCTCGATGTCCTGAACGAACCGGGCGGCCTGGTCTGGACCGAGCTGTACACCCCGGATGTCGCGGCGGCCGTCGCGTTCTACGGCGCGGTGTTCGGCTGGCAGACGACCGAGGCCGCCTTCCCCGGCGGGTCGTACACGATGGTGCACCCCGCGGACGGTACCGCGGACGACATGTTCGGCGGGGTGGTGCCGCTCGCCGCCGACCCCGTCGAAGCGGATGCGGGGGCGTATTGGCTGCCGTACTTCCAGGTGACCGACTGCGACGACGCGGTCGCCACGGCCCGGCAGGGTGGGGGCACGGTCCGGATGGACACCGTGGAGATGGAGGGCGTGGGCCGCTTCGCGAAGCTCGCGGACCCGGCGGGAGCGCGGTTCGCGGTGCTGCAGCCGTCTCCCTCCGGTGTGCAGGGAGGTGCGTGACCGGCGGTTGTTGAGGGCCCGGCACCGCTCATCATCCCCGCCTTGCTGTCCCCCCCGCACCCGGGCAGGTGGTTTCGCGAGGCCGTTTCGCGAGGGCGTTTCGCGAGGGCGTTTCACGGTGTCGGGTGATGGGCAGTGCTCACGGGGCGTACGGGTGGGGCCTGCGGGCGGAGCGTACGGGGCGGGTCGCGCGGAGCCGCGTACAGGCGAGGGAGGCTCGCCCGGTCGTTCGTTGATCAATCGTTGATTGCTTGTTTCGCGCGATGGGACAGCATCGGCGGCATGCAGATCGACATGACAGCCGAGCCGGAACTCGCCTGGCAGGAGCAGGCGCTGTGCGCCCAGACCGGAGCAGACTTCTTCTTCCCCGAGCCCGGTAGCTCGGTGCGCGAGGCGAAGGACATCTGCCGGATGTGCGAGATGCGCGCGGCCTGCCTGGAGTACGCACTGAAGAACGACGAGCGATTCGGCGTCTGGGGTGGCCTCTCCGAGAAGGAGCGGTACGCCCTCAGACGCGAATCCCACGCCTGAGACATCGCTCCTCACACCCGCCGAGCCCGGCCGCGTCAGCGAACGCGACCGGGCTCGGCGGGCAGTCGTGCGCCCCAAGGCGTCATGCGATGTTCAAATGTCTGACCTCTGTATGTATGCTGTTTCCATGAAACCGATCAGTACACCGCGGCGGGCCGCAAGCCTGTCCGCGCAGCTCGTGGACAGCCTTCGCGCACACATCGAAGCGGGGGGCTGGCCGGTCGGGACGCGGATTCCGCCGGAGCAGGCCCTCATCGAGGAGCTCGGGGTCGGGCGCAGCACGCTGCGGGAGGCGCTCGGCGCGCTCGTGCACCTGGGCCTGCTGGAAGCCCGGGTCGGGGACGGCACGTATGTCCGGGCGTCGAGCGAGCTCCAGTCGGTCATGGTGCGGCGAGCGAGTTCCGCGCAGCGGGACAACGTACTCGAACTGCGCACCGTCCTGGAGGAGTACGCCTCGGGGGCCGCCGCCCTGCGTCGCAGCGAGGATCAACTGAACCAATTGCGGGCGCTGTTGGCCGACGCCGACGCGGCCTGCGCGGGCGAGGACATGTCCGCGGCCGGTAACGTCGACGCGCTGTTCCACCGGGCCGTCGTCCGGGCGAGCGGAAACGACCTCCTGATCGAGGTGTACGACTACCTCGGCACGGCGCTCACCTCCTCCCTGGGGGGCCTGCCCTGGGACGCCACCGCCGCCGAGCGGCATGCGGACTTGCACCGGCGACTGGTCGACGCGATCGAGGCCCGCGACGAGGACGGCGCCAGGACCGCGGCGGCCGCGATCGTCCAGCTCACCCGCGACCACGAGGGCGAACCCGCCCGCGACCACGAGGACAAGGCGACAAGAGCGGCGGACGGGCGGTGAGTCCACGGCTCGCCGCGATATCCCGCAGGCGCTCCGACACGGGGGCGCAAGGTCTCGATCCCACCGATACCGCCGTCCCGATCGGGCTCGTCCTCGCGATCTGCCTCGTGGCGGCGAACCTGCGCACCAGCCTCACCGGCGTCGGCACGCTGCTGCCGCAGATCGAGCACGGCAGTGGCCTGACGGCGAGCTGGGGCGGGCTGCTGAGCACCCTTCCGCTGCTGACGTTCGCCGCGACATCGCCTCTCGTGGCCCGCGCCTCGCACCGCTTCGGCACCGCGCGCCTGCTGGTGGCCGCGCTCGGCGCGCTGTCCGTCGGCACGGTCGTCCGGTCGCTCCCCTCGGTGATCTGCCTCTTCGCCGGGACCGTGCTGCTGTCCGCCGCCATCGCGTTCGGCAATGTGCTGCTGCCCGCACTGATCAGGCGGAACGTGCCCGCCCACCGCATCCACGGCGTCAGCGCCCTCTACATCACCGTCATGGGTGTCACGGCCGCGGTCTCCTCCGGGATCTCCGCGCCGCTCGCCCACGCCCTGCCCGGCTCCTGGCACACCGCCCTCGCCTGGGGGCTGGCCTTCACCGTGGTGGCGTTCGTCGTCTGGCTGCCCCGGATGCGGGACGACGGGCCGCGGTCCGCCGGTGGCGTGACCCGCAGCCCGGCGCCCTGGCGGTCGCGGCTCGCCTGGCAGGTCAGCATGTTCATGGGCCTGCAGTCCCTGGCCTTCTACACCGCCGTCGCCTGGCTGCCCAGCATTCTGATTCACCACGGCGCGAGCAGCACCTCGGCCGGCTGGATGCTCTTCTACTACCAGTTGGTCGCCCTGGCGGCCAGCAGCCTCCTGCCCCTGCTCACCCGGGGCCGTCACGACCAGCGATGGACCGCGGCCGCGGCTTCGCTCGTCATGGCCGGTGGGTTCGCCGTGCTCCTCTCCGCCCCCGGCCTGTCCGTCGTGGCGTGCACCCTGCTCGGCCTGGGCGGCGGCGTGTGCCTGGTCCTCGCGCTGACCTTCCAGAGCGAGCGTGCGGCCGGCGCCGGTGGAGCCGCCGCTCTTGCGGGCATGGCGCAGTCCATCGGGTACCTCGTGGCGGCGGCAGGACCTCTCCTCCTCGGCATCCTGCACGACGCCACGAACAGCTGGACCCTCCCGCTCGTGGTCCTGGCCGTCCTCGGCCTGGTCATGGCAGGTGCCGGATACGGCGCGGGGCGCGACCGCCACGTGCTGTGACGCGCCCCGCTGATCACCCCCCCCCACACGAACGGTCTTCAAGACCGTGAAACGGTTCGACACACTCACCGCCAGCGACGGTGCGTCCACCGCGAGTTGGAGGGCGACCTCCAGGTGGGCCGTGTCCACCGCGAGCAGGCGCGGTGCGGTCTGCGCGACGACGGGGGCCAGTTGCTCCGCGGAGGCACCGGCCTGCAGAGGGACACTTACGGTACCGGCGCGGACGCACGCCAACTCCGCGATGGTGTGCTCGACGCTTGTGGGACCGAGCAGTGCGACGAAGTCGTGCTGCTGTAGGGCGAGTTCAGCATGGTGCCGCCACTCGGAGGCCACCGGGCCGACCCGTTTCCCAGGGCGAGTTCGTGGCCGTGCCCCGCCTGGAGAACCTCTTCGCCGACAGCCCGCTCGTCGAGCAGGTCTTCGTCTACGGCAACAGCGCCCGCGCCTACCTGCTCGCGGTCGTCGTGCCCACCCGCGACGCGCTCGACCGCATCGGCGGGGACACCGGGCGCCTCCGGACGAGCCTGCGCGCATCCTTGCGGCACATCGCTGCCGCGGCCGGGCTCAACTCGTATGAGATCCCACGGGACTTCCTCATCGGGACCTGGCCGACCACATCGAGAAGGCCCTCGCGTCGGGACACCGCCGCCCCACCGCCGACAGCATGCACGGCCCGGGCGCGACGCGGCTCGTCGCCGGTGATCTGGCACTGGACGCGTTCCTCGGTGCGGAGACCATGGCGACGGCCGCCGGGCAGGACGGCCCGCTGCCCGAGGCCCGGACCGTCCTGCTGACCGGCGCCAACGGCTACCTGGGCCGCTTCCTGTGCCTCGAATGGCTGGAGCGTGTCGGGGAGCGCGACGGCACGCTGGTGTGCGTGGTCCGTGGCGGCACCGACGAGTCGGCCCGGGCGCGCCTCGACGCGGCCTTCGACGGCGGGGACCCGGAACTCCTGCTGCGCTACCAGGAGGTGGCCGCCGACCACCTGGAGGTGCTCGCGGGCGACGTGGGGGAGAGCGACCTCGGGCTCGACAGGGAGACCTGGCAGCGGCTGGCCGACACCGTGGACCTGATCGTTCACCCGGCGGCGCTCGTCAACCATGTCCTACCGTACGAGCAGCTGTTCGGCCCCAACGTGCTCGGCACGGCCGAACTGATCCGACTCGCGGTCACCTCCCGGATCAAGCGGTTCACCTTCCTGTCGACGGTCGCCGTCGTCTTCGGTGGTGCGCGTCGACGACTACGACGAGTGGCTCGACCGCTTCGAGACCGCCATGCGCGGCCTGCCCCACCGGCAGCGACAGCACACGCTGCCCCCCCTGCTGCACGCCTTCGCGCGACCGGCGGAGCCGGTGCCCGGATCAGCCCTGCCGGCGCACCGGTTCCGCGCCGCGGTGCGGGCCGCCGCCTTCAACGAGGAGACCGACATCCCGCACCTGTCACCGGACCTGATCGCCAAATACGTGGCGGACCTCCGCTCGCAACACCTCCTGTGACCGGACGCGCCACTCCGCCTGCTGCTCCGTCCGTGCGCACACCTCAGGCGTACGTCACGACGAACCGCCGCGTCCCCGCGGGCACATGGACGTCATCACCGGAGACGGGCAGCTCCCGGCCGTCCGCCGCCACCGACCGCACCTGCCCGAACCGGCACGGGTAGACGTACCGCACCCCCTCCGGAGCCTGGGTGACCTCGACGGTCACCGCCCGCCGGCCGGCGTCGTGCGTGAGCCGGTACCCGAAGGGCTCACCGAACAGCGTCGGCGCCGACTCGACGGCCACCGTCTCCCCGTCCGGCACCCAGTGGGGACGTACGCCCGGTGCGATGTACACATGCGGGTCGTGGTCCTCGTCCGCCTCGAAGAGCAGGATGTCGCGGATCAGGAGCAGGTACTCGGCGGCGGCCCAGCCGTGCGGGATGTCGCCCATGTACCAGGGGCGGGACGGCACTTCGTGGAAGTCCGAGGCGACGGTGAACGCGTGCTGCTCGTTCCAGGCGCCGAGCGCGACCGCCCGTTCCTGCGTGCGCGGGAACGACGCCCGGACGATCCAGCCGAGCAGTGCGTCCATCCGGGCCGGATCTCCGGCGAGCAGATACGCGTGCGCCAACTGCGTGGTCAGGTACGGGCCGTAGGCGTTCCACGCGGCCTCGTGCCGATAGCCGCCCGACACGAAGTGGGCGTACATCGTGTCGAGTGTGGAGCGCGCCGCCGCGTCGATGTCCGGGCCCAGTTTGCTGCCCATGTGCAGGCGCAGCGGATGGAAGAAGGCCGCGGCGCCGATCATCGTCGAGTCGAGCCGTCCCACGTCGCCGGGTCCGGTGGGAATGTACGTCTCCCAGGCCCCGCGCCCGCGCTGCTCCGCGAGGACCCAGCGCACCGAGGCCGCCGTCGCCTGCTTCATGTCGTCGAAGGCGGCCCAGAGTTCGGGCACGTCCGGCGAGCCGATGCGCTCGGCGAGCCGCGCCGCCTCGTACAGCCCGGCCAGCGCCCACAGGTCGTCCCAGTAGTGTGGCTTGTCGCGCTCGCCCAGGTGCTCCGCGCTCCAGCCGCTGTGCAGCAGGCCGTACTGGTCGCGGTTGTCGCGCAGCCACCGGGCGCCGTCGACGACGTACGGCGTGTAGAGCTTCGCGCCGAACCCCGCGGCCCGGCCCCGCACGCGGTCGAAGCGGCCGATCGCCCAGAGCGCCTGGCCGTTGCTGTCCCACTCGCGGTCGTCGCGCTCGTGCGGACCGCCGTAGAAGCCGTACTCGGCGCACGGGCCGATCCGGCCCGTGCCGCGGTTGAACTTCAGCGGGTAGTGCGTGCCCAGCTGGCGCTCGGCGAGCGCGTCGTCGCCCACCAGCGAGCAGGCCGTGGCCTCGACGGACGAGTCACGGATCCAGAACGAGTCGTAGACCGTCGGCCCCGGGTGGATCTCCCCGTGGTCGGAGAGGATGAGCAGCTGCGCCCGGGACTCCCGGAAGAGGTCGGTCAAGTGTGTGACCGGGCGCGGCAGTTCGGGCTGGAGGCCCTGGCCGACCAGCTTCGACGTCCAGAACGTCCGGTTGGCCGCCTCCAGATCGGCGGCCGGGGTCGCCGTGATCTCGACCAGGTCGTCGGCCCCGCTGTACAGGTCGACGGGCAGCCGCACGTCCAGCTCGAACACGGCGTCGTCGATGACCCGGAACGGCCAGGCGAACGCCGCGCTGCACATCCCGGCGATCTGGTCCTGCGCCTGAGCCGCGCCGTTCAGCTTGCCGCCCATCACCAGGTCGTGGAACGGGCTGTGCGCCAGATAGGTGCCGGGGTCGTAGCTGAAGTCCGGGTTGCCGTACACGCCGTACTGCTCGGGGGCCGTGTCGAACACCGGGCCCCAGCCGCTGTTGGTCTCCACCCGGTTCTCCGCCGGGAGGTGCCGCAGGAACGTCAGTCGCCGGTCGGTGATCTGGCGGCCGTTGCGGTCGTGCCGCTGGAAGCCGCTCGGTCCCGTCGGCACGACCGCCGCGCAGAGCCAGCCCTCGCGCGGCTGCCCGGTCGCGCTGCCCACCGTCAGGCGGGTCACGACGAGGTCGCGCTGTCGCACGCCCACGGTCGTCGCGAAGGTGCGCTGCACGAGCTCGACGCCGTCCGGCGTACGGAAGTCCGTGAGGACCACCGGCAGATACGGGGCCTCCATGCGCTGCCCCACCGTGCCGGCCTCGGCCAGCTGCGGCAGGTGCAGGGCGCCCGTCGCCGGGTCGTACAGGAAGAAGAGCAGGCAGTACTTGTCGTAGACCGGCTCGATCTCACCGGCCTGGCCGACCAGGGACTCCTGGTGGTGGTCCTTCACGCCCACCATGTGCCAGTAGCGGTAGAGGGCGTTGGAGGCCAGGGCGGCCTCCTTCGATTCGTACGTGCCGGAGTCGAAGTCGTCGCTCCAGCGCCGGAAGGCCTGCTGCGCCCACCAGGGCACGGGGTAGGGCACCTGCGCCCTGCCCGTCCAACTGCGCCACATGACCTCGTAGAACATCCATTCATGGGTCTGCGCCATGGGTTCACCCCCTCGCCCACCGTTGCACCGCGCAGGGCGGTCGTAAATCGATACGACTCCTGCCGGGACAACGGGCGCGGAACGGGTGGGGCGAGGACGTATGGACGAGGAGGGCGGGATCAGCGAGGGTGAACGGCCCCGGGGCGCGGACCCCGGGGCCGTACGGCGTCAGGCGTCGCGCGCCGCCATCCGGGCCTTGCGGGCGGCGAGGCGCTCGTCGAACTTCGAGGCCTCCGCGTCGAGGCCGCTCATGAAGAAGCCGAGCTCCTCCTGGGCCTTCAGGCCCTCGGGGCCGAGGCCGTCGATCTCCAGGACCTTCAGGAAGCGCAGCACGGGCTGGAGCACGTCGTCGTGGTGGATGCGCATGTTGTAGACCTCGCCGATGGCCATCTGCGCGGCGGCCCGCTCGAAGCCGGGCATGCCGTGGCCCGGCATCCGGAAGTTGACCACCACGTCGCGCACGGCCTGCATCGTCAGGTCGGGGGCGAGCTCGAAGGCGGCCTTCAGGAGGTTCCGGTAGAAGACCATGTGGAGGTTCTCGTCGGTGGCGATGCGCGCCAGCATGCGGTCGCAGACCGGGTCGCCGGACTGGTGTCCGGTGTTGCGGTGCGAGATGCGGGTCGCCAGCTCCTGGAAGGCGACGTACGCGACCGAGTGCAGCATCGAGTGGCGGTTGTCCGACTCGAAGCCCTCGCTCATGTGCGCCATGCGGAACTGCTCGAGCTGGTCCGGGTCGACGGCGCGCGAGGCGAGGAGGTAGTCGCGCATCACGATGCCGTGCCGGCCCTCCTCCGCCGTCCAGCGGTGCACCCAGGTGCCCCAGGCGCCGTCGCGGCCGAAGAGGGAGGCGATCTCGTGGTGGTAGCTGGGGAGGTTGTCCTCGGTGAGCAGGTTGACGACCAGGGCGATACGCCCGATGTCGGTGACCGGGGACTGGCCCTTCTCCCACGCCTCGCCGTCCTCGAAGATGCCGGGGAAGTTGCGGGCGTCGGAGAACGGGACGTACTCGTGGGGCATCCAGTCCTTGGCCACCTTGAGGTGGCGATTGAGTTCCTGCTCGACCACTTCCTCCAGCGCGTACAGCAGCCGGGCGTCGGTCCAGCTGTCCGCGCTGCCGAGGTGGGGAGAGGTGATCGTCACGGGGGCTCCAGAAGGGGGACGGGAGTTCTTACGGCGGCGCGAGCGGTGCACCGCCTACCTACGGTCTCGTAGGTTACGTTGCCGTAGGTTAAACCCGCCGTAAAGGGTCCGTGAGGCGGGGCCCCGCCCGTCCCCTGGGCAACAACGGCCTCAATGCTGGTCAGCCGTACAGTTCACGCAGCCGCACTGAGAGGCACGTCACACACCCTTCGAGCTTCTCGAACTCACTGATGTCCACCGCAACCGGCTCGAATCCGAGATCGGCGAAGAGCTCCGCGCTCTTCGGCGCGCTCGCCGCCATCAGCAGTTTCGGGCCACCGAGCAGCACCACGTGCGCGCCCGCCTCCTCCGGTACGGGCAGGAGGCGCGGGAAGAGCGAGGCGCTGTCGACCAGCGGCTCGTATCCGATCACCGTCCCGTCCGGCAGCGCCGTCACCGCGGACTTCAGATGCAGGACGCTGGTCACCGGGACGGGCACGATCCGCGCCCCCAGCGGTTCGAAGACGGCCCGCAGCTGCCGCACCCCGTCCGCGTTCGTCCTGCCGCCCCGCCCCACGTAGAGCGTGTCGCCGATCTTGAGGACGTCGCCGCCGTCGAGCGTGCCGGGCTCCCACACCCAGTTCACCGAGCAGCCGAGCCGGGCCACCGCCTCCTCGACCCCCGGCGTCTCGTCCCGCCGGGAGTCCGCGCCCGGCCGGGCGATCAGCGCCACGTTGCGGAAGACGACCACCGCGTCCTCGACGAAGACCGCGTCCGGGCAGGCGTCGGCCGGTTCCACCTCGAAGATCTCCCAGCCGTGCCGGTCGAGGGCCGCCGCGTACGCCTCCCACTGCTCCGCCGCGCGCCGCGTGTCCACCGGGGTGCGTGCCAGGTGGGTGACCAGGCCCTCGGCGAGGCGTGGGCCGGGGCGGCGGATCAGGGCCTTCTTGCTGGGCACGGCTGACTCTCCTCACGCGGCGGGTCGCCGCCGCCCTCGCCGGGCGGGGTCGTGCCGCACATCATGCAGCGCGCTCACGCTCCAGGCCCAGAGTGCTTCGCAGATGATCCGCCGTGAACGACCCCTCGGCGCCGAGCAGCTCCGCGGGCGTCCCCTCGAACACGATCCGCCCGCCGTGCTTGCCGCCGTCGGGGCCCAGGTCGATCACCCAGTCCGCGTGCTTGACGACATCGAGGTTGTGCTCGACGACGAGCACCGTGTTGCCCGCGTCGACGAGCCGGTCGAGCAGCGCGAGCAGCCCGTCGACGTCCGCCATGTGCAGGCCGGTGGTCGGCTCGTCCAGGACATACGTCGTGCCCGTGCGGTGCAGCTGGGTGGCGAGCTTGATGCGCTGGCGTTCGCCGCCGGAGAGCGTGCTCAGCGGCTGCCCGAGCGTGAGGTAGGTGAGACCCACGTCCCGCAGAGCGCGCAGCCGGCGGCGTACCGCCGTGTCGTCGAAGCGCTCGAAGAAGTCCAGTGCCCGCCCGGCCGTCATCCCGAGCACGTCCACGACGGACCGGCCGTCCACGGTGAGCCGCAGCACCTCGTCCTTGAACCGGCGCCCTTCGCACGCCTCGCACGTGGTGGTCACCGGGTCCATGAACGCCAGGTCGCTGTAGATGATCCCGCGCCCCTGGCAACGCTCGCACGCACCGTGGGAGTTGAAGCTGAACAGGCTGGCCTTCGCGCCCGTCTCCCGCGCGAAGAGCTTGCGCACCGTGTCCATGATCCCGAGATACGTCGCCGGGGTGGAGCGGCCCGAGATGCCGATGGAGGACTGGTCCACGACCACGGCCTCCGGGTGCGCCGCGGTGAACGCCCTCGACACCAGCGTGCTCTTGCCGGACCCGGCGACGCCGGTGACCGCCGTGAGCACCCCGGTCGGCACCCGCACGCTCACGTCCTTGAGGTTGTGCAGCGCGGCCTTCTCGATCCAGTGGCCGCCGCGCGCCTCGCGCGGGTGCTCCTTGACGCCGGTGGTGCGCCGCAGATGGCGCCCGGTGAGGGTGTCGGCCCGCCGCAGTTCGTCCGGCGTGCCCTCGAAGACGACCAGGCCGCCGTCGGTGCCCGCCCCGGGGCCCATGTCGACGACGTGGTCGGCGACCGCGATCACGTCCGGATCGTGCTCCACGACGAGCACGGTGTTGCCCTTGTCGCGCAGCCGCAGCAGGAGGTCGTTCAGGCGCCCCACGTCGCGCGGGTGCAGGCCGACGCTCGGCTCGTCGAAGATGTACGTCATGCCGGTGAGGCTGGAGCCGAGGTGGCGCACCATCTTCAGGCGCTGCCCCTCGCCGCCGGAGAGCGTGGAGGTCTCGCGGTCGAGGCTGAGGTAGCCGAGGCCGATCGCCTCGATCCGTTCGAGCGCCGCGACGGCGGCCCGGGCGATCGGCCCCGCCACCGCGCCCTCGACGCGTCCCAACTCCCGGATCAGGTCGGTCACTTCCATCCGGGTGCAGTCGGCGATGCCCAGGCCGTTGACGCGGGTGGCGAGCGCCGCGGGATGGAGCCGGGCCCCGTGGCAGGCCGGGCAGGCGCCTTCGTGCAGGAAGCCCTGCACCAGGTCACGGGTCTTCTGGGAGAGCGTCGAGAGGTCGCGGTTGAGGTAGAGCCGCTCGAACCGGTCGGCGAGCCCCTCGTAGTCGATGTCCCGCGCGCCGCCCGTGTTGTTGACGTTGACCTTCGCCTTCCGGCGCCCGCCACGGAGCAGGAACTGCCGTTCTTTGTCGGTGAATTCACCGACCGGCTTGTGCGCGTCCAGGTCGGGCGAGTTCGTGTACGTCTGGCCCTGCCAGGTCCCCGCGGTGAACGGCGGGAAGAGGATCGCGCCGTCCGCCAGGGACCTGGCGGGGTCGAGGATGCGGTCGTAGTCGGGCCGCACGGTGCGGCCGAGCCCGTCACACCCCGGGCACATGCCCGAGGGGTCGTTGAACGAGTAGGCCGCCGCCGGGCCCGCGCTCGGCGTGCCGTGCCGGGAGAACAGCACACGGATCACGGAGTAGATGTCCGTCATCGTGCCCACGGTGGAGCGGGAGTGGCCGCCGATCGGCTTCTGGTCGACGACGATCGCGGGCGAGAGCTCCTCGATGGCGTCCGCCTGCGGCCGCTCGTACTTCGGCAGCCGGTTGCGGACGTACCAGGTGAACGTCTCGCCCAGCTGGCGCTGCGACTCGACCGCGATCGTGTCGAAGACGACCGACGACTTCCCGGACCCGGACACCCCCGTGAAGACCGTGAGCCTGCCCTTGGGAATGCGCAGGCTCACCTCCCTGAGGTTGTTCTCCCGGGCTCCGTCAATGGTGATGTACTGGTGCGATTCCTGGTGCATGCACCCGACGCTAGGCAAAATACCCGACAGCTTCTGTCTTCTTTTCCTGGGTGATCTCCTTCAGTTCCCCGTCCAGGAGCAGCCACCGCGTGATGCCGATGGACTCCAGGAACGGCAGGTCGTGACTGGCCACGATCAGCGAGCCCCGGTACGACTCCAGGGCCGTCGAGAGCTGCTGCACGCTTGCCATGTCCAGGTTGTTCGTCGGCTCGTCGAGCATGAGGAGCTGCGGCGCGGGCTCGGCGAGCAGCAGCGCCGCGAGCGTCGCGCGGAACCGCTCGCCGCCCGACAGGGTCGCCGCCCGCTGATCCGCCTTGGCCCCCTTGAACAGGAAGCGGGCGAGACGCGCCCTGACGCGGTTGTTCGTCGCCTCGGGGGCGTACGCCGCCACGTTCTCGGCGACGGTCAGCTCACCGTCGAGCACGTCGAGGCGCTGCGGCAGGAAGCGCGTCGGGACGTGGGCGACGGCCTCCCCGGAGACCGGCGCGAGCTCCCCGGCGATGGTGCGCAGAAGCGTGCTCTTGCCCGCGCCGTTGCGTCCGATCAGCGCGATCCGCTCCGGGCCGCGCAGCTCGAACTCGCCCTCCACCCGCGCTCCGTAGCGCAGTTCGAGGCCGCTCAGGGTGAGCACGGTGCGCCCCGGGTGGACGAGGGTGTGCGGCAGGTCGACGCGGATCTCGTCGTCGTCCCGCACCGCCTCCACGGCGTCGTCGAGGCGCTCCTTGGCCTCGGCGAGCTTCTCCTCGTGCATGATGCGGTGCTTGCCCGCGGACTCCTGCGCGGCCCGCTTGCGCGC
This sequence comes from Streptomyces sp. NPDC036815, assembly GCF_055609205.1. Lineage (NCBI taxonomy): Bacteria > Bacillati > Actinomycetota > Actinomycetes > Kitasatosporales > Streptomycetaceae > Streptomyces > Streptomyces sp. NPDC036815. Next base: position 132,939 of record NZ_JBVJPW010000009.1, on the reverse strand, counting down.
CCCCATGAGGATCTTCGGCTGGCTTCTGCTGTCCTGGATCTTCTGGCCGTACCGCTTGCGGCGGGCCAGCTTCACCTGGGCGTCGGCCAGGTCGCGCTTCTGCTTCTTCAGGTCGGACTCGGCGACGCGCACCATGCGCTCCGCCGCCTCCTGCTCGGTGGCGAGCGCCTCCTCGTACGCGGAGAAGTTGCCGCCGTACCAGGTGACCTCGCCATCCCGCAGGTCGGCGATCTGGTCGACGAGGTCCAGCAGTTCCCGGTCGTGGCTGACCACGACAAGGACGCCGGACCACGCCTCGACGGCCGCGTACAGGCGCCGACGTGCGTACAGGTCGAGGTTGTTGGTCGGCTCGTCGAGCAGCAGCACGTCGGGGCGGCGCAGCAGCAGCGCGGCCAGGCGCAGCAGCACCGACTCGCCGCCGGAGACCTCGCCCGTGGTGCGGTCAAGGCCGATGTGGCCGAGGCCGAGCTGGTCGAGGGTGGCGCGGGCGCGCTCCTCGACGTCCCAGTCGTCCCCGACCGCGGCGAAGTGCTCCTCACGCACGTCGCCCGCCTCGATGGCGTGCAGCGCGGCGCGGGCCGTGGCGATGCCGAGCACGTCGTCCACGCGCAGGCCGGTGTCGAGGGTGACGTTCTGCGGCAGGTAACCGATCTCGCCCGCGACGCGCACGGTGCCCTCGGTGGGGGTCAGCTCACCGGCGATCAGCTTCAACAGGGTTGACTTTCCTGACCCGTTGGCGCCGATCAGGCCGGTCCTGCCGGGTCCGAAGGAGACCTGGAGGCCGTCGAGGACGGCGGTGCCGTCGGCCCAGGCGAAGGAGAGCGACGTACAGGCGACGGAGGTGGGGAAAGTAGACATACGGGCCTCGCGGTTGCGTGGTGTGGAGCGCGGTCAGGGGCAACGCGTTCGAGACACCGCGGCAGGGGTGTGAGGCCGGAGAAACGAGAAAAGGCCTGTGCCGGGGGACGGGACGGCTCGTATGCCGAGGTCGCACGCGACGTGCACGACAGCGAAAGCTGTGTGACGCGGTGTCTCATGACCTCAGACGAGCAACGTCCTTCTCCTATCGACGGCAACAGAACCGTTCTAGACCGTAGGAGCCCGTGGGGACCGTGTCAACGCCTTATCGTGAGGGCTCGCGACATCCGAAGAGGAGGCACCGTGCACTTCGGAACGCTGTCCCTGCCCGCCAGGCTCTACCTGCTCTCGTGGCACCCGGACAAGCGCAGGTTCGCCGGGGGACCCGATCTCCACCTCGTCGTCCGGGCCGGCGCCCTCGCGGAGCTCGCCCAGCGCGGCATGCTCCTGGAGACGGACGGCATCGTCACCCCGGTCGTCGACGCCCGCACCGGCGACCCAGTCCTCGACGCCCTCCTCGAACTCGTCGAACAGTCCCGTCCGCGCACGTGGCGGGGGTGGATGGCACACCGCTCCCGCGCCACCCTGCGCGCGGTCCGCGACCAGCTCGCCGTCCACGGCTATCTGCGCGAGGGGCGCAGACGCGTCCTCGGGCTCTTCCCCGCCCGGCAGTGGGAACTGGAACGTGTCGGATACGCCGAGGCGCTGCACGCGGAGACGCTCGCCGTCCTGAGCGGCCCGCGGGACGTCACGGAGATCACCGAGAGTGACGCGGCGCTCGCCGTCTGCGCCGCCACCGGCAAACTGCGCCCCGTCGCGACCGGCAGGGACCGCAGGCGGTACCAGGACCGCATCGAGGTCCTGACCGACCGCGGCGGCGACTCACCGGAGCTGCGCACCCTGCTGCACCACCTCCGCAAGGCGCTCGCCTCCGCCGTCGCGGCGGCCGAGGCGGCGCGCTCGTCGGGCGGTGGAGGGGGCGGCTGACCGGGCGGGCCGGGTCAGCAGGCGTCCCGCATCAGCTCGGCGAGGTCCTGGTCCAGATCGACGTGCCGGTGCTCCTGGCCGACCGGGACCAGCACCGTCGTGCGGTGCAGGAAGCGGTGGAGGTCGCCGGTGCGCACGTGGACGATCGCGGTGCCCTCGGGGGCGTGGAACTCCACGACCGTGCGGTCGAAACCGTACGGCCGTACGCGCACGTCGCCGTCACCCACCGCCCGCTCCACGCCGTGGATGAGCAGCTCGCGGGCGAAGGTCCAGTAGACCTCGACGCCCTCCAGGGTCGCGGGCGCGGGGAAGCTCATGCGCACGGCGAAGGGGTCCTGCGGGTCGTAGTGGAGGGTCGCGGGAATGGTCGGCATCCGCGGCGCGGCGGCGACGAGGCGGGCCTCTACGGCTTGCTCGATGACGGTGGACAACGCCTGCTCCCTCACTGACTGCTGGACGACTGGGGTCGGCACTTGACTAGACGACGGAAAGACGGGATCCGTGCACACGGAGGGTGGGCCGGACCGAGTGACCTCTGTCACCGCGACACCGTGGCGGCGCCCGCGGTTCCCGGCGCCCGTCGCACGGGGGACCCCTTCAGGCCATCTGGACGAGCCTGCGCGCGTCGGCTAGCTTCGCCCGGCATGAGGGGCATGGGGAAGACGAAGTCGACGAGGCGGACGATACTCACGGGACTCTGCGGGGCGGCGCTCGCCGGGGCCGTCCTCGCGGCTCCCGGCACCGCACGGGCGGACGGCCCGGCGCACCACCCGGACCGGAGTCCGCGCTGGCAGCTCAAGGACAGCGGCACCGACGCACGCTTCCGCGGCCTCGCCGCCGTCAGCCGGGACACCGCCTGGGCGGCCGGTACGAAGGGAACCGTGCTGCGGACGTCCGACGGCGGCAAGACCTGGCGCGAAGTCTCCCCGCCGGGAGCCGCCGCCCTCGAATTCCGGGACGTCGAGGCCTTCGACGGCCGGCGCGCGGTGGTGCTCGCCATCGGTGAGGGCGAGGCCTCGCGGGTGCTGCGGACGTCCGACGGCGGCAAGACCTGGACGGAGTCCTTCCGCAACACCGACGCCAAGGCCTTCTACGACTGCATGACCTTCTTCGACCGCCGCCACGGCCTGGCCATGAGCGATCCGGTCGACGGCAAGTACCGCATGCTCTCCACCGCCGACGGCGGCCGTTCCTGGAAGGTCCTGCCGAACGCAGGCATGCCCGCCGCGCAGGAGGGCGAGGCCGGCTTCGCGGCCAGCGGCCAGTGCCTGGTGAGCTCGGGGCCGCGCGACGTGTGGCTGGCCACCGGCGGGGCGGCGCGGGCGCGCGTCCTGCACTCCGGGGACCGCGGGCTGACCTGGACGGGCACCGACGCGCCGATCCCTGCGGGCGACCCGGCCCGCGGCGTCTTCGGGCTCGCCTTCCGCGACCGTGCGCACGGCCTCGCGGTCGGCGGCGACTACCGGGCGGGCCAGGCCTCGCCGAAGGCGGCGGCGGTCACCCGGGACGGCGGCCGCCGCTGGGACCCGGCGGGGCGCCCGCCGCCCGCCTACCGCTCGGGCGTGACGTGGCTCCCGCACAGCCGCTCCACGGCCCTCGCCGTCGGCCCCACGGGCACCGACCTCACCACGGACGGCGGCCGGAGCTGGCGGACGGTCGACTCGGGCTCGTACGACACCGTCGACTGCGCCCGGGACCGGGGCTGCTGGGCCTCGGGGGAGAAGGGGCGCATCGCCCGCCTGGAGCGGGACTGAGCCTGTGCCGCCGGTCAGGCGGGGAGCTGCTCGCGGTACGGGGCGAGCTCCGGTGCCGTCTTCGTCGCGCAGAACTCGGTGACGCGGTACTCGCAGACCCCGGCCAGCGTGAACGGGTCCGTCGCGAGGAGCTTCTCGATCCGCGCGCGGTCGTCCGCGACGGCGATGATCACGCCGCCGTCGCGGGGGTTCTTGCGGCCGGAGGCGATGAACACCCCGGCCTCGTACTGCTCGTCGAGCCAGCGGACGTGGGCGGCCAGCTGCTCGTCGACGGCGGCGAGCGGCGCGGTGTAGGTCAATTCGAGGATGAACATGATCGCGAGGCTACCGGGCTCCCCGCGCGCCCGGCCGGGGACCTCGGGCGCTACCGCGCCAGTTCCGCCCGGATCGTCTTTCCGGTGGGGTCGAGCGTGACGCGGACGGCTCTGGCCAGCTGCTGGACCATGGGCCAGCCGAAGCCGCCGGTGCCGCCCTCCAGGTCGGGGGTGCGCTGCCGCGGCGGACGCGGGTCCGCGTCGGTGACGGCGACGGTGATGACGTCGCCGTGGGCGTGCAGGCGCAGCGCGCACAGGGCGCCGCGGGCATGGCGCACCACGTTGGTGATGAGCTCGGAGACGACGAGTTCTATGCTCGCGGCGTGCTGGTCGTCCACGGCGGGACTGAGCCCCTCGACGAAGCCGCGGGTGAGCTCCCGCGCGTCGGAGACCGCCTCGGGGCTCTTGTCGAAGGTGGCCGTGGCCGGTGGCCCGGTGCTGAGCGCTTTGTGCTGTGTCCGCATGAGCCTCCTCCTTCATGGGTTGGCCAGACCGAACGGTGGCCGTACGAGAGGAACTCTTGCCCGAAAAGTGGCGGGTTCAACGCCCTGTTGCGCGGGAGAAATGCCCAGGAGGAGTGCCGAACCGCCGCTCCGCGGCAGGCCGGGCGTCGAACCCGCACGTCGACCGGGTGCGGGAGGTCAGGCGCGCCCTCGCCAGTCCAGGCACACGATCATCGCGTCGTCCTCGGCGTCGATCGGCCCGCGGTACCCCGCGAGCTCCTTCAGCACCGCGCGCGGCACCTGCGAGGGCGGCAGGAGGCGGGTGCTCGTCATCGCCCGGCCGAGCGCCCGCTCGCTGTAGCGCTCGCCCGTCGGCGACGCCGTGTTGTAGACGCCGTCGCTGACGAACAGGAGCCGGTCGCCGGGCCGGACCCGGAAGTGCTCCGTGGTGTACGGGGTGTCCTCGGACATGCCGAGCGGGAGCTGCGCGTCCAGTTCGACGGGCCCCGGCCTGCCGTCGCGCACCCGCCACATCGTCGGAGAGCCCGCGTCGATGATCTCCGTCTCGCCCGTGCCGAGGTGGAAGCGCAGGAGCAGCACGGAGAGGTGGGCGGCGCCCTGGAAGTGTCCGTAGACGGCCTGGTCGGCCAGGCAGGCCTGGTCGGTCAGGGACAGGCCCGCCCGGCGGGCGTTGCGCATCGCGCTGACAGCCAGATTGGTGAGCAGGGCGGCCTGGATGCCCGTCCCCATCCCGTTGGAGATGGTGAGGGTGAGGTGGTCGGCGGAGGTCGACCAGTCGAAGTTGTCGCCGTAGATGGCGTACGCCGGTTCGAGCTGGGCCCCGAGGTCGTACTCGGGGCGGGAGCAGGAGCGGCCGGGCAGCAGCTGCCACTGCATCTCGGCGGCGAGGGTGAGCCGCTCGGCCCGCCGGGCCTGGAGGTAGAGGTCGGTGTCGCGCTCCGCCACCACGATCGCGTGGCCCAGGATCTCGGCCACGTCGGCGAGTTCGCCGACGGTGGCGGGGTCACAGGCCGGGGCGGGGAGGTGCACGGTGAGGATGCCGATGCGGTCTCCCCGTACGGTCACGGGGAGGTGGACGGTGCTCAGGTCCGCGGGGCCGTCCGGCTCGACGTACGGTTCCTGGGCCCCGAACGCACGGCCGGGCGCGCTGGTGTGGACCGGAACGGGCGCCGCGGTAAACGGAAGGGCGTTGACCGGTTGGAGTATGGTCATCGCGTAGTCGGCCATGAGCAGCTCGGCGGAGTGGGCCGCGTAGTGAACAGCGAGAGCCTCCTGCACCGCTTCCACGAGCGCGTGCGGTGCGGATTTGCGCAGTGCACGTTCCACTGCCGTGAATCTGTCCACGTGTCTGGTACCACCTGTTCCGGTTCGGATGAGCTTGTGAAGGAGCCGTGGCCGCCCATGCCTCAGCGACTGACAGGGCCATTGCGAAGTGTCACAGTTGAGGGCATGGATTCCGAAACTTCCGTCGGGGGCCGCCGGGACGCGGCCGCGCATGCTGCCCGGGAAGTCATCGAGCTGCTCGAAGTGCTGTGGAGCAGGGGCAGGGACATCACGCCGACAGCACCTGTCTCGTCGTCGCAGCTGCGTGTGCTGTACGCCCTGGACGGTGCTCAGGGGATCAATCTCCGCACCCTCGGCGAGTATCTGGGGTCGGCGCCGTCGTCGGTGAGTCGTATGTGTGACCGCCTTCACGCCTTGGGCTTCATCGAGCGGTCGCTCAGCTCCGTCAGCCGCCGTGAGCTCGAACTGCGCTTGTCGAGCCGGGGAGAAAATTACCTCAACGAACTGCGGGCCCGCCGGGAAAGCGCGCTGCTCGAAGCCATCTCGGCCATGCGGCCCGCGGAACGCTCGGCCCTGGTGAAGGGGTTGAGCGGCTTCCACGCCGCGGTGGAGTGCACCACGCCCCGGCCGGGTCCGGCGGGCGACCGTGCGGCGGAGTCCGCCTGACGGCCTGAGCGGCACGGCGTCGCGGGCCGTGCGGTGCCCGTTCGCCTGATTGCGCGGGTTTACTTCGGGCGTATCCAGGTACATGCAGACGGTCGTGAAGGACCGAGAGCTGTGGGGTTCGGGTGAATGAGGCGCTGTGGCCCGGCGAGTGGCCGGACCCCGGCGGCAAGGGTGCGGCTGAATCGCGTAGTTGACGCATCGTGGCCTCTGCCTGCGGAAGATCGTCGCCCTCGGTTAACATTTGCCGTGCGACAACAATTGCTAAGGTGGGTGGAATGAACACCAGTGAACCCGAGGCCCGGTTGCGCGTCATCACCGCCCTGCGTGAGCAGGGGGAGAGGGTCGCCGATCGCTGGGTGGAGCTCCAGTCGGCACAGGCGGTCCTGGAGACGGGCATCACCGAGGCCGAACTGAACGAGGAGGCCGACTCCCTGGTCGAGACGCTGCTGGCCGGCCTGGAGACGGACTATCCGGTGCAGCAGGTCGTCGCCTCGCACCAGGGCCTGCGCCAGGCCATCGCCGACCTCTCGCTGCGCCGCGCCAGAGGAGGTGCCTCGGCCTCCGCCACCTACATGGCCGTGCTCACCCTCAAGGAAGCGCTGCTGGAAGCCGTGCAGCAGGACACGCGTGACGTCACCGCGTTGTACCAGGCGGCCCTGTTCATCAACCGGCTCCTCGACACCGCGGGCGCCAAGTCCTTCGAGATCTTCGTCGAGGGCCGTGAGGAGATCATCCGGCGCCAGAGCCGCCAGCTCCTCGAAGTGTCCACTCCCGTGGTGCGCATCTGGGACCGGGTCCTGGCCGTCCCGCTGATCGGTACGCTCGACACGACCCGCACCCAGGTCGTGATGGAGAACCTGCTGGAGGCCATCGAGCGGGACGAGGCGCAGGTCGCCATCATCGACATCACCGGCGTGCCCACCGTGGACACCGCGGTGGCGCACCACCTGATGCAGACGGTCAACGCCGTACGGCTGATGGGCGCCGACTGTGTGATCAGCGGCATCCGCCCGCCGATCGCCCAGATCATCGCCCAGCTCGGCATCGACCTCTCGCGCATCCTGACGCGCGCGACGCTGGCCGACGCCCTCGCCGCCGCCATTCCCCTGCTCACGGACCAGCCGGAGCAGCGGTCCTCGCTCGCGGATGCGCGGTGAGCGGCGGCTTGAGCGGCGTACCGATTCTGCGGCTCGGCGACGTGCTCGTCACCGGCCTGCTGAACGAACTCGACGACCGGGCGGCGCTCGCCTTCACCGAGGAGCTCACGGAGCGCATCGTCGCCGACCGGGCGCGCGCGATCCTGATCGACATCTCGCGCCTGGAGATCATCGACTCCTTCGTGGCACGCACCCTGATGGAACTGACGACCACGGCGCGGCTGTTGGGGGCGCGGGTGATAGTGGCGGGCATGCGGCCGGCGGTCGCGATCACGCTGGTGGAACTGGGGCTGCAGCTGTCCGGCGTGGAGACCACGCTCAACGCGGAGCAGGGGATGATCGCGCTGGGCTGGCAGCCCTCCTCGCGATCACCCAAGGGGAGCCCAGTTGTCCCTCTACGGTGACCTCGACAACAAGCCCGCCGTCCCCGCGCCCGCCCGCGGTGAGCGGCCGTCGGCGAGCTGGTCTGCGGGCCTCTCGGCGCTCTCCGCGGAGAGCGGGGGCGTCCGTGACGAGCACGCCATCCGGGCCGAGGAGGACCTGCTCTCGGTGCGGCACGCCGTGCGTGAAGCGACCTTGAGGGCGGGTTTCGGACTGGTGGACCAGACCCGCATCGTCACGGCCGCCAGCGAACTGGCCCGCAACGCCTACGTACACGGCGGCGGGGGCTCGCTCAGCCTGGAGATCATCGGGCAGGGCGAGAACCGGGGACTGCGGCTCACGGTCAGCGACCAGGGGCCGGGCATCGCCGATCTCGACCAGGCGTTCACCGACGGCTACACCACCGGCGCCGGTCTGGGGCACGGCCTGGGCGGCGCGCGCCGCCTCATGGACGAGTTCACGGTGCAGACCACCCCCGGCCGGGGCACGACCATCACCGCCGTGCGCTGGAACGGACGACGGTGAACGCCTGGGCGGCGGCGCGCACCCTGCACATCGCCATAGACCACCCGAGCGCTGTGCAGAGTGCGGCCGACCAGGCCCGGTCGGTGGCGCGTGGCATGCCCGGGGCGCTGCCCGACCAGGCGGCCGTCCTCGCCAGCGAGTTGGCAAGCAACATCCTCAAGCACGCCAGGAACGGCGCCGTGTTCGTCCAGAAGTCGCCCCTCGGCGGCAGTCTGGACGTCATGGCCGTCGACAGCGGCCCCGGCATGCCCGACATCGACCTGAGCCTGAGGGACGGGTACAGCACCACCAAGACGATGGGCGCGGGCCTGGGCGCCGCGCGCCGGATCGCCACCGACTTCGTCATCCGCTCGGACGCGGGGCTCGGCACGCTCGCCCACGCCCGCGTCGCCGAACCGGACGCGCCGCGCACCCCGGCCGCCCTCGGGGCGCTCTGCCTGCCCGCCGACGGGGAGGACGCGAGCGGCGACGGGTACGCCGTCGCCGAGCACGACGGCGTCCGCACCGCCCTCGTGATCGACGGTCTCGGCCACGGCCCCGAGGCGGCGACGGCCGCCCAGCGCGCCGAACGCACCTTCCTCGCGAACCCCGTCGCCCCGCTGGCGGACCTCCTCACCGCACTGCACAAGGCGCTGCGCCACACGCGCGGCGCCGCCGTGGCCGCCCTGCGCGTCACCGGCGACCGTGCCGAGTTCTGCGGGATCGGCAACGTCCGCGCCGCCGCCGTCACCCCGCACGGCATCCACCACCAACTGGTCGGCCAGGCCGGCATCGTCGGCTACCACCTGCCCACGCCCAAGAGCCAGTTCGTGGACCTGACCGCGCACACCACCCTGATCCTGTACACCGACGGGATCGACCACCGGTGGACCTACAGCCCGTCCGCCGCGCGCCTCACGCTGCCCCCGATGCTCCTGTCGGCCTCCCTGGCCCACACGCACCGGCGCCGTCGTGACGACGCCACCGTCCTGGCCCTCGGCCCGCACCCGGGAATGAGATGACCCGCGAAACCTTCCGTACGCTCAAGGCCCTGCGGCACACCGTACGAAGCATCGCCCTGGGGCACCGCCTGCCCGCCGACGAACGGGCGCGCCTCGTCCTGTCGCTCAGCGAGGTCGCGGCCGCGGCCCTCGGCGGCGGCCGCCCCGTCACCCTGCTCAGCGGCCGGGAGACGCGGGAGGACGGTGCTCCCCTGCTGACCCTCGCCCTGCGCCTGCCGCACCAGTGCACCGGCGCGCAGGTGGCGACGGACCGCCTGCCGCTGCGCGCGCGGACCCAGCCCGACGGCACGTTCGTGTGGAACCTGCCGCTGCCGCCCGGCGGCCAGCAGGCGACCCGCCCGGCGCTCGCCCCCGGCCAGGCGGCGCAGCACGGCGAAACCGACGTCGCCCTCCTTGAGGAGGAGCTCCGGGCGGCGCTGGCCCGCGCCGACACCCTGGCGGACGAACACCAGCGCCTGAAGCACGAACTCGCCGAGACCAACAGCGGCGTCCTGGCCCTCTACGTGCAGCTCGAAGAGCGCGACGAGCAGCTGCGCACCGCGCACGGCCGCACCCTGCGCGCCCTGGAGGACGCGCTGCGCCCCAGGCCACTGCACGTCGACGGGCTCGAACTTGCCGTGCACTACGCCCCGGCCAGCGACGACGCACCCACCGGCGGCGACCTGTACGACTGGTTCACGCTGCCGGACGGAACGGTCCACATCACCGTCGTCGACGCGATCGGGCACGGGATCACCAGCACCCGTACCGCGCTGACCGTCACCCACGCGGTGCGCACCCTCGCGCTCGAGGGCCACCCGCTGGAGAGCATCGTGGCCCGGACCGACACCATCCTGGCGCCCTTCGACCAGAACGTCATGGCCACCCTGCTGCTGGCCCGCCTCGACCCGGCGAGCGGCACGCTCTCGCTGGCCAACGGCAGCCACCCGCCGGCCCTACTCGCCCACGGGGACGGCAGCACGACCTACCTGGAGGTGCGCGGGCGCGGCATCGGCTTCCCGCTGCCCGGCAGCGACCGCGTCCTGACCACGACCATGGAGGACGACGACGTGCTGCTCCTCTACACCGACGGCCTCACCGAGAGCCGCCGGGACCCCATCGAGGGGGAGGCCCAGCTCAAGGAGGCCCTGTGCCGCCACCGCACGCGACCGACGGAGCAGATCCCCGGCCTGCTGGCCGAGGACCTGCTCCGCGACGTGCTTCACCTGGACGACACCCTGGCCATCGCGATGCGGTGTACGGGGGTCAGTCGGTCACCTCGATCCGGCCGTTGACGGCGGCCGGGGCCGGGGCCGGAGTCGGGGCGGCCTGCTTGCTGCCGGTGAGGTTCTTCAGGAGCTCCGCGAGGTCGACTCCCGTGGTGGAGTTGAGGAGTTCGACCCCCTGGGCGACGTTGTCGGCGACCGTACGGGAGAGCTGACTCGCCCCGTCCGTCGAGATCACCGTCATCTTGTCCACCGCGCTGAGCGGCTCGGACGCCTTGGCGACCACGCTCGGCAGGACCTCGACGAGCATCTGCAGGACGGCGGCGTCCCCGTACCGCGTGAAGGCGTCCGCCTTCTTGTGCATCGCCTCCGCCTCGGCGGTGCCCTTCGCGCCGATCGCGGCGGCCTCCGCCTCGCCCTCCAGGCGTACGGCGTCGGCGAGCGCGGCACGGTGTGCCTTCTCGCCCTCACCGGTGAGGCGGGCGCGCTCCGCGTCGGCCTCCGCCTGCTTGACCAGGCCGATCCTGCGGGCCTCCGCCTCCTGCTCGGCCTGGTAGCGGGCGGCGTCGGCCGGCTTGCGGACCTTGGTGTCCAACTCCCGGTCGGTCAGCGCGGCCTGGCGCTGGGCGACCTTCTCCTGCTCGGACAGGACGTCCTGCCGCCTGGCCGCCTCGGCGAGGGGTCCCGCGGCGCCCGCGCGCGCCGCGGCCTCGTCCGTCTCGGCCTTGATCTCGGCCTGCTTGAGCGCGAACGTCCGCTGGGCGATCGCGATCTCCTCCTCGGCCTTCAGCCGCGCCTGCTCGGCGGCACGGCGCGCCACCGCCTCCGCGATGTCCGCCTCCTGCTTGGCGCGGGCGGCCTCGGGGCGCCCGAGGTCCTCCAGGTAGGAGCCCTCGGTGGTGATGTCCTGGATCTGGAAGGCGTCGAGGACCAGGCCCTGCCCGGACAGGCTGGCCTCGGCCTCCTCGGCGACCTGACCGGCGAACGCGGCACGGTCGCGGATGATGTCCTCGACCGACATGCGCCCCACGATGGAGCGCAGCGCGCCGGAGAGCACCTCCTGGGTGAAGCCGACGATGCCGTCCTGCTGCACGAGGAACCGCTGGGCCGCGGCCCGTATCGAGTCCTCGGTGCCGCCGACCTTGACGATGGCGACGCCTTCGAGGTTCGCCTTGACGCCGCGCAGCGTGACCGCGCCGCGCACGGCGATGGGGATGTGCCGCGAGGACAGGTCGAGGGTGAACTTCTGCTGCACGAACGGCACGACGAAGACGCCGCCGCCGACCACGACCTTCTGGCCGCTGTTGTCGGTCATGACCCGGCCGGTGTCCGGGTCGGTGGACTTCTTGCCGCGCCGCCCGGTCACGATGAAGGCCTCGCTGGGCCCGGCGACCTTGTAGCGCGTGATGACGACGAGCGCCAAGAGGACGAGGAGTACGACGACTCCGACGACGGCGGTCAGGACTGGACTCATGGTGCATTCCCCCCTGCCACCCGGGGACGGCAGATCGGTTACGTGAAGTGGTGCGGCCGACGCGTGGGCGGCGACCGGTGCGAGCGGGCCCGGCGCGCGGTCAGCGCTCCACGGGCCGCACCGCCACCGAGGTCGGCGACAGCGTCGCGTCGACCCAGATCTCGGTGCCCCGCGCCACGGCGAACGGGCTGCGGGCCGCGAACTTCACCGGCTGGCCCGCGAGGCGCAGCAGCACCTCGCCGTAGCCGTCGGCCGGGATCGCGGTGACCACGGACCCCGCCGTGCCGACGAGGTCGTCGCCGCGCGGGGTGCGGGCGGTCTGGTCCCGCATCAGGGCCCGGGTGAACTTCCACGTCACCCAGCCCGCTGCGGTTCCGGCGCAGGCGCCCGCGACGGTGGCGGGGCCCGCGCCGAAGCCGGTCGTACCGAGGACGAGCGCTCCGCCGAAGCCGAGCATCGAGACGAACCCGGCGACGACGGGCAGCGAAAGCAGCCCGTCGAAGAGCCCGTCCGGCGCGCCCGCCCCTCCGAAGAGGCCTTCGAGCACGCCGTCCAGGGCGAGCGAGAGCGCAAGCAGCACGATCCCGGCGATGCCGAGACCGAGAAACACCGTCATCGGATCACTTCCCCCGTCCGTGCCGTCCACCTCGGTACGGAGGGATGGTGACATGGCGGAGGAGACTGGATCATTGCCGGATTCCGGCAATCTTTACGCGTCTTTGATGCCGGTCGGCCGTGGGCTCTGCGGCGGCCGCGGGGGAGGGGAGGGGCCGGGCCGATTAGGCTGCCCCGCACTATGACCAGCTACGCCGTGCCCGCCGACTGGCCCACCGACGAGCCGACGGCGCGCGCCGTCCAGGACGAGCTGCGCGCTCGCGTCGTCCTCGACGAGAAGGGCCCGCCGCCCGGCGCAGGACACGTGACGGGGGTGGACGTCGCCTACGACGACGAGCGGGACGTCGTCGCCGCGGCCGTCGTCGTCCTCGACGCCGCGACGCTCGACGTGGTCGAGGAGTCGACGGCGGTGGGCACGGTGGCGTTTCCGTACGTGCCGGGACTGCTGGCCTTCCGCGAGATCCCGACGGTCCTCGCCGCGCTCGCCGGCCTGCGGGCCGACCCCGGCCTGGTCGTCTGCGACGGATACGGCGTCGCCCACCCGCGCCGCTTCGGCCTCGCGAGCCACCTCGGCGTGCTGACGGGCCTTGCGACGATCGGCGTCGCCAAGAATCCGTTCACCTTCACCTACGAGGACCCCGCCGCCGCGCGCGGGAGCGCGGCGCCGCTGCTGGACGGCGCCGAGGAGGTCGGCCGTGCGCTGCGTACGCGCGAGGGCGTGAAGCCGGTCTTCGTCTCGGCGGGCCACCGGGTGAGCCTGGCCAACGCCTGCGCGCACACCCTGCGCCTCACGCCCCGCTTCCGGCTCCCGGAATCCACCCGCCGCGCGGACGCCCTGTGCCGTTCCGTGCTGCGCGAGGCCTGCGCACGGCACCGGGTTGAAGGATCAAATGAGGGGCGAGTTAGCATATGAGCGCCGCCTAGCTCGAAAGATACTCCTGTGACTGTCAATGACGACTCGTTCACCAATTGGAAGCACCGTGAGGAGATCGCGGAGTCGATGATCCCGATCATCGGGAAGCTGCACCGCGAGCGGGACGTCACGGTCCTGCTGCACAGCCGCTCCCTGGTGAACAAGTCGGTGGTCAGCATTCTGAAGACCCACCGATTCGCCCGGCAGATCGCCGGCGAGGAGCTCTCGGTCACCGAGACGCTGCCGTTCCTGCAGGCTCTCACCACCCTCGATCTCGGCCCCTCGCAGATCGACCTCGGCATGCTCGCCGCGACGTACCGGGCCGACGGCCGCGGTCTGTCGGTCGCGGAGTTCACCGCCGAGGCCGTCTCCGGCGCCACCGGTGAGAACAAGATCGAGTGCCGCGAGGGCCGCGACGTCGTCCTCTACGGCTTCGGCCGCATCGGCCGCCTCGTCGCCCGCCTGCTGATCGAGAAGTCCGGCTCCGGCAACGGCCTGCGGCTGCGCGCCGTCGTCGTCCGCAAGGGCGGCGAGCAGGACATCGTCAAGCGCGCCTCGCTGCTGCGCCGCGACTCCATCCACGGCCAGTTCCAGGGCACGATCACCGTCGACGAGGCGACCAGCACGATCGTCGCCAACGGCAACGAGATCAAGGTGATCTACGCCAACGACCCGTCCGAGGTCGACTACACGGCGTACGGCATCAAGGACGCCATCCTCATCGACAACACCGGCAAGTGGCGCGACCGCGAGGGCCTCTCGCAGCACCTGCGCCCCGGTGTCGACAAGGTCGTCCTCACCGCGCCGGGCAAGGGCGACGTCCCGAACATCGTGCACGGCGTCAACCACGACACGATCAAGCCCGACGAGCAGATCCTGTCCTGCGCCTCCTGCACCACCAACGCGATCGTGCCGCCGCTGAAGGCGATGGCGGACGAGTACGGCGTCGTGCGCGGCCACGTGGAGACCGTCCACTCGTTCACCAACGACCAGAACCTCCTGGACAACTTCCACAAGGCCGACCGCCGCGGCCGCTCGGCGCCGCTGAACATGGTCATCACCGAGACCGGCGCGGCCTCCGCCGTCGCCAAGGCGCTGCCCGACCTCAAGGCGCCGATCACCGGCAGCTCGATCCGCGTCCCGGTCCCGGACGTCTCGATCGCGATCCTCAGCCTGCGGCTCGGCCGCGAGACCACCCGCGAGGAAGTCCTCGAACACCTCCGCAACGTCTCGCTGACCTCGCCGCTCAAGCGCCAGATCGACTTCACCAGCGCGCCCGACGCGGTCTCGAACGACTTCATCGGCTCGCGCCACGCCTCGATCATCGACGCCGGCGCCACCAAGGTCGACGGCGACAACGCGATCCTCTACCTCTGGTACGACAACGAGTTCGGCTACTCGTGCCAGGTCATCCGGGTCGTCCAGCACGTCTCCGGAGTCGAGTACCCGACCTACCCGGTGCCGGTGCTCTGATCCACGGTCGGCGAGGGCCCCGCACGGTGACGTGCGGGGCCCTCGCCGTCATGCCCGCGCTAGCGCACGGACGCCACCCGGAACGTCAGCCCCGCGGCCTGCAGCCGCTCGATCAGCGCGTCGCCCATCGCCGTCGCCGTGGTGACCTGCCCGGCCGTCGGAGGCAGCTCGTCGAGCGCCAGGCACAGGGCCGACTCGCCCAGCATCCGCGCCGTCTCGTCGTAGCCGGGGTCGCCGCCCGCGACCTCGGTGAACACCCGCATCCCGCCGCCCTCGCCGACGAACCGCACCGAGAACCACGACGCGGCCCGGCGCTGCGGGCTCGGCCCGTCGCCTGGCTTGAGCCGCCCGGACAGCCACCGCCGCACGGGCGGCAGCTGCGCGGCCGTCAGCAGACCGCCGAGGGCCGCCGGGGCGCCCAGCGCGACCGGCAGCGACCGCACGGCCGCGTAGTGCCGGTAGCGGAAGTCCGGCCCGTACCGCTCCAGGGCGCGCGCCGAGCGCTGCACCACCTGCGGGTCGATCGTCGGCAACGGCAGCGCCCACGCGCCGACCTCGCCCGCGTACCGGGGCGCGCCCGGCGGGGCGTACGCCTTGCGTCCGACGAGGCGGGGCTCGTGCTGCTTGCGCTCCCGTGCGGCGGCCAGCATCTGGGGCCCCCGCCCGAACTGGTTGAGCGCGGAGGCGAAGGTGCCGCCCGAGAACCGCGCGCCGACCCGGACGAAGCCGTCGACGCGCAGCGGCACTCCTTCGGGCAGCTGCTGCACGGTGAAGTAGGCGCCCAGGTCGTGCGGGACCGAGTCGAAGCCGCAGGAGTGCACGAGCCGCGCGCCCGTCTCCCGCGCGCGGGCGTCGTGCCGCACGTACATGAGGTCGACGAACTCGGGCTCACCCGTCAGGTCCACGTAGTCCGTGCCCGCTTCGGCGCACGCGGCCACCAGTTCCTGCCCGTACGTCAGGTACGGGCCGACGGTCGAGGCGACCACGCGCGCGTGGGCGGCCATATCCCGCAGCGAAGCGGGGTCCGCCACATCGGCGTGGACCAGCGGCAGTTCGGCGCACGCCGGGTCGATGGCGGCGAGCCGCTCCCGCAGCGCCTCCAGCTTCGTGGTGTCGCGCCCCGCGACGGCCCAGCGCACCCCTTCGGGGGCGTGGGCGGCGAGATGCTCCGCGGTCAGCATGCCCACGAACCCCGTCGCTCCGAAGAGCACGATGTCGTACGCGCGATCGCTGTTCTTGCCCTGCTGGCTCTTGCTGTTACCACCGGTCTTGGCAGTCATGGCACCTCTCCGCCGTGCGCCCCGTGCAGTTGTGGGTGGCCGAGGCTAGCGTGCGGCGAGCGCGCCGCGATCACGAGGTCACACGCCCGGCGCCGTGCGGACCGTGATGCCGTGCCGCTCCAGGAGCGCCGCGGTGACCCCGTCGCCCGCCACCAGCTCACCGCCGAACGACCCGTCGTACACCGCCCCGCGCCCGCACGAGGGACTGCGCGGCATCAGCAGCGCCTCCGCGCACCCGCCGTGCCGCGCGGCCGCCAGCGCGCGCCGCGCACCGGCCACGAACTGGGCCGTCACGTCGCGCCCGGTGTCCTCGACCACCCGGGCGGTGCCGTCCAGGACGTCGTGGCCGTCGCCTCCCACGAGCTCGGCGGGGCGGCGCGGCGTCGGCAGGCCCCCGGCGGCCTCGGGGCAGAACGAGACGACCGGGCGACCCGCCACGGCCTCGTCGAGCTCGGGCGAGGGCTTGGCACGGCCGTCGTAGCGGCACGGAACTCCTCGCAGACACGCGCTGACCAGTACGGAATCCATGGATTCAGGTTAGGTGCCGGACCGCCGCGGCCCCGGTGGCGGACCGAAATTGGCTAAGCGCTTGCTCGCCAGGGGCTTGTGCGCGGTGGAACACGTTCTTAGCATCACTGGTGTTACATCAGTTGTGTCATAGTGCTGGGGGCTCAATGGCTGTGCCGGACAAGGGCGTTCACGGACCGCTGGCCGGAGTGCGCGTGGTGGAGCTCGCGGGCATCGGCCCCGGCCCGTTCGCCGCCATGCTCCTCGCCGATCTCGGCGCCGACGTCGTGCGCGTCGACCGCCCGCGCGGCGGCGGCCTCGCGATCGACCCCGAGTACGACGTGACCAACCGCAACAAGCGCTCCGTCGTCGTCGACCTGAAGGCGGCCGACGGGGCCGCCCGCGTCCTCGACCTCATCGAACGCGCCGACGTCCTCATCGAGGGCTACCGGCCCGGCGTGGCCGAACGCCTCGGCGTCGGCCCCGAGGAGTGCCGGGCCCGCAACCCGAGGCTCGTCTACGGCCGGATGACCGGCTGGGGCCAGGAGGGGCCGCTCGCCCAGCGCGCCGGGCACGACATCGCGTACATCGCCATCACCGGCACCCTCGGCATGATCGGCAACCCCGGCGAACCGCCCGCGATCCCCGCGAACCTCGTGGGCGACTACGCGGGCGGCTCGCTCTACCTCGTCGTCGGCATCCTCGCGGCACTGCACCACGCGCGCGTGCACGGCGCCGGACAGGTCGTGGACGCCGCGATCGTGGACGGCGCGGCGCACCTCTCCGCGATGATCCACGGCATGCTCGCGGCCGGCGGCTGGCAGGACCGCCGCGGCGCCAACCTCCTCGACGGCGGCTGCCCCTTCTACGGGAACTACGAGACCGCCGACGGCGGCTACATGGCCGTCGGCTCCCTGGAGCAGCAGTTCTACGACGAGTTCATCGCGCTGCTCGGCCTCACGGAGCAGGCGCCTGCCCGCAAGGACCTGGCCCGCTGGGGCGAGTTGCGCGAGGCCGTCGCCGCCCGCTTCAAGGAACGCACCCGCGAGGAGTGGACGGCCGTCTTCGAGGACTCCGACGCGTGCGTGGCACCCGTCCTCTCCCTGCGCGAGGCCCCCGGCCACCCGCACCTCGCCGCCCGCGGCACCTTCGTCGACCACGGCGGCATCACCCAGCCCGCCCCCGCTCCCCGCTTCTCCGCCACCCCGACCCGGGTCCGCTCCGGACCCGCGCAGCCCGGCGCCGACACCGCCGAGGTGGCCCGCGACTGGGACGTACCGGCCCTCGCGGAGCCCGCCGAGCCCTCGAAGGAAGAGGAAGACCACTGATGCAGCTCTCGTCCCCGCTCGCCTACGCGGGCGACCCGCGCGAGGCCGCCGACCACGTCGCGGCCCTGGAGTCCGCGGGCCTCGACGCGGTGTGGGTCGCGGAGGCGTACGGCTTCGACTCGCCCACGGTCATGGGCTACCTGGCGGCCCGCACGGAGCGCATGACGATCGGCGCCGCCATCCTCAACGTCTACTCCCGCACGCCCGCCCTCATCGCCCAGACCGCCGCCGGGCTCGACGCGGTCTCGGGCGGGCGCGCCATCATCGGCCTCGGCGCCTCGGGCCCGCAGGTCGTCGAGGGCTGGCACGGCAGGGCGTACGACAGGCCGCTCGGCCGCACGCGCGAGGCCATCGAGCTGACCCGCCGCATCCTGCGCCGCGAGGTCATCGACCACCACGGCATCACGGACATGCCGCTGCCTCCGGAGAAGGGCGGCAGGCTCGGCAAGCCCCTGAAGATCCTCACCAGGCCGGTACGCCCCGAAGTCCCGCTCTACGTCGCCTCCCTGGGGCCCGCCAACGTGACGATGACAGCGGAGATCGCCGATGGCTGGCTGCCCACGCTCTTCATCCCGGAGAAGGCCCACCAGGTGTGGGGCGCGGCGCTCGCCGAGGGCCGGGCACGGCGCGATCCGTCGCTCGGACCGCTGCAGACCGTCGCCGGGGGACTGCTGGCCATCGGCGACGACGCGGCGGCCGTGCGCGACGCGGCCCGCCCGCAGATCGCCCTCTACGTGGGCGGCATGGGCGCCAGGGGGAAGAACTTCTACAACGACCTCGCGGTGGCCTACGGCTACGAGAAGGAAGCCGCGCGCATCCAGGAGCTCTATCTCGCCGGGAAGAAGAAGGAGGCGGAGGCCGCGGTCCCGGACGAGTTCTGCGAGCTCATGTCGCTGTGCGGGCCCGAGGGCTACGTACGCGAACGCGTCGAGGCCTTCCGGGCGGCCGGCGTCACCATGCTCAACGTCATACCCGTCGGCCCCGAGCCGGCCAGGTTGATCGAAACCGTCAAGGGCTGGCTCTAGCAGGGCTCGCTGGTTCACCGAGGGCTCCAGGAGGCCACGTACAGATGAAGCGGCAGATCTTCTCCGCCGAGCACGACGCGTTCCGCGAGAGCGTCCGCACCTTCCTCGCGAAGGAGGTGCTCCCGCACTACGAGCAGTGGGAGAAGGACGGCATCGTCTCCCGCGAGGCGTGGCTCGCGGCCGGCAAACAGGGGCTCCTCGGGCTCGCCGTCCCCGAGGAGTACGGAGGCGGCGGCACCACCGACTTCCGCTACTCCGCCGTCCTCGCCGAGGAGTTCACGCGCGCGGGCGCCGCCGGACTCGCCGTCGGCCTGCACAACGACATCATCGGCCCCTACCTGACCTCGCTCGCCACCGAGGAGCAGAAGCGCCGCTGGCTGCCCGGCTTCTGCTCCGGCGAGACGATCACCGCCATCGCGATGACCGAGCCCGGCGCGGGCTCCGACCTCCAGGCCATCAGGACCGCCGCGGAGGACCGCGGCGACCACTGGGTGCTCAACGGCTCCAAGACGTTCATCTCCAACGGCATCCTCGCCGACCTCGTCATCGTCGTCGCCAAGACGTCGCCCGAAGGCGGCGCCCACGGCCTGTCCCTCCTCGTCGTCGAGCGCGGCATGGAAGGCTTCGAGCGGGGCCGCAACCTCGACAAGATCGGCCAGAAGTCCCAGGACACGGCGGAGCTCTTCTTCAACGACGTACGCGTCCCCAAGGAGAACCTGCTCGGCGAGCTCAACGGCGCGTTCATCCACCTGATGACGAACCTCGCGCAGGAGCGCATGGGCATCGCCGTCGCCGGGATCGCCGCCGCCGAACACCTCCTGGAGATCACCACGACGTACGTCAAGGAGCGCGAGGCCTTCGGGCGGCCGCTGGCCAGGCTGCAGCACATCCGCTTCGAGATCGCGGAGATGGCCACCGAGTGCGCCGTCACCCGCACCTTCCTCGACCGGTGCATCGTCGATCACTCGAACGGGGAACTCGACGCCGTGCATGCGTCGATGGCGAAGTGGTGGGCCACCGAGCTGCAGAAGCGCGTCGCCGACCGCTGTCTGCAACTGCACGGCGGATACGGCTACATGGCGGAGTACCGCGTCGCGAAGGCCTTCACCGACGGACGCATCCAGACCATCTACGGCGGTACGACCGAGATCATGAAGGAGATCATCGGTCGCTCCCTCCTCGGCTGACCCTCACCCTCCCGGACACCCCCGAAAGGCTCACGCGTGACCACCGAAGCGTACGTATACGACGCGATCCGCACCCCGCGCGGACGCGGCAAGGCCAGTGGCGCCCTGCACGGCACGAAGCCCATCGACCTCGTCGTCGGCCTGATCCACGAGATCCAGGCCCGCTTCCCCGGCCTCGACCCGGCCGCCATCGACGACATCGTCCTCGGCGTGGTGGGGCCGGTCGGCGACCAGGGCTCCGACATCGCGCGGATCGCCGCCATCGCCGCGGGGCTGCCCGACACGGTCGCCGGTGTCCAGGAGAACCGCTTCTGCGCCTCGGGCCTCGAAGCGGTCAACCTCGCCGCGATGAAGGTCCGCTCGGGCTGGGAGGACCTGGTGCTCGCGGGCGGCGTCGAGTCGATGTCACGGGTGCCGATGGCCTCGGACGGCGGCGCCTGGTTCGCCGACCCGATGACCAACTTCGAGACCGGGTTCGCGCCGCAGGGCATCGGCGCCGACCTCATCGCCACCGTCGAGGGCTTCTCGCGGCGGGACGTCGACGAGTACGCGGCCCTGTCCCAGGAGCGCGCCGCCGCGGCCTGGAAGGACGGCCGCTTCGGCAAGTCCGTCGTGCCGGTCAAGGACCGCAACGGCCTGGTCGTCCTCGACCACGACGAGCACCTGCGCCCCGGCACCACCGCCGACTCCCTCGCCAAGCTGAAGCCGTCCTTCAAGGACATCGGCGACCTGGGCGGCTTCGACGCGGTGGCGCTGCAGAAGTACCACTGGATCGAGGAGATCGACCACGTCCACCACGCGGGCAACTCCTCCGGCATCGTGGACGGCGCCTCGCTGGTCGCCGTCGGCAGCAAGGAGGTCGGCGAGCGGTTCGGCCTCGCGCCGCGTGCGCGGATCGTGTCCGCGGCCGTGTCCGGTTCCGAGCCGCTGATCATGCTGACCGGGCCGGCACCGGCGACGCGGAAGGCTCTCGCCAAGGCAGGGCTCACCATCGACGACATCGACCTCGTGGAGATCAACGAGGCGTTCGCGGCGGTCGTGCTGCGTTTCGTCAAGGACATGGGGCTGTCCCTGGACAAGGTGAACGTCAACGGCGGCGCGATCGCGCTCGGTCACCCGCTGGGCGCGACCGGCGCGATGATCCTGGGAACGCTCGTGGACGAGCTGGAGCGGCGGGACCTCCGGTATGGGCTGGCCACGTTGTGTGTGGGGGGCGGTATGGGCATCGCCACGATCGTCGAGCGGCTGTAGGGGTCCCGCCGTAGGGGCGCAGGGTGCGTCGCCGACCGCGGGTGCGTCGTGGCTGCTCGCGCAGTTCCCCGCGCCCCTGAAGGCTTGCGGCTCCGCCGCGCCTTTCCCGCGACGCGTGCCTGAGACCGCGCACGGAGTGCGCGTCTCAGGGGCGCGGGGAACTGCGCGACCAGCCCCTACCGGCGGCCCGTCGGCCACGCAACCCTCCGCCCCTCCCAGAATCCGCCTGCCACACACTTCACGGAGACAAAGACATGACCGACCGCACGACCATCCGCTGGGAACAGGACGACACCGGTGTCGTCACCCTCGTCCTGGACGACCCCAACCAGTCCGCCAACACCATGAACCAGGCGTTCAAGGACTCCATCGCGGCGATCGCCGACCGCGCGGAGGCCGCCGTCCAGGCCGACAAGGACGCGATCCGCGGGTTCATCTACACCTCCGCCAAGAAGACCTTCTTCGCCGGCGGCGACCTCAAGGACATGATCAAGGTCGGCCCCGAGAACGCCCAGCAGGCGTTCGACACCGGCACCGAGATCAAGAGGTCGCTGCGCCGCATCGAGACCCTCGGCAAGCCCGTCGTCGCCGCCATCAACGGCGCGGCGCTCGGCGGCGGTTACGAGATCGCCCTCGCCTCGCACCACCGCGTCGCCCTGAAAGTGTCCGGGTCCAAGATCGGGCTGCCCGAGGTCACCCTCGGCCTGCTCCCGGCCGGTGGCGGCGTCACCCGCACCGTACGCCTCATGGGCATCACCGACGCGCTCCTGAAGGTGCTCCTCCAGGGCACCCAGTACAACCCCGAGCGCGCCCTGGAGAACGGCCTCGTCCACGAACTGGCCGCCACGCCCGAGGAGATGTTCGAGAAGGCCCGCGCCTTCATCGACGCCAACCCCGAGTCGCAGCAGCCCTGGGACAAGCCGGGCTACCGCATCCCGGGCGGCACCCCCGCCCACCCGAAGTTCGCGGCGAACCTCCCGGCCTTCCCCGCCAACCTCAAGAAGCAGACCGCGGGCGCCAACTACCCCGCCCCGCGCAACATCCTCGCGGCGGCCGTCGAGGGCTCCCAGGTCGACTTCGAGACCGCGCTGACCATCGAGGCCCGGTACTTCACCGAGCTGGTCACCGGCCAGGTCGCCAAGAACATGATCCAGGCGTTCTTCTTCGACCTCCAGGCCGTCAACTCCGGCGCCAACCGTCCCAAGGGCGTCGAGCCGCGGCAGGTCCGCAAGGTCGCCGTGCTGGGCGCCGGGATGATGGGCGCGGGCATCGCGTACTCGTGTGCCCGCGCGGGCATCGAGGTCATCCTGAAGGACGTCTCCGCCGAGGCGGCCGGGAAGGGCAAGGGCTACTCCGAGAAGCTCTGCGCCAAGGCCGTCCAGCGAGGACGCACGACCCAGGAGAAGGCCGACGCGCTGCTCGCCCGCATCACGCCGACCGCGGACCCGCAGGCCCTGGCGGGCTGCGACGCGGTGATCGAGGCGGTCTTCGAGGACACCTCGCTCAAGCACAAGGTGTTCCAGGAGATCCAGGACGTCGTCGAGCCGGACGCGCTGCTCTGCTCCAACACCTCGACCCTGCCGATCACCACCCTGGCCGAGGGCGTCACACGCCCGGTCGACTTCATCGGCCTGCACTTCTTCTCGCCCGTCGACAAGATGCCGCTGGTCGAGATCATCAAGGGCGAGCGGACGGGCGACGAGGCGCTGGCCCGCGCCTTCGACCTGGTGCGCCAGATCAACAAGACGCCGATCGTCGTCAACGACTCGCGCGGCTTCTTCACCTCGCGCGTCATCGGGCACTTCATCAACGAGGGCGTCGCGATGGTCGGCGAGGGCATCGAGCCCGCCTCCGTCGAGCAGGCGGCGGCCCAGGCGGGCTACCCCGCCAAGGTGCTCTCCCTCATGGACGAGCTGACGCTGACCCTGCCCCGCAAGATCCGCAACGAGACGAAGCGCGCCGTCGAGGAGGCGGGCGGCACCTGGGCCGGCCACCCCTCGGACACCGTCATCGACCGCATGGTCGACGAGTTCGAGCGCCCCGGCAGGAGCGGGGGAGCGGGCTTCTACGACTACGTGGACGGCAAGCGGGCCAAGCTCTGGCCGGGGCTGCGCGAGCATTTCACCAAGCCGGGGCACGAGATCCCGTTCAAGGACATGCAGGAGAGGATGCTCTTCTCCGAAGCGCTCGACACCGTACGCCTGCTGGAGGAGGGCGTCCTGACGTCGGTCGCCGACGCCAACATCGGCTCCATCCTCGGCATCGGGTTCCCGGGCTGGACGGGCGGCGTGCTGCAGTACATCAACGGCTACGAAGCCGGCCTGCCCGGCTTCGTGGCACGCGCGCGTGAGCTCGGCGAGCGCTACGGGGAGCGATTCGACCCGCCCGCGCTGCTGGTCGAGAAGGCGGCGAACGGCGAGAAGTTCAGCGACGGCTGACCTCGGCGGGACGCGGCGCCGGGCGCGACGGCGGCTCCCGTCAAGGTGTGCACACGGAGTGGCTCAGGTCTCCTTGAGCCACTCCCGCAGCTCCTCCTTGAGCGAGCGCTGGAACGCGGTCACCAGCGCCTGGACCACCAGCGGCTGCATGTGGGCCGAGAGCGAGCGCATCGCGGCGACGTGCTCGGCGTCCGACCCGCCCGCGCGGTGGGGCCCGCCGACCTCGTCGCGGAAGAGCCGGGACAGCTCGTGGGCGGCCGAGCGGGTGTGCTCCATCAGGACCGTGCGCGCCGCGAGGATCGTCTCGTGCGCGATGGGCACGTCGAGGAGCTGCACGCCCAGGCGCAGCAGCCCCGGATCCACGCGGTACGTCCCGGCCGCCCGGGTCCTGGCGATCACCCCCATCGCCGCCAGCCGGTCCAGGTCCGCCTCGCCGAGCGGGCGGCCCGACCGGCGCTCCAGCTCGGCGAGGGGCACGTCCTCCGCCGAGTCAGGCGCCCACGAGGCCACCACGGCGCGGTGGATGGCCAGATCGTGGGCGCTCAGGTCCGCGGGCAGCTGCTCCACGTACCGCTCGATCGCCGCGAGTGTCATGCCCTGGTGCTGCAACTCCTCGATGAGCGCGAGCCGGGACAGGTGTTCCTGGCCGTAGTGGCCGACGCGGCGCGGGCCGATCACCGGCGGCGGCAGCAACCCCTTGGTGCTGTAGAAGCGGATCGTGCGGACCGTGACGCCTGCGCGTGCGGCCAGTTCGTCGACCGTGAGCGTCGGCTCCTCGGTTTCCGTCGCCATGACGGCGCCCTCCCTCCCCGGCCGGCTCTCCGGACGTCTCCCCGTCTGCGCAGTGGTCCGGTGCCTGTCCGGGCGTGCATCAATCCGGTGCAACAGTATTGCTGGCACACCAGTGTTGTGAAACCCTCCGGGCCAGTCACCCGCTCGTCCACCGCTCCGCACGCACCCGTCCGCTCACGCACAGCCGATGGCGCCAGGAGGCGGTCATGACCACGATCCCGCGGCTTCCCGGGGACCCCGCCGACATCACGCTCCCCGCGCTGCTGCTCCGCAACGCCGAGGACCACGGAGATCTTCCCGCGCTCTCCTGGCGCGCGGGCGAGGAGTGGTCGACACTCACCTGGCGCGAGGCGCGCCGCAAGGTCGCCGTCCTCGCCGCCGGTTACGCCGCGCTCGGCGTCGAGCGCGGCGAGCACGTCCTGATGATGATGGGCAACCGCCCCGAGCACTGGCTGAGCGACCTCGCGCTGGTGCATCTGGGTGCCGTGCCCGTCACCGTGTACGGCACCGCGGCCCCCGAACAGGTCGCGCACATCGTCCGGCACAGCCGGGCCCGCTTCGCGATCGTCGAGGGTGCCCGCGAACTGCCGCGCTGGGAGCCGCTGCTGGCGGACGGCACCGCCCCGCTGGAGCGCCTCGTCGTCGTGGAGGGAGCCGAGGCGGGCACCCACCGCACGTACGGCTCCCTGCACGCCACCGGCAGCCGCCGCCACGACCCCGCCGCCTTCGAGAAGTCCTGGCGCGAGATCCGCCCGGCCGACCCGCTCACCGTCGTCTACACCTCGGGCACCACGGGCGACCCCAAGGGCGTCCGCCTCTCCCACCGCAACGTGCTCATCGGCGGCATCGCCCTGGACGGCGTCGTCGAGTTCCCCGCACACGCCGGGCACATCTGCTACCTGCCCTTCGCGCACATAGCGGAGCGCCTGCTCGGCATCTACCTGCCGGTGCTGCGCGCCGCCCACGTCCACCTGTGCGCGGACCCCGCCCAGGTGGCCGCCACCGCGCGCGAGCTGCATCCCGTCCAGCTCTTCGGCGTTCCGCGCGTGTGGGAGAAGCTCGCCGCCTCCGTACGGGCGGCGCTCGCCGGGCTGCCCGAGGAGCGCCGCCGCGCGATCGAGGCCGCCAGCGACACGGCGCGCGAGCACGTCGCCTGCCGGGAGCGGGGAGAAGAGCCCTCCGCCGCGCTGCGGACCGCGTACGAGCGGGCCAAGCGGGACGTCCTCGATCCACTGCTCGCCCTCGCCGGATTCGACCGGCTCGTGTGGACGGCGAGCGCCTCCGCGCCGATGCCGCTCGACGTGTCCAGGTTCTGGGCCGGCTTCGGACTGGTGATCATGGACGCGTGGGGGCTCACCGAGACCTCCGGCGTGGTCACGACGAACAGCCCGGACGGGTTCCGGCTCGGGTCGGTGGGGCGGCCCCTGGAAGGCCTCGACGTCCGCGTCGCCGCCGACGGCGAGATCCTGGTGCGGGGCGCGACGGTCTTCGACGGCTATCTGCGGGCCGACGGCGGTGTCGACGGCGCCTGCGACGCGGACGGCTGGTTCGCCACCGGCGACATCGGGCGGCTCGACGCGGACGGCTACCTCTGGCTCACCGACCGCAAGAAGGAAATGATCGTGACGTCGACGGGGAAGAACGTCTCGCCCGCCCTCGTCGAGAACGCGCTCAAGGAGCACCCGCTGATCGGCCAGGCCCTCGTCCACGGGGACGGCCGCTCCTATCTCGTCGCCCTCCTCGTCCTGGACCGGGAGATGGCGCCCGCCTGGGCCGCCGCGCGCGGGACAGAGGGAGATCCGGCCACCGGTGAAGCCGTGCGGGAAGAGGTGGCGCGGGCCGTGGCGGCCGCCAACGCGCGCCTGAACCGCACCGAGCAGATCAAGCGCTACCGCCTGCTCACGGAGGAATGGAGCCCGGAGACCGGCGAGCTCACTCCGTCCCTGAAACTCCGCCGCCGGGTGATCCGCGACAAGTACTGGCAGGTCATCGAGGCTTTGTATACCCCTTGATCACTATGTGAGAAGTTCCGCTATGTGACGTGCGCCACCGCGTGGGGCGCGGTGGGTGGGGGAAGGTGTCCCGTCGGTCCGCGCGCGTCAGGGGTGCGCGGGCCGGAGCACATCCGGACCCCGGAGCTCTTCCGGGCACCAGAGAGTAGATCCACCACGTGAGCAAGGAAGCCGTAGATTCGGCCACCCTGGAGGCGCCCCGCACGGACGCTCCCCAGGCCCCCGCGGACGCGGGCGACGCCGGATACAGCAAGGACCTCAAGGCCCGTCACGTCAACATGATCGCGATCGGTGGCGCGATCGGCACCGGCCTCTTCCTGGGGGCGGGCGGCCGCCTCCACTCGGCGGGCCCCGCGCTCGCCCTCGCGTACCTCGTGTGCGGCATCTTCGCGTTCTTCGTGGTCAGGGCGCTCGGCGAGATGGTCCTCTACCGGCCGTCCTCCGGTTCGTTCGTGTCGTACGCGCGCGAGTTCCTCGGCGAGAAGGGCGCGTTCTTCGCCGGTTGGATGTACTTCCTCAATTGGTCGACCACCTGCATCGCCGACATCACGGCGATCGCGCTCTACACGCACTACTGGAGCTTCTTCACCGACATACCCCAGTGGGTGCTCGCGCTGATCGCCCTCGCGGTCGTGCTCTCGGTGAACCTCGTCTCGGTGAAGTACTTCGGCGAGATGGAGTTCTGGTTCTCGATCATCAAGGTGGCCGCGCTGAGCGCCTTCATGATCATCGGCATCTGGCTCCTCGCCAGCCAGCACAAGGTGGGCGGCGAGACGCCGGGCCTCAACATGATCACCGACCACGGCGGCCTCATGCCGAACGGCGTGATGCCGGTCGTGATCGTGATGCAGGGCGTCGTCTTCGCGTACGCCTCGCTCGAACTGGTCGGCGTCGCGGCGGGCGAGACCGCCGAGCCGCAGAAGGTCGTCCCGCGCGCGGTGAACTCGATCATGTGGCGCGTCGGCGTCTTCTACGTCGGCTCCGTGATCCTGCTCGCGCTGCTGCTCCCGGGCGCGGTGTACTCGGCCGACCAGAGCCCGTTCGTGACGGTCCTGTCCAAGATCGGCGTCCCGGCCGCCGGTGACGTGATGAACTTCGTGGTCCTCACCGCGGCCATGTCCTCGCTGAACTCCGGCCTGTACTCCACCGGCCGCATCCTGCGCTCGATGGCGATGTCGGGCTCCGCCCCGCGGTTCACGGCCAAGATGAACCGGAACCAGGTGCCCTACGGCGGCATCCTGCTCACCGCGTCGCTCGGCGTCGTCGGCGTCGGCCTCAACAAGATCGTCCCGGGCAAGGCCTTCGAGATCGTCCTGAACGTGGCCTCGCTCGGCATCATCGGCACCTGGATCACGATCATGGTCTGCCACCTCGCCTTCGTGCGGAGCGCCAAGCGCGGCGAGATCACCCGGCCGAAGTTCCAGCTCCCCTTCAGCGGCGTCACCGAGTACGTGACGATCGCCTTCCTGCTCGCCGTCCTCTGCCTGATGTGGAAGGACGCCGAGGTCGGCCGCAAGACGCTGTTCCTGATCCCGGTCGTGGGCCTCGCGCTGGTCGCGGGCTGGTTCGGCGTACGGCGCCGGGTGAGCCGAGAGGCGCAGAGCCTCTCGGCGCCGAAGGACCGATAGCGGGATCGCGGTGACGGTCCGCGGCGGCTTCGGGGGCCGAGTGTCCCGCGCCGCGGCCGGTCACCGTCCGCTCCGCGGCAACTGCGGAGCAGGTGTGCGTTGTTGCGCACGGATGAGCGGGTAGAGCACGGGCATGCAGCTCATCCCCACGGAACTCGGACCGACCGGTCCGAAGGCCCAGGAACTGGCGCTCGCCGCCGTCCTGTGCGGCGCCCTCTGTCTCCTGGCCGGACGACTCCTGCCCCGCTTCGGCCGTGTCCTCGAAGAGCGGGCGCTGATCCTCGCGGGCGCGGGGGACGAGGTGCGGGCCCGCGGGACGCTGCCCGGCGGGGCCGGACTCGTCCGCGCGGCGGCTCCGGGGGCAGCCGACGGGGAGAGCGACGCGGCGTGCGCCACCGGGCAGGCCGGAGTCGAGGCGGAACGCGCCGCGGCGGAGGCGGAACTGCGCGGCCAGGTCTCCGAGTGGGCGTCCGAGCTGGCGAGCCGCATCGCCTCCGAGCCGCTCACCGGACCGCGTCCGGCGCCGGACTTCGGGCCGGGCCCTGAGCAGGTCCTGGGACCGGCCGAGGGGCCCGCCGTCCTGCGGTCCGCCGAACCGGGCGAGCCCGACCCCCGGCCCGGCACCGGCCCGGCGGGTTCCGGCCGCTAGTCGTATGCATTCGCGCCCTCGTCCGCCGTGGCCCCTGGCGGCGCCGTCCGCCTCCCCGGACACTCGGCCGCATGGACGTCATGGTCTCGGTCAAGGACGGCGAACTGTGGGCGCACGACTCGGGTGAACCGGGCGGCACGAGCGGCCGGGGCGGCGAAAGCCTCCCTCTGGTCCTGCTGCATCCCGGGGTGGCCGACTCCCGCGTGTGGGACGGCATCCTGCCCCGCCTCGCGGAACGGCACCGAGTGATCCACTACGACACCCGGGGGTACGGCAGGTCGCCGGCCCCGACCGCCCCGTACTCCCAGGTCGAGGACCTCATCGCCGTCCTCGACCACTTCGGGGCGGCCCGCGCGGTCCTCGCCGGATCGAGCATGGGCGGCGCGACGGCCATCGGCCTGGCGCTCCGCGATCCGGCGCGGGTGGCGAGCCTCGCGCTGCTGGTCCCCGGCGTCACCGGCGCCGACGAACTGACCTCCGCGGAGTTCATGGCGGAGGTGGGCAGGCTCGCCGGGGCGGGCGACATCGACGGCATCGTGGCGCTGCTGCGGCACACCGCGGGCGCCGCGGCCACCGGGGACGACCCGGAGGTCGAGGCGTACCTGCGGGCGGTGATCCCGGCGTGGTTCGCCAACGCCCCCCACCACCTGCCGGACCCGCCCGCCTACGACCGGCTCGGCGAGCTCGACGTGCCCTGCGTCCTCGCCCTCGGGGAACGGGACAGGCCCGAGGTGATCCGCGTGAACGAGACGATGGCGCGGCGCATCCCGGGCTGCCGCCTGGTGCGGCTCGCACGGAGCGACCACTTCCCGACGGTGCGGGAGCCGGACGCGGTCATCGACGTCATCCTGGACGCGTACGCCGCGGCGCGCTGACGCCTCCCGGGCCCCGGGGGAGCGGAGTTGCCCCCGCGGACCGGTTTCGCCGCGCACGGTCGCATACTGGAATGCGCACGAACAGGGCACGGCCGAGGAGCACGCCGCATGAACCCCGCCGGCGACAGCGACATACGCGACGACAGCGACGCAGGTGACGTCAGCGACGCAGGTGACGTCAGCGGCATGCGCGGCGGCAGCGTCGCCCGCGGGGACCGGCGCCCCGACCCCGAACCGCCACCACCCGGCGGCATCCTGTGGAGCATCGCGGGAGACATCCGCATGGTCCTGATGCTGCCGCCCGCGCTCACCCTGCAGGTGGCGCATCCGGCGGTCGGCGCGGGGGTCGACGACCACTCGGTGTTCCGGACCGACCCGTGGGGGCGGGGCGAGCGCTCGGTGCGTTCGCTCCTGCTGTGGGTGTACGGCGGGGACGAGGCCGCCGCGGAGGGCCGCAGACTGCGCGCGCTGCACCGCACCATCCTGGGCACGGACGCCCACGGCCGCCGCTACCACGCGCTGACGCCCGCGTACTACGCCTGGGTCCACGCCACCGGCTTCCCCGTCTACCAGCACGCGCAGAAGTACCTGGGCCGCCGCCCCTTCACCGAGGCGCAGGAACGGCAGTTGTACGCGGAGTGGCTCCAGGTCGGGCGGATCCTCGGCATACACGACCGGGACATGCCGCAGACGCTGGAGGAGTTCTGGCCGTACTACCGCACGGTCCTCGCCGAGGAGATCGAGCTCACGGCGGTCGCCGAGGAGCTGACCGCCGTCGACGCCGCCGTCCCGCCGCCGGACCGGGGCCCGCTCGTCCTGCGGGCCGTGCTCCGCGCCCTGTGGCCGCTGCTGCTGCCTCCGCTGGCCCGCTTCCGCCACTTCGTCACCGTCGGCCTGATGCCTCCGGACGCCCGCGCGGCGATCGGCCTGCCGTGGACGGCGGACCAGGAGCGCAGGCTGCGCAGGTTCGGCAAGGTGGTCCGCACGGTGGTGCCGCTCCTGCCGGAGCGGCTGCGCTACCTGCCGGAGCCGCGGAAGGCACGGGCGCGGCACCGGGCCGCCGCCGGGAGGTGAACCCGGACGGCGGCGCGGTACCGCCGTTCGTCAGTGACCGTGACCGTGCTCGTGCACGCCGTTCGTCGCCGCGATCTGCTTCCACGACTTCGGCTTGGCCGGGGCCTTGGCGGAGCGGGCGATCCCGGCGTCCCGCACGGCGGGAGCCGCCGGGCGCGACGGCTGGTAGAGCCACGTGTCGAACAGCTCCGCGAGCGGCTTGCCCGAGACCTTCTCGGCGAACTTCACGAAGTCGTTCACCTTGGCGTTGCCGTACGCGTGCTGCTGCGGCCACTTCTTGAGGATCGCGAAGAACGTCTTGTCCCCGACCTCGTTGCGCAGCGCCTGCAGGGCGACCGCGCCCCGGTCGTAGACCGCGCCGTGGAACTGGTTGTCCGGGCCCGGGTCGCCCGGCTTGACCTGCCAGAACGGGTCGTCGGCGGGGTGCTGTGCGTACACGTAGTCCGCGAGCTCCTGCGCGGTGCCCTCGCCCTCCTTCTCCGACCACAGCCACTGGCTGTAGCGGGCGAAGCCCTCGTTGACCCAGATGTCCTTCCAGCCGTCCACGGACACGCTGTCGCCGTACCACTGGTGGGCCAGCTCGTGGACGACGATCGACGCGTTCGCTCCGTTGGCGAAGGCGGCGGGGCTGTAGAAGGGCCGCGTCTGGGTCTCCAGGGCGTAGCTGCTCTTCACGTTCGGGACGTACCCGCCGAGCGCGTTGAACGGGTACTTCCCGAAGACCGTCTCCAGCCATTCGGCGACCTCGGTGGTCCGCTCGATGCTGGCCCGGGCCGCGCCGGCGTTGTCGCCGAGGTCCTTGCTGTAGGCGTTGAGGACCGGCAGGCCGCCCTCGGTCTTGTCGGTCGTGATGTCGAACTTGCCGACGGCGAGCGTGGCGAGGTAGCTCGCCTGCGGCTTGTTGGACCGCCAGTTGTAGCGGGTCCAGCCCAGCTTCGAACTCTGCGACTGCAGGACGCCGTTGGAGATCGCCTGGGTGCCGTCGGGCACGGAGACGGACACGTCGTACGTCGCCTTGTCCAGCGGGTGGTCATTGGAGGGGAACCACCACACGGCCGCCTCCGGCTCCTGGGCCGCGACACCGCCGTCCGGCGTCCGGTGCCAGGCGTTGTAGCCGTTTATCTTCAGCTCGGACGGCTTGCCCGCGTACCGCACGACGACGGTGACCGCCGCGCCCTTGGGCAGTCCGGCCGGCGGCGTGATCTCCAGCTCCTGGTCGCCGGTCTTCTCGAACTTCGCCTTCTTGCCGTTGACCCGCACCTCGGAGACCTTGAGGCCGAAGTCGAGGTTGAAGCGCGAAAGGTCCTGGGTGGTGCGGGCGTTGATCGTCGCCGTGCCTTCGAGCAGGTCGGTCTTGGGCTGGTACTTCAGCCGCAGGTCGTAGTGCGAGACGTCGTATCCGCCGTTGCCGCTGGCCGGGTAGTAGGGGTCGCCGATGCCCGGGGCCCCGGGGGTGAAGTCCGCGGCCGATGCCGGGATCGCCAGCAGCAGAGAGGCCGCGAGTGCGCCCGGGGCGATGAGTCTGCGGTGCACGTCAAGCTCCAAGTCGTAGGGGCTGAAGATCTGTTCCTCTGGCCGACGAGCTTATTCAGCCCCTCCCGCCCACGTCATGTCCATGGCCCCGGTCGTCATACGATCGCCATGCGGCCGACATGTGCCTCAATGTCCCATGCACCTGACGCGACGTCGGGCGGCCCTCTGTCGCGCGGCAGTTCACCGGTGTACCTTCCGCGCCATGCCGATACGTGCGCGACGCACCCGCCTCCTGTGGAGAACGCTCCTCGCGGCCGCCCTGGCCGCCCTGATCGCCACCCTCATGTCCCCGGGCGCAGCGCAGGGGGCCGCACAGGCCCCGCGCACCCCGGGCGAGAGCAAGCCCGTGTACTCGTACGAGGACGCGATACGCGAGTCCGTCTGGGTGGACATCGCGGTCGACGGCGACGCGGACGGCAGGACCGACCGCGTCGCCGTCGACATCGTCCGGCCCCGTGAACCGGACCGCACGGGCCGCCGAATACCCGTGATCATGGACGCCAGCCCCTACTACGCGTGCTGCGGGCGGGGCAACGAGAGCCAGAAGAAGACGTACGACGCGGACGGCAACCCCGTCCGGTTCCCCCTGTACTACGACAACTACTTCGTGCCCCGCGGCTACGGCTACGTCGCCGTGGACCTCGCGGGCACCAACCGCTCCGACGGGTGCGTCGACGTCGGCGGCCGCTCCGACGTCCGGTCCGCCAAGGCCGTCGTCGACTGGCTGAACGGCCGCGCCCGCGGCTACACGAGCCGTACGGGGAACGACCGCACGGAGGCGACGTGGACCAACGGCGCCACCGGAATGATCGGCAAGAGCTACGACGGAACCGTCGCCAACGGCGTGGCTGCCACCGGAGTCAAGGGTCTGAAGACCATCGTGCCGATCGGCGCGATCTCCTCCTGGTACGACTACTACTTCGCCAAGGGCGCGCCCCTCTACGGCAGCGGCCCCGACGGCCTGTCGAACGCCGTGGAGAGCCCCGAGGCCCGCGCCCGCTGCGGCGCCGTGCAGCAGCGCCTGATCGACGGGGCGCCGCGCTCCGGCGACTGGACCGGCCTGTGGAGCGAACGGAACCACGTGCCGGATGCCGGCAAGGTGCGCGCCAGCGTGTTCGCCGTGCACGGCATGCAGGACCTCAACGTCCGCACGAAGCACTTCGGCCAGTGGTGGGACGCCCTCGCGAAGAACGGCGTCGACCGCAAGGTGTGGCTCAGCCAGGCCGGGCACGTCGACCCGTTCGACCTGCGCCGCGGCGCCTGGGTGCGCACGCTGCACCGCTGGTTCGACCACGAACTCCTCGGCTACGACAACGGCGTCGACCGCGAGCCGATGGCCGACATCGAGCGCGCCCCGGACCACTGGACCACCGACCGGGTCTGGCCCCCGCGCGGCACCCGCACCGTCGGACTGCACCCCGCCAAGGGCACCTCCCCCGGCGTCGGCACCCTCGGCCCGCGCCCCGGCAAGGGCACCGAGACCTTCACCGACGACCGGCGGCTGAGCGAGACGGACTGGGCCGGGCGCGTCGACACGTCAACACCCGCCAAGGCGGGCTTCGTCAGCAAGCCCCTCGGGCGCGACCTGCGCCTCTCCGGCTCCTCCACGGTGACCGTCACCGCGACCCCGACCACCCGCACCGCCCACCTCTCCGCGGTCCTGGTCGACGTCGGCCCCGACACCATCCGCGACTACGCCGCGGCGGGCGAGGGCATCACCACCCTTCCCGAGCGCACCTGTTGGGGCGCGAGCACCACGGGTGACAGCGCCTGCTTCAAGGAGACCCGGGCCAGGACCGCCGCCGTCGACTACACGATCTTCAGCCGGGGCTGGGCCGACCTCGGCAACTGGGCGGACGCCGGGCACGGCCGCCCGCTCACCCCGGGCAAGCCGCACACCATCACCCTCGACCTCGCCGCGAGCGACCACGTGGTGCCCAAGGGCCACCGCCTGGCGCTGATCGTCGCGGGCACCGACAAGAACCTCATCGAACCGCCCGCCGACACCCCGACCCTCACCCTCGACCTGGCCCGCACCTCGGCGAAGCTGCCGCTGGTCGGCGGCGCCGGCGCCTTCACCACCACCGCATCCGTGACGTCCGGAGAGTTCCGTCTCGACGGCGTGGCCCCGCCGCGCCGGATCAACCCCCGCCCGGGAGGCAGCACTTCATGAGACCCCGCATCCGCACCCTGGCGCTCGCCTGCGCCGCCACCGCGCTGGCCGCGCCGCTCCTGACGGCGCCCGCGCAGGCGACGCCGACCCCGCCCCGTACCGGATTCGAGGAGACGGACGGGGCGCGCTGGACCAGCCAGCCCGAGGAGCAGGACCTGCTCGCCACCGTGGACAGGGCGGCCGAGAGGGTCTCGGTGAGCCGCATCGGCACCACCGAGGAGGGCCGCCCCCTCCAGCTGGTCCGCATCGGCGAACGTCGCACGAGGAACACCGTGTTGCTGATCTGCAGCCAGCACGGCGACGAGCCGTCGGGCCGCGAGGCCTGTCTGTCCACGATCCGCGACCTGGCGTACGCGAAGGACAGGAAGACCAGACGCTTCCTCTCCCGCACCACGCTCCTGGTCGTGCCCACCGCCAACCCCGACGGCCGCGCCGCCGACACCCGCGGCAACTCCGACGGCGTGGACATCAACCGTGACCACCTCTCCCTGCGCACCGCCGAGGCCCGCGCCATGGCCGCGGTGATCCGCGACCGCGAGCCCGATGTCATCTACGACCTGCACGAGTACGGCGCCACGCCCAAGTACTACGACAAGGACCTGTTCGACCTCTGGCCGCGCAACCTCAACACGGCTGATGCGGTGCACCGAGAGGCGCAGACCCTGTCGAAGGCGTACGTGCGACCGGCCGCGGAGCACGACGGGTACACCACCGGCACGTACGGCATCTGGACCGACCCCGTCACCGGCGATCCCGTCAAGCAGACCGCGGGCGACGGCCAGGAGCGCATCCTGCGCAACATGTCCGGCATCAAGCACGCGGCGGGCCTCCTCATCGAGAGCCGCGTCGACCCGATGACGGAGGCCGAGAAGAAGGACGAGGCGCTGAACAACCGGCGCCGCGTGGCCTCCCAACGCTCGGCGCTCGGCGGCCTCGTCGCGTTCGCGGACGAGCGCCGCGGGCGGCTGGAGGCAGCCACCGGATCGGCCCGCGCCGAGGGTTACCGCGACCGGGGCCCGGTCTACGTGGGCGGCGCCGACAACGATCCCGCCGAACCGGCCGAGGTCATCCAGAACCCGCCGTGCGGCTACCGCCTGACCACCGCTCAGTACCGCGACGTCAAGGACGAACTGGCGCTGCACGGGGTCACCGTGCAGCGCCAGACGTCCGGCGCGTACGTCCCGCTGCGGCAGTCCGCGCGGCGCCTCGTCCCGCTGCTGCTCGACGAGCGGGCGCCGTACCGCATGGTCACAGCTCGGCCCGACCTGGCCTGTTGAGGAAGTGAGAGGTGCGTCACATGTGGTAGGGGGTAGCGGAGGACAAAGTCCGGAATCAATCGACCCCTTGAAAGGTGTCACTTGTGACGCAGGATCAGCATAAAGCGGACGACGGGGGAGGGGCGCAAGAGATCATGGCGCCCGCCCACGGCGGCCGGTCCCCACAGACGGACCGGGTGGTCTTCGGCGTGACCGCCGTGCTCACGCTGGCGTTCGTGGTCTGGGGCGCGGTGTCGACGGACTCGCTCAAGGATGTCTCCACGGACATGCTCGAGGGTCTGATGCACAACGGCGGTTGGTTCTTCATGCTGACCGCCACCGGGTTCGTCGTCTTCGCGCTCTGGCTGGCCGTCAGCCGGTACGGCAAGATCACGCTCGGCCGGGAGGGCGAGGACCCGGAGTTCCGCACCGTCTCCTGGGTCGCGATGATGTTCAGCGCCGGTATGGGCATCGGCCTGATGTTCTACGGAGTGAGCGAGCCGCTGGCCCACTTCACCACGCCGCCGCCCGGCACCGACCCGGCCGACGCGCCCGCGGCGATGGAGACCGCGATGGCCACCACCCTCTTCCACTGGACGCTCCACCCGTGGGCGATCTACGCGGTCGTGGGCCTGGCCATCGCGTACAGCACCTTCCGGCGCAACCGGCGGCAGACCATCAGCGCCGTCTTCGAGCCGGTCATCGGCGAGAAGCACGCCCACGGCGCCTGGGGCCGGGTCATCGACATCCTGGCCATCTTCGCCACGCTCTTCGGCTCCGCCGCGTCCCTCGGCCTCGGCGCCCTGCAGATCGGCAGCGGCATCGAGGTGCTCGACTGGATGGAGGACGCGGGCACGGGCCTGCTCGTCGTCATCATCGCCGTGCTGACCCTGGCCTTCGTGGCGTCCGCCATCTCCGGTGTGGAGAAGGGCGTCCAGTGGCTGTCGAACATCAACATGGTGCTCGCCGCGCTGCTCGTGGTCTTCGTCTTCGTCGCGGGCCCGACGGTCATCATCCTCGACATGGTCCCCACGTCGCTCGGTGCCTACCTCGACGACCTGCCCCAGCTGATCGGCCGCACCGAGGCGTCCAGCGGCAAGGGCGTCGCGGACTGGCTGAGCAGCTGGACGGTCTTCTACTGGGCCTGGTGGATCTCCTGGACGCCCTTCGTCGGCATGTTCATCGCGCGCATCAGCCGCGGCCGTACGATCCGTCAGTTCGTCGGCGGCGTCATCCTGGTGCCCAGCACTGTCAGCCTCATCTGGTTCGCCGTGTTCGGCGGCAGCGCCATGACCGTCGCCGACCGCGGTGGCCTCAAGGGCGAGACGACCCAGGAGGCGCAGCTCTTCGGTCTGCTCCACGAGTACCCGATCGCCACGGTGACCAGCCTCCTGGTGATGATCCTCGTCGGCATCTTCTTCGTCTCGGGCGCCGACGCCGCGTCCATCGTCATGGGCACGCTCTCCCAGAAGGGGGCCCTGGAGCCCGGCCGGTTCGTCGTCATCTTCTGGGGCATCGTGACCGGCGCCGTCGGCGCGGTCATGCTGCTGATCGGCGACGGTTCGGACGACGCGCTCACCGGCCTGCGCAACCTCACCATCCTGGTCGCCGCCCCCTTCACCCTCGTGATGATCGGCATGTGCGTGGCCCTGATGCGGGACCTGCGCCACGACCCGCTGATCGTGCGCGGTGAACACGGCACCGAGGTCCTGGAGAAGGCCGTCATCGCCGGCCACGAGCACCACGACGGTGACTTCGAGCTCCGGATCGGCCCCGCGGGCGACGACAGCGGCGACGGCCCGGAACAGGACAACGACCCGGCCACCCCCCGCTGACCGGCCGCGTCAGGAGGCGGCGCCCGCCAGCCGCGCCGCCTCCTCGGCGCACCCCCACGCGACCGTGACACCCGCGCCCCCGTGCCCGTAGTTGTGCACGAGGACCCGGCCCTCCGCGGCCCCGTCCCGCTCCAGGCGCACCCGGTGCCGGGCGGGCCGCAGCCCCACCCGGTGCGCGAGGACCCGCGCCCCCGCGATCTCCGGCCGCACGACCGCGCACCGCGCGACGATGGCGGCGGCCACGGCCGGGTCGGGCTCCGTGGACCAGACACCGACCTCGGCGGTCCCGCCGAGCAGCAGACCGCCCGGCTGCGGAAAGAAGTACGTGGTCTCCCGCGACCCGGAATCGGCGGCCGTGAACCACGTCTCGATCCCCGGGTTCTCCACGACGACGAGCTGCCCCCGCACCGGGTGCACCGCGTCGTCCCGTACGAGCTCGCGCGCCCCGAGGCCCGAGCAGTTGACCACGACGGGCGCCTCGGCCAGGGGCTCCGCGAGCCGCCCGGCCGTCCGCTCCTCCACCACCCCGCCCGCGGCGCGCAGCCGCTCCCGCAGCCAGCCGAGATGGACCGGCATGTCGATGAGCGGCAGCCGGGCACGCAGTCCCTGCCCCGCGTACTCGCCGGGCTCCGCCGCCCGCAGACCCGCCACCCGGGCGGCCCAGGACCCGAGCGCGTCCAGCCGCTCCCCGGCGAGTACCCCCTCGACCATGCGTACGCCGCCGAGCCCGCCGCGGGCCGCCAACTCCCCGTACACGGCGAGGGACCGGAGCGCCCAGTCACCGGCCGCCGCCACCGGCTCGATCCGGTAGGGCCACCACAGGGCGCCCGCGACGGCCGAGGTCGTCCGCTCGGCGGGCTCCCTGCTCCACACCCGCACCCGGCGCCCGAGCTCCGCGCACACGACGGCGGTGGTGAGTCCGACGACCCCACCGCCCACCACGATCACATCGGCATCCCGCATTCCAGGAACGTAGCCGAATGTGCGATGCCGTGCTCACATCACACGTCAGGTGGGGATACTCACAGCATGTCTGCCGAGTACGCGACCTTCGGTCTGGCACCGGCCATGCGCGCCGGTGGGGTTCTCGCGGGCGGTGGCTACCAAGTGCACCGCGATTTCGTCGACTTCATCGTGGACGGCCGCCCCTTGCTCTTCCAGCTCTCCGACCTCGACGCGGTGTCGCCGCTGGCCGCCGACATCCCGCCCGCCATCTTCACCGCACACGTCCGCCGGCTGCTCCTGGAGGCGCAGGCGCCGCTGCGCGACGGGCGGTACGTCATCTACGGCTGCCCCGAGTGCGAGGGACTGGAGTGCGGCGCGGTCACGGCGGTGATCGAGAAGAGCGCCGACGGCAGGGACGACTTCGTCTGGCGCGACTTCGCCTGGCAGACCTCCGAACCGGTCGACCTCGTCCTCAACGGGTACCACGGCATAGGGCCGTTCCGCTTCCGCGGTGAGGAATACCGGTCCGCGCTGGGGCAGTTGCTCACCGACGACGAGCAACGGGCCCGCCGCCGGGTCCTGCTCATCGGCGCCCGCGTGGCGCTCCTCGCCAAGCTGGCCGCGGCGCTGCGCACGATCGGCGTCGGCGCGGAGATCGCGGCGGACGCGGCGGGCGTCCCGCCCGACGAACTCCGCACCTACGGCGCGGTCGCCTTCGGCCGCGCGGTCCCCGACGCCGTACGCCGGTCCGTCCGCTCCGCCTTCGACCGGGCCGGCGTCCGGGTCGCCTACGTCGACGGGCTCGCTCCGGTCGTCCCGCTCCTCGTCGCCCAGATCGAGTACGCGCTGGACCGCAGCCCGCGCGACCGGCGCCGCCTCACCCGGCTCGTCGCCGGGGCGCACTGGGCAGAGGTGGAGGTCACGTCGGCGTGCCGGGTCCGGTTGACGGTGTACCGGGTGGACCGGCTGTCGCGCACCCACCTCCACGACGTCGTCGACGAGGTCCTCGAACCGGGGGTGCACCGGGTCTCCCTCCCCGCCAGGGCCACGAAGGGGCACGCCTACGTGGTGGCCCGGACCTCCACGAACGTCCTGGTCAGCTCAGCCTCGGTGTAGGTGGGGCGGCCCCGCCACCTACAATCGTCCCCTGATGACCGCAACCCTCGTCGCCAAAGATCTCGCCGCCGGCCACGGCGACCGCACGCTCTTCTCCGGTCTGGAACTGGTCGTCGCCCCCGGCGACGTCATCGGTCTCGTCGGGGCCAACGGAGCGGGGAAGTCCACGCTGCTGCGGCTCCTCGCGGGCCTCGACACCCCTGAAGGGGGTGAGCTGAGGCTCTCGCCGCCCACCGCGTCCGTGGGGCACCTGCCCCAGGAGCCGGAGCGGCGGCCGGGCGAGACTATCCGCGCCTTCCTGGCCCGCCGCACCGGCGTCGCCGAGGCCCAGCGCGTCATGGACGAGGCCACGCAGGCGCTCGTCGACGGCGCCCCGGGCGCGGACGACGCGTACGCGAACAGCCTGGAGCACTGGCTTGCGCTCGGCGGCGCGGACCTCGACGAGCGCGCCGAGGAGGTCACCGACTCCCTCGGCCTCGCCGTCGGCCTCGACCAGCCGATGACGTCCCTCTCGGGCGGCCAGGCGGCCCGCGCGGGCCTCGCCTCCCTCCTCCTGTCCCGGTACGACGTGTTCCTGCTCGACGAGCCGACCAACGACCTCGACCTGGCGGGCCTGGAGAGGCTGGAGAGCTTCGTACGGGGGCTGCGCGCGGGCACGGTCGTGGTCAGCCACGACCGCGAGTTCCTCACCCGCACGGTCACCAAGGTCCTCGAACTCGACCTGGCCCAGCAGCAGATCAACCTCTACGGCGGCGGCTACGACGCGTACCTGGAGGAGCGGGAGACGGCCCGGCGGCACGCCCGCGACGACTACGAGGAGTACGCCGACAAGAAGTCCGCGCTCCAGAGCCGCGCGCAGATGCAGCGCGGCTGGATGGACAAGGGCGTCAAGAACGCCCGCCGCAAGGCGGGCGACAACGACAAGCTCGGCCGGAAGTTCCGCAGCGAGGCCAGCGAGAAGCAGGCCTCCAAGGCCCGCCAGACGCAGCGGATGCTGGAGCGCCTCGACGTCGTCGAGGAACCCCGCAAGGAGTGGGAGCTGCGGATGGAGATCGCGGCGGCCCCGCGCTCCGGCGCGGTGGTCGCGGGCCTGCGCGACGCCGAGGTGCGCCGCGGCGCGTTCACGCTGGGCCCGGTGACCCTGCAGATCGACTGGGCGGACCGCGTGGCCATCACCGGGGCGAACGGCTCGGGCAAGTCGACGCTGCTCGCCGCCCTCTTGGAACGCGTACCACTGGACGCGGGCCACGCGGCCCTGGGCTCGGGCGTCCTGGTGGGGGAGGTCGACCAGGCCCGTGCGCTGTTCCACGGGAAGGAGTCGCTGATCGACGCGTTCTGCGCCGCCGTACCGGACACGGAACCGGCCGAAGTCCGCACGCTGCTCGCCAAGTTCGGCCTGCGCGCGGACCACGTGCTGCGGTCGGCGGCCACGCTGTCGCCCGGCGAGCGGACCCGCGCGGCCCTGGCCCTGCTCCAGGGCAGGGGCGTCAACCTCCTGGTCCTCGACGAGCCGACGAACCACCTCGACCTGCCCGCGATCGAGCAGCTGGAGTCGGCCCTGGAGTCCTACGAGGGCACGCTGCTCCTCGTCACGCACGACCGCAGGATGCTCGACGCGGTCCGGGTGACGCGCCGCCTGGTGGTGGCGGAGGGCAGAGTGACCGAGCTGTCACTCTGACCTCCGCGCCGCCCCGGGCGTCAGCGTTGCTTGGGGTCCACGAGACCGGCCCGGCGCAGCGCCTCGGCCATCGCGTCGTTGGCGGGCGGCGGGCCCTGCCGCTGCGGCTTCTGCCCCCGCTGGCCACCTCGCTGCCCCTGACCCTGGCCCTGCTGCCGTCGGCCCTGACCGCCGCCCTGGCCACCGCCTTGACCGCCGCCGCCCTGCCGCTGCTGGGGCGGACGCCCGCCGCCCCGCTTCGGCTGCTCCCCGTCGGAACCGGCCGCGGCGGGCTCGTCGTCCAGCCGGAGTGTCAGCGAGATCCGCTTGCGCGGGATGTCGACGTCCATGACCTTCACCTTGACGATCTCGCCGGGCTTGACGACGTCGCGCGGGTCCTTGACGAAGGTCTTCGACATGGCGGACACGTGCACCAGCCCGTCCTGGTGCACCCCTACGTCGACGAACGCGCCGAACGCGGCCACGTTTGTGACGACGCCTTCGAGCACCATCCCGCCGGCCAGGTCGGAGATCTTCTCGACGCCGTCCTTGAAGGTCGCCGTCTTGAAGGCGGGACGCGGGTCGCGACCGGGCTTCTCCAGCTCCTTCAGGATGTCCGTGACCGTGGGCAGGCCGAAGGACTCGTCCACGAAGTCGTCCGGCTTCAGCGAGCGCAGCGCCCCCGTGTTGCCGATCAGCGAACCGACCGCGCCACCCGCCGACTTCACCATCTTGCGCACCACGGGGTACGCCTCCGGGTGCACGCTCGAGGCGTCCAGCGGGTCGTCGCCGCCGCGGATGCGGAGGAAGCCCGCGCACTGCTCGTACGCCTTCGGGCCGAGCCGGGCCACGTCCTTGAGGCCCTTGCGGTTCTTGAAGGGGCCGTTCGCGTCGCGGTGCGAGACGATGTTCTCCGCGAGGCCCGCGCCGATGCCGGAGACCCGGGCGAGGAGCGGGGCGGACGCGGTGTTCACGTCGACGCCGACGCCGTTCACACAGTCCTCGACGACCGCGTCGAGCGAGCGTGAGAGCTTCACCTCGGAGAGGTCGTGCTGGTACTGGCCGACGCCGATCGACTTCGGGTCGATCTTCACCAGTTCGGCCAGCGGGTCCTGCAGGCGCCGGGCGATGGAGACCGCGCCGCGGATCGACACGTCGAGGTCGGGCAGTTCCTGGGAGGCGAAGGCCGAAGCGGAGTACACGGAGGCGCCCGCCTCGGAGACCATCACCTTGGTGAGCTTCAACTCGGGGTGCTTGTCGATGAGTTCGGCGGCGAGCTTGTCGGTCTCGCGCGACGCCGTGCCGTTCCCGATGGCGATCAGGTCGACCTCGTGCTCCCGGGCGAGCTTCGCGAGCGTGGCCAGGGCCTGGTCCCACTTGTTCGCGGGGACGTGCGGGTGGATCGTGTCGGTCGCGACGACCTTGCCGGTGGCGTCGACGACAGCCACCTTCACACCCGTACGGAAACCAGGGTCGAGGCCGAGTGTCGCGCGCGTGCCCGCGGGCGCCGCGAGCAGCAGGTCGCGCAGGTTCGAGGCGAAGACCCGCACCGCCTCGTCCTCGGCGGCGGTCCGCAGCCGCAGCCGCAGGTCGATCCCGAGGTGGACGAGGATCCGGGTCCGCCAGGACCAGCGGACCGTGTCCTGGAGCCACTTGTCGCCGGGCCTGCCGCGGTCGGCGATCCCGAAGCGGTGGGCGACGATGCCCTCGTACGAGGACGGGGTCCCCGGCGTGGCGTCGGTCTCCTCGGGCTCCAGGGTGAGGTCGAGGACCTCTTCCTTCTCGCCGCGCAGCATGGCGAGGACGCGGTGCGAGGGGAGCTCGGTGAAGGGCTCGGCGAAGTCGAAGTAGTCGGCGAACTTGGCGCCCGCCTCCTCCTTGCCCTCGCGGACCTTGGCGGCGAGCCGGCCGCGCACCCACATGCGCTCGCGCAGCTCGCCGATGAGGTCGGCGTC
Organism: Streptomyces sp. NPDC036815; assembly: GCF_055609205.1. NCBI lineage: Bacteria > Bacillati > Actinomycetota > Actinomycetes > Kitasatosporales > Streptomycetaceae > Streptomyces > Streptomyces sp. NPDC036815. The sequence goes on along the minus strand of NZ_JBVJPW010000009.1, from coordinate 89,352 downwards.
CTCCGAGAACCGCTCGGCGAGGATCGCCCGGGCGCCGTCGAGCGCGGCCTGCGGGTCGGCGACGCCCTTGTCGGCGTCCACGAACGCGGCGGCGGCGGCCTGCGGTTCGACGGACGGGTCCGCGAGCAGCCCGTCGGCCAGCGGCTCCAGGCCCGCCTCGCGGGCGATCTGGGCCTTCGTGCGCCGCTTCGGCTTGAAGGGCAGGTAGATGTCCTCGAGCCGCGCCTTGGTGTCCGCCTCGCGGATCCGCGTCTCCAGCTCGTCGGTGAGCTTGCCCTGCTCGCGGACCGAGTCGAGGATCGCGGCGCGGCGGTCCTCCAGCTCGCGCAGGTAGCGCAGCCGCTCCTCGAGCGTGCGCAGCTGCGCGTCGTCGAGCATCTCGGTCGCTTCCTTGCGGTAGCGCGCGATGAAGGGCACCGTGGACCCGCCGTCGAGCAGGTCGACGGCGGCCTTCACCTGCCGCTCCCGTACGCCGAGCTCCTCGGCGATCCTGCCTTCGATGGTCGCAGGGGTGGACGTCTTCAAAGCTGCCACGTTCCGGTACCGCCTTCTCGCTGAGGTTGCCGGGCAATTGTGGCAGGTGGCGCCGACAGAGGGTGATCAGACCCGGCGGGTACGCCCCGTACGGCCGGTCCGCCGGCCGGTGCTCCGCCCGCCCCGCCCCGCGGAACGGGAGGCTCCGCCGAACAGCCGCGCCACGGCCCGGAACGGCAGGGTGACGACGGTGGCGATGGCCCCCGCGATCTGGCGCAGTACGTCCGCTATGGCACGGAACATGGGTGTCCCCTCTCGTCTCCCGGCGCGGCCGGGGTGCCGGCCGGGAGACGTCCGGGTACCTCGGAGCGGCGGAGCCATGCCGATCCGGCCCTCAGCGCTTGCCGAGCAGGTCCGCGGGGAACGCTCCGGCCTGCAGCGCGGTCCCGGTGAACAGGGTGCCCAGCTCCGTCAGCCGCTCGACGCCGGCGGCGCCCAGGTGCTCGTACGGCGCCCGGTCGAGGCGGTCCGTCTCGGCCTCGACGTCCCGGCGCAGCGCCACGCCCGCCTCCGTCAACTCGCCCTCACCGTCGAGCAGTCCGCGCCCGCGCAGCCGCTCGACCGCGGCGTCCCACTCCTCCTGGTTCCAGCCCCGGGTGGCGAAGACCCACTTCGGCCGGGTGCCCTTGCCGGTCGCGGCGTGGGTCACCATGGCCTCCAGGCCGTCGAGTTCGGCGGAGAGCAGCACGGCGAGGTGGCCGTCGCCGCGGTGTTCGCGCAGCAGTGTCGCCGCGTGCCAGTACGCGAGGTGCGGCTCGTCGGGGACGGGCAGATCGGCGTGCGCGGCGTACAGGGGACGGGCGCCGCGGGTGCAGGCCTCGGTGGCGCGCAGCGCGAGCCCGGCGGCCTCCGCCATCTCCGGCGAGCCGACCAGCTCGTCGCCGAGGAGCCGGCGCAGCGTCGCGTCGACGACGCGCATGCGTGCGCCGCGCACCTCGGTGGGGACGGCGCTCTTCCACACCTCGGGCACGTGCGCGGCGACGAGCTCGTACTTGTAGTTGTAGAAGGTGGCGGCAACCGTGCCGGGGCCGACGGCGCCCAGGGCCGCCGCGCGCAGGGCGAAGTTGACCGCCGCGCGGTGCGTCACCCCGAACGCGGCCATCTCCCGCGCGGCGTCGGGCGAGAAGTAGTGCGTCGAGTGCAGCGCGTTGAGCACGCCGTGACAGCGGCGTCCCGCGCGCGGGGGCAGTGCCGCGGCCGTGGGGGAGGTCGTCGAAGAGGTCATGGGTGCACGGTACCTACTGGTTGGTATGTCGTCCGCAGGAGCCCCGGTGCACGGGGTCCACGCGGTCTCCCAATGGCAGGAAAGGTGGGGTGCTCGTCATTGCGGCCATCGGGGGCCGGGCGAAGAATCGGGGCATGGAGCAGCGAACCGTCCTGGTCGTCCTCTTCGACGACGTCCAGAGCCTCGACGTCACGGGCCCCGTGGAGGTGTTCGCGGGGGCCGCACCCGCCCTCGGCGACCCGGAGAGCGGCTATCGCGTGCGCACCGCCTCCCTGGACGGCGCCCCCGTACGCACGTCCAGCGGCCTCACCCTGGTCCCGGACTCCGCGCTGGCCGACGCCCCCGCGCCGCACACCCTGCTGGTCCCCGGCGGACCGGGCACCCGCCCCGCCGACCCGGCCCTGACCGACTGGCTGCGCACCCACGGCCCGCGCGCGCAGCGCCTCGTCTCGGTCTGCACCGGCGCCATCCGGCTCGCCGAGGCGGGCCTCCTGGAGGGGCGCCGCGCGACGACGCACTGGGCCTACTGCGAGAAGCTGGCCAGGGACCATCCGGGAATCGACGTCGATCCGGACCCCATCTACGTGCGCGACGGCCGCGTCGCGACATCCGCCGGGGTCACCGCGGGCATCGACCTGGCCCTCGCGCTGGTCGAGGAGGACTTCGGCCGTGAGGTGGCGCTGACCATCGCCCGGCACCTGGTGGTCTTCCTGCGGCGGCCGGGCAACCAGGCACAGTTCAGCGTCCAGCTGGCCGCGCAGACCGCGCGGCGCGAGCCGCTGCGCGAGGTCCAGCAGTGGATCACCGAGCACCCGGACGACGACCTGTCGGTCGAGGCGCTCGCCGCCCGCGCCCGGCTCTCGCCCCGGCACTTCGCCCGCGCCTTCCAGGCGGACACCGGGCTCACGCCGGGCAAGTACGTCGAGCGCGTCCGTATCGAGCACGCCCGCCGTCTGCTCGAGGACACCGACGACGGGGTCGAGCAGGTCTCGCGCGCCAGCGGCTACGGCACTCCGGAGGCCATGCGCCGCGCCTTCGTCAGGACGCTCGGCGCGGCGCCCGCCGAGTACCGCCGCCGTTTCCACCCACTCCCGGCCGTACCGGCCGGGGCATCCGCCAGTCGCCCCACACGTCACCCCACCCCTCACTCCAACCGATAGGGACACCATGCAGATCGCCATCGCCCTGTACGAGCGCTTCACCGTCCTGGACGCCATCGGCCCGTACCAGATGCTGAACTCACTGCCGGGTCACGAGACCGTCTTCGTGGCCGAGCAGGCGGGGCCCGTGCGCGACGACAGCGGCTCCCTCGCCCTCGTCGCCGACAAGTCCTTCGCCGAGGTCCGCAGCCCCGACATCGTGGTGGTGCCCGGCGGCCCGGGGCAGAGCGACCAGATGGAGAACGAGGCGCTCCTCGACTGGCTGCGCACGGTCGACGCCACGAGCACCTGGACGACGTCGGTGTGCACGGGCTCCTTGGCGCTGGCCGCGGCCGGTCTCCTGAAGGGCCGCCGCGCCACCTCGCACTGGTGTGCCCTGAGCGAGCTGGACCGGCTCGGTGTCGAGTCGACGGGGGAGCGGGTCGTCTTCGACGGCAAGTACGTCACCGGAGCGGGCGTCTCCGCGGGCATCGACATGGGCCTGACGCTGGCGGGCCGGATCGCGGGCGACGAGCACGCGCAGAGCGTCCAGCTGATGACCGAGTACGACCCCCAGCCGCCCTACAACGCCGGGTCCCCCGAGAAGGCGCCCGCGCACATCGTCGCGAAGTTCCGCGACCGGAGCCGATTCCAGCAGTAGGCGCGGGCCGGGCGGCTCAGCCGGTCCGCGGGGACCAGGTGAAGTCCGGCGGCCTGCGCTCCAGGAAGGCGGCGACACCCTCGGCGGTGTCGCCGCTGCCGCGTGCCTGCAGCGTCCAGTGCGCGTCCCGGTCCGTGCGCCCCGCCGCGAACTCCTTCGCCGCGGCCTGGGTCAGCTGCGAGCGCGAGGCGAGGACCCGGGTGAACTCCGCGACCCGCTTGTCCAGACCGTCGGCCGGCAGCACCTCGTCCACCAGGCCGGTGCGCAGCGCCCGCTCCGCGTCGATCAACTCGCCGGAGAAGAGCAGGTACTTGGCGGCGGAGGGGCCCACGAGCGAGACCAGGCGGCGCGTGGACGACGCCGGGTAGACGATGCCCAGCTTGGCCGGTGTGACGCCGAAGGAGGCGCCCTCGTCGGCGAACCGCAGGTCGCACGCGCCCGCCAGCTGGGCGCCGCCGCCCACGCAGTAGCCGCGCACGGCGGCGAGCGTCGGCTTGGGGAAGGCGGCGAGGGCGTCCTCGGCCCTTACCGCGGCGTCCTGCGCGGTGCCCGGCGACTCGCGCAGCGAGGAGATGTCGGCCCCCGCGCAGAAGGTGTCGCCCGCGCCGGTGAGCACGACGGCACGCACGGCCGGGTCGGCGCCGAGGGCCGCGAAGAGCGGCGGCACCTGGCCCCACATGTCCGCGGTCATGGCGTTGCGCTTGGCCGGATGGTCGATGACGACGGTGGCGACACCGTCCGTGACGGTGTGCCTCAGCTGCGGCTCCATGCGCCGGATGCTATCCGCACCCCTCGAACGTACGATCAAGAAGGGTGGAACAGAAGGTACATAAAGGAGCGCAGGGCGCACATGGGGCGCGGAAGGCTCTGCCGAGCGAGAGGGAGACGCTGATGGCCCGACCCAAGGACGCCAGGACCACCGGACCCACCGGGCCGGGGACCGGCAGAGCGGGTGCCCGGGGCGCCAAGCTCAGCCGCGGCTTCGGCTGGCTCGCCCTGCTCGGCGTGATCCTCGCCGTGGCCGGGCTCGTCGGCCTCGTCTACACCGGCGTCGCCACGCTGACCTCGATGCTCCTGTTCGGCTGGCTGCTGCTCGTCGGCGGCGTCGTGGGCCTGCTGCACGCCGTGCAGTCACGGGGCACCAGCTTCTTCTGGCTGGGTGTGGTCGTCGCCGCGCTGAACCTCGCGGCGGGTGTCGTGATCATCCGCAGGCCCGAGGTGGCGGCGGAGGCGCTGACCATGTTCGCGGCCCTGCTCTTCCTCACGGGCGGAGTGTTCCGCCTGGTCGGCAGCCTCGTGGTGCGCGGCCCGCAGTTCGCCCTGACCCTGCTGCAGGGCGCCTTCGGCCTGCTGATCGGCATCCTGGTCCTCGCCGAGTGGCCCAGCAGCAGCCAGTACGTGATCGGGTGCTTCTTCTCCCTCGCGCTGCTCTTCGACGGCCTCGGTCTGATCGCCACGGGCATCGGAGGGCGCCGCATCGTCAGCCTCGTACAACCTGAAGAACAATTGAAATCGGAACAACAGGGGCAGGATCAGTCGCACAACTGACGGCGTCATGCGCCACCGATCAAATCCCGTCGATAGTCGCTGACTTCTGGTCAGCGACGCGGTCCGGGCCGGGGCGTTCCCAACACTCGATGTGTGGCGACAATCGAGCGCAAGGGCGGCGACCGGACGATGGAGAACGGCGGGAGGCGGCCCGGCCCACTCCCCGGCGACGACGGACCATTGCCCTACGAGGGCGTATGGCGTTTCACCGCCCCCGCCGTCGACGCCTCCGTGCCCCAGGCGCGGCACGCGGTGCGCGACCTGCTGGCCCGGCAGGGCGTGCCGGCCCCGGACGACCTCGTCCACGGCCTGCTGCTCATCGTCTCCGAGCTGGTCACCAACGCGGTGCGCCACGCGGCCCTGCTCTCGCCGATGCTCGCGGTGGAGATCGCCGTGGGCGCCGAGTGGGTACGGGTGTCCGTCGAGGACAACCACCCCTACCGCCCGACGGCCCTCGTGGCGGACCACGGCCAGACGGGCGGCAGGGGACTTCTCCTCGTCCGCGAGATCACCGAGGAGGCGGGCGGCGCCTGCGACGTCGAGCACACCGCGAGCGGGGGGAAGGTCATCTGGGCGGCGCTGCCCCTCAAGCCCGGCGGTTGAGGCGCCTCTCGCGGTGCGCCCCGACCGGACTCAGGAACCGGCCGAGACCGGTGAGTCCGTCCGGTCGCCCACCGAGTCCTGGGTGACGGACTTCGGTATCGCCCGGTCCTCGCGCAGGGCGTTCCAGACCTGGTGCGAGGCCTTGTCCAGCGGCTTGACCCGGCCCGCGTCCTGCGCGTCGTAGGTGACCGGCATGGTCACCATGTCGGTGTGCTCGGGGCTGATGTCCTTCAGCTCCTTGGCGAGGCCCAGGAGCTTGTCCGCGGAGGCCAGGTCGGAGTCGGCGCTGACGGTCTTGGTCGCGGTGTCCGCCAGGCCGTAGGACTTGCCGGGGTCGCCGAGCGGGTCGACGGTGTGGACGCGGTGGATCAGGGCCTTGACGAAGGCCTGCTGGAGCTGGATGCGGCCGAGGTCGCTGCCGTCGCCCACGCCGTGCCGGGTGCGGACGAGCTCGAGCGCCTGCTTGCCCTTCAGCGTGTGCTTGCCGGCGGTCAGCGAGAGACCGCTGTTGTGGTCCTTGATGGCCTTGTGGGTGGTGATGTCCACGCCGCCGAGCTCGTCGATGAGCTTCTGGAACCCCTTGAAGTCGACTTCGAGGTAGTGGTCCATGCGGACGCCCGACATCTTCTCCACCGTCTTCACGGTGCAGGCGGGCCCGCCCACCTGGTAGGACGAGTTGAACATGGCCTGCTGAGCGCCCGCCGCGCCGCCACCGTGGGACTGCGCGCACTGGGGCCGCTGGACCATGGTGTCGCGCGGAATGCTGACGACCGAGGCCTTCTTGTGGGTCTTGTCCACGTGCAGGACCATCGCCGTGTCGGCCCGGGCGCCGCTGACGCCGCTGCCGTACTCGCCGTGCGTCCCGGCCCGGGAGTCGGAGCCGAGCAGGAGGATGTTCATCGAACCGTCGCGCTGCTCGGCGGGCCGGTCCTTGCCCAGGGCGGCGTTCACGTCCGTGCCCTGGATGTTGCCGTTGAGGTGCTGCCAGGCGTAGGCCACGCCTCCGCCACCGACGATGACCGCGCCCAGGGCGCCCCACGCGACGTAGCGCAGGGCCTTCTTCCGGGGCTTGCGTCGGGAGCGGCGTACCCGCGCGGGCCCGTAGTGGGGCGCCGCGGGGCCGTCGGCCGGGTGCGCCGGGTGCTCGTTCCCGCTCTCGTGCGGCATGCGCTGACTCTCCTCGTCGACCGGGCGGCTCAGTAGGCGGAGTCGACGTTGTCGATGGAGCCGTACTTGTCGGCGGCGTAGTTGGCGGCCGCGGTGATGTTGGCGACCGGGTCGGTCAGGGAGTTTGCGGTGCCGTCGACGTGGTAGGCGTCGAAGGTCGGCTGGATGACCTGGAGCAGGCCCTTGGACGGGGTGCCGTTCTGCGCGTTGACGTCCCAGCCGTTCTGGGCGTTCGGGTCGCCGGCGGACTCGCGCATGATGTTGCGGTGCAGGCCCTCGTAGGAACCGGGGATGCCCTTCGACTTCATGATGTCGAGGGACTCGCGGATCCAGCCGTCGAGGTTGTCGGCGTGCGGCTTCTTGGCGGCCTGCGCCTGCGCGGCGGCCGCCGTGCCGACCTTGGCCGACTCCGCTGCGTGCGCGGCGGAGGGCGCCATCGTGAGGGCCGCTGCCGCGGCACCGGCGGTGGCGATGCCGGCGACGGAGAACTTGCGGAAGCGGGCGGCACGGTTCGGCGTCTGGGTCGTGGCCATGCGGGGATAACTCCTCAGTGGGGACGTGGGGGGCTCGATCCGAAGGCGGGCTTCTGTGCCCGGTGGGGATCCGGGAGCCCCGGAGACCTCAGCCAGAGTTAGGGGTGCCGGGCGCTGGGCGCAATGGTGTGACGTACTACCCCGGTACGCAGACGTCCCCGGGCAAAGCGGCCCATACCCGCGCCTCGGCCCCCGGCCCCCGCCCTCACCCCGCTACTACCGTCCTTAGCATGTGACGTGGCCCCTATGAGTGGGCTCACAGGCCCAGGCCCCCCGATATGGCCTGGGTCACCGACATGACGACGGCCCGGGCGGTTCCCACCGGCCCGAGCCGTCTCCCGGTCTCCCGGGGTCCCCCATCCCTTGGTGCGCCGCCTAGGCGCCGGTCTCCGAGCGGTCACCGCCCCAGAGCGTGTGGAACGACCCCGCGCGGTCGACCCGCCGGTAGGTGTGCGCGCCGAAGAAGTCCCGCTGGCCCTGGGTGAGCGCGGCGGGCAGCCGTTCGGCGCGCAGCCCGTCGTAGTACGCGAGCGCCGCCGCGAAGCCCGGCGTCGGCACGCCCTGCTCGGTCGCGGCGACCAGGACGGCCCGCCAGTCGTCCTGCGCCCCCGCGATCTCGTCCGCGAAGCCCTTGTCCGACAGGAGCGAGACCAGGCCGGGCCGGGCCTCGTAGGCGGCGGTGATCCGGTCCAGGAACGCCGCCCGGATGATGCAGCCACCGCGCCAGATACGGGCCACCGCGCCCAGGTCGATGTCCCAGTCGTACGTCTCGCTGCCCGCGGCGACCTCGTGGAAGCCCTGCGTGTACGACACGATCTTCGAGGCGTACAGCGCCTGCTCGACCTGGTCGGCGAAGGCACCGGCCGCCGCTCCGCTCAGGGGCTCGGCCGTGGGGCCCGCGAGCTCCTTCGACGCGGCGCGCAGGTCGGCGTGGCCCGACAGCGAGCGGGCGAACACCGCCTCGGCGATGCCCGACACCGGCACGCCCAGGTCCAGCGCGATCTGCACCGTCCAGCGCCCGGTGCCCTTCTGCTCGGCCTGGTCCTGCACGACGTCCACGAAGGGCTTCCCGGTGGCGGCGTCCACGTGGGAGAGGACCTCCGCCGTGATCTCGATCAGGTACGAGTCGAGGCGGCCCGTGTTCCACGTGCGGAAGACGTCGGCGATCTGCGCGGGGGAGTACCCGGCCACGTCCCGCAGCAACTGGTAGGCCTCGCCGATGAGTTGCATGTCGGCGTACTCGATGCCGTTGTGCACCATCTTCACGAAGTGACCGGCGCCGTCCGGGCCGACGTGCGTGACGCACGGGGCGCCGTCCTTCGCCTTCGCGGAGATCTTCTCCAGCATCGGGCCGAGCGAGGCGTACGACTCGGTGCTGCCGCCCGGCATGATGCTCGGCCCGTGCAGCGCACCCTCCTCGCCGCCGGAGACGCCGGTGCCGACGAAGTGGATGCCCTGCTCGCGCAGCTCCTTCTCGCGGCGCCGGGTGTCGGCGAAGTGCGCGTTGCCACCGTCGACGATCATGTCGCCGGGCTCCAGGAGCGGCGCGAACTCCTTGATCACCGCGTCGGTCGGCTCACCGGCCTTCACCATGATCACGAGGCGTCGCGGCCGTTCGAGGGCGGCCACGAACTCCTCGGCGGTCTCGGCCGGCACGAAGATGCCCTCCTCGCCGAACTCCCGCACCAGGTCGTGGGTGCGGGAGGCGGTGCGGTTGTGGAGGGCGACCGCGTACCCGTTGCGGGCGAAGTTGCGGGCGAGGTTGCGCCCCATGACGGCGAGGCCCGTGACCCCGATCTGGGCTGTAGTGCTCATGCCTGTCGCTCCTGGGAAGAGGGGTGGAAACGCCATTGTTCAGCGCCGCGGCTGCCGCACATGGTGCCCTCTTCCCGGGCGGCGTGTCTCAGTTGCCGGTCGTGACGTGCACGTAGTCCACGACGAGCTGCTGGGGGAAGGAGGTGCTGCCGTTCGGGTCGCCGGGCCAGTAGCCGCCGACCGCGAGGTTGAGGATGAGGAAGAAGGGCTTGTCGAAGACCCAGCGGTTGCCGTTCAGGTCGGCCGGGGTGCGGGTCTGGTAGACGGTGCCGTCCACGGACCAGCTGACGCGGTTCGGCGACCAGTCCACGGCGAACGTGTGGAACGTGTCCGCGAACGCCTGGCCGCCGGGCAGCGTGTAGCCCGCGCCGATCCCGCCCGAGCCGGAGTAGCCGGGGCCGTGCAGGGTCCCGTGCACGGTGCCCGGTTCGAAGCCGACGTTCTCCATCACGTCGATCTCGCCGCTGCCGGGCCAGCCCACGCTGCCGATGTCGGCGCCGAGCATCCAGAACGCGGGCCACATGCCCTGGCCGCGCGGCACCTTCATGCGGGCCTCGACGTGGCCGTAGGTCTGGGTGAACCTGCCCGCGGTGTTCAGGCGGGCCGAGGTGTACTCGCACCTGCCGTACCAGCACTGGTAGTTGCCGGGGTTCTCCTTGCGGGCGGTGATGACCAGGTTGCCCCGGCCGTCGAGTGCGGCGTTCTTGTTGCCCGAGGTGTAGTACTGCCGCTCGTGGTTGTTGACGTTGTCGCCCGTCTCGATCTGCCACTTCGAACCGTCGACCGCCGACCCGGCGGGGCCGTTGAAGTCGTCGGTGAACGAGGCCGCCGCGGCCGCCGGTGCGGGGGCGGGGGATCGGGGCGCGGGCTCGGCGGAAGCCGAGGGGAGCACGGCGAGGCTCGCGGCGCCGCAGGCAAGGGCGAGCGCGCAGAGCTTGGTGCGGCGGCGGGGGGAGGTGTGCACGGTCATCACATCGCTTCGCGTGGGGGCGGTGGCAGATGGGGCATGCGCATGACAAATAACGCCGGGACCCGTCCGCGGCGAGGGGGCGACCGCGGCGGTCCGGCTGTCTTCACTTCGTTCAGTACTTGGTTCAGTACTTGATTTAAGGCAGACTCCGAGCCCTCGTCAAGGAGTTAGCGCGTACCAAGGGCCCTGGCGCGCGGCTCACCGTGCGGGCATCGAGCGGTACATGCCGATCGAGTCGTGCGTGGCCGTGTCGGCGAAGCCGAACTTCTCGTAGAGGAAGCGCGCCGGGCCGTCGGCGATCAGCGAGACGTACGCGGTCGCGGGCGCGCGGCGCTCCAGCTCCCCGGTGAGCGCGGCCATGATCCGCTTGCCGAGGCCCTGGCCCTGGTGGTCCGGGTGCACGCAGATGTCGACGATCTGGAACGCGGTGCCGCCGTCACCGATGATGCGGCCCATGCCGACGGGCTCTCCCTCGTGCCGCAGCACCACGCCGTACCAGGTGTTCGGCAGGGCGAGGGCGACGGCCTCGGGCGCCCGGTCGGAGAGGCCGGCCACGGTGCGCAGGTGGCGGAAGGTCTCGACGGACGGCACTCCCGCGCGGAGCTCGTAAGAGTCACTATCGGCATGCATGCATTACATGCTAGCGAACCGCCGCCGGACCGGAGTCCGGCGGCGATCCCGTGACGGTCCGGTTGGCTACCAGCCCGCGGAGGGCCCGGTCAGCTCCTTGATCGCGGGCCGGGCCGCGTCGAGCACGGTCATGAACCACGCGGAGAACGGCTCGCGCTCGTGGCGTTCGGCCAGCTCCGCGGCCGTCACGAACGCGGTCCCGCCGATCTCGTCGGGGTCCGGGCTCAGCGCGGCCTGCACCATGCCCACGAAGAGGTGGTTGAACTCCTGCTCCACGAGCCCCGAGTCGGGGTCCGGGTGGTTGTAGCGCACCGTGCCCGCCTCGGCGAGCAGCGACGGCGAGACGCCGAGCTCCTCGTACGTACGCCGCGCGGCCGCCGCGAACGGCGCCTCGCCCGGATAGGGGTGGCCGCAGCAGGTGTTCGACCAGACGCCGGGGGAGTGGTACTTGCCGAGGGCGCGCTGCTGGAGAAGCAGGCGCCCCTGCTCGTCGAAGAGGAAGACGGAGAACGCCCGGTGCAGCTGCCCGGGCGCCTGGTGCGCGGAGAGTTTCTCCGCTGTGCCGATCGTCCTGCCGTCCTCGTCGACGAGTTCGAGCAAGATCGCTTCTCCGGCGCCGTTCGACGAGTCGTTCGCCGCGGTGGCAGGTGTGATCGGCATACCCATCCTTCGCTTCGGTCTTCGAGTCCCAAGTCTGCCGTACGTTCCGGACGCCCCCGGCACTTCGGGGACCCGCATGTCCCGCCGCGCCGGGGCGCCCGGTGAGGCGGTCAGACGCCGAAGGCGGCCGGATACTGGATCGTGCCCCGCGCGGGCCCAGCGGAATCGCCGGATCCGTCCAGTACGAGCGCCATCATCGCCTCGTCGGGCACCTCGAAACCTGGCCGGATTCCGTACCCGGAAGCGGGCTTGAATCCGAACCGCGGATAGTACGAGGGATGCCCGAGCACGAGGACGAGCCGCTCCCCACGCGCGCGTGCCGCGTCGAGCAGCGCGCGGACCACGGCCGATCCCGCCCCCGTCCGCTGGTGTGCGGGCAGGACGGCCACGGGGGCGAGGGCCAGCGCGGGCGCCCCGCCCACCAGGCAGCGGGTGAGCAGCGCGTGCGCGGCCACGGAGCCGTCGGGCGCCTCGGCGACGTACGACAGGCCCGGCAGCCAGGCCCCGGGATCGGCGCGCAACGCGTCGACCAGGTCGGCCTCCGCCTCGGTCGCGAAGGCGGCCGCGTGCACGGCGTGCACCGCGGCGACGTCCGACGCGGTCTCGGGACGGGTCGGCCAGGTGTCCGTGGGCCGCAGGACGTAGCCCGCGTAACCGAACTCCGTGCCGTGCTCGCGCCGCATCGCGATCTCCTCGCGGGTGGCGGCGAGCGCCTCGGCCATGCCGGGAGCGCGGGGGTCCGCCGCGTCCGCGCGCGCGGCCAGCGGCCCGTAGTACTCGTCCCAGTCGGACTCGGGCTGCGGGTGCACGCCGAGCACGGAGTACCCGGCGCCGGTCGCGGCCCGGAGGTTCTCCGCGCCGGTACGGAGGGCGTAGTGCCGGTCCCAGAAGGCGCGGGCCGCGGCGGACGGCTCGGCTGTCGTCCACTCGCACTCGGTCAGGACGAGCGCCCCGCCGGGAGCGAGCAGCCGCCGCCAGGCGCGCAGCGCGGTGTCGAAGCCGATGGAGTAGACCGAGCTCTCGGCCCAGACCAGGTCGAACGAGCCGTCCGGGAAGGGGAGTTCGGCCATGTCGGCGTTGAGCGTGGTGATCGATCCTTCGAGCCCGTGTGCCCGCGCGGCCGCGCGGAGCTCGTCGAGGAACGGCTCGTGCAGATCGACGGCGGTCACCTCGGCGCCGGCCTCGGCGGCGAGGAGCAGTGCGGCCCTGCCGGGGCCGCAGCCCAGGTCGAGGACGCGCGGCCGCGCGGGCGGCGCTCCCGCGAGGGAGAGCAGCCGCCGGGTGGTGGCGTCGGAGCCGGGGCCCTGCCGGTCGAGCCCGTGGTGCAGGGCGAAGAAGGCATGGCTGAGCGCAGTGTGGTCGGTCAACGTGGGAAACCCTTGAGTGAGGGGCCCGCGGACGTACGGAGCGTCAGGCGCGAGCCCGGGAAGCGGGGATGCACGTGTCGCCGCGCGGAGCAGCGTCGGCCGCGACAGTCATCAACCCACCTCCAGAGAACTCAAGAACGCCGGCCACGATAACACCGAAGGTGATATCGGCGAAGGTGATATCGGCGCCGTGCGCCGGAGCGGCGGGGGCCGGGGCGCAGAGCCTGTTCCGAACCAAGGACAGGTTCTCAGTGGCAGAGCTTCGCCTCGTGCTCCGCGTGTCCGCTCGGCTCCAGCTGGAAGGTGCAGTGCTCGACGTCGAAGTGGTCGCCCAGGCAGCCCTGCAGCTCGTGCAGCATCTTCTCGTGGCCGATGGAGTCGAGGGTGTAGGAGCTCACCACCACGTGGGCGGAGAGCACCGGCAGGCCCGAGGTGATGGTCCAGGCGTGCAGGTCGTGGACCTCCTCGACGCCCGGCAGCTCGAGGATGTGGGCCCGCACCTCGGCCATGTCGACCCCCTTGGGAGCCGACTCGAGGAGCACGTTCAGGGTCTCCTTCAGGAGCTTGACCGTACGCGGGACGATCATGAATCCGATGACGAGCGAGGCGATCGGGTCGGCGGCCTGCCACCCGGTGGCCATGATGACGACGGCGGCGATGATGACCGTGACCGAGCCGAGGGTGTCCGCGACGACCTCCAGGAAGGCGCCCCGCACATTGAGACTGTCCCGCTGGCCGCGCATCAGCAGGGACAGCGAGATCATGTTCGCGACGAGACCGAAGACGCCGAAGTAGACGGCGAGGCTCCCCTCGGTCTGCGCGGGCGTGATGAACCGCTCGACCGCCTCGTACAGCACGTAGCCGCCCACGCCGAGCAGCAGCAGACAGTTGGCGAGCGCGGCGAGTATCTCCGCGCGGGCGTAGCCGAAGGTGCGGTTCTCGGTCGGCGGCCTGTTCGCGAAGTGGATCGCGAGCAGGGCCATGCCGAGGCCCAGGGCGTCGGTGGCCATGTGCGTCGCGTCCGCGACGAGCGCGAGCGAGTCCGCCATGACACCGCCCACGATCTGGGCCACCATCACCGTGAGCGTGATGGCGAGGGCCGTGCGGAGGCGGCCCTTGTAGGCGTTGGCCGCCGTCCCCGTGGCCGGTACCCCGTGCGTGTGTCCGTGATCGTGCCCAGCCCCCATGGAGCCGCCTCCCCAGTGGTCGTCGGTTCTGCCGTTCGCCGGTCGCGCGACCACAGTGAACTACGGGTGGGGGGTATCTGGCAACGCGGCACTGAACACCGTTGTCATCTCCCTGACCTGCGAAAATGGCAATGATTGCCGTCTGGCGGAGGGGTGCAGGTCAGGGCGTCGGAACGATCAGCCGCGGACCGCTCCGGGGTGGTGCAGACACCAGCCCGCCCACGCGGACTCGACCATCTCGCGCACCCCGCGCCGGGCCGTCCAGCCGAGCTCATCGGCCGCCCTGCGGGCGTCGGCCACGGCGCGCGGGGCGTCGCCGGGGCGGGCCGGCTCCACCACTGCGGGCCGGGTGTCGCCGCTCACCTCGCCGATGAGCGTGACGAGTTCGCGTACGGAAACACCGCGCCCCCGCCCGATGTTCACCGTCAGATCGCCCTCGGCGCCCGCCGCGAGCCTGCGGGCCGCCGCGAGGTGTGCCTCGGCGAGGTCGCAGACGTGCACGTAGTCACGGACGCAGGTGCCGTCCGGGGTCGGATGGGTGTCGCCGAAGATCCGCGGCGCCTCGTCGCGCCGCAGCCGGTCGAAGACCATCGGGATCACGTTGTAGACGCCGGTGTCCGCGAGCTCGGGGGAGGCGGCGCCCGCCACGTTGAAGTACCGCAGGCAGACGGTCCCGATGCCGTGCGCCCGCCCCGCCGCCCGCACCAGCCACTCACCGGCGAGCTTCGTCTCGCCATAGGGGCTGACCGGGACGCAGGGAGTGTCCTCCCGTACGAACTCCGCGTCCGGCGGGTCTCCGTACACCGCGGCCGACGAGGAGAACACGAACCGCTTGATGCCCGCCTCCGCCACCGCTTCGAGCAGCGTCGTCAGGCCTCCCAGGTTCTCCCGGTAGTAGCGCAGCGGCTGCTCGACCGACTCCCCGACCTGCTTGCGGGCCGCGAGATGCACCACACCGGTGACCCCGTGCTCGGCGAAGACCCGGCGCAGCAGCGCCCCGTCCAGCGCGGAGCCCTTCACGAGGGGCATGTCCGCGGGCAGGCGCTGCGGTACGCCCGACGAGATGTCGTCCAGTACGACGACGCCCTCCCCGGCACCGGCCATGACCCGCGCCACATGGGCCCCGATGTATCCCGCTCCACCTGTGATCAGCCATGTCATGGGCGCCCACCCTAAGCGAACACCGGGGGGCGGGCCCGCCACGGGGACAGGTGGCCGCTATGCGGGCAAGCCGGGCGCGGGGCGGGCGCGGTTTGTGGCGGCGGCCCCCCATCCACCATGATGATCGCGAAGCCGAGGCCCTCGCAGGCCGCCCTTATCGGGGCGTGAACGGGTGATGAACGCCCGCTTCCCATCATCCGATAGCCTCAGCCGACGTGCCGCCCGGCCGCCATGGCCAGGGGCGCTCCCCTTACACATGTGCCCGGCGCGAGCCGCGCCGGTACTCAAGGAGTGACTTCGTCTGTCGACCGCCATCCTCACCGGTCAGCCGGTCCCCGGGTCGCCGCTCGAAGGCGATCTGCGGTCCCTGGGCTTCGACGTGCGGGTCGCCTCCGACGCGGCGGACGTCGAGACGCTGCTTGCCGCCGTGCCGGGCGACCAGCGGGTCGCGGTCGTCGACGCGCGCTTCGTCGGTCACGTCCACGCCCTGCGCCTCGGCCTCACCGACCCCCGCTTCGCCGCCAGTGCCGTCCCCGGCGCCGTCACGGCCAAGCCGGAGGCCCGCACGGAACTGACGCGCGCCCTGCGGGCGAGCGCGGGAACCGCGGGCGGCGTCATGACGCTCGACGCGCTCCCGCACGACATCGCGGCGGCCATGGAGTCCGGCGCCGTCGACGTGCACCGCCCCGACCTCGGCACCCTCGTCGCCACCGTGCCCAGCGATCCGCAGGCCCGCAACGAGGCACGCCAGGCCGTCGCCGCCGTCGACGACGAGGCCGTACGCCTGCGCACCGCGGTCAAGTCGCGCGACGGCTTCTTCACCACGTACTGCATCTCCCCCTACTCGCGCTACATCGCCCGCTGGTGCGCCCGCAGGGGCCTCACCCCGAACCAGGTCACCACCGCCTCGCTGCTCACCGCCCTGATCGCGGCGGGCTGCGCGGCGACCGGCACCCGCGGCGGCTTCGTCGCGGCGGGCCTGCTGCTCCTCTTCTCCTTCGTCCTGGACTGCACCGACGGGCAGCTCGCCCGCTACTCCCTGCAGTACTCGACGCTGGGCGCCTGGCTGGACGCGACGTTCGACCGCGCCAAGGAGTACGCCTACTACGCGGGCCTCGCGCTCGGGGCGGCCCGCGGTGGCGACGACGTGTGGGCGCTCGCCCTCGGCGCGATGGTCCTGCAGACCTGCCGGCACGTCGTGGACTTCTCCTTCAACGAGGCGAACTCCGACAGCACGGCCGCCACGGCCAACACCAGCCCCACCGCGGCCCTCTCGGACAAGCTCGACAGCGTCGGGTGGACGGTCTGGGTGCGCCGCATGATCGTGCTGCCCATCGGTGAGCGCTGGGCGATGATCGCCGTGCTCACCGCGGTGACCACGCCGCGCATCACCCTGGTCGTCCTGCTCATCGGCTGCGCGCTCGCGGCCTGCTACACCACGGCCGGACGTGTCCTGCGCTCGGTGACCCGCAAGGCGACCCGCACCGACCGCGCCGCGCACGCCCTCGCCGAGCTCGCCGACAACGGCCCGCTCGCCGACGCCTTCGCCGCCCTGAGGCCCCGAGTCACCTGGCTGCGGCCCGCCCCGGTCCTCGCCTTCGTCGGCGGAGCCGTCGTCGTCGCCGCGACCCTGACCGCCCCCTACGGCGGCCCCGCCGTCGTGGCCGCGGCCGCGCTCTACGTCGCCCTCTCGGGCCTCGCCCTGATCATGCCCCTCAAGGCCCCCCTCGACTGGCTGGTCCCGCCGTTCTTCCGCGCCGCCGAGTACGGCACGATCCTGGCCCTGGCGGCCCGGGCCGACGTGGACGGAGCGCTTCCGGCGGCTTTCGGGCTCGTGGCCGCGGTCGCCTACCATCACTACGACACGGTGTACCGCATCAAGGGCGGCACCGGTGCGCCCCCGCGCTGGCTGGTGCGGACGATCGGCGGCCAGGACGGCAGGACCCTCGTGGTCGCGCTGGCCGCGACCTTGCTGCCCGCCACAGATTTCCCCGTCGCGCTCACGGCACTCGCCGTGGCCGTGGCACTCGTGGTGCTCGTCGAGAGCATCCGCTTCTGGGTGACCGCCCACAAAGTCGGCGCACCCGCCGTACACGATGAAGGAGAACCCGCATGATCGGCCTCGTGCTCGCGGCAGGCGCCGGACGGCGTCTTCGCCCCTACACCGACACCCTGCCCAAGGCTCTGGTGCCGGTCGACGGTGAGACCACGATTCTCGACCTGACGCTCGGCAACTTCGCCGAGATCGGTCTGACCGAGGTCGCGATCATCGTCGGTTACAAGAAGGAGGCCGTCTACGAGCGCAAGGCGGCGCTCGAGGCGAAGTACAACCTCAAGCTGACCCTGATCGACAACGACAAGGCCGAGGAGTGGAACAACGCCTACTCCCTGTGGTGCGGCCGTGACGCGATCAAGCACGACGTGATCCTCGCCAACGGCGACACCGTGCACCCGGTCTCCGTCGAGAAGACGCTGCTCGCCGCGCGCGGCAACGGCCAGAAGATCATCCTCGCCCTCGACACGGTGAAGCAGCTCGCCGACGAGGAGATGAAGGTCATCGTCGACGACGCCAAGGGCGTGCAGCGCATCACCAAGCTGATGGACCCCTCCGAGGCCACCGGCGAGTACATCGGCGTCACCCTCATCGAGGGCTCCGCCGCCGACGAGCTCGCCGACGCCCTGAAGACCACCTTCGAGCGCGACCCCGACCTCTACTACGAGGACGGCTACCAGGAGCTCGTCAACCGCGGCTTCAAGGTGGACGTGGCCCCGATCGGCGACGTCTCGTGGGTCGAGATCGACAACCACGACGACCTCGCCAAGGGCCGGGAGATCGCGTGCCAGTACTGACGAGGCTCATCCCCTCGCCGGTCGTCGTCGACATCCGGCCGGGGGCGATCGACGACCTGGCCGGAGTCCTGGCCGACCAGCGGATCTGCTCGTCGACCGGCAAGCTCGCCATCGCCATCAGCGGTGGCTCGGGCGCGGTGCTCCGCGAGCGGCTGATGCCGTCGCTGAGCGGCGCGGAGTGGTTCGAGGTCGGTGGCGGCACGCTCGACGACGCCATCAAGCTCGGCGAAGCCATCAGGAAGTCGGGCCGCTACGACGCGATCGTCGGCCTCGGCGGCGGCAAGATCATCGACTGTGCCAAGTTCGCCGCGGCGCGCGTGGGTCTGCCGCTGGTCGCCGTCGCGACGAACCTGTCGCACGACGGCCTCTGCTCGCCCGTCGCCACCCTGGACAACGACGCGGGCCGCGGCTCGTACGGCGTGCCGAACCCCATCGCGGTCGTGATCGACCTCGACATCATCCGCGAGGCCCCGGTCCGCTTCGTCCGCTCCGGCATCGGCGACGCGCTGTCCAACATCTCCGCGATCCGTGACTGGGAGCTGGCCGCCCGTGAGCGCGGCGAGGACATCGACGGCCTCGCGGCCGCCATGGCCCGCCAGGCCGGCGAGGCGGTTCTGCGCCACCCCGGCGGTGTCGGCGACGACGCCTTCCTGCAGGTCCTGGCCGAGGGCCTGGTCCTCACCGGCATCGCGATGTCCATCTCCGGCGACTCCCGCCCGGCGTCCGGCGCGTGCCACGAGATCAACCACGCCTTCGACCTGCTCTTCCCCAAGCGCGCCGCCAGCCACGGCGAGCAGTGCGGCCTGGGCGCGGCGTTCGCGATGCACCTGCGCGGTGCCCGCGAGGAGTCGGCGTTCATGGCCTCGGTGCTGCGCAGGCACGGTCTTCCCGTGCTGCCGGAGGAGATCGGCTTCACCGTGGACGAGTTCGTCCAGGTCGTGGAGTTCGCTCCGCAGACCCGGCCGGGCCGCTACACGATCCTCGAACACCTCGACCTGTCCACCGACCAGATCAGGGACGCATACGCCGACTATGCAAAAGCCATCGGTAGCTGAGCTCCGCCCGGTTGTTCACCCCCCGGGTGTGAAGGACCGGCGGAGCGGCGAACACTGGGCCGGCCGGCTCTACATGCGCGAGGTCTCCCTGCGTATCGACCGGCACCTGGTGAACACGAAGGTCACGCCCAACCAGCTGACCTACGTGATGACCGTGGCCGGCGCCCTCGCCGCCCCGGCCCTGCTGGTGCCCGGGATCACGGGCGCCGTGCTCGGCGTGCTCGCGGTCCAGCTCTATCTGCTGCTCGACTGCGTCGACGGCGAGATCGCCCGCTGGAAGAAGCAGTACTCGATGTCCGGGGTCTACCTGGACCGGGTCGCCGCCTACCTGTGCGACGCCGCGGTCCTGGTCGGCTTCGGTCTGCGGGCCGCCGACATCTGGGGCTCGGGGCGCATCGACTGGCTGTGGGCCTTCCTCGGCACGCTGGCCGCGCTCGGCGCGATCCTGATCAAGGCCGAGACCGACCTCGTCGGCGTCGCCCGCCACCAGACGGGCAAGGAGCCGGTCAAGGAGTCCGCGGCCGAGCCGCGCTCCTCCGGCATGGCGCTGGCCCGCAGGGCCGCCGCGGCGCTGAAGTTCCACCGGCTGATCCTCGGTGTCGAGGCGTCGCTGCTGATCCTGGTGATCGCGTTCGTGGACCAGGCCAGGGGCGACCTGTTCTTCTCGCGCCTGGGCGTGGCCGTCCTCGCGGGCATCGCGCTGCTGCAGACCCTGCTCCACCTCGTGTCCATCCTCGTATCGAGCAGGTTGAAGTGAGCACCCCGGCACAGAAGCTGAAGGTCGGCGCCGTCATCATCACGATGGGCAACCGGCCGCAGGAGCTGCGCGCCCTCCTCGACTCGGTCGCCAAGCAGGACGGCGACCCGGTCGAGGTGGTCGTGGTCGGCAACGGCGCCCCCGTCCCCGAGGTTCCCGCGGGCGTACGCACCGTCGAGCTGCCCGAGAACCTCGGCATCCCCGGCGGCCGCAACGTCGGCATCGAGGCCTTCGGCCCCGGCGGCACCGACGTCGACATCCTGCTCTTCCTGGACGACGACGGCCTGCTCGCGAACATGGACACGGCCCAGCTGTGCCGCGAGGCCTTCGCCGCCGACGCGGAGCTCGGCATCATCAGCTTCCGCATCGCGGACCCGGAGACGGGGGAGACCCAGCGCCGCCACGTGCCGCGCCTGCGGGCCTCCGACCCGATGCGCTCCTCGCGCGTGACGACCTTCCTCGGCGGCGCCAACGCCGTCCGTACGAAGGTCCTCGCCGAGGTCGGCGGTCTGCCCGGCGAGTTCTTCTACGCGCACGAGGAGACCGACCTCGCCTGGCGCGCGCTGAACGCCGGCTGGATGATCGACTACCGCTCGGACATGGTCCTCTTCCACCCCACGACGGCCCCCTCCCGGCACGCGGTCTACCACCGGATGGTGGCCCGCAACCGCGTCTGGCTGGCCCGTCGCAACCTCCCCGCCCCGCTGGTCCCGGTCTACCTCGGTGTCTGGATGCTGCTCACCCTCGCCCGGCGCCCCTCGGGCCCGGCCCTGAAGGCCTGGTTCGGCGGCTTCAAGGAGGGCTGGACCACGCCCTGCGGACCTCGCAGGCCCATGAAGTGGCGTACGGTGTGGCGGCTGACCCGACTCGGTCGACCTCCTGTCATCTGACAAGCTCGGGTCTGAGAGCATTCGGGCCATACCCCGGTCCCTGGCCCACGCCTACGCCCGACCGGCTGCGCATCTGAAGACGAAAGTTTCCACTCGTGAGTGAGACAACGCATGACGGCGGAGTCGCGGTGACCGCGTCTCCGTCGCCCGATGACGGGCTCTCCCGATCCGAACTCGCCGCCAAGTACGGTCTGACCGTCAGCGGCGCCCGGCCCGGACTTTTCGAGTACGTCCGCCAGCTCTGGGGACGACGCCACTTCATCCTCGCCTTCTCGCAGGCGAAGCTGACCGCCCAGTACAGCCAGGCCAAGCTCGGCCAGCTCTGGCAGGTGGCGACGCCGCTGTTGAACGCGGCGGTCTACTTCTTCATCTTCGGACTGCTCCTCGGCGCGAGGAAGGGCATTCCGCACGAGATCTACGTGCCCTTCCTGGTGACGGGCGTCTTCGTCTTCACCTTCACGCAGAGCTCGGTGATGGCGGGCGTGCGGGCGATCGCCGGAAACCTCGGCCTGGTCAGGGCCCTGCACTTCCCGCGGGCCTCGCTGCCGATCTCCTTCGCGCTCCAGCAGCTCCAGCAGCTGCTTTTCTCGATGATCGTGCTCGTCGTGATCATGGTCGGGTTCGGGATCTACCCGGCCTTCTCCTGGCTGCTCGTGGTGCCCGCGCTGGCCCTGCAGTTCGTCTTCAACACCGGGCTCGCGCTGATCTTCGCCCGGATGGGCAGCAAGACGCCCGACCTGGCGCAGCTGATGCCGTTCGTGATGCGCACCTGGATGTACGCCTCGGGCGTCATGTTCAGCATCCCCGCGATGCTCGCGGACAAGAAGGACGTGCCCGGCTGGGTCGGGGACGTGCTCCAGTGGAACCCGGCCTCGATCTACATGGACCTGATCCGCTTCGCCCTGATCGACGACTACGGATCCTCCTACCTGCCCCCGCACGTGTGGATCTTCGCCATCGGCTGGGCGGTCGTGATCGGCGCGGTCGGCTTCGTGTACTTCTGGAAGGCTGAGGAGCGCTACGGCCGTGGCTGACGACAAGATCACCGACAAGGGGCACATCCCCACCGTCATCGCCGACGAGCTGCACATCGTCTACCGCGTCAACGGCGCGAAGACGGGCAAGGGCAGCGCCACCTCCGCGCTGAGCCGCATGCTGCGGCGCGGCGAGGAGCGCGGGGTGCGCAAGGTGCACGCCGTGCGCGGCGTCAGCTTCACCTCCTACCGCGGCGAGGCCATCGGCCTGATCGGCTCCAACGGCTCGGGCAAGTCGACGCTCCTGCGTGCCATCGCCGGCCTGCTGCCCGCCGAGAAGGGCAAGGTCTACACCGACGGCCAGCCCTCGCTGCTCGGTGTGAACGCGGCCCTGATGAACGACCTGACGGGCGAGCGCAACGTCATCCTCGGCGGGCTCGCCATGGGCATGTCCCGCGAGCAGATCAGGGAGCGCTACCAGGAGATCGTCGACTTCTCGGGCATCAACGAGAAGGGCGACTTCATCACCCTGCCGATGCGCACCTACTCCTCCGGCATGGCGGCCCGCCTGCGCTTCTCCATCGCGGCGGCCAAGGACCACGACGTCCTGATGATCGACGAGGCCCTGGCCACCGGCGACCGGAAGTTCCAGAAGCGCTCCGAGGCCCGCATCCGCGAGCTCCGCAAGCACGCGGGCACGGTCTTCCTGGTCAGCCACAACAACAAGTCCATCCGTGACACCTGCGACCGCGTCCTGTGGCTGGAGCGCGGCGAGCTGCGCATGGACGGCCCGACCGACGAGGTCATAAAGGAGTACGAGAAGTTCACGGGCAAGTAGTCCGTTCGAGCCAACGGGCGCGCACCCGTTCGACAGCAGTGCCCCGCCGGGAGGAATCCGGCGGGGCACTGTCATGGCATGGTGTCTCCCCTGAGCCACATGGGTCACTCAACTCGCGTGTGCCCAGGGAAGATTGAGGCCAATCGGTGTGTTGTTGTGATGCGCCGAACACCCCGACGATGGCTGAGTGGTTGTACAACGTAAGCTGTAGCAGTGCTGATTCGCGGCAAGTGGGGCGATATCGCGCGGCGTCCCGGCCCGGAGCACGGCCCGCCTCGGAGAGGGCTGGGCGGCGTGTCCGAAATAGGATGTATTGGGTCGGCAGTGTAGAACGGGAGATGTGACGGCAATGGCTACGGATGATCTCCAGCTCCGCGATGCATCCGCCGTCCTCGACAAGGCCGCGGACGAGAACTTCCCGGTGGCTCCCTTCTTTCTGCCCCGGGCCTGGCGTGACGACCTCATGGCCGTCTACGGCGTCGTCCGCCTCATCGACGACATCGGCGACGGCGACCTCGCGCCCGGTGCCGCCCACGCCCGCCACCTCGGCCTCGAAGGCCCCGGCGACCCGCTGAGCCTCCTGTACGCCGTCGAGGCCGATCTGGGCAAGGTCTTCGGCGGCGCCGACCCCGGCCACCCGCTGGTGCGGGCGCTGCGGCCGGCCGCCGAGCGCGGGACCCTGACGGTGGAGCCCTTCCTCGGCCTGCTGGAGGCCAACCGCCGGGACCAGCGCGTCACCCGCTACGAGACCTACGACGACCTCGTCGCGTACTGCGCGCTCTCCGCGAACCCGATCGGCCGACTCGTCCTGGCCATCACCGGTACGGAGACCCCCGAGCGCATCCGCCGCTCGGACGCCGTCTGCACCGGCCTGCAGATCGTCGAGCACATCCAGGACGTCGCCGAAGACCTGCGGCGCGGCCGCATCTACCTGCCGGTTGAGGACATGAAGCAGTTCCACGTGAGCGAGTCAGACCTGTCCCGGCCGACAGCGGGCGCATCGGTGCGCGCCCTGGTCGCCTACGAAACGGAACGCGCCCGGTGCCTCCTGAATGAAGGCACCCCCCTGGTGGGTAGCGTCCACGGCAGGCTGAAGCTGCTGCTTGCCGGATTCGTGGCAGGGGGGAGAGCGGCGGTCCGGGCGATCGTCGCCGCGGGGTACGACGTACTGCCCGGACCACCCAGACCCACCAAGCCACGCATGCTGCGCGAGGCGGGTGCAGTTCTGCGAGGAGAGGGGTGAGCCGGGCAGTGGAGTCGGATCCGCGCGTGTCCGCGTCGGTGCTCGCCGCGTACGGCTACTGCGAGGCCGTGACCGGACAGCAGGCACGCAACTTCGCGTACGGCATCAGGTTGCTGCCGACGCCGAAGCGGCGGGCCATGTCCGCGCTCTACGCCCTCTCGCGGCGGGTGGACGACATCGGCGACGGCGTGCTCGCGCCGGAGATCAAGACGGCCCGGCTCGACGACACCCGGGCCCTGCTCGCCCGGATCCGCGCGGGCGAGGTGCACGAGGACGACACCGACCCGGTGGCGGTCGCCCTCGCGCACGCGGCGACCCACTTCCCGATCCCGATGGACGGCCTCGACGAACTCATCGACGGCGTCCTCATGGACGTACGCGGTGGGACGTACGAGACGTGGGAGGACCTGAAGGTCTACTGCCGCTGCGTGGCGGGGGCGATCGGGCGGCTCTCCCTCGGCGTGTTCGGCACCGAACGGGGGGCGCTCCACGCCGAGCGCGCGCCCGAGTATGCCGACACGCTCGGTCTCGCGCTCCAACTGACCAACATTCTCCGGGACGTTCGCGAGGACGCGCAGGACGGGCGGACCTATCTGCCCGCCGACGACCTCGCCAAGTTCGGCTGCTCCGCCGGGTTCACCGGATCCGAGCCGCCCGCCGGGTCCGACTTCGCGGGCCTCGTCCACTTCGAGGTGCGCCGCGCCCGGGCCCTGTTCGCCGAGGGCTACCGCCTGCTGCCCATGCTCGACCGGCGCAGCGGCGCCTGCGTCGCGGCCATGGCCGGCATCTACCGCAGGCTGCTCGACCGCATCGAGCGCGATCCCGAGGCGGTGCTGCGCGGCCGCGTCTCGCTGCCGGGGCGCGAGAAGGCGTACGTCGCCGTGCGCGGGCTGTCCGGACTCGACGCGCGGAGCGTGTCACGACAGACCGTCTGGAGGCGTGCGTGATGCGCGTCCGGAGTGATCGTGGGGCGGCTGGGGCGGCGTCCGCGAAGCGGCGGGCAACCCTCCGCTCCGAGGCCGCGTCCCAGACTGCAACGGCCGAAGGGGTGGGGGCGTGAAGAGCGAGGACATGCAGCCCGAAGGGGCGGACGTGGACGCCGAAGGCCGCTCCGAAGGGGCGGCCGCCGTGGTGGTCGGCGGCGGCCTCGCGGGCGTCACCGCCGCGCTCGCGCTCGCCGACGCGGGACTGCGCGTGACGCTGCTCGAAGGGCGGCCGCGGCTCGGCGGGCTCGCGTTCTCCTTCCGGCGCGGCGCCCTGACCGTCGACAACGGCCAGCACGTCTATCTGCGCTGCTGCACCGCCTACCGGTGGTTCCTCGACCGCGTCGAGGGCGCGCACCTCGCGCCCCTGCAGGAACGTCTCGACGTGCCCGTGCTCGACGCCGACCGGAACCGGCTCGGCCGACTCCGGCGCACCGCGCTGCCCGTGCCGCTGCACCTGGCGGCGAGCCTGGCCACGTACCCGCACCTGTCGCTCGCCGAGCGCGCCAACGTGGGGCGCGCGGCGCTCGCCCTCAAGGGGCTCGACCCGACCGATCCCGTCCTGGACGGCCAGGACTTCGGCAGCTGGCTGGCCCGGCACGGTCAGTCGCCGCGCGCCATCGAAGCGCTCTGGGACCTCGTGGGCGTCGCGACGCTCAACGCCGTCGCGAAAGACGCCTCGCTGGGGCTCGCCGCGATGGTGTTCAAGACCGGGCTGCTCTCCGAACCGGGCGCCGCCGACATCGGCTGGGCCCAGGTGCCCCTCGGTGATCTGCACGACAAACTGGCCCGCAAGGCGCTCGACGCCGCGGGAGTCCGTACGGAACTGAAGACACGAGTCACCTCCATCTCCCGTACGGACAACGGCGGTTGGCGCGTGGAGGTTCCCGGCGAGAGCATCGAGGCCGAAACCGTCGTGCTCGCCGTGCCGCAGCACGAGGCGCACGACCTCCTCCCGGACGGCGCGCTCGACCGGCCCGAGCGGCTGCTCGACATCGACACCGCGCCGATCCTCAACATCCACGTCGTGTACGACAGGAAGGTGCTGAAGCGGCCGTTCTTCGCCGCCCTCGGCACCCCCGTGCAGTGGGTCTTCGACCGGACCGAGGCGTCCGGCCTGGCCGAGGGGCAGTACCTGGCGCTCTCCCAGTCCGTCGCGCAGAACGAGATCGACGCGCCCGTCGCCGCGCTGCGAGAGCGCTATCTGCCCGAACTGGAACGGCTGTTGCCCGCGGCGCACGGCGCAGAGGTGCGGGACTTCTTCGTCACCCGCGAGCGCACGGCGACGTTCGCGCCCACACCCGGCGTCGGCAGGCTCCGCCCCGGTGCCCGCACCAAGGCCCGCGGCCTGTACCTCGCGGGCGCGTGGACCGCCACCGGGTGGCCCGCGACCATGGAGAGCGCCGTACGCAGCGGCATCAGCGCGGCCGAGGCCGCCCTCTCCACCCTCGACCGCCCCCGTGACCACCTCTTCTCGTTCGAGGAGGCGGCGGCGTGAAGCTCGACCACCTGGGGTCAGGTCCCCAGGGAACCAGCACCGGAACAAGAGGAGAAACTGTGCCGACTGTGCCCTCGGCCGAGAAAACGGCTGCCGACACGGTGGACGTGACCTCACTGCTCGAACAAGGAAGGACGCTGGCCACCCCGGTGCTGCGGGCCGCGGTGGACCGTCTGGCGCCGCCCATGGACACCGTGGCCGCCTACCACTTCGGCTGGATCGACGCCGAGGGCAACCCCTCCGACGGCGACGGCGGCAAGGCCGTGCGTCCCGCGCTCGCCCTGCTCTCCGCCGAGGCGGCGGGCGCGCCCCCCGAGGTCGGCGTGCCCGGCGCGGTCGCCGTCGAGCTCGTACACAACTTCTCCCTGCTGCACGACGACCTGATGGACGGCGACGAGCAGCGCCGCCACCGCGACACCGTGTGGAAGGTGCACGGCCCCGCGCAGGCCATCCTCGTCGGCGACGCCCTCTTCGCCCTCGGCAACGAGATCCTCCTGGAGCTCGGCACCGTCGAGGCGGGCCGCGCCACCCGCCGCCTCATCACCGCCACGCGCGCGCTGATCGACGGCCAGGCGCAGGACATCAGCTACGAGCACCGCGACCGGGTCACCGTCGAGGAGTGCCTGGAGATGGAGGGCAAGAAGACCGGCGCCCTGCTCGCCTGCGCGGTCTCCATCGGCGCCGTGCTCGGCGGCGCGGACGACCACACCGCCGACACCCTGGAGAAGTACGGCTACCACCTCGGCCTCGCCTTCCAGGCCGTGGACGACCTGCTCGGCATCTGGGGCGACCCGGAGGCCACCGGAAAGCAGACGTGGAGCGATCTGCGTCAGCGCAAGAAGTCGCTGCCCGTGGTGGCCGCGCTCGCCGCGGGCGGACCCGCGTCGGAGCGGCTCGGCGAACTGCTCGCCGCGGACGCCAAGAGCAGCGAGTTCGAGAACTTCTCCGAGGAGGAGTTCGCCGCGCGCGCCGCCCTGATCGAGGAGTCGGGCGGCCGCGAGTGGACCGCCAAGGAGGCCCGGCGCCAGCACGCCATCGCCATCGAGGCGCTGGACGGTGTCCGGATGCCGGAGCGGGTGCGGGCGCAGCTCGTCGCGCTCGCCGACTTCGTCGTCGTACGAGAGAGATGAGGGTGATTGCGCGGACATCCGGGAGCTCCGGGGTGTGACCCCCTGGACACCCAGGCAGTCGCCGGCCGGCGCCCCGCGTCGGCCGACGGCGGACCCACAGCAGACGTAGCCACCGCACTGCACGAAGGGGAAGCCATGACAGCGACGACCGACGGAAGCACCGGAGCGGCCACGCCCCGCGCAGCCTCGGCCAGCCGACCCACCGAATCCGTGGAACGGACCGACACGACCGTCGCGACGTCGGACACCCGCGAAGCCGCCGCGGGCGCCATGCGCCGGTCCACGGAGTACCTGCTCTCCCGGCAGGACGCCCAGGGGTGGTGGAAGGGCGACCTCGAGACCAATGTGACCATGGACTCCGAGGACCTCTTGCTCCGCCAGTTCCTCGGCATCCGGGACGAGCCGACCACGCGCGCCGCCGCGCTGTTCATCCGCGGCGAGCAGCGCGACGATGGCACCTGGGCCACCTTCTTCGGCGGGCCCGGCGAACTCTCCACCACCATCGAGGCGTACGTCGCCCTGCGCCTGGCCGGCGACCGGCCCGACGAGCCGCACATGGCGAAGGCCTCGGCGTGGATCCGCGAGCACGGCGGCATCGCCTCGGCCCGTGTCTTCACCCGGATCTGGCTCGCCCTGTTCGGCTGGTGGAAGTGGGACGACCTGCCCGAACTCCCGCCCGAGCTCATCTACTTCCCGCAGTGGGTGCCGCTCAACATCTATGACTTCGGCTGCTGGGCGCGGCAGACCATAGTGCCCCTGACCATCGTCTCCGCCAAGCGGCCGGTCCGCCCCGCGCCCTTCGCCCTGGACGAGCTGCACACCGACGCACGCGTGCCGAACCCCGCCAAACCCCTCGCCCCCGTGGGCAGTTGGGACGGCGTCTTCCAACGGCTCGACAAGGCGCTGCACGTCTACCACAAGGTCGCGCCGCGCTTCGTGCGCAGGGCCGCGATGAACAGCGCGGCCCGCTGGATCATCGAGCGGCAGGAGAACGACGGCTGCTGGGGCGGGATCCAGCCGCCCGCCGTCTACTCGATCATCGCGCTGCACCTGCTTGGCTACGACCTGGACCACCCCGTGCTGAAGGCCGGGCTCGCCTCCCTCGACCGGTTCGCCGTGTGGCGCGAGGACGGCGCCCGCATGATCGAGGCGTGCCAGTCGCCGGTGTGGGACACCTGCCTGGCGACGATCGCGCTCGCGGACGCCGGACTGCCCGCGGACCACCCGCAGTTGGTCAAGGCCGCGGACTGGATGATCTCCGAACAGATCGTGCGGCCGGGCGACTGGTCGGTGCGCAGGCCCGCCCTCGCGCCGGGCGGCTGGGCCTTCGAGTTCCACAACGACAACTACCCGGACATCGACGACACCGCCGAGGTCGCCCTCGCGCTGCGCCGGGTCGCGCACCCGGACAAGGCGCGCCTGGAGAACGCCATCGAGCGCGGGATGCGCTGGACCCTCGGCATGCAGTCGAAGAACGGCGCCTGGGCCGCCTTCGACGTCGACAACACCAGCCCCTTCCCCAACCGGCTGCCGTTCTGCGACTTCGGCGAGGTCATCGACCCGCCGTCCGCCGACGTCACCGGCCACGTGGTGGAGATGCTCGCCGTCGAGGGCAAGTCCCACGACCCCCGCACCCGGCGCGGCATCGAGTGGCTCCTCGCCGAACAGGAGGAGAACGGCGCCTGGTTCGGACGCTGGGGCGTCAACTACATCTACGGCACGGGGTCGGTGGTGCCCGCCCTGGTCACGGCGGGCCTGCCGGCCGCGCACCCGGCGATCCGGCGCGCGGTGCGGTGGGTCGAGTCGGTGCAGAACGACGACGGCGGCTGGGGCGAGGACCTGCGCTCCTACCGCGACCGCGGCTGGGTCGGCCACGGCACGTCGTCCGCCTCGCAGACCGCCTGGGCGCTGCTCGCGCTGCTCGCGGCGGGTGAGGCCGGGGGCACGTCCGCGGAGCGGGGCATCGCCTGGCTGGTCGAGAACCAGCGCGCGGACGGCTCCTGGGACGAGCCGTACTTCACGGGCACCGGCTTCCCCTGGGACTTCTCCATCAACTACCACCTGTACCGGCAGGTGTTCCCGCTCACCGCGCTCGGCAGGTACGTCAACGGAGAGCCCTTCGCGAAAGGCTCCGCCGCACGTCCGGGCAAGGGCAGCTGATGGACCGGACCCCGGCTCCGCGGCCGGGCACCGTGCCGCTGCTGATCGCGTGCGCGCTCGGCATCGAACGCTTCGCCCTGCGCACGGGCGACCGCAGCGGCGCCCCCCGCCCCATGACGGTGCTGCGCACCGGCATGGGCCCCAAGAACGCCGAGCGCGCCGTCGACGACGCGCTCGGCAAGGAAACCCTGCGCGACGCGGCCGTCCTGGCCACCGGCTTCTGTGCCGGACTCGCCCCCGGTATGCGCCCCGGCGACCTCGTCGTCGCCGAGGAGACCAGGGACGCGCGCGGCAGCACCGCCTGCACGGGGGCCGGTCTGCTGGTCGAGGAGCTGGCGCGGGCCCTGCCCGGACGCGCCGTGCACACCGGACCGCTCACCGGCTCCGACCACGTCGTACGGGGCCAGGAGCGCGGCGAGCTCCTGGCCACCGGCGCGATCGCGGTGGACATGGAGTCCGCCGCGACGCTGCGCAGTGCCGTACGCGCCGGACAGCGGCCCGTTGCCGCCGTCCGGGTGGTCGTGGATGCCCCTCAGTACGAACTCGTCCGCATCGGCACGGTGCGCGGTGGAATATCAGCCTTCCGCGTTCTTCGTGCCGTGCTCCCCGCTTTCTTTGAATGGCACCGTTCTTCGCTGCTCCCCCGGAGGTGAGCCAGATGGCCATGCCGCTTCGTCAGTCCATCAAGGTAGCTACGTATCTCTTTGAACAGAAGCTGCGCAAGCGCGACAAATTTCCGCTGATCGTCGAATTGGAACCGCTCTTCGCCTGCAACCTCAAGTGCGAGGGGTGCGGCAAGATCCAGCACCCGGCCGGGGTGCTCAAGCAGCGCATGCCGGTGGCGCAGGCCGTGGGCGCGGTGCTCGAATCGGGCGCGCCGATGGTCTCCATCGCCGGTGGCGAGCCGCTGATGCATCCTCAGATCGATGAGATCGTGCGGCAGTTGGTGGCGAAGAAGAAGTACGTCTTCCTCTGCACCAACGCGATGCTGTTGCGGAAGAAGATTGAGAAGTTCACGCCCTCGCCGTATTTCGCGTTCGCCGTGCACATCGACGGCATGCGGGAGCGGCACGACGAGTCCGTCGCGAAGGAGGGCGTGTTCGACGAGGCGGTGGAGGCCATCAAGGAGGCCAAGCGGCGCGGCTTCCGGGTCACCACCAACTCGACCTTCTTCAACACCGACACCCCCCAGACCATCATCGAGGTCCTGAACTTCCTCAACGACGACCTCCAGGTCGACGAGATGATGCTCTCGCCCGCCTACGCCTACGAGAAGGCGCCCGACCAGGAGCACTTCCTCGGCGTCGACCAGACCCGGGAGCTCTTCAAGAAGGCCTTCGCCGGCGGCAACCGGCGCCGCTGGCGCCTCAACCACTCGCCGCTCTTCCTGGACTTCCTGGAGGGCAAGGCGGACTTCCCGTGCACCGCGTGGGCGATCCCGAACTACTCGCTCTTCGGCTGGCAGCGTCCCTGCTACCTGATGAGCGACGGCTACGTCCCCACGTACCGCCAGCTCATCGAGGAGACCGACTGGAACAAGTACGGCCGCGGCAAGGATCCGCGGTGCGCCAACTGCATGGCGCACTGCGGCTACGAACCGACCGCCGTCCTCGCCACCATGGGTTCCCTCAAGGAGTCCATCAGGGCGGCCCGCGAGACGGTCTCAGGCAACCGCGGGTGACGCACGTGAACGGGCGGGCCGGGGCACTCCGTCAGGGGTGCCCCCCGTCACCGTGAGCTGAGAAGAACCAGAGAGGGGGCCCGAGCATGACCATTCTCGAGACCATCCGGGGGCCGCGGGACCTGAAGAGGCTTTCCGGCGCCGAGCTCGGCGAACTGGCGGGGGAGATCCGGGAGTTCCTGGTGCACGCGGTCGCCAGGACGGGCGGCCATCTCGGGCCCAATCTGGGGGTGGTGGAACTCTCCATCGCACTCCACCGGGTCTTCGAGTCGCCCGTCGACCGGCTCGTGTGGGACACCGGCCACCAGAGCTACGTGCACAAACTGCTCACCGGACGGCAGGACTTCTCCAAGCTCCGCGGCAAGGGCGGCCTCTCCGGCTACCCCTCGCGCGAGGAGTCCGAGCACGACATCGTCGAGAACAGCCACGCCTCGACCGCGCTCGGCTGGGCGGACGGCCTCGCCAAGGCGCGCCAGGTCCTCGGCGAGCGGGGGCACGTCGTCGCCGTCATCGGGGACGGCGCGCTCACCGGGGGCATGGCCTGGGAGGCGCTCAACAACATCGCGGCGGCCAAGGACCGGCCGCTGATCATCGTCGTGAACGACAACGAGCGCTCGTACGCGCCGACCATCGGCGGCCTCGCCAACCACCTCGCCACGCTCCGCACGACGGACGGCTACGAGCGGGTGCTCGCCTGGGGCAAGGACATGCTCCAGCGCACTCCCGTCGTCGGCAAGACGCTGTACGAGTCGCTGCACGGCGCCAAGAAGGGGTTCAAGGACGCCTTCGCGCCGCAGGGCATGTTCGAGGACCTGGGGCTCAAGTACGTGGGGCCGATCGACGGGCACGACATCGGCGCCGTCGAGTCGGCCCTGCGGCGCGCGAAGCGCTTCCACGGCCCCGTGCTCATCCACTGCCTGACCGACAAGGGCCGCGGCTACGAACCCGCGCTCGCCGACGAGGCGGACCGCTTCCACACCGTGGGCGTGATGGACCCGCTCACCTGCGAGCCGCTCGCACCCGCGGGCGGGCCCTCCTGGACCTCGGTGTTCGGGGACGAGATCGTCCGCATCGGCGCCGAGCGCCGGGACGTCGTCGCCATCACCGCTGCGATGCTCGGCCCGGTCGGCCTGACGGAGTTCGCGGCCGCCTACCCCGACCGGGTGTGGGATGTCGGCATCGCCGAGCAGCACGCCGCGGTGTCCGCCGCCGGGCTCGCGACGGGCGGCCTCCACCCGGTCGTCGCCGTCTACGCCACGTTCCTCAACCGCGCCTTCGACCAGCTCCTGATGGACGTCGCGCTGCACCGGTGCGGGGTCACCTTCGTGCTCGACCGTGCGGGGGTCACGGGTGTCGACGGCGCCTCCCACAACGGCATGTGGGACATGTCCATCCTGCAGGTCGTGCCGGGGCTGCGGATCGCCGCGCCGCGCGACGCCGACCAGCTGAGGGCGCAGCTGCGGGAGGCGGTCGCCGTGGACGACGCGCCGACGCTGCTGCGGTTCCCCAAGGAGTCGGTGGGGCCCGCGATCCCCGCCGTCGACCGGCTCGGCGGCATGGACCTGCTGCTGACGGACGACGATCCCGACGTGCTGCTCGTCGCGGTCGGGGTGATGGCGCCGGTCTGCCTGCAGGCCGCCGAGCTGCTCCGGGCGCGCGGGCTGCGCTGCACCGTCGTCGACCCGCGCTGGGTCAAGCCCGTCGACGCCGAGCTGCCGGGGCTCGCCGCGCACCACCGGCTGGTGGCGGTCGTCGAGGACAACAGCCGCGCCGCCGGGGTCGGCGCCGCGGTCGCGCTGGCCCTCGGCGAGGCCGAAGTGGACGTGCCCGTACGGCGGTTCGGCATCCCCGAGCAGTTCCTCGCGCACGCCAAACGGGGCGAGGTCCTCGCCGACCTCGGGCTCACCCCGGTCGAGATCGCGGGACGGATCGGCGCCACGCTCGCGGCCAAGGAGGGCGCACAGGAGCAGGGTTCAGGCAAGGAGCACAGCGCATGACCAAGGAGTTCGACCTCGGCAGACTCCTCGCCGAGCGGGGCGCCGAGCGGTACGAGCTGCACACGCGGCACCTCAACCACCAACTGCCGCGCATGCTGCACACCATCGGCTTCGACAAGGTCTACGAGCGGGCCGAGGGCGCGTACTTCTGGGACGCGGAGGGCAACGACTACCTCGATATGCTCGCGGGCTTCGGCGTGATGGGCCTCGGCCGGCACCACCCCGTCGTACGCAAGGCGCTGCACGACGTCCTCGACGCCTCGCTCGCCGACCTCACCCGCTTCGACTGCCAGCCGCTGCCCGGCCTGCTCGCGGAGCGGCTGCTCAGCCACAGCCCGCACCTGGACCGGGTCTTCTTCGGCAACAGCGGCACGGAAGCCGTCGAGACGGCACTGAAGTTCGCGCGCTACGCGACCGGGAAGCCGCGGGTGCTCTACTGCGCGCACGCCTTCCACGGGCTGACCACCGGCTCGCTCTCCGTCAACGGCGAGGACGGGTTCAGGGACGGCTTCGCGCCGCTCCTGCCCGACACCGCGGTGCCGCTCGGCGATCTGGACGCGCTGCGCCGGGAGTTGGCGAAGGGCGACGTCGCCGGGCTGATCGTCGAGCCCATCCAGGGCAAGGGCGTGCACGAGCCACCGCCCGGGTACCTGCGCGCGGCCCAGGAGCTGCTGCGCCGGCACAAGGCGCTGCTGATCGCCGACGAGGTGCAGACGGGCCTCGGCAGAACCGGCGACTTCTACGCGTACCAGCACGAGGAGGGCGTCGAGCCCGATCTGGTCTGCGTCGCCAAGGCGCTCTCGGGCGGCTACGTGCCGGTCGGCGCGACGCTCGGCAAGGACTGGATCTTCAAGAAGGTCTACTCGTCGATGGACCGGGTGCTCGTGCACTCGGCGAGCTTCGGCTCGAACGCGCAGGCCATGGCGGCGGGCCTCGCCGTGCTCGCCGTCATGGAGGACGAGAAGGTCGTCGAGAACGCCCGGGCCACGGGGGAGCTGCTGAAGTCCCGCCTCGCCGCGCTAGTGGACCGTTACGAGCTGCTGAGTGAGGTGCGCGGCCGGGGCCTGATGGTCGGCATCGAGTTCGGGCGGCCCAAGTCGCTGAAGCTGCGCGGGCGTTGGACGATGCTGCAGGCCGCCCGCAAGGGGCTCTTCGCGCAGATGGTCGTCGTACCGCTGCTGCAGAAGCACCGCATCCTCACCCAGGTGTCCGGGGACCATCTGGAGGTCATCAAGCTGATCCCGCCGCTGACCGTGGGGGAGAAGGAGGTGGACCGCTTCGTGGCCGCCTTCACGGCGGTGATGGACGACGCGCACAGCGGCGGCGGCCTGATGTGGGACTTCGGCAGGACGCTGGTGAAGCAGGCGGTCGCGCACCGCTGAGAGCCGACGCCCGGCGCAGCCTGCGGAATTTGCCTCTCGGGCAAGAAATTTGCCCGGGAGGCAACGCTCTGGCTCAATCAGGGTATGAGCCCTGCCGAGCCCACGGAGCCCGACCCGGGGGCGGCCGCCGAGCCGTCACCGGCGGCCGACGCGCTGCCCGCCGTGGCGCCCCAGCTGCGCGAACTGCGCCGCCGGGCGTCCCTCACGCTGGAGGCCGCCGCCCGTACCGCGGGGCTCTCGCCCGCCCACCTCTCCCGCCTGGAGACCGGGCAGCGCCAGCCCTCGCTGCCGATGCTGCTCACGCTCGCACGCGTCTACGGTACGACGGTCTCGGAGCTGCTCGGCGAGACGGTCGCGGACCGGGACGCGGTCGTCCGCGCACCGGACATGGAACCGACCCGGGCGGGCGGCTGGACCTACTGGCAGGCGGGCGCCCCGGGACGCGGCATGCAGGCGCTGCGCGTGCACGTACCGCACGGCGCGCAGGGCGACATCGTGCGCGTCCACCCCGGCGAGGAGTGGCTGTACGTCCTGAAGGGGCGGCTGCGACTGCACCTCGGGGACACCGTGCACCTGCTCGAACCGGGGGACAGCGCGCACTTCGACTCGCTGACCCCGCACCGCATCGCCGCCGCCGACCGGGACGGCGCCGACTTCCTCTTCGTCCACACCTTGCTGCAGAGCCCCGCCACCGCGCTGTGCCTCGGCGGCCCCACCCAGGGAGAACCGACATGACGGAACCGGAACAGCAGGCAGCCCCGCAGCCGGAGCGGCCCGCCCGCAACACCATGCAGGAGAAGTTCCCCCGGGCGCTCTGGGTCCGGCTGATCATCTATGTGGCGGTGGGCCACATCTTCGCGGCCTTCATCTACCTGCTGTTCGAGCTGGGCGCGAAGAACCAGTAGGAGCCCGCCTCGGCCGAGGGGCCGCTCAGTCGAGGAGCCGCTCGCGGAGGCGCTCACGGGTCCCGGCGCTCACCTTGAGCCCGTCGGTGAAGTACGTGTCCACGTCGCCCCAGGTCTGCTCGATCGTCTCGTACGCCGCCGCCAGGTACTCGGCGCGGGCGTCGAAGAGCGGGTCGAGGAGTTCCATGACCTCGGGCGGCGTCGCGTTCGACGAGCTGTCGGAGCGGTGCACCTTGTAGCGGCGGTGCGACGCGCTCGACTCGAGGTAGTCGGCCTCTATCGCGTCGCGCTCGACGCCCACGGCGAGCAGCGTCACGGCTATGGAGAGGCCCGCGCGGTCCTTGCCCGCCGCGCAGTGCATCAGCGCGGGCACGCTGTCCTCGGCGAGGGCGTGCAGCACCTTGCTGTGCTCGGCGGTGCGCTCCTTGATGATCGTGCGGTACGCGGTCTCCATGCGGCCCGCGGCCCGGCCGTCGGAGAGGATCCCGCGCAGCTGGTCGAGGTCGCCGTCGCGCACCATCTTCCAGAACTCGGCGCCGTCGGCCGGGTCGGTCAGCGGCAGATTCACGTTGCGCACGCCCGGCAGCTCGATGTCGGGGCCTTCGAGGCGCTGGTCGGCGGCGTTGCGGAAGTCGAAGACCGTGTGCAGGCCCAGCGAGGAGAGGAAGGCGGCGTCGCTCGCGGTGGCGTGCGCCAGGTGACCGCTGCGGAAGAGCACGCCCGGGCGGACGCGCCGGCCGTCCACCGTCGGCAGACCGCCCACGTCACGGAAATTGCGCACTCCGGTCAGCTCGGGCTCCGACAGCTCTGACGGCGGGACCTGCTGTGTCACGGGCTCTCCTCGAAACTCTGCGGCCGGCGCGGCTCGCCGGGTGGATGCGTCTTTGACGATACGACATGGGTACCTGAGGCAATCACCCCTGCGACGGAGCTCCTCCCGGGCCCCTCGGCGGCCCCGGCCTGCCACCTCACGCGCTGTTCACGGGGGCGATATTCGCTTGCCCTGGAGCGCTCTCCAACTCGTACAGTCACGGAGCTCAACAGGACATCGGCCAAGGAGAGTTGCATGCGCCATCGGGTTCTGGGCGGGACCGGCATCGAGGTCAGCCCCTACTGCCTGGGCACCATGATGTTCGGGCCCATCGGCAACGCCGACCACGACGACTGCGTCCGGATCACCCACGCCGCCCTGGACGCGGGCATCAACTTCGTCGACACCGCCGACATGTACTCGGCCGGGGAGTCGGAGACGATCGTCGGCAAGGCGCTCAAGGGCCGCCGCGACGACGTTGTCCTCGCGACCAAGGTCCACTTCCCGATGGGGGAGGGCCCCAACCGGGGCGGCAACTCGCGGCGCTGGATCGTCCACGAGGTGGAGGAGAGCCTTCGGCGGCTCGGGACGGACTGGATCGACCTCTACCAGGTGCACCGGCCCGATCACACGACCGACGTCGAGGAGACGCTCTCCGCGCTGACCGACCTGGTGCGCCAGGGCAAGATCAGGGCGTTCGGCTGCTCCACCTTCCCCGCGGACGAGATCGTCGAGGCGCACCACGTCGCCGAGCGCAGGGGACTCCAGCGGTTCCGCACCGAGCAGCCGCCGTACTCGCTGCTGGCCCGGGGGATCGAGAAGCACGTGCTGCCGGTGGCACAGCGCCTGGGCATGGGCGTGCTGACCTGGTCCCCGCTGGCCTCGGGGTTCCTGACCGGCCGCTACCGCCTCGGCCGGAGCGCCGACCTGAGCAGTGGGCGGCCCACCGTGTTCCCGGACCGCTTCGACCCCTCGGCGCCGCGCACCGTCGCGAAGCTGGAGGCCGTCGAGCAGTTGGTCGCCGTCGCCGACGAGGTGGGGTGTTCCCTGCCGGAGCTCGCGACGGCCTTCCCGCTCGCCCACCCGGCCGTCACGTCGGTGATCATCGGGCCGCGCACGATGGAGCAGCTGCAGGACACGCTCAAGGGCGCCTCCGTGGTCCTCGACGACGCGGCCCTCGACCGCATCGACGCGATCGTCCCGCCCGGCACCGACATCTACCCGCCGGACGGCGTCTGGGCCCCGCCGTCGCTCACCGCACCGGAACTCCGGCGCCGTCCGGCCGCCGCCAGGTCCGCCGTCTGAGGCGAGCCCTCGACACGCACCCTCAGCGGGAGTCGCCCAGGGGCTCGCCGGTCTCCAGGAGCGTCTTGAGGCTGGAGAGGATGGGCGGCCATCCCTGGCTGCACATGGAGTGCAGGGTGCCGGCCGCGTCGAAGTCGTGCGTGACGGTCAGCTTGACCTGGTCGCCCTGCGGCTCCAGGTCGAAGGTGACCGTCGAACGGCGCTCGCTCGCGAGCTCCGCCCGCAGCTCCTCGCCGATGCCGTTGGCCTCGGCCCACTGGGGGCTGAAGGTGTGCCAGGTGTACGCGAGCCTGCGGTGCGGCTCGTGGACGAGGACGACCTGCTCGGGGTCCTCGGTGGTGGCCCCGGTCTCGGTCCAGGTCATCGGGGACCCGGGCGCCCAGTCGGTGGCGAAGCTCACGCCCCAGTAGCGGCTGGTGAAGGCCGGATCGGTCAGCGCCTGCCAGAGCCGCTCGGGGGTGGTGCGGATGTACGTCGTGTACACGAACGTCCTGCTGTCCATGGGGGTCTGCTCCAATGCTCTCTTCAGGTCCGCGAGGGCGTGCGCCCGGCCGCGGTCGAACCGGTTGATCCAGCGTTCGGCGATGGCGTTGATCGGAGCGGCGTTCAGGTAGTGCAGCTTCTCCCGCCCCCGCCGCACCGTGGTCACCAGCTCGGCTTCCTCCAGCACGGTCAGGTGCTTGCTCACCGACTGGCGGGCCATGTCCAGGCCCGCGCACAGCTCCCGCAGGGTCTGTCCGTTGCGGTCCCGCAACCGGTCGAGGAGCTGCCGTCGGCTCGGATCGGCAAGGGCCTTGAATGCCGCGTCCACTCTCTGTCACCCCCAGTCATGCAGCTGAAAGGCTGCCTGTCCATCATTGGCACCCAATTGGCTGCGTGTCAATCGGAAGCGGCGTACGCTGACGGGCCTGGCGTGCCGTACGTCCCTGACGCGCCTGCGGCAGACCTTGGCTCGGGCGGGGGTCCGATGATCGAGACCGGCACCGATGGCCGTGTGTGGCTGCTCTCCGGGCCTACCAGCAGCTACGCCCTGCGGCTCACGGAACGCGACGAACTGCTGCACCTCCACTGGGGGCCGCGGATCACCCTCGCCGACGCCGAGGCCCTGGCCGCCGAGCCGCTGCCGGCGGGGCGGCCCTTCGAATCGCCGCTCGACGGCCGCGAGGAGTACCCCGTGGAGGGCGGGCCACGCTTCGTGCCGCCCGCCCTCTCAGTGCGCGGCGGCGGGGTGCGCGGCACCGAGTGGCAGTACCGCGGCGCGGCGGCCGACGACGACGAGCTCCAGGTCCACTTCTTCGACCCCCTGCACCACCTACAGATCACGCTCGGTTACCGGCTGCGCGGCGACATCGTCGAGCGTCGGGCGATCCTCGTCCTCGACCGGGCGGCCGGGGCGCCGGAACTGGAGCTGCTGCGCGCGGACGCTGCGACCTGGACCCTGCCCCGGCGGGACCACTGGCGCCTCTCCCAGCTGCACGGCCGCTGGGCCGCCGAGTCACGCCTCGCGCGCTCCGCCCTGACGTACGGCGAGCAGGTCATCGGCAGCCGCCGTGGGCACACCGGGCACCACCAC
Organism: Streptomyces sp. NPDC036815; assembly: GCF_055609205.1. Classification (NCBI taxonomy): domain Bacteria; kingdom Bacillati; phylum Actinomycetota; class Actinomycetes; order Kitasatosporales; family Streptomycetaceae; genus Streptomyces; species Streptomyces sp. NPDC036815. Next base: position 50,120 of record NZ_JBVJPW010000009.1, on the reverse strand, counting down.
CTGCCCTGGGTCGCCCTCGACGCGGAAGGGGCCACCGAGGAGAGCGGCGAGGTCTACACCTGCGCGCTCGCCTGGTCCGGGTCGTGGCGCATCTCCGTGCACCGGCTGCCGGACGGCGCCGTGCAGATCACCGGCGGCAGCGGACACGACGACTCGGGGCAGCTGTGCCTGGCTCCGGGGACCGCCGTCGCCACCCCCGTCTTCGCGGGGCTCTGGTCCGACCGGGGTTTCGGCGGCGCCAGCCGTGCCTGGCACGCCTATCAGCGCCGGTACGTGATCCCGGACGCCGGGACGCCCCGGCCGGTGCTCTACAACTCCTGGGAGGCCACCGGCTTCGACATCTCCGAGGGGCAGCAGCGCGAGCTCGCCCGGCGGGCCGCCGCGCTCGGCGTGGAGCTGTTCGTCGTCGACGACGCGTGGTTCGGCGGGCGGGTCAGCGACCGGGCGGGCCTCGGCGACTGGACGCCCAACCCCGACCGCTTCCCCGACGGGCTCGCACCGCTCGCCGACGAGGTGCACGCCCTGTGCATGCGGTTCGGGATCTGGGTGGAGCCGGAAATGGTCAACCCCGACAGCGACCTCTACCGCGCGCACCCCGACTGGGTGCAGCACCAACAGGGCCGTACGCGCACGGAGTTCCGCAACCAGCTGGTGCTCGACCTCACGCGCGAGGACGTCCGCGCCCACCTGTACCAGCGGCTCGACGCCCTCCTCTCCGGCGCCGCGATCGACTACGTGAAGTGGGACTTCAACCGCCCGTTCACCGATGTCGGAAGGCCCGGCGCGGCCTGCCCGCAGGCGCTGTGGACGGGCCATGTGCACGCCCTTTACGACCTGTTGGACCGGCTGCGCGCGGCGCACCCCACGGTGGCCTTCGAGTCCTGCTCGGGCGGTGGCGGGCGGGTCGACCTCGGCATCCTCTCCCGGACCGACCAGGTGTGGACCTCCGACAACACCGATCCGCTGGACCGGCTGGCCATCCAGCACGGCTTCAGCCAGCTGCACCCCGCGCGCGTGATGGCCGCCTGGGTCACCGACAGCCCGAACGTCCAGCTGAACGGGCGGGTCAGCTCGCTGAGCTTCCGATTCGTGAGCGCGATGGCGGGGGTCCTCGGCATCGGCGGAGATCTCACCCGGTGGAGCGAGGACGAGCTCGCCGAGGCCCGCGACTGGGTGGATCTCTACAAGGAGATCAGGCCGGTGGTCCAGCTCGGGGACCTCTACCGGCTCCGCCCCGCGGACGGCGGGCCGTGCGCCGTGCAGTACGTCCGCGGGGAGACGTCCGTCGTCCTGGCCTGGCTACCGGCGCAGGCGTACGGCGAGGAACCGGCGCCGTTGCGGCTGCGGGGGCTCGACCCCGGGGCGGCCTACTTCTGTGCGGACACGGGGGAGACGCACCGGGGTGCCGTGCTGCTCCACCGCGGGCTGCGGACCGGGCTCGCGGGCGACCTCGACGCGGCGGTGTTCCGGCTGCGCCGGGTGTGACGTGCACCGAAAGGTGGACCCTGCACTTATTCCGAGTTGAACGAAACTTGACCGGTGGCTTATCTCACGCCCCGTCAACCCCTCCCTACGGTGGCGTAGGTCACTTAGGGAGGTGAAGGATGTTACCCCGTGAGCGCAGAGTGGACATCCTTCATCAGACACCCCATCAACAACGGCGTATTCAACTCCTACGCGGCGCTCGGCGACAGCTTCACCGAGGGCGTGGGCGACCCCGGTCCCGACGGTGCCTTCGTCGGCTGGGCCGACCGGCTCGCCGTCCTCCTCGACGACCGGGTGCCCGAGCACACCTTCCGGTACGCCAACCTCGCCGTCCGCGGCAAGCTCCTCGACCAGGTCGTCGAGGACCAGCTGCCGCGCGCCAAAGAGCTCGCCCCCGACCTGGTGACGTTCTGCGCCGGGGGCAACGACATCATCCGTCCCGGCACCGACCCCGACGAGGTCGCCGAGCGGTTCGAACGGGCCGTGGCCGACCTCTCGTCGGCGATCGGCACGGTCATGGTGACCACCGGGTTCGACACCCGCGGCGTCGCGGTGCTCAAGCACCTGCGCGGCAAGATCGCCACGTACAACATGCACGTCCGGGCCATCGCCGACCGGTACGGCTGCCCCGTGCTCGACCTGTGGTCCCTCAGGACCGTGCAGGACCGCAGGGCCTGGGACGGCGACCGGCTGCACCTCTCCGCCGAGGGGCACACGCGCGTGGCGCTGCGCGCCGGTCAGGTCCTGGGCCTCGACGTGCCCGCGGACCCCGACCAGGCGTGGCCCCCGCTGCCGCCGCGCGGCACCCTCGAGGTGCGGCGCGACGACATCCACTGGGCGCGCGAGTACCTGGTGCCGTGGATCGGGCGGCGCATCCGGGGCGAGAGCTCGGGCGACCACGTGGAGGCGAAGGGCTTCCGCAACCCGCACACCATCAAGATGCAGATCGAGGCCGCTTCCTGAACAACGGCCACTGGATCGATTCTGCGAAGACCGTCAGGCGCCCCGTCCGCGGGGCGCCTGACGGTGTGTGTGCCCTCGTCGCGCCCCGTACCCGGCCCCTCGCACCGGGGGAGGTCCTGGGGAGACCCCGGGAAGAGGAGCTTCGCGGACGTGGCAGGGGTCTCGGCCGCCCGCGCAGGACTCGCCGCGGGCCGGTGGACATAATGAAGAGGCCTATCCACCCCCCTCAGGAGGTCCCGTGTCCCGGTCCCTGATCCCCGGGCTCCGCTCGCTGCGCACCGCACCCTTCGGCGCGGATCCCGCAGGTGCCCGGCTGGCCCGGATCCGCAGATCCCCGAACTACTCCGTTGCCGAGGGCTCCTTCCAGAACCCCGTGGGCGCCCGGACCCGGCCGACCGGGTCAAGCCTGGAGTTCGCCAAGATCTACTTCCGCAAGGAGGAGCGGCTGCGCCGCGGCCCGGCGGGCACGATCCCGGTGCACCCCACGACCCTCGCCGACCTCGCGAGGCCGTCGGCCGACGGGCTTCGCGTCACCTGGATGGGTCACTCCAGCGTCCTGGTGGAGATCGACGGGCACCGGGTGCTCTTCGACCCGGTGTGGGGCGAGCGGTGTTCGCCGTTCTCCTTCGCCGGGCCCAAGCGGCTGCACCCGGTGCCGGTGCCCCTCGCGGCCCTCGGCCCGGTCGACGCCGTGGTGATCTCGCACGACCACTACGACCACCTGGACATGCCCACCATCAAGGCGCTGGCCGGCACCGACACGGTGTTCGCGGTCCCGCTCGGCGTCGGCGCCCATCTGGAGCGGTGGGGCGTACCGGCGGACCGGCTGCGCGAGCTGGACTGGAACGAGACGGCGAAGGTGGGCGGGCTGACCCTGACCGCCACCCCCGCGCGGCACTTCTGCGGCCGGGGCCTGCGCAACCAGCAGCACACGCTGTGGGCGTCCTGGGCGGTGGCAGGACCGGAGCACCGCGTCTACCACAGCGGCGACACCGGCTACTTCCCCGGTTTCGGCGACATCGGCGCGGAGCACGGCCCGTTCGACGTCACGATGATCCAGATCGGCGCGTACTCGGAGTGGTGGCCGGACATCCACATGACGCCGGACGAGGGCATGCAGGCCCACCTGGACCTGCAGGGCGGCCGGCCGCGGGGTGTGCTCCTGCCGATCCACTGGGGGACGTTCAACCTCGCCCCGCACGCCTGGTCCGAGCCCGGCGAGGGCACGGTCGCGGCCGCGCGCAGGGCGGGCGCCACGGTCGCGCTGCCCTGTCCCGGTGAGCCCTTCGAGCCCGGGGCGGACTCCGTGCCGGGTTCCCTGTGGTGGCGCGGGGTGGCGGTGGAGCCGCACGGCGGCTGGCTCGGGGCGTCGACCCTGGTCGTCCGCTCGGTCGCGGGACCCACGTCGGGCGACGGGGAGCACGAGACGACGCCCGTCGGGTAGCGGTGCCAACGGGGCCGGGGCCGCACGCGTCGCTCAGGCGGCGCGTGCGCGGTGCCGGCGGACCGCGTCGCGGTTGGCGCAGCGCTGGGAGCAGTAGCGCTGCCGCCCCGTTCGGGAGGTGTCCGCGAAGATCGTGACGCACTCGGTGACGGCGCAGCGCCGCAGCCGGTGCATGCCGCGGCCCGCCAGGTGCAGCGCCGTACCGACGGAGATCAGCGAGAAGAGCAGGGCGCCGAGCGGCTGCCGGGCGTCGCGGTAGTGCAGGTGCCAGCCGCTGCCCGCGTGGTCGGTCAGCCGCGGGTGGGCGGCGGCCGACGCCAGCATGGCGTTGACCAGCTCGGCGCGCTCGTGTTCCGCGGTGGCGTCGACCACCTCCTCCCAGGCGTCCAGAGTGGCCCGGGTGTGCGCCAAGTCCTCGGGCGTGACCGGCTGTTCCAGGGTGAGACCCGCGGCGGCGCAGCGGTCCGCGAGCTCCTGGACGTTGGCCGGGCGGCGGTTGGCGAGGTCGGCGGCCAGGTTCACGGCGCCCTCCCCGTAAGGGTTCAGGTGCATATGGTCATTACAGCAGCCTGACGGCCACGAGGCACCCCTCGTACGAGAGCGGCCTCCCCGTACGAGACATGAATCGGACCTGCGTACGAGGCGTCATACCAGAGCGGGACGCTGCACCGCTGACTTTGTCAACTGCCCACCGCACGTGATGCGTTGCCGACTACCGTGTGTGGCCGTCGGGCGACGCAGGGATCACGACGCAGGGCTGACGTCGCGACCTGCCGGCCGGCACGGCGATGCCGCAAGCACGCCGCAAAGGGGAGTCGGGCCGACCGCTGGACCCTCGTCGCCACGTACCGAGGACGCAGATGTCTCATCTCCGCGCACCGGCCGCCCGCACGGACCGCCGTGAGGGCGGCCGCCACGGCAGGCCAGGCAGCCGCAGCGCCGCACTGCCCGAGACCCACATACGGCCGCAGCTCCTGCGCATGGCGGTGCTGCCCGCCGTCGCCGTGGGCCTGAGCGCCTGCGCGGCCGTGCTGTTCACGCTGCGCTCGACCGGCGCCCGGCCGGGCCCGGTCCTGCTCGCCGTCCTCACCGCGGCCGCCCTGGTCGGCCTCGCGGGCATCGTCACCGCGGCCGTCGCCGCCGAACGCGCCGCGAAGACCCTGCACGACCGGGTCGGCGCGCTGCGCCGCAGCACCGCGCGCGGCCAGGCCGAACTGCGCACCGTCGTCGAACAGTTGCGCCGCGGCGACCAGCCGCCCGCGCCGGGCGCACCCACCCGGGCCAGAGCGGGCGGCGACGAGTTCGACCAGCTCGCCGACGAGCTGACCCGCGCCCAGGACGCCGCCGTCGGCGCCGTCGTGCAGGCCTCCCAGCTCTCCAGCCACGCGGGCAGCGAACAGAAGGTCGAGGTCTTCGTCAATCTCGCCCGACGGCTGCAGTCGCTCGTACACCGGGAGATCTCCCTGCTCGACGAGTTGGAGAACGAGGTCGAGGACCCCGAACTGCTCAAGGGCCTCTTCCACGTCGACCACCTCGCGACCCGCATCCGCAGGCACGCCGAGAACCTGGCCGTGCTCGGCGGCGCGGTCTCCCGGCGCCAGTGGAGCAACCCCGTCTCCATGACCGAGGTGATGCGCTCGGCCATCGCCGAGGTCGAGCAGTACTCCCGCGTCAAACTGGTGCCCCCGATCGACGGCACCCTGCGCGGGCACGCCGTCGCCGACGTCATCCACCTGCTCGCCGAACTCGTCGAGAACGCCACGGTGTTCTCCGCGCCGCACACCCAGGTCCTGCTGCGCGCCAACGCGGTGACCGCCGGGATCGCCGTCGAGGTCGAGGACCGCGGCCTCGGCATGCCCGTCACCGAGCAGACCAAGATGAACCGGCTGCTCACCGACCCCGACCAGGTCAACGTCGCGCACCTGCTGCAGGACGGCCGCATCGGTCTCTACGTGGTCGCCGCGCTCGCCCGCAGGCACGGTGTGGCGGTGCGGCTGCAGACCAACATCTACGGCGGCGTGCAGGCCGTACTGATCCTGCCGCAGGAGCTGTTGGGCGCCGAACAGCAGGCGGAGCCCGGCACCCGGCGCCGTCCCGAGGCCGAGGAGGCCGCGCGGGGTGCCGCGCCGGACACGGGCGGTCCCGGAGCCGTACGGGACGACGCGCTCGACGCCACCCCGGTGTGGCCGACCGCCGCCCTCCCGACGGAGCCCCCCGCTCCCGGCCCGCTCCCCGACCCGCAGCCCCGCCCCGACGCCACGGCACCCACACCCGCGCCGTACCGCCCGCGCACCGCGAACGGCACCGCGCCCGCCCCCCTGCCCGTGCGCGGCTCCCGTCAGGACCGCCCCACGCCGGCCGACGCCGCCCCCGGTATCCGGCCCAAGGACCGGCAGGCCGCCGCCGAGCACGCCGGGGCGCCGCCGACACCGCTCGGCGACGCCGTGCGCGGCCGCGTCGGCAGACCGCAGCTCCCCAAGCGGCGCGCCCAGGAACACCTCGCGCCCCAGCTCCGCGACACCCCGGCGCCGCGGCCCGACATCGGCCACGTGGGCCACGACCCGGGCCTGATGGCGGCGTTCCAGCGCGGGATCGGCCTCGCCGAGGCGCAGGACGCCCGCGACCCCACCCCGCTGGAGCACGAGGTCGGTGCCCCCCACGACGGACGAGGACAAGGCGGCTGACCAGCACCGGCAGGCCCGGCACCCCCCACCACCTCTGCCAAGGCAGACCTACGTACGTTCGTACCTCAAGGAGTCGATCCACCATGGCGAGCGATGCGCCGACCGGCCATGTATCCGATCTCGACTGGCTGATGAGCGGCCTCGTGCAGCGCGTGCCGCACACCCACAGCGCGGTCTTGCTCTCCTCCGACGGACTCGTGAAGTCGGTACACGGCCTCGATCCGGACAGCGCCGACCACATGGCGGCCCTCGCCTCGGGGCTCTACTCGCTCGGGCGCAGCGCGGGCATCCGGTTCGGCGACGGCGGGGACGTCCGGCAGGTCGTCGTGGAACTGGACTCCACGCTCCTGTTCGTCTCGACCGCCGGTTCGGGCACCTGTCTGGCCGTGCTCGCCGGACGCGACGCCGACGCGGCCGTCCTCGGCTACGAGATGGCGATGCTGGTCAAGAGCGTGCGCCCGTATCTGATCACCGCCCCGCGGCAGCCCGCGGGCGAACCCGCGTCGATGAGGCGCTGACCGTGGCGGCCCCGCACGACGGGCCCTGGCTCGACGACGCCGCCGGGCGGCTCGTCCGCCCCTACACGGTCAGCAACGGACGGACCAGACCGAGCAGCCAACTCGACCTGCTCTCGCTGGTGATGGCGACAGGATCCACCCCCCTCGGCTACCTCGGGCCCGAGCACTCCACGGCCCTCGGCCTGTGCGAAGCGCCCACCTCGGTGGCCGAGATCGCGGCCCAGCTGAAGCTGCCCGCGGTCGTGGCCAAAGTGATCCTCTCGGATCTCCTCGACTGCGGGGCCCTCACCCAGAAGGCCCCGGACTTCTACCACAACCCCACTGACCGGTCTTTGTTGGAGGCAGTGCTCGATGGACTACGACGACAGCTCTGACCCCTTCCCCACCGCACTCAAGATCCTGGTCGCCGGCGGCTTCGGGGTCGGCAAGACGACCTTCGTGGGCGCGGTCAGCGAGATCGCGCCGCTGAGCACCGAGGAACTGCTGACCACCGTCAGCGAAGGCACCGACGACCTGTCGGGCGTGGAGAACAAGACCACCACCACCGTCGCCATGGACTTCGGACGGATCACGCTCGACCCGGAGCACGTGCTGTACCTCTTCGGCACACCGGGGCAGGAGCGGTTCTGGTTCATGTGGGACGAGCTCTCCGAAGGGGCCCTCGGCGCGGTGGTGCTCGCCGACACCCGCCGTCTGGAGGACTGCTTCGCGGCCGTGGACTTCTTCGAACAGCGCGGCATGGGCTTCATCGTGGCGATCAACGAATTCGACGGAGCCCACCGCTACGAACCCGAGGAGGTGCGCTCCGCCATCGACCTCGACCCTCAAGTGCCCGTCGTGCGCTGCGACGCGCGCATTTCGAGCTCCGGCATCCAGACACTCCTCATCCTCGTCAAACACCTCCTCAACCATGCCCCGGCGCCGAGCTACGGAGCCCACACGTGATGTACGACCCGACCGGGCACCTGCTCCTCACCCCCGTCGACAAGGAAGCTCCCGCCCGGGTGCGGCGGCTGCGCGGACTCGGCATCGGGCAGTACGCGGAACCGGCCTTCGACGTCTTCGCCGAACGGCTCGCCGAGCTGACCGGTGCGCCCTGCTCCATGGTCAACTTCATCGACGAGGAACGCCAGTTCTTCGCCGGACTGCACGCGCCGCACGGCACCCTCGTCGCCGCCGAAGCGGCCCCCGGATCCGCCGCGGACGGCGAGGCCCGCCGCTACATGGCCCGCGACCACGGTTACTGCCCGCACGTCGTGGTGCGCCGCAAGGCCCTCGTCCTGGAGGACGTCCGCGACTACCCCCGGTTCGCGGGCAACCCCGTGGTGGACGAGAGCGGCATCCGCTCGTACCTGGGCGCGCCCCTGATCGACCGCACGGGGATCGTCCTCGGCACGGTCTGCGTCGTCGACGTCGAACCGCGCCGCTGGGGCACCGCGGGGCTCGACACGATCAAGCGCATGGCGGCGGAGCTGGTCGAGCAGATCCACCGGCGGGAGGCGGGCGGGATCTGAGGCGGGTGGCCGGCGGGGTTGCTGTTGAGCGAGGCGCCCCTTCCATGTCCTCAGAGGTCGAGCTCGGTCCCGTCGGGGAAGCGGACACGGACGCGGTCGGCGTCCACCGCGCATGTGACGGACTCCTGCAGCGCCCGCGGATGGACCGTGTCGCGTGACAGGGCGACCAGGGTGACGTGGACGCTGTCGCCGCCGGGGTGGGCCGCCGAGGTCAGGAACGGCGTCGCGGAGTGCGGCCCGTACGCGTTCGCCGCCACCTCGCGGGCGAGGCCCGCCTCCTCGTCCCAGCCGTACAGGCCGACGACCGCGCTGGTCAGACCGGTGGTCGTGCGGGCGAGGGCCCAGCAGGAGCCCTGCTCGGCGTGCGGCTGCGCCTCGTCGGCCACCGCGTGGCCGCCCTCGCGGACTCGCGCGCCCTCGGGCGCCCGCACCCGGTGCACGCGGATCTCCCACGGCCCGTGCAGCGCGCTCGTCGACTCGATGGCGAACTCCTCGTCGCCGCCCGGGTATTGGGCATCGTGGCGGGACGCTGCCACCCGGCCCGAGCAGCTCAGCGGGTGGACGCGGCGGCGGCGCGAGGCCGTGCCGTCGGGGGAGAGGAGTGCCAGGTGGTTGTCGACGGTGCGCTCCCAGGCGCGGGGTGCGGTCTCCGGGGCGGTCGCCGTCGAGTAGCCGAACTTGGCGTAGTGCGGGTCGTCCTGGGCGGGGCCTTCGAGGGGGTTGTGGTCGCTGCCGTGGTTGACCAGGCGGACGATGCCGTCGTGCCGGGTGCCGTGCAGCAGCCAGCCGGGCTGCGGGAGCGCCGTGTACTGGTCGGACTCCTCGACGGGGAGCGGCAGTTCGCGCTCCGTCCAGGCCGGGTGGCCGGCGGGCAGCAGCAGGCCCAGGAAGCCCTTGCTCGCCCAGTACGGGGAGGCCGGGCCCGAGTAGGCCTGGGTCGCGGGCAGGAACGTCCCGTACCAGCCGAGCGGCAGGAGCCCGCGCTCGTCGGGGATGCCGCGCTCCACGAAGTGCCGTGCGGCGCCGGAGGCGAGGCGCCGGGTCAGGCCGGGCGCGAGCGGGGTGCAGTCGGCGAGGGCGCCCATCCAGACGGGCGCGGCGGCCGCGAAGCGGTAGGTCAGGGAACGGCCCTGGTGGACGGGGGTGCCGTCGCCGCCGAAGAAGTGCGGGTAGGTGGTGAGGAATTGGGCGAGCCGCTCGCGGTAGACCTTGGCGCGGCCGCCGTCCTCGTCGCCCGCGATCCGCGCCCACAGCAGCGGGTACAGGTGCATCGCCCAGCCGTTGTAGTAGTCGAAGTTCCGCCCGTCGCCGTCGGTGTACCAGCCGTCGCCTCGGTACCAGTCCTCGATGCGGTCCAGTCCGCCGTCGATGTCCGACTGGCTGTACGGTGCGCCGACCGAGGCGAGGAACTGCTCGGACACCACCTGGAAGAGGCGCCAGTTGTTGTCCCAGGTCCTTCCGCCGACGAAGCCCGAGAACCAGTCGACCACCCGCTCCTGGACCCGGGTGTCGAGCCTGTCCCAGATCCAGCGGCGCGTCTCGTGCAGTCCGATGGCGATCGACGCGGCTTCGACCATCTGCTGTGAGCAGTCGGTGAGTTGGGGCCATGCCTCACCGCTCTCCCGGTCGGTGCCCGTCGTCAGGCCCCGCGCGTAGCGCTCGATGAGGCGGGGGCTGACGTCGCCGCCCGCCCCCGCGATCCGGAAGGCGGCGAGCAGGAACGACCGCGCGTATCCCTCGAGGCCGTCCGACACGACCCCCGACCAACTGGTGCGGCCCGGCAGCCGGTACTGCGCGAACCCCGGTGTCGCATACGGGACGAGCGCCTCCAACTGCCGGTCGGCGAGCGCTTCCCAGTGCCCCCGGGTCCATCCGGTGAGCGGGGAGCGGACGCGGTCGGTCGGCGGCAGGTGCAGGTGCGGTGCGGGCATGGTGGGTGTGACTCCTCGGGCGGGGGAGGGGAGGGGCGGGCGTCGGGGCTCACGGATGCGCCGATTCCGAGCCAGCATGTAAGCGGTTGCTACCGGGCGCAAGAGAGCCTCGCCACGATGAGGATCCGGGCGAGAACGACGCATCCGTCGGCACCTTCCTGCGCCGCTGGCTCTTCGACCTCGACAACCCGCCCATGCCCGGCCATCCGGACTGGGGCAGCGCGCGGTAGGGCAAGCGACGCCGCCGCAGTGCAGCCCCGGCCCACCCGCGGACACGTGGATTCCGTACACGTGCATTCATAGTGCACACGTCTCGACACCGGCCGGGCGGCCGGATAGATAAGGATCAAGCTCACCGCACCACCGGCACAAGCGAAGGAAGTTCCATGACCGACCTCCGTCTCGGCGTCCTCGGCTTCGGACTGCGGGGCTCGCTGGCCCGTACCGCCCACCGGCCGGACGCGGGCTCCCGCGTCACCGCGCTGGCCGAACACGACGCCGCGGCCCGGGCCGAGGCGGCCATGGCCTTCCCCGGCGCGCTGATATCCGGCGACCACCGCAAGGTGGTCGAGGACCCGGACGTCGACGCGATCGTCGTCCTCACCCCCGACCACACCCACGCGGAGCTCGCCTGCGAGGCACTGCGCGCGGGCAAGCCCGTCTTCGTCGAGAAGCCCCTGGACATCGGCATCGAGGCGTGCGACGAGATCCTGCGGACCGCGTACGAGACGGGCACCCGGCTGTACGTCGGGCACAACATGCGCCACATGCCCGTGGTCCGGCTGATGCGCGACATCATCGAGCGCGGCGGGATCGGCGAGGTCAAGACGGTCTGGGTGCGCCACTTCGTCGGCTACGGAGGCGATTGGTACTTCAAGGACTGGCACGCCGAACGGCAGTACACCACCGGCCTGTTGCTGCAGAAGGCCGCCCACGACATCGACGTCCTGCACTGGCTCGGCCACGGCTACACGCGCCAAGTGCAGGCCCTCGGCGACCTCATGGTCTACGGCGGCAATCCGCACCGCCGCGCGCCGGGCGAGCCGAAGACCGACGACTGGTACACCGAGGACGGCCACTGGCCGCCGCACACCCAGCGCGGCCTCAACGCCGTCATCGACGTCGAGGACGTGTCCCTGGTCAACATGCGCCTCGACAACGGCGTCCTCGCCGCCTACCAGCAGTGCCACTTCACCCCCGACTACTGGCGCAACTACACCGTCATCGGCGACGCGGGCCGCCTCGAGAACTTCGGCGACGGGCCCGGAGCCGCGGTGAAGGTGTGGAACGCGCGCCGCTCGGGCTACCGGGGCGAGGCCGACGCCGAGTACCTGGTGCCGGACGCCGAGGACGACGCGGGGCACGGCGGCGCCGACCCGCTGCTCATGGACGAGTTCGTACGCTTCGCACGCGAGGGAGGGCGCACCGACACCTCGCCGGTCGCGGCGCGCATGGCGGTGGCGGCCGGAGTCCGGGCGACGCAGTCGCTGCGGGACGGCGGGACACCGAGGGAGGTACCGGCGCTCGATCCGGAGCTGATCGACTACTTCGAACGCGGTCAGACCCGCTGAACCACGAGGCCTGAAGGAAAGCTGCGGCGGCGCTTAAGAAATCCTCGATGGACCGGGGCGCCGCCGTAGGGAAGATTCCTGTCCCGTCGGGGGAAGAAACGAACGACGTACGACGGGAGCCGTAGCGGTGAAGGCGCTGGTCAAGGAGAAGGCGGAGCCGGGTCTCAGCCTGAAGGACGTGCCGGAGCCGAGGACGGGCCACGGTGACGTCCTGATCAAGGTGCTCCGCACCGGGATCTGCGGTACCGATCTGCACATCCGGGCCTGGGACGGCTGGGCGCAGCAGTCGATCAGCGCGCCGCTGGTGGTCGGCCACGAGTTCGTCGGCGAGGTCGTCGAGGTGGGCCGTGACGTCGCCGACATCACGGTGGGTGACCTGGTGAGCGGTGAGGGCCACCTGGTCTGCGGCAAGTGCCGCAACTGCCTGGCCGGACGGCGCCACCTCTGCCGTGCCACGGTCGGCCTCGGCGTCGGACGTGACGGGGCCTTCGCGGAGTACGTGGCGCTGCCCGCGGGCAACGTCTGGGTCCACCGCGTCCCGGTCGACCTCGACGTCGCCGCGATCTTCGACCCGTTCGGCAACGCCGTGCACACGGCCCTGTCCTTCCCGCTCGTCGGCGAGGACGTGCTGATCACGGGCGCCGGGCCCATCGGCCTCATGGCGGCGGCCGTCGCCCGGCACGCCGGCGCGCGCAACGTCGTGATCACCGACGTCAGCGAGGAGCGCCTCGAACTGGCCCGCAAGGTCGGCGTGAGCCTCGCCCTGAACGTCGCGGACTCCGCGATCGCCGACGGCCAGCGCGAGCTCGGCCTGCGCGAGGGCTTCGACGTCGGCCTGGAGATGTCCGGCAACCCGCGCGCGATGCGCGACATGGTGGCCAACATGACCCACGGCGGCAAGATCGCCATGCTCGGCCTGCCCGCCGAGGACTTCGCCGTCGACTGGGCGCGGATCGTCACCTCGATGATCACCATCAAGGGCATCTACGGCCGCGAGATGTTCGAGACCTGGTACGCGATGTCGGTGCTGCTCGAAGGCGGCCTCGACCTGGCGCCCGTCATCACCGGCCGGTACGGCCACCGCGACTTCGAGGCCGCCTTCGACGACGCGGCGAGCGGCCGCGGCGGCAAGGTCATCCTCGACTGGACCTCCTGACCCTCCCCGGCGCACGCCCCCACGGCAAACCCCTAAGGATTCCCGCATGTTCGACTCCGTACGCGAAGACCTCCAGGCCACCCTCGACGAGATCCGCGCCGCCGGTCTGCACAAGCCCGAGCGCGTCATCGGCACCCCGCAGTCCGCGACCGTCGCCGTCACCGCGGGCGGCCGCCCCGGCGAGGTCCTGAACTTCTGCGCGAACAACTACCTCGGCCTCGCCGACCACCCGGACGTCGTCGCCGCCGCGCACGAGGCCCTGGACCGCTGGGGCTACGGCATGGCCTCGGTCCGCTTCATCTGCGGCACGCAGGAGGTGCACAAGGAGCTGGAGGCGCGGCTGTCCGCCTTCCTCGGCCAGGAGGACACGATCCTCTACTCCTCGTGCTTCGACGCCAACGGAGGCGTCTTCGAGACGCTGCTCGGCGCCGAGGACGCGGTGATCTCCGACGCCCTCAACCACGCCTCGATCATCGACGGCATCCGCCTCTCCAAGGCCCGCCGCTTCCGCTACGCCAACCGCGACATGGCCGACCTGGAGCAGCAGCTCAAGGAGGCCACCGAGGGCGGCGCCCGGCGCAAGCTGATCGTCACCGACGGCGTCTTCTCCATGGACGGCTACGTCGCCCCGCTCGCGGAGATCTGCGACCTCGCCGAGCGCTACGACGCGATGGTCATGGTCGACGACTCGCACGCCGTCGGCTTCGTGGGCCCCGGCGGCCGCGGCACCCCCGAGCTGCACGGCGTCATGGACCGCGTCGACATCATCACGGGCACCCTCGGCAAGGCCCTCGGCGGCGCCTCCGGCGGCTACGTCGCGGCCCGCGCCGAGATCGTCGCCCTGCTGCGCCAGCGCTCGCGCCCGTACCTCTTCTCGAACACCCTCGCCCCGGTGATCGCGGCGGCCTCGCTGAAGGTCCTCGACCTGCTGGAGTCGGCCGGTGACCTGCGGGAACACCTCGCCGCGAACACGGCTCTCTTCCGCTCGCGGATGACCGAGGAGGGCTTCGACGTCCTGCCCGGCGACCACGCCATCGCGCCGGTCATGATCGGCGACGCGGCCGTGGCGGGCCGGATGGCCGAGCTGCTCCTGGAGCGCGGCGTGTACGTGATCGGCTTCTCCTACCCGGTGGTGCCGCAGGGCAAGGCGCGCATCCGCGTCCAGCTGTCGGCCGCGCACTCCACGGAGGACGTGAACCGCGCGGTCGACGCGTTCGTCGCGGCCCGTGCGGAGCTGGCGGAGGCGGGCCAGGCCTGACGCCTGCGGCCCGCCCGGGTCACCGGGCGGGGCCGGTGGTGCGCGTGGGGCCGCCGGTTTGGGAGAATCGACAACATGATCGAAGCGCGGCGGCTGCACATCCTCCGTGCGGTGGCCGACCACCGCACGGTCACGGCCGCTGCCGCCGCGCTCTACCTCACCCCGTCCGCCGTGTCCCAGCAGCTCACCGCCCTGGAGCAGGAGACGGGCCACCGTCTCGTCGAGCGCTCGGCGCGCGGGGTGCGCCTGACGGCGGCCGGCGAGATCCTGCTCACGCACACCAACGCCGTCCTGGCCCAGCTGGAGCGCGCCGAGGCCGAGCTCACCGCGTACAGCTCCGGCGAAGCGGGCACGGTGACCGTCGCCGCCTTCGCCACTGGCATCGGCCTCGTGGTCGCCCCCGCCCTCGCCCGCCTCGCCGGGTCGGCGCCCGGGATCCGAGTCCGCGTGCAGGACGCGGAGGGCGACGCGAGCCTGCCGATGGTCCTCGACCGGCAGGTGGACGTGGCCGTCGCCGTCGAGTACCGGGGAGCCCCCGGCGCGGACGATCCGCGACTCACCCGCGTGCCGCTCTACGCGGAGCCCTTCGACGCGGTGCTCCCGCGCGGCCACCGCCTCGTCGACGCGGAACGGGTGGCCCTCGCCGAACTCGCCAAGGACGCGTGGATCGGCCCCTTCGCGGGCAACCCCTGCCACGACGTGGTCGTCCTCGCCTGCGAACAGGCGGGATTCCAGCCCCTGTTGGAGCACTGGTCAGACGACTTCCGCGCGGTGGTCGCCCTCGCCTCGGCCGGTGCCGGAGTCGCCCTGGTGCCGCGCTCGGCGCTGCGCGGCATGGACGTGTCGGGAGCCGTGGTGCGCCCCGTGGAGGGCGCGGCCCCCACGCGCAGGGTGTTCGCGGCGGTGCGGTGCGGCGCGGAGGGCCATCCGCTGATCCGTCCGGTGCTGGACGCGCTGGGGGAGGCGGCGGGCTGACGGCGGTTCGCGCCGTGGTCAGCCGGACAGGTCCTGGGCGACCGTGAGCGCGATCTTGCCCTGGATGTGTCCCCGGGCGGCGCGTTCGTGGGCGGCCCTGGCGTCCGCGAGGGGGAACGTGCTGTCGAGCGCGACACGCAGCGTGCCCGCGTCCAGCAAGCGGCCCAGTTCGGCGAGTTGCGCGCCGTTCGACCTGACCTGGGTGAGCGTGACGGTGATGCCCAGCCTCGCGTTCTCCTCCTCGTCGAACGCGCCGAAGTACACCGGGTAGAGGGCCCCGCCGCGCTTGATGGTGCGCAGGAAGCGCCTGCTGTCGGGGCCGCCGACGGTGTCCAGGACGAGGTCGACGCTGCGCACGACGTCCTCGGGCCGCCCCTTCGTGTAGTCGATGAACTCGTCGGCGCCGAGTTCACGCAGGAACGCCTCGTGAGTGCCGGAGGCCACGGCGATGACGCGGGCCCCCTTCCACTTGGCCAGCTGCAGAGCGAGGTGGCCGACGCCGCCGGCGGCACCGTTGACGAGCACCGTGGTCCCGCTGCCGAGGGGCATCGGGCGGTGCTGGGCCTCCTGGAACGGTGAGGGGTGGTCGTGCCCGAGCTCGATCAGGTACTGCCACGCCGTCAGCCCGGACATGGGCAGAGCGGCGGCGTGCGTGTGGTCGACGGTGCGCGGCTTGTGGGCCAGGTCGGTCGCCGGAGCGGTGACGTACTCGGCGTAGGCGCTGCCCTGGAGAGTGGTGGGGAAGCGCAGGAGGCCCATCACCTCGTCCCCGATCGAGAAGCGGTCGGTGTCGAGGCCGGTGCCGGGGCTGGGACCGGTGCCGGTGCCGACTCCGGGGCCCAGGGCTTCCACGACGCCCGATATATCGGTTCCCGGAACAAGGGGAAGGTGGATCGGGGGCTTGAGCTCGGCGGGCACGTCGGGCATTCCCTCACGTGCGTACCAGTCGGGAGGGTTGACCCCGGCCGCGCGCACACGGACGAGAACCTCGCCCGGCCCCGGTTCGGGCACGGGTGCCTCCTCGTAACGCAGGACTTCGGGGCCGCCGAACTCGTGCAGCCGGATCGCCCTCATCGTGCGTGCAGCCATCGTCTTCTCCTGTTCGCGCCGCGGGATACGCTGATTCGGATCAGCGATCCACATAAGTGGACCACTGATCCGAATATATGGACCACTGATCCGTTTAGTCAATCGATCCGGGAGGACGGGCACCCGGGCTGGACGGATACGGTCACCCGGGCTGGACGGATATCTGGGCTGGACGGACACCGAGCCGGACGGACAAAGGAGGACAGGTGCGGGCCGACGCCAAGAAGAACCGCGACCACCTGCTCGCAGTAGCGGGTGCCGCCATCGCCGAGCAGGGCGTCGACGACGTGTCCCTGCGCGACATCGCACGCCGCGCCGGGGTCGGACTCGCGACGCTGCTGCGGCACTTCCCGACGCGCGAGGCGCTGCTCGACGCTCTGCTCCGCACGAGTTTCGACGACCTGACGGCGAAGGCGGCCGACCTCGAGGCGTCGAGTACGCCCGAGGACGCCCTCGTTTCGTGGGTGCGTGACGGCGTCGCCTGGACGACCGAGTACCGGGGCGTGACCGCGCTCATGGCGGCCGCCATCGAGGACACCGAATCCGCGCTCCACGCCTCGTGCGTCGCTCTGCGTGCCGCCGGTGCACGGCTCCTCGTCCGCGCCCAGGCCGCGGGCAAGGCGCGGAGCGACATCGACGGCGCCGACCTGTTCGCGCTGATCGCCATGCTCGCCTGGCTCGGCGATCAGCCCTCGCTCGCGCCACGCGCCGACCGCCTCTTCGGCGTCGTCGCGAGCGCGATCCTGACGCGTACGGAGAGCGGTGAAAGCACCTGCTGAGCAGGGAAGTTGGGGCATCGGCCGCGCTGGCCCCGGGCCGGTCATCGGCGCTGCCTTTCGGTACGATGACCGAATGAAAGATCGGGGGAGCACACTGAAGGTCACAGCCGTCCTGGCGCTGTCGGCGCTCGCGCTGACCGGATTCACGACGGGTCGGGGCCACGGTGGCGGCAGCCGCCACGGCGGCGGCGGTGGAGGCGGTTGCAGCAGTTCGAGCCAGGACCACGACAGTTCTTCGTCGAGCAGCTCGGGTTCGTCCGGCTACGGGTCGTCGGGATCGTCGACCTCGGGCGGCTCGGGCTACGACGACGATGACGACGTGTACGGCAGCAGTAGCGGGAGGACCGGCGCGAGCGGCGGCAGCGGCTACAACCGGCGCCCGACGGGCGGGTCCACCGCCTCCAGCTCCTCGGACGGCAGCGGCGACGCGCTGAAGGACGGCAAGGCCGAGCTGGTGCGCTGCGCGACCAAGTCGGCCCCGTACGCGACCGTCAAGGTCACGAACGGCAACGACCGCACCGCCCGCTTCTGGGCGTCGGTCACCTTCGTGGACGCGGACGGCATCACCATCATCGAGCGCAGCGAGAAGGTCAAGGTCCCCGCCAAGGGCAAGGCGACGGTCCGCGTGGAGATCACGGGCGGGGGCCTGACCGAATCGGTCGACCACTGCGAAGTCGACCCCCAGGCGCTCCCGGCGTCGGGCTGACGCCGGGCCTCCGTCGGCCCCGCCCGGGGGTTGTGACAGGAGATCAGGGAACAGGGCTGCCCAGAGGGCTGCGGCAACGTCCTGAGCTGTCGGGCTTGCGTGAGAGCGCACTCCAGCTCCTAGGTTCGCAAGCATGAGATACATCAAACTCGGAACGACCGGACTGGAAGTCTCCGCCATCACTCTCGGCTGCATGAGCTTCGGCGAGCCGGACCGGGGCGGCGAGCCCTGGTCGCTGGGCGCGGACGCCAGCCGGGACATCATCAAGCAGGCCCTCGAGGGTGGAGTCAACTTCCTCGACACGGCCAATGGGTACAGCGCCGGGAGCAGTGAGGAGATCGTCGGTCAGGCGGTCAAGGACTTCACCCGGCGCGAGGAGGTCGTTCTCTCCACCAAGGTCTGGATGCGGATGCGCCCCGGCCCGAACGGCGCCGGGCTGTCCCGCAAGGCGATCTTCGCCGAGCTCGACGCCTCCCTGAAGCGACTGGGGACCGACTACATCGACGTGTACCAGATCCACCGCTGGGACTACGACACCCCGATCGAGGAGACGCTCGAGGCGCTGCACGACGCGGTCAAGTCGGGGAAGGTCCGCTACATCGGAGCCTCTTCCATGCACGCCTGGCAGTTCACCAAGGCCCTGTACCTGGCCGACCTGAACGGCTGGACCCGGTTCGTGTCGATGCAGGACCACTACAACCTCATCCACCGGGAAGTGGAGCGGGAGATGCTCCCGCTCTGCGTCGACCAGGGTGTCGGCGTGATCCCGTGGAGCCCGCTGGCGCGGGGCAGGCTGACGCGGGCCCGGGGCGCCGTCACGGCGCGTGCCGGTACCGACCCGGGCGGCGAGATCCTCTACCGCGACGAGGACCAGGCAGTGGCCGAGCGCGTCCACGAGGTCGCGGGCAGGCGGGGCCTGTCCCCGGCCCAGGTCGCCCTGGCCTGGGTCATGCGCAACCCGGCGGTGACCTCGCCCGTCGTCGGAGTGACCAAGTCGGCCCAGCTGGCCGACGCGCTCGCCGCGGTGGACGTCGAACTCGACGAGGACGAGGCCGCCTACCTGGAGGAGCCCTACCGGCCGCACGAGGCCGCCTACCTGGAGGAGTCCTTCTACAAGCCCCACCCTGTGGCGGGCTCCCGGTAGTCCGTGTGACGCGCGCAGACCGGCACCCCTTTACCGTCATCCCACATCAGGGATACCGTGCCAGATATGGAACACGAAGGAGTTGACGCCCGCCTCGCCGCCCGCCTGTCCGAGCTCCGCGCCGAACGCGGCTGGTCCCTGGGCGAGTTGGCCGAACTCAGCGGCATCAGCCGCTCCACCCTGTCCCGGGCCGAACGTGCGGAGATCAGTCCCACGGCGGCGCTCCTGAACCGGCTCTGCGCCGTCTACGAACGGACCATGTCGCAACTCCTGAGCGAGGTGGAGGCGGAGCCCGCGCAACTGGTGCCCGCGGTCGACCAGGCCGTCTGGGCCGACGACGACGCGGGGTTCATGCGTTGGGCGGTCTCCCCGCCGCGCACCGGGATGCGCGGCGAACTGGTCGAGGTCCGGCTGCAGCCCGGCGCCGACATCGCGTACGACCGGCCGCCCGTCCTCGGTCTGGAGCAGCACATCTGGGTGCTCGAAGGATCCCTGGAAGTCACCGTGCAGGGGGAGGCGCACACGCTGGGCGTCGGGGACTGCCTGCGCTTCCGGCTGTGGGGCGCGTCGCGGTTCCGCTGCCGCGGTGAGGAGGCCGTGCGGTACGCGCTCGTGGTGGTGAAACCGTGAGCGCCGCCGCCACCCGCACCCGCGTCGCCCGCCTCGATGGAGCTCAACTCCACGCATCGGCGGACTCGTTGGCCGACCTCCTGGTCGACACCGTGCGGGGCGGCAACTCGCTCGGCTTCCTCGCCGGCCTGGACCGTGCCACCGCCGCCGCCTGGTGGCGCGGGCTCGGCCCGGCCGTCGGGGAAGGGCGGCTCGCCGTCTGGGTGGCCCGCGGCGAGGGGGCGGACGCCGGACGCGTCATGGGCACCGTCGGTGTCGCGTTCGTCGACAAGCCCAACGGCCGCCACCGCGCCGAGATCGTCAAGCTCATGGTGCACCCCGCCGCGCGCGGGCAAGGACTCGCCCGCGCGCTCCTGGCCGTCGCCGAGGAGGCGGCAGCACAAGCGGGCGTGACGCTCCTCGTCCTCGACACCGAGACCGGCAGCCCCGCCGAGTCCCTCTACGAGAGGGCGGGTTGGACCCGGTCGGGAACCATCCCCGACTACGCGACGGACCCGTCCGGCACCCCGCGCCCGACCACGTTCTTCCACAAGCGGCTCGGCGCCGGACGGACCGGCGCGGAGCCGTCGTGAACGGAGCGGATTCGTCCGGGGTGCCGTGCTCGACCGGCCGCTGCTGGACACGGGCTGCCGGACGGCTCACCGGTCACGTACGCGTGGGATTTCGGCGGCGACGGCGAGGGTGACGGAACGAGCGGCTCGACGAGGCCTCGTCGGCTGTGCGCCGCAGAAAGCGCTTTCACGGCGCCGGGCCCGGGCTAGGTCCCGTTTCGGCGGAGAGCCCATCGCTCCGCAGGGGCGCCCCGACCCGCCCGCATGACGTCCCGCGTGCGGGGGAGGCTGCCCCGTACAAGCCAGCCAGCCGCACCCTCAGGGAGCCCCTCACCATGGCCGACCGAGCCGATGCCACCACCCCCTCCGCCGCCGCGTACACCGCGGGACTGCTGAACGCGGCGGACGGCGTGCCCGTCGCCACCTACACCTGGCTGCCGGCCGACGGCAGGCCCCGCGCCTACGTCCAGATCGCGCACGGAGCCGCCGAGCACGCCCTGCGTTACGACCGCTTCGCCCGCCATCTGACCGCGCACGGTTACGGCGTGGTCGCCTCCGACCACCGGGGCCACGGCGCCACCGCCCAGGCCACGGGCGGCTACGGCGTCACGTCGGAGGGGACGGACCCGGACGGCGCCGACAGCTGGCGGGCGATCGTCGACGACCTCAAGGCCATCGGTGACCAGGTGCGCACCCTGCACCCCGGCACGCCGTTCTTCCTCCTCGGGCACAGCCTCGGCTCGATGCTCGCGCGGGACTACGCGCAGGAGTACGCCGACAGCCTCGCGGGCGTGATCCTGTCGGGTACGTTCCGCTCGCTGCCCGGCGCCGACATCGAGGGGGCGATCGCCCGCCTGGAGCGTGAGGTCGGCGAACGGGGCCGCGCCGCCAGGTCCTCGTACGTCCCCGACCTCTTCGCCTCGTTCAACGACGCGTACACCCATCGCACCGGCTTCGAGTGGCTCTCGCGGGACGAGGCCGAGGTCGACGCGTACGCGGCCGACGAACGCTGCGGCTTCGCGTTCTCCGCGGGGCTCTCCCTGGACTGGGTGCGGGCCGTGCGGAAGATCAACGATCCGCGCAACCTCGCGCGCGTGCCCGCCGATCTGCCCGTCCACATCGCGGTCGGCGAGGAGGACCCCTGCAACCAGGGGATGACGCTGGTCCACGAACTCCTGGAGGACTTCCGGTACGCGGGCGCCGAGGACCTGACGTGGAAGGGCTACCCGGGCGCACGCCACGAGATCCTCAACGAGACCAACCGCGACGAGGTCCAGGAGGACCTGACGTCCTGGCTGGACAAGCGGGTGCTGTGAGCCTCGGATCAAGGTGACTGTCAGTGGCGTTGGCTACGGTTCATGGCATGTCGAAGTCCAGATCCCGTTCCCGCGTCACGTCCGACGACGTGCGCCGCATCGCGCTCGCCCTGCCGGAGACGGTGGAGAAGGTGGCGTGGAGCATGCCCACCTTCCGGGTGGCCGGAAAGATGTTCGTGACGGTCCCCGACGACGAGACGTCCTTCGCCGTGCGCTGTCCGAAGGTCGAGCGCGACGAACTGGTCCTCGCGGAGCCGGGCAAGTTCTGGGTCGCCGCCCACGAGGCGGGTTCCGCCTGGGTGCGGGTGCGCCTCGAGGCGCTGGACGCCGACGAGCTCAAGGACATCCTGGCCGACTCCTGGCGGCAGGCCGCCCCGCCCCGACTCCTCGAAGAGCACCCCGAGTTGGGGGTCGCGACCACGGAGTGAACAGATAGGGAGCGCTGTCTGTGTCCCGTGGCATGATCCCCCCCACGGCTGCGGGGAGGGGCGAGGCCAGGGTGGTCGTGCCGACGGGTTCGGACGCGAGGAAAGGGCCGGGGCGGCGTCGGGTCAGCACGGGGAGCAAAGGGAGTACGGGGGAAGGTGGCCGGGGCATCCGGTCGCGGGACTTCGGACTGTTCTTCGCGGCCCGCGCCATCGCCGAGCTCGGGGACACCATGCTGCCGGTCGCCCTCGCCGCCGGCCTGCTGCGGCACGGACCCGGACCCGGCGCCGGTGCCGTCGGTCTCGCGACGGCCGCCACCACGGTGTGTTTCGCGGGCCTGGTCATCTTCGGCGGAGTCTTCGCCGACCGCTTCAGCACCCGCCTCCTCATGATCGGCGCGGACGCCGTCCGGCTCGGCACCCAGTCGCTCGCCGCGGTACTGGCGATACGCGGCCTGGTACGGGCGGACTCGGGTGCACGGAGCGGACCGCGGGCCGCGCGGCGCTCGGTCGGCCCGGACGTCCGCCCGGACCCCGAACCGGCGCGCTCCGCGCCGTAGTGCGGGACGACGGCTCGGCTCACCGCTCTTCTGGCCCGTCCGCCTGCCCACACACTGCTGATCCGGCCCGTCCGCTTGCCCTCTCACGTCCGCTTGCCCCGGAAATCGAACGTGTGATCCCATCGAAGTATGCGTCACACCATCCCCCGCGAGCTCATCCGTACCCAGCGAGAGTGGACCCTTACGTACGAGAAACTGGCTGACCAGCCGGGGCGCACCGCTCTGCGGCGCCGGCTGATCCACCTGACCGCCCGGCTGCACTTCCATCCACGCCTGCGCGACCCCGCCGCCCGCGTGCGGTTGCGCCGCCTGGCCCGGTGCCGCGCATCGGACTCATGATGTCCGCGATCGTCGTCCAGCCCGCGGCCCCGGGTGGCGGGCGTCGCGTCATGGTGGGTTCCGTCGCTCTGGGGCTGGCCCACGACGACCGCGACCTGATCGAGTTCCTGCGGCGGGCCGGGCTCGAGGACGCGGAAGGCCTGGTGCTGGGGGACTCCCCGCTCATCGAATGGCGGGGCGAGGGTCCGCACCAGTACGAGGCCGGTGGTGAGGGCCCCCAGGGAAAGGGGTGAGCGATCACCGGTCGGAGTGCGGTATTGTTTCGGTGCGCGTTCGGCCAGGGGAAACCCCAGGTCACACGGGCACCGGGACGTGGCGCAGCTTGGTAGCGCACTTGACTGGGGGTCAAGGGGTCGCAGGTTCAAATCCTGTCGTCCCGACTGGAGACAGTCGCAGGTCGAAGGGCCGTATCAGAGTGATCTGATACGGCCCTTCAGCCGTTTTTGGGGACCAGCTGGGGACCAACGCCCTTGACCGCGTCAGCGGGCGACCCTCCCACCTGGCGCGACAACCTCACTCGGTTCCTGAAGCGCTACAGCACGGGCACCGTGGTGCCGGTTCGAGACCTCCCGGCACGGCTCCGGACACTGGTCCCGGTCTCCCCGTGGGATATCGCGGGGCCGCCACCTACGACATCTTCTCCGCACGCGACACCTCGTCCAGGCCGAGGAGGCGGAGGCCCTGCTGATGACGGCTATGACGACGGCCCCTGACGCCGAGGCGGCAGGGGCCAGGCCGGCTCATGCGGCCGGGGCACGCGAGATCAGGGGTTGTAGACCCAGCCGGAGCAGCCCACGTGGTCCTCGCAGACGCGGAACTGGGTGATGTGGGTGCCGGGGAAGTCGGTCCACGGCCCCCACGTCCCGTCGTTGCCGTTGCCGTCCCAGACGTAGGAGTGCCCGCCGGCCGCCGTGTAAACCTCGGCGTACACGCCGTTGCCGTCGCTCTCCCCGTCATAGGCCCGTGCGCCTCCCGACCACGCCTCGGCCCGGTCACTCCCGTGGCCGACGGACGCCGCCGACGCGGACGACACGGTGGCCACTCCGATCAACGTCGCAACACCCACCACTGTCGCGGACCTGACAAGCCCTCGAGTTCTCACAGCTGTCCCCTCTCGTTATGAACCTCTGCCATGCGCAAGCAGACGTTGTCAGTCCCGCTTCAACCCTGTAAGGCCCCATCGGAGGAATGGCCTATACCTCCACTACTTACGGCTTGCAGTACCTCGCGCCCCGCTGACGCCGTATCAGCACCGCTGCGCCATCGGCCGCGAACCCGACCGGGGCATCAACGAGCAGCTGGGGCACTGACGAAACTTGCGCCTTGCGCCGCACCGACATCCCCCTGCGCGCGACAACGCGGTGTGCTCTCCGAAGAGCCGACGGCACTTTGCTAAGCCATGCCATGCCAAGGAAGGCGCTGCCCCACCAGGTGAGATCGACACCGCGTCGGGTACCGGTACCGCCATGGCTGAAGTAGTGCAGGCGGGTTTGTGGGGATTGCTGGGCGGCTCGGCGTTGCTGCTCGGCGCTGCCTTGGGGTACATGCTGCGGGTGCCGCAGAAGGTGATTGCGACGGTGATGGCCTTTGGTGCGGGCGTGCTGCTCTCCGCCGTCTCCTTCGAGCTGATCAGCGAAGCCTATGACCAGGCAGGGCTCACCCCGGCGGCTGTCGGTGCGCTCGGGGGTGCGGCCGCCTACACACTGGGAAATCTCTGGCTGGCCCGGCGCGGCGCACGGCACCGCAAACGCTCCGGCAACCGGGCGGCGCATGCGCAGCCTTCGGAAGACGAACACGGCGGCTCGGGGCTGGCCTTGGCCTTGGGAGCGCTGTTGGACGGCGTTCCCGAGTCGGCCGTCATCGGCGTCAGTCTCTTGGAGGGCGGGACGGTGAGTCTGGTGACGGTAGCCGCAGTGTTCATCAGCAATGTGCCTGAAGGGCTGTCCAGTTCAGCGGGGATGAAGCGTGCCGGGCGCACCAGGACGTACGTTTTTGGCGTCTGGGGGGCCATCGCGGCGACCAGTACCGTTTCCGCTGTCCTGGGCTACGCGGTCATCGGCGCGTTCCCTCCCTCAGTGATCGCCGCGGTCACGGCAGTTGCCGCCGGCGCCATCATCGCCATGATCGCTGACACGATGATCCCAGAAGCGTTCGAGGACGCTCATCTCGCGATTGGACTGATCACCGTTTGCGGATTCCTGGTCTCCTTCGCCCTCTCACATGCCTGAAGCCTCTCGCATGCCTGAAGTTCGGCAGGGCAGAGAAGGTGGTCGGCGGTCGGGATCGAAGGGAGGAGCTCAGAGCCTGCGGGCGCGCTGCAGTCGTTGCAGGTTCGCGCCGAGCGTACGGGCAGTGCGCTGGGCCGAGGCGACGACGGCGGGCAGGCGGCGGGTGTCGGGGACCCCCACCCCGACCGCTGCGACGATCCGGCCCGAAGAGGCGTGGACCGGTGTCGCCAGGCACGCGTGCCGCGCGTCCCCCTCGTACTCATGGACCTCCGCGCCGCGTTCGCGCGCCCGGTTCAGGCGGCGCTTCCACTGGGCCGTGGAATACCCCGGGGCCGGTTCCTCGGGTGGTGCGAAAGCCCCGAACACGACGTCTGCCGCGCTGTCGGGGGGCAGGGTCTGCCCCCGCAGGAAGGGGAAGAGCTCGCTGACTGCTCCAGGGATTCCGTGGACGACGGTCAGGCCGGTGGCGGAGGGCGCGACCACGCAGACGGTGGCCCCGGTGGCCGCCGTCAGCTGGCGCAGAGGCAGATCGGAGGCTCTGCTCAGCAAGTGGTGGTGACGGGAGGGGCTCATGCGCGCGATCGTCGAGCCCACGCGATAGCGGACTCCGCACTGTTCCACCGCGCCCAGAGCGGCCAGTTGGGACAACAGGCGGTGGACGGTGGACTTCGACAGCCCCGTGTTCACGGACAGATCAGTCAGTCGTGCCTCGCCGAGGCGGGACAGCTCCTCCAGTACCGCGAAAGCCCCCTCCAGGACCCCACGCCCTGTTGCCGGGTTCCTGGTCCCGTTGTGCGGGAGATCTGTCCCTTGGTGCTGCTCCACTGCCATGCCTCGTCCCCCGGTCCCCGGCCCCGGCTGCGGCATCACGGGTTCCGCTGAGCGGAACCGCGTACGTGCGCGTCGCCGGCACGCACACACACTGGACAAGGCATAACACTTCACGGCACACGGCTCAACGTACTTATGCGGTAGTGGAGTTGACCTGTATCCGATGTATCCGATGTATGCGGGACGGAGGAGAAGCGCTGCACGGTCATCGACCGGTCCGCGGCGCCGGGTTTCCGGACACCGCCGGATACCACCGGACATCGCCGGACACCGTCGGCCGCCACCGAACGTCAGTTTTCCCGAGGAGATTCATGGCAACCCACACGACGCCCCGTGCCTCCGGCGCCCTGCCGTTCGCCGGGCACGCTCCGCGCATGCTGCGCGATCCCCTCAGATTCCTGTCGTCCCTTCCGGCCCAGGGTGACCTGGTCGACGTCCGGCTGGGCACCATGAAGGTCACCGTGGTCTGTGACAGGGAACTGACGCGTCAGCTGCTGCTCGCGGACGACACCTGCGACAAGGGCGGCCCCTGGTACGACCGCATCCGGGAAACCATCGGCAATGGGCTGGTCACCTGCCCCCACAACGTGCACCGCCGCCAGCGGCGGCTGATCCAGCCGTCCTTCCACCCTTCCCGCCTGCCCGGGTACGCCCGGACGATGATCGCCCGGGCCACCGCACTCAGCGACAGCTGGCACGACGGCCAGGTCATCGACGTGCCCCCGGTCATGCTCAGCCTGTCCATGAGGGCACTGCTGCAGAATCTGTTCTCCAGCACCCTGAGCCCGCGGACGGCCGAAGACGCGATCGACGACCTCGGCACCATCCTGTACGCCATCCACCGCAGGACCATGCTGCCCCCGGCCCTCAACCGGCTGCCCACGGTCGGCAACCGCCGCTATCACGCGGCCGGACAGCGCCTGCGCCGCAACCTGCAGACGGTCATCGCTGGTCAACGGCAGGCCGGGAGGGACCACGGAGATCTCCTTTCGGCCATGCTGTCCGCACGGGACACCGCCGACGACGGCAGCGAGAGCACCCTGGCCGACGCCGAGATCAGTGACCAGCTCATCACCTTCTTCGCCGCCGGGTCCGAGACCATGGCCAACCTCCTGTCGTGGATGCTGCACCTGCTCTCCCGGCACCCGGAGATCGAAAAGCGCCTGCACGCCGAGGTCGACTCCGTCCTGGCCGGCGCACCCCCCGCATGCCTGGACGACCTGGACCGGCTTCCGTTCCTCAACCGCGTGATGCGCGAAACACTGCGGCTCTATCCGCCGGTATGGATGGTCACCCGCGAGGTGACCGCGGAGACCACCCTGGCCGCTCACGTCATCCCGGCCGGCTCAGCCGTCATGCTCAGCCCCTACCTCCTGCACCGCCAGAGCGACGTCTACCCGGACCCCGAGCGCTTCGACCCCGACCGCTGGGACAGCGCGCACAGCCCACAGCCACCGCGCCACGCCTTCATCCCCTTCGGCCTGGGTCCCCGCAAATGCATCGGCGACCAGTACGGCACGGCCTTGGCCGCTTTGGCCCTGGCGACGTTCAGCAGCCGCTGGCAGCTGTCCGCGTTGTCGGATGCCGAGGTGCGGGCCGTCGCGCACACCTCACTCACCCCTGCCACGCTGCGCCTTCGCGCTACCGCGCGGCCTCAGCTGCGCCGGTGACGGGGAGTTGCCGACGACGCCGGGGAGGGTGCACACCTCGGTGTTTGACCGGGTGCGGGCGCCTTCGAGGAGGTGGGGCACGGCCGCCCTGTGGGCTGCGTGGCTGCGGCGCAGCTCCCGGCCTAGTCGGCAGGTGTCCCGCGCGTCACGCGGTGGCGGAGGTAGACGACTCGCGAGGTGAAGGTGCGGCTCTCGACGAGTTCGAGATCCACCCGGCGCTCGTGCCGCGGGAAGAACGGGATCCCGCCGCCGACGAGGACCGGGTAGATCCTGGCGCGGTACTCGTCGATCAGGCCTGCGGCGGCCACCTCGGCGGCGAGCGTCGCGCCGCCGATCGCGATGTCGCCCTCTCCCGGCTCGGCCCGCAACCGCTCGATCTCCTCCGCCGGGCTGCCGGAGGCCAGGCGGGCGTTGCCCCGCACCGCCGACAGCGTGGTGGAGAACACCACCTTCGGGAGCGCGTTCCAGATCGCGGCGAACTCGCGCATCAGGCCGTCGAGCGCGGGATCCTGCTCGGCGGTCTCCCAGTACAGCATCGTCTCGTACAGGCGGCGGCCCATGAGGTGGGCGCCGAGCCCCCGCACCTCGTCGGTGGCGAGGCGAAAGACGTCGTCGTCGGGTGTGCTCCAGTCGAAGCCGCCGTCGGGCCCGACGGTGTACCCGTCGAGCGAGACGCTCATCGAATAGGTCACATCGCGCATCGGAAGTCCTCCTCGGAACGGCGTCGGGACAGAGCTGCAGCTGCACAGTGTCACGAAGCAGCTGTCCGTCACCGCGATGCTGACGGTGTTTCACCTCCGGTGCGGAAAAGCAGGAAGGCGCCCGACGGGTGCCGACCCGGGGCGCCTTTTCCGCCATGTCACGCGGTGGTGTGGGCCAGCTCCTGGCTGAGGTGATGGGCGAGCTGGGCGGGGGTGGGGTTCTCGACGATGGCCACCATCGCGATCTCCATGCCGGTCAACGTCATCAGGGTCTTGGTGAGTTCGAGGGCGGTGAGGGAGTTGAGGCCGTTCTCCAGGAAGTTGCTGTCGTCGTCGAGGGACGTGTTGAGCAGCGTGCCGGCCTGCGTGCGGATCGTGTCGGTGAGCAGCTGCTCGCGCTCCTCGGGAGTGGCCGTGGCGAGCTGCTTCTCCAGCTCGGTGGCGTCCTGGCCGGGGGTGTTGCCGGTGCTGGTCAT
Source organism: Streptomyces sp. NPDC036815 (assembly GCF_055609205.1). Taxonomy (NCBI): domain Bacteria; kingdom Bacillati; phylum Actinomycetota; class Actinomycetes; order Kitasatosporales; family Streptomycetaceae; genus Streptomyces; species Streptomyces sp. NPDC036815. The sequence continues at coordinate 21,176 of NZ_JBVJPW010000009.1, read as the reverse complement.
GGATGCTCCTGTGTGAGTGGGTTGTCGGCGTGGTCACACCGAGGGGTGCGTGGTGTGGTCGTGCAGCCAGTGGCGTGTGGCCTGGAAGGGGTACGTCGGGAGGTCGACGGGCCGGGGGCGGGCGGTGCGCCGCACCAGCGGGGTCCAGTCGACGGTGCCGCCCGTGGTGTGGTGCCGCGCGAGTGCGACGAGGAGGTCGTGCACCGCGGGCGTGTCGGGGGAGGGGGCGTCGGGGTCCGGGGGCGCGGCGGTGGGGGGTGAGGTGAGGTGGTGGTGCCAGTAGGCGGGGGACGTGAGGGGCGGGTCCGCCGGAGCCGTGCTCGTGAGGGTGAGCGTGGGGGAGCGGAACGTCAGCTGTGTCAGTACGGGTTCGTAGGCATCGGGCGTGGGCGGCCGTGCGCCGTCCGCCATGAGCGCGGTGTGGGCGGCGGCGAGACGGCACGCGTCGTCGAGTTCGAGGACTCCCGCGGCGTACGCGGCGGCGATGTGACCGACGCCGTCGCCGGTGAGGGTGTGCGGCTGGACCCCGGCTTCGAGGAGCAGCCGGGCGGACGCGACGTGGGCCGCGAAGCGCAGCAGCTCGGCGGGCAGCGGGGTGGCCGCCCGCGCGCCGAGCAGGTCGCGGGCTTCGTCGTGGACGGTCGCGAACAGGGGGAAGGCCGCGTGCAGCTCGGTGCCCGGTGCAGCGTCGGCGGACGGCCCGCCGTCGAAGTGCCAGACGACCTTCCTGGGGCTCGCGGAACCGTCGTCGGGGACGCTCCGCGCCAGGGCGGGGTGGTCGTCGCCCGCCGCCAACGCGCGGACGGCCGCGAGCAGTTCGGCGCCGTCTTCGCCGGTGAGGACGGCACGGTGCTCCAGAGGGCTGCGGGTGGTGGCGAGCGCGTAGGCGACGTCGGCGGGCGAGGGCGCGGGGTCGGTGGCCGTCAGGTGGGTGACGAGGGCCGCCGCCTGCGCCCGGAGCGCTTCGGGGGTCCGCGCCGACAGGGTCCAGGCCACCACCGGCGAACCGGCGGGCGCCTCGGCCGGTACGTCGTCGAGGGCCGGCGGCTCCTCCAGGATGAGGTGGGCGTTCGTACCGGACGTGGCGAACGCCGAGATGCCGACCCGCCGGGGTTCCTCGCGGCGGGGCCAGTCGACGGCCTCGGTCAGCAGCTGGACCCCGCCCTTCTTCCAGGCCGCGAGCGGGGTGGGCCGGTCCACGTGCAGCGTCGGGGGGAGCGTGCCGTGCCGGAGGGCCTGGACCATCTTGATGAGCGCGGCGGTACCGGCGGCGCCCTGGGTGTGGCCGGTGTTGGACTTGACGGAGCCCAGCCACAGGGGGCGGTCGGCGGGCCGGTTGGCGCCGTACGTGGCGAGGAGGGCCTGGACCTCGATGGCGTCGCCGATGGGCGTGCCCGTCCCGTGCGCCTCGACGGCGTCGACCTGGTGCGGGGCGAGCCCGGCGTCGGCGAGGGCAGCGCGGATCACGTGCTGCTGGGAGGGGCCGTTGGGGGCGGCCAGGCCGTATCCGGCACCGTCCTGGTTCACCGCGGAGCCGCGGATCACGGCGAGCACGGGGTGGTCCTCGCGCCGCGCGTCGCTGAGCCGTTCCAGGAGGACGAGTCCGACGCCCTCGCCCAGGCCCATGCCGTCCGCCGCGGCGGCGAACGGCTTGCAACGGCCGTCAGGCGCGAGGGACTTCTGGTGGGCGAAGGCGTGGAACGTGTGCGGCGTCGACATGACCGTGCCGCCACCGGCCAGGGCGAGCCTGCACTCCCCGCGGCGCAGCGCCTGACAGGCCAGGTGGAGGGCGACCAGCGAGGACGAGCAGGCCGTGTCCACGCTGATGGCGGGACCTTCGAGGCCCAGCGCGTAGGCGATGCGGCCGGAGACGAGACTGCCGGAGGTGCCGCCGCCGAGGTAGGGCAGCAACTCGTCGGGCGCGGTCTCCAGGCGTGTCGCGTAGTCGTGACCGGTGGCGCCGACGTAGACGCCGGTGAGCGTGGAGCGCAAGGTGTGCGGGGCGATGCGGCCGCGTTCGACGGTCTCCCAGGCGAGGTGCAGCATGACGCGCTGCAGCGGCTCGGTGGCCACGGCCTCGGTCGCGCCGATGCCGAAGAAGCCCGCGTCGAAACCGGCCGCGTCGTCGAGGAAGCCGCCGAGTTCCGCGTACGGGGGGTCCTCCGGCAGCTCCCAGGCGCGGTCGTCGGGAAATCCGGTGACGGCGTCGCGTCCCTCGGAGACCAGGTCCCACAGGTCGTCGGGGGTGCGGGTCTTGCCCGGCAGTCGGCAGGCCATGGACACGACGGCGATCGGCTCGTGCTGCGCGGCCTCGAGCTCGCGCAGCCGCTGCTGCGTCCGGTGCAGCTCGGCGGTGGTCCACTTGAGGTATTCGACGAGCTTCTCTTCGTCGGCCACGGGATGCGCCACGGGTTTCGCCACGGGAATGGTCAGCCTTCCTGTTCTCGCGCGTGAAGCCTCAGGTGGGACTGCGTGGGCAGGCGTGAGCCGCGCACGGTTATTGCCAGGGTCGTCGCGCCTGCTTAAGCGGGTCTAACCCCCGCCTTGCCGCCGGGACGCGGCGCTCTCGCGGGCGCGGGCAGCTCGCGTGCAAGCAGCAGGAGGTCGGCGGCGATCTCGTCGGGCGCCCCGGCGTGCAGGTCGTGGTCGGAGCCGGGGTACCAGCGCACCGTCACCTGTTCCAGTGCCGCCTGCGCGGCGGCCACCCATGCGCGTACCTGGTCGGCCAGTTGGGGGATGGCCGGGATGATGGGCAGCAGCCGGACCGGCACGGTGATCTTCGGGTACCAGTCGGCGGGGGCCTCCCGCTGCAGGCTCTCGACGATCGACATGACCTGGTCCGAGGTCAGGCGGGGTACGAGCAGGCCGTCCGGCCCCACGTGGTAGTCCGCGAGGCGCGCCTCGATGGAGGTGTCCGACCATTGGGGGTGCGTGGCCTTCAGGTAGGCGCGCATGTCGGCGGCGCTCGTGGTGCCCTCCTGCGCGCGCCGGACCACCTCGGCGGTGCGTTCCCAGAAGGCGCGCATCACCGGCCCGTCGAACTCGTACCAGCCACCGTCGATCAGGACGAGACCGGAGACCAGGCCGGGCCGTTCGGCCGCCAGGCGCAGCGCGAGGTGCGCGCCCCAGGAGTGTCCCGCGACCAGGGCGCCGGACAGGCCGAGGACGGTGACCGCCTCGGCCAGATCCGTGACGACGGCCGCGTTCTCGTACCCGTCCGGCGGCGCGTCCGATGCGCCGTGGCCGCGGTGGTCGACGGCGTACACCGGGTGCCCGGCGGCGGCCACGCGTTCGGCGACCTCGTCCCACATCCGGGCGTTCGAGAGCATGCCGTGCAGCAGCAGGAACGGGCGGCCCGCGGCGCCCGGACCGCCTGCGGGCCGGTGCCGGACGTTGAGGGAGACGGTCGTCGACACGGGGACGCGGAGGTTCTTCACAGGCGGGCCCTTGGGGTGGGGGACTGGCTGACGCGGTGTCAGGGGCGCTGTGCGGTGGCGAAGATGTACCCGAGTTCGGGCATCTTGCCGAGCGCCGCCTGGTTGTGCAGGAAGAGCTCGTACCCCTCGACGCCGATGATGTCGACGTACTCGTCCCGGTGGGCACGGATCCACTCGACGTAACCGTCGTACGTCTTGGCGGTCTCGCGGGTGATGTCGGTCAGTTCGAGGACCGTCCAGCCGGCCGCGCGGAAGATGTCCGGGTACGCGCCGATGTCGGTGAGCGCGGCGTAGATGGTGGTGTCGCTGACGGTGGCGGTCCGCGGCTTGTCGGGGTCGGGGTTGAGGTAGACCATGTCGGCGATGGGCATCCGCGCGCCGGGCTTCACCACGCGCAGGGCCTCGGTGAGGACCCGCTGCTTGTCGGGCATGTGGAGCATGGACTCCAGCGCCCAGCAGTGGTCGAAGGACCCGTCGTCGAACGGCAGGTTCATGGCGTCGACCTGCTCGAAGCGGACGCGGTCGGCGAGCCCGGCCTCCCGCGCCCGGCGGTTGCCGCGCTCGACCTGGCGGGCGCTGACGGAGATGCCGAGCACCTCGACGTCGCGGGCGCGGGCCAGCTGCATCGCCGGGGTGCCGTTGCCGCAGCCGATGTCGAGGACGCGGTCGCCGGGGCCGGGGTCGAGGCGGCGGATCATCTCGTCCGTCATCTGCACCATGGCCTGGTCGAACGTGGCCTCTTGGCGCCCGGCGTCGAACCAGTAGCCGTAGTGCAGATTGCCGTCTCCGAGCTGGGTCATCAGGTCGAAGACCTTGTGGTCGTAGTAGTGGCCGATGTCGCTGGGCTCGGGGGCGACGGTCTTGTTCACCGTCGGGGGCTTCTTGGTCGTCGCGTTCTTCGTCACGGCCCCAGCGTCACGGCGCGGAACCGGGCGTCACAACCCCACCCCCGCCCCTCAACAGCCCCTACGGCCGCCTGCCGCCCACCCCTAGTGGACCGGAACCGGAACGAGCCGGAACGAGCCGGAACGAGCCGGAACGAGTGCTACCCCTCCGAAAAAAATGAGAGTACGCTCCGACTAGATATTGAGCTCTCTTTAGGAGGTCGACTCTCGTGTCGGATCTGGGTGCGCGGCGGTGGTGGGCCGTCGGGGCTCTCGTACTCGCGTCAATGGTCGTGGGCTTCGATGTGACGATCCTGAGCCTGGCGCTGCCGGCCATGGCCGACGATCTGGGTGCGAACAACGTCGAGCTGCAGTGGTTCGTCACCTCGTACACGCTGGTGTTCGCGGCGGGAATGATCCCCGCGGGCATGCTCGGTGACCGCTTCGGGCGTAAGAAGGTCCTGCTCAGCGCCCTGGTGATCTTCGGCATCAGCTCGCTGGCCTGTGCCTACGCCACGTCGTCCGGCACGTTCATCGGCGCGCGTGCGGTGCTCGGCCTGGGGGCCGCGCTGATCATGCCGACCACGCTGTCGCTCCTGCCGGTCATGTTCTCCGACGAGGAGCGGCCCAAGGCGATCGGAGCGGTGGCCGGTGCGGCCATGCTGGCCTATCCGCTCGGCCCGATCCTGGGCGGCTACCTGCTCAACCACTTCTGGTGGGGCTCGGTCTTCCTGATCAACGTGCCGGTGGTGATCCTCGCCTTCCTCGCGGTCTCCGCCTGGCTCCCGGAGTCGAAGGCCAAGGAGGCCAAACCGTTCGACGTGGGCGGCCTGGTGTTCTCCAGCGTCGGTCTCGCCGCGATGACGTACGGCGTGATCCAGGGCGGCGAGAAGGGCTGGACGGACGTCACCACCCTGGTACCGACCCTCGGCGGCATGCTCGCCATCGTGATCTTCGTGTTCTGGGAGAAGAGGGTCGCCGACCCGCTGGTCGACCTCTCGCTGTTCCGCTCGGCCCGGTTCACCTCCGGCACCATGCTCGGCACGGTGATCAACTTCACCATGTTCGGCGTGCTGTTCACCATGCCGCAGTACTACCAAGCGGTCCTGGGCACCGACGCGATGGGCAGCGGCTTCCGACTCCTTCCGATGGTCGGCGGTCTGCTCGTCGGTGTGACGGTCGCCAACAAGGTCGCCAAGGGGCTCGGCCCGAAGACCTCGGTCGGACTCGGCTTCGCGCTGCTGGCCGCCGCCCTGTTCTACGGCGCCACCACGGCCACCGACAGCGGCACGGGCCTGGCCGCCGCATGGACCGCGGTGTATGGCCTCGGCCTCGGCATCGCCCTTCCCACGGCCATGGACGCGGCGCTCGGCGCGCTGTCGGAGGACTCCGCCGGCGTGGGATCCGGCGTCAACCAGTCGATCCGCACGCTCGGCGGCAGCTTCGGCGCGGCCATCCTCGGCTCCGTGCTCAACTCCGGCTACCGCGGCAAGCTCGAACTCGACGGAGTGCCCGCACAGGCGCACGACGCGGCCAAGGACTCGGTCTTCGGCGGCCTCGCGGTCGCCCGGGCACTGAAGTCCTCCGCACTCGGCGACTCGGTGCGCGCCGCGTACGTCCACGCCCTTGACGTGGTCCTCGTGGTGTCCGGCGCCCTGGGCCTGCTCGGTGTGCTGCTCGCCGTGGTGTGGCTGCCCCGCCATGTTGGTCAGAGCACCGCCAAGACAGCAGAATCTGAGCATGAAGCCGCAGACGCAGTCTGACCAGGGCAAAACCGTGCCTGGACTGAGAGAACGCAAGAAGGCCAGAACGAAGGCCGCGATTCAGCGGGAGGCGGTGCGCTTGTTCAGGGAACAGGGCTACTCCGCCACGACCATCGAGCAGATCGCCGAAGCCGCCGAGGTCGCCCCCAGCACCGTCTTCCGCTACTTCGCGACCAAGCAGGACCTGGTCTTCTCTCACGACTACGATCTGCCGTTCGCGATCATGTTCCAGGCCCAGTCGCCCGACCTGACGCCGATCCAGGCCGAACGGCAGGCCATCAGGTCGATGTTGCAGGACATTCCCGCGCAGGAACTGGCCCTCCAGCGCGAGCGATTCGTCCTCATCCTCTCCGAACCGGAGCTCTGGGGCGCCAGCCTCGGCAACATCGGCCAGACCATGGAGCTCATGGGCGAACAGGTCGCCAAACGGTCCGGCCGCGATCCGCGCGACCCGGCGGTGCGCGCCTACACCGGCGCCGTGTTCGGAGTGATGCTGCAGATCTCGATGGACTGGGCGAACGACCCGGACATGGACTTCGCGACCACTCTGGACGAGGCGCTCCACTGCCTGGAGGACCTGCGGCCCTGAGAGCCCTGGAAGCCCTGAGATCCCTGAGACGTCGTACGCGAAAGCCACGGCAGCCGCGTACGACCCCCGCGCCCCTCCATTCCCCCGCAGGGGCGCGGGGACCCCGGGGGAAGAGACGACCGCGCGCGGCCACGGTCCCCCCGGCTGCCGCGCCCGGTCCAGCCTGGCGTGCTCCGACTTCCCTCGGCGGAGCACGCCAGGGGTAGGTCCCGCGAGGGCTTCAGATACCGGTTCCCGCCGCCAGCGCGGCGGTGACCACGGCGGCCACCCGCTCCTGGCAGCCGTCGAGATAGAAGTGCCCACCTGGCAGCACCCGCAGATCGAACCCCGCCGTGGTGCGCTCCCGCCAGGACGCGGCCTCCTCGGGAGTGGTCCGCTCGTCGGCGTCGCCGATCAGCGCCGTGATCGGGCAGTCCAGCCGCTCGGGCCCCGGCGCCTCGTACGTACCCACGGCCCGGTAGTCGGCCCGCAGCGCGGGCAGGATCAGCGCCTGGAGCTCGGGGCTGGTGAAGAACCGCTCGTCGGTGCCGCCCATCGCCCGCAGATGCGCCAGGATGTCCGCGTCCCCGAGCGCCTTCGCCGCGCCGGAGGGACGGTAGGGCCGCGCGATCCCGCCGGAGGCGAACAGGTGCACCGGCAGTCCCGGGCCCGACGGGTCCCGCAGGCGCCGCGCCACCTCGAACGCCACGATGGCACCCAGACTGTGCCCGAACAGGGCGAACGGCTTCCCGTCGCGCGGCAGTTCAGGCACCACACCGTCGGCGAGAGCGGCCACTGAATCGAGACACGGCTCCGTGTGCCGGTCCTGTCGCCCCGGATACTGCACGGACAGCACCTCCACGCCGGGCGCGAGCAGCCCGGAAAGCCCGAAGAAGTAGCTCGCCGAACCACCCGCGAACGGGAAGCACACCAGCCTCACGGGCGCCGCAGCGGCATCGTGGTACCGGCGCAGCCACACCCCGGCCCCGGTCTTCGGCTCTGCCCGCGCCGTGCCCCTGTCCATCGCACCCCCTCTCGTCACGCGCTGCCGTGACCGGCCGCTCGCCCTCTGATGCTGACCGCAGGCCATAGCGCGCGTCTAAAGCGGCAGGCGCGCGTCTTGGGCGGCGGGCGCGCGGCTCTGACAGCAGGCGTGTGGCTCGGGCGGCAGGCGGCTAGCCGGGGTTTGGTTCGACTTTAGAGACCCCGCCCACGATGAGGCCGGTACTCGTAGCGATCTCCGATTTCGGACCGGGAGCGCCGTTGATGTCTTGTGGCAGCCAGTTGTTCCCAGCGCGACCGCAGCTGACGTGATGGCCACGGTCTCCTCGTCCGCGTCCGGCGACAGCCTCCGGTCCGAGCCGGTCGCGGTCGTCGGGATGGCCTGCCGACTGCCCGGCGCGTCCGGTCAGGCCGCGTTCTGGCGCCTGTTGAGCGAGGGGCGCAGCGCCGTGCGCGCCGCACCGCCCGAACACCGCCGAGCCGACTCCGGCCTCCGGGGACCCGGCGGTTTCCTGGACCGGATCGACGAGTTCGACGCGGCGTTCTTCGGCATCAGTCCCCGCGAGGCCGTCGCCATGGACCCCCAGCAGCGGCTGCTCCTCGAACTGAGCTGGGAAGCCCTGGAGGACGCGGGTATCCGCCCGCCCACCTTGGCGCAGAGCCGTACCGGCGTCTTCGTCGGCGCCCTCTGGGACGACTACACCCACGTCCTGAACCGCACCACCGAGGTCGCCGTCACCCGCCACACCATGACCGGCGTGCACCGCAGCATTCTGGCCAACCGCATCTCGTACACGTACCACCTGGCCGGGCCGAGCCTGACCGTCGACACCGCGCAGTCCTCCTCGCTCGTCGCCGTGCACCTGGCCTGCGAGAGCATCAGGAACGGCGAGAGCGACACCGCGTTCGCGGGTGGCGTCAACCTCATCTGCTCGCCGCGCGGCACCGAACTGGCCGAGGCCCGTTTCGGCGGGCTCTCGGCCACCGGCCGCTGCCACACCTTCGACGCCCGCGCCGACGGTTTCGTGCGCGGCGAGGGCGGCGGGCTCGTGGTGCTCAAGCCGCTCGCCGCGGCGCGGCGCGACGGCGACACCGTGTACTGCGTCATCAAGGGCAGCGCCGTCAACAGCGACGGCGCGACCGACGGCCTCACCCTGCCCAGCGGACCGGCGCAACAGGACGTGGTGCGCCAGGCCTGCCGCCGGGCCCGCGTCACGCCGGACCAGATCCAGTACGTCGAACTGCACGGCACCGGCACCCCGGTGGGCGACCCGATCGAGGCCGCCGCGCTCGGCGCCGCGCTCGGACGGCACGAGGCGCGCACCGCCCCGCTGGCCGTCGGCTCCGCCAAGACGAACGTCGGCCACCTCGAAGCCGCCGCCGGCATCGTCGGACTGCTCAAGACGGCCCTGAGCATCCACCACCGGCGGCTCGCGCCGAGCCTGAACTTCACCTCTCCCCACCCGGCCATCCCGATGGCCGACCTCGGCCTGACCGTCCAGCGGCGCGCCGACGACTGGCCGCGCCCCGAACAGCCCCTGATCGCCGGGGTGTCATCGTTCGGCATGGGCGGCACCAACAGCCACCTCGTCCTGGCCGCGCCACCCGCGCCACCCGCCCCGCCCGAGCCCCCCGCGACCGCCGCGACACCCCAGGAACCCGCCCCCCGTCGCACCACCGCCACACCCCCCACGCCTTGGCCGATCGGCGCCCACAGCACCCCTGCACTGCGCGCCCAGGCCGGACGGCTGCACGCACACCTGACCGACGGCCCCGCCCCCGACGCCGCCCGGGTCGGCCACGCCCTCGCCACCACCCGCGCGCCCCTCCTCCACCGAGCCGTCCTGCTCGGCGACGACCCCGCCGAACTGCTCGACTCCCTGGCCGCGCTGGCCGAGGGGACGGAGACCTCCTCCGTGGTGCGGGGCGAGGCGGACGGCGACGGCAAACTGGCCTTCCTGTTCAGCGGTCAGGGAGCCCAAAGGCTGGGAATGGGGCGTGAGTTGTACGCCGGGTTTCCCGTCTTCGCGGAGGCTCTCGACGAGGCGTTCGCGGCGCTTGACGCGCATCTCGACCGCCCGCTGCGCCAGATCGTCTTTGGCGATGGCGATGGCGATGGCGATGGCGATGGCGGCGACGGCGACGGCGACGGTAGCGGGGAGGGCGGCGGTGGTGCCGAGTGCCGGGCGCTCCTCGACCGGACCGCCTACACCCAGCCCGCGCTCTTCGCGATCGAGACGAGCCTGTACCGACTGGCGGCCTCCTTCGGGCTGCGGCCGGACTACGTCCTCGGCCACTCGGTCGGCGAGATCACCGCCGCGCACGTGGCCGGTGTCCTCTCGCTGCCGGACGCGAGCGCGCTGGTAGCGGCGCGCGGGCGGCTCATGCAGGCGGTGCGGGCGCCCGGCGCTATGGCGGCGTGGCAGGCGAGCGCGGACGAGGCCGCCGAGCTGCTCGCCGGACACGAGGAGCACGTCACCGTCGCCGCCGTCAACGGCCCCGACTCCGTGGTGATCTCCGGCGATCGCGACACCGTCGAAGCGCTGACGGCAACCTGGCAGGGGCGCGGCCGCAAGGCGCACCGCCTGAAGGTCAGCCACGCTTTCCACTCGCCGCACATGGACTCCGTACTCGACGAACTGCGCGCCGTCGCGGCCGGGCTGACCTTCCGTACGCCGACCGTTCCCGTCGTCTCCAACGTCACCGGCGAGCCCCTGAGCGGCGCGGAGCACGCCGACCCCGAGTACTGGGCACGGCACGCGCGCCAACCCGTCCGGTTCCTGTCCGGCGTACGGGGGCTGTGCGAGCGCGGCGTGACCACCTTCGTCGAACTCGGCCCGGACGCACCGCTGTCCGCGATGGCCCGCGCGTGCTTCCCCGCCACCGGAGGCCCGGGGCGTCCGCGCCCGGCGGCGGTGGCCGCGTGTCGTCGTGGGCGCGGCGAGGCGGGCACGTTCATGTCGGCTCTGGCGCAGGCGTATGTGCGCGGTGCCGAGGTCGACTTCAGCTCCGTGTACGGGACGGTCGGTGGCGGGGCCGGTGCCACCGGTCGCATGAGCCTGCCCACCTACGCCTTCCAGCGCGAGCGCCACTGGCCCGGTGCCCTTCCGGCGTGGGTGGATCCCGTAGCGGACGAGAGGCACGCGGAGTCCGTCGCGGACCAGAACCAGAACCAGAACCAGAACCAGAACCAGAACCAGAACCAGAACCAGGGTGAGGCCGAGGGGCACGCCGAGCCTGCGGCAGCCGGGGAGCGCGGGCTCGGACCCGCGCGGACCGAGCTCGCCGGGCGGCTTGCCGCACTCTCGGCCGCCGATCAGGAGCGCACCCTCCTCGGCCTGGTGGTCAAGCACGTGGCCGTGGTGCTGGGCACCGACTCCCGCGCGGTCGAAACCGCTCGTACGTTCAAGAAGCTGGGCTTCGACTCGATGGCAGCGGCCGAGTTGAGTGAGCGGCTGGGCGCGGCGACCGGCCTGCCCCTGCCCGCCACGCTCACCTTCGACCACCCGACCCCTCTGGCCGTAGCCACCCACCTCCGGGCCCAACTCGTGCGAGTGGACGCCGCATTGGGCGCAACGGCAACCCCCGCCGGCGTGGCCGACGACCCGATCGCCATCGTGGCCATGAGCTGCCGCTACCCGGGCGGCGCGGCCTCGCCGGAAGACCTGTGGCGGCTGGTCGCCGAGGGCGCCGACGCGATCGGCGAGTTCCCCACCGACCGCGGCTGGGATCTGGACCGCCTGTTCCACCCCGACGCCACCCGGTCGGGCACCAGCAGCACGCGACAGGGCGGCTTCCTGTACGACGCCGCCGACTTCGACGCCGAGTTCTTCGACATCAGCCCCCGCGAGGCGCTGGCGGTCGACCCGCAGCAGCGCCTGCTCCTCGAATGCGCCTGGGAGGCCTTCGAACGGGCGGGCCTGGACCCGCGCGCCCTCAAGGGCAGCCCCACCGGAGTCTTCGTCGGCATGACGGGCCAGGACTACGGCCCCCGGCTCCACGAGCCGTCCCGGTCCACCGACGGCTATCTGCTGACCGGCAGCACCCCCAGCGTCGCCTCGGGCCGCCTCGCGTTCAGTTTCGGCCTCGAAGGGCCCGCCCTGACCGTGGACACCGCCTGCTCATCGTCCCTGGTCGCGCTCCACCTGGCGGCCCAGGCGCTGCGGCGCGGCGAGTGCGGCCTGGCCCTCGCCGGAGGCGCCACCGTCCTTGCCACGCCCGGCATGTTCACCGAGTTCTCGCGCCAGCGGGGGCTCGCCCCGGACGGCCGCTGCAAGCCCTTCGCCGAGGGCGCCGACGGCACGGGATGGGCCGAGGGCGTGGGCCTGGTCCTCCTCGAACGCCTCTCCGAGGCGCGGCGCAAGGGACACGAGGTCCTCGCGGTGATCCGGGGCTCCGCGGTCAACCAGGACGGCGCGAGCAACGGCCTGACCGCCCCCAACGGTCCCTCGCAGCAGCGTGTCATCCGCACCGCGCTCGCGGACGCCCGGCTCACGGCCGACGAGGTCGACGCGGTGGAGGCGCACGGCACGGGCACCACGTTGGGCGACCCGATCGAGGCGCAGGCGCTCCTTGCCACGTACGGCCAAGGCCGTTCCGACGAGCGGCCGTTGTGGCTCGGCTCGGTGAAGTCGAACATCGGTCACACGCAGGCCGCCGCCGGTGTGGCGGGCGTCATCAAGATGGTGATGGCGCTGCGCCACGAGCGGCTGCCCGCCACGCTGCACGTCGACGAACCGAGCGGGCACGTGGACTGGTCGACGGGCGCGGTCCGGCTGCTCACCGAGCCGGTGGCCTGGCCCCGCGCCGAACGCCCGCGCCGCGCCGCCGTGTCCTCCTTCGGCATCTCCGGCACGAACGCGCACCTCGTCCTCGAGGAGGCGGATGCGCAGGAGGGCGAGGGGATCAGGGCCGGGCGGGAGCCTCGGGGCGAGTCCGGCTGGTCGGTGAAGCGTGGTGTGCTCCCGTGGGTGGTCTCCGGGCGCAACGGGGCCGCACTGCGTGAACAAGCGGCGCGGTTGGGCGAGTTCGTGGTCCGCGACCCGGCCGCGACGGCGACGGACGTGGCCCGGGCTCTGGTCACCACCCGGTCGGTGTTCGAGCACCGGGCTGTGGTCGTGGGCGGGGACAGGGCCGCGCTGACGGCCGGTCTTGGTGCGCTGGCGGCAGGTGAGGCCTCGGCGGGGGTGGTGTCCGGGGTCGCGGGTGATGTGGGTCCGGGGCCGGTGTTGGTGTTTCCTGGGCAGGGGTCGCAGTGGGTGGGGATGGGCGCCCAACTCCTCGACGAGTCACCGGTGTTCGCGTCCCGCATCACGGAGTGCGGGCAGGCCCTGGCGGCGTACGTGGACTGGTCCTTGAGCGACGTGTTGCGCGGGGACGGGAGCGAGCTGTCGCGGGTCGACGTCGTGCAGCCGGTGCTGTGGGCCGTCATGGTCTCGCTCGCCGCCGTATGGGCCGACAGCGGCGTCACCCCCGCCGCGGTCGTCGGTCACTCCCAGGGGGAGATCGCGGCAGCCGTCGTCGCCGGGGCGCTCACCCTGGAGGACGGTGCCAAGATCGTGGCGCTGCGCAGCCAGGCGCTGCGGCGGCTCTCGGGCGGCGGCGCCATGGCCTCCCTCGGGGTGGGCCGGGAGCAGGCCGCCGAACTGGTGGCGAGCCACCCCGGCGTGGGCATCGCCGCCGTCAACGGGCCCTCCTCCACCGTCATTTCGGGCCCACCGGGCCAGGTGGCCTCGGTGGTCGCCGATGCCGAGGCACGCGAGCTGCGGGGCCGCGTCATCGACGTGGACTACGCCTCGCACAGCCCGCAGGTCGACGCCATCACGGAAGAACTGACGCGCGTTCTCGCGGGCATCCGTCCCGTCGCCGCCTCCGTGGCGTTCTACTCGGCCGTGACCGGGACCCGCGCCGACCCCACCACCCTCGACACCGCGTACTGGGTCACCAACCTGCGGCAGCCGGTACGGTTCGCCGACGCCGTCGGCGCGCTCCTCGCCGACGGGCACCGGGTCTTCATCGAGGCCAGCAGCCATCCGGTCCTCACCCTGGGGCTCCAGGAGACCTTCGAAGAGGCCGGGGTCGCCGCTGTCACCGTCCCGACGCTGCGGCGCGAGGACGGCGGCCTGTCGTGCCTGGCCCGGTCGCTGGCGCAGGCCTTCTGTGCCGGGTGCGAGGTCGGGTGGGAGAGCTGGTTCCCGCCCGCCGACCCGGCCGCCCCGGACTCCTTGGAGCTGCCCACGTACGCCTTCCAGCGGCGCCGCTACTGGCTGGACGCCCCCGCGGGCACCCAGGACGCGGCAGGCCTGGGCCTGGCCCCCGCCGGGCACCCGCTCCTCGGTGCGGCCACCGAACTCGCCGACGGCGACGTACGCCTGCTCACCGGCCGCATCAGCCGCCACAGTCACCCCTGGCTCGCCCAGCACACCCTTTTCGGCACGGCTGTCGTCCCCGCAGCCGTCCTCGCGGAATGGGCACTGCGCGCCGCCGACGAAGCCGGGTGCGCGGGCGTCGACGACCTCACGCTGCAGGCTCCGCTGACGTTGCCCGACACGGCGGGCGTGCAGGTGCAGCTCGTCGTGGGGTCGGTGGACGCGGAGGACGGGTGTCGCGCGTTCCACGTCTACGCCCGGCCCGAGGACGAGGGCGGCCCCGACGGCAGCGGTGCGCCCTGGACCTGTCACGCCGAAGGCCGGTTGCGCACGGCGGCCTCCCCGGCGCCCGTCCCGGTGGCCCCGGGCGACGCGGCGTGGCCGCCGGCCGGCGCCGAGACCGTGGAACCCAGCGGTCTTTACGAGCGGGCTGCCGAGTCCGGCGTCGGCTACGGGCCCGCCTTCACCGGGCTGCGCGCCCTGTGGCGGCGGGGTGCGGAGTTGTTCGCCGAGGTGACGCTGCCTCAAGAGGCGCTGGATCCGGGCGGGTTCGGCATCCACCCGGCTCTCCTCGACGCCGCGCTGCACCCCGCCGTCCTCGGTGAGCTGCCCGCCGAGGGCGACCACGTGTGGCTGCCCTTCGCCCTGAGTGGGGTGTCCCTCTGGGCCACGGGAGCCACGTCCGTACGCGTCCGGCTCACCCCGCTCGACGCCGATGGGGCCGGATCGGCATCACGGACGGGACGGTCCTGGCGGGTCCGGGTGAGTGATCCGACCGGGGCCGATGTGCTGACCTGCGAGGGCCTGGTGCTCATGGCGGCGGGCTCGCGGGAGCTGCGGGCCGCGGGCCGACGGACCTCCGAGCTGTACGAGGTGCAGTGGATACCGGTACCCGGGCCCGACGGCGTGGAGGCGGTCGACCGCTCGGAGTGGGTCTTCCTGGGGGAGCGCGCGGCCCCCGGCGCGAGCGAGCGGAAGTACCTGGATACGGACTCTCTGGGCGAGGCCCTGGACACCGGGGCGCCTGTCCCGCCGGTGGTCGTACTGTCCCTCGCCACGAGCACCGTTCCCGCGGACATCCCGATTGCCGCCGCGGACGAAGATGAGGCGGCCCTCGGCCTGGCGGCGGTGCGGCGGGCCACGGACCTCGTCGAGCGCTGGCTCGCCGACCGCCGTCTCGCCGACACACGTCTGGTGCTGATCACACGCGAGGCGGTCGCCACGGGTGACGGGCACCGTGCCGCTCCCGCGTCCGCCGCCGTACGAGGTGTGATCCGCGCCGCGCAGACTAGGCACCCCGGCCGCTTCCTCCTCGCCGACACAGACATCGCTCCCCACGACGCACATACCGACGCGGACCTGGGGAACGCCGTGGCGACGGCACTCGCCCACGACGAGCCCGAAATCGCCCTCCGCGCGGGACGGGTACTGGTACCGCGACTCGCGGCGGTCCCGGACGACACCACATCCGCCGACACCGTTACCGCCATGGCCACCGCCGAGGGTGACGAGCGCGCGCTCGACCCCGGCGGCACCGTACTGCTCGCCGGTACGGCCGTCTCACTGGTCACCGACCTCGCCGAACACCTCGTACACACCGGCCAGTGCGAGCGGCTGCTGCTGGTGGCCGATGGCGCCGAACTGCACACGTGTGTCGAGGAGTTGCGTGCCAAGGGTGCCACCGTCGACGTGGTCGCCGCACACCCGTCGGACCCGGTCGCCGCGCTCGCCGATGCCGTCGCCGCCATCGACGCGGAGCACCCGTTGACGGGAGTCGTCCACGTCACCGCCGCCTCGGACGTTGCCGCCTCCGCCGAGGCGTGGGCGGAGAGCGCGGGCGTCACCGCGGCCCTGCACGCAGCGACCGCCCAGCACTCCCCGGCGCTCTTCGCCGTCGTCTCCCCGGTGGGCGCGGACCTGGGCATCACACGGTCGGTGGCTGCTTCCGGCGCGGACGCCTTCCGTGAGGCGCTCGCCCTGAGACGGCACACCGCGACCACGACGGGCCTGGCCCTGACCTACGGACCGCCCGCCGCGACGCGGCCCGGCATCAAGGGCACGGCACCGGGAGAGCTGCCCGCCCTGCTCGACGCCGCCCGCCGGGACGACATGTGCCGACGAGGCCGCCACGACGGGCGCCCCCTCGTCGGAATCCGGCTAGCCCTCCGCGGCCTGGCCGCCGACGACGCCTCCACTCTGCCCGCACCGCTGCGCGCCCTGTCCGCCGCACAGGCCCCGGCCCGCCGGACCGCCGCCGACCGCAAGCCCCCCACGGACTGGTCAGCCCGCCTGGCAGGTCTCTCCACCGCCGAACAACTCCGGTTGCTCGTCGACGCCGTACGGGGCCACGCCGCCGCGGTCCTCGGCCGGACCGACCCCGAGGCCCTGCGCGGCGACGCCACCTTCAAACAACTGGGCCTGGATTCGCTGACCGCGGTCGAACTGCGCAACCGGCTCGTGGAGGACACGGGACTGCGCCTGCCCGCCGCCCTCGTCTTCCGCCACCCGACCCCGGCGGCCATCGCCGGACACCTGCGCGAGCGGCTGACCGCCCGAGCCGGGACGCCGACGGCCGGGCCCGCCGCCCAGGTGCTTGCCGGGCCCGCCGACGCCGGGACCGTGCTGAGTGACCTGACTCGCGTGGAGAACTCCCTGACAATGCTCGCCGCCGAGCTGTCCCACGGGGAATCGGGCGAGATCACGACCCGGCTGGAGTCGCTCCTCGCCCGCTGGAAGACCACGAACGCCATCACCAAAGCCACCGTGAACGGCGCCGCGGGCGAGGACGACGACAATGCCGCCGACCGGCTCAAGGTGGCGTCCGCCGACCAGATCTTCGACTTCATCGACAACGAGCTGGGTGTCGGGCCCGACACCTCGCGCGCGACCCCCACTCCGAAGGCCGGGTGACCCCACATGGCGAGTGAAGAGCAACTGGTCGAATATCTGCGCAGGGTGACCACCGAGCTCCACGACACGCGCCGACGCCTCGCGCAGGAGGAGGACCGCAGGCAGGAGCCGGTGGCCGTCGTCGGCATGGCCTGCCGGTTCCCCGGCGGCGTGGCCTCTCCGGAGGACCTCTGGGACCTGGTGGCCGCGGGCAAGGACGCCATCGAGGACTTCCCCACCGACCGGGGCTGGGACCTGGAGTCCCTGTACCACCCGGACCCGGCCACCTACGGCACCAGCTACGTGCGCCACGGCGGATTCGTGGACGACGCGGGCTCCTTCGACGCCGACTTCTTCGGCATCAGCCCGCGCGAGGCCCTGGCGATGGACCCGCAGCAGCGGTTGATGCTGGAGACGTCCTGGGAGCTCTTCGAGCGTTCCGGTATCGATCCCGTCTCCCTCAAGGGCAGCCGCACCGGCGTCTACGCCGGAGTGTCCAGCGAGGACTACATGTCCCAACTCCCGCGTATACCAGAGGGGTTCGAGGGCCACGCCACGACCGGCAGCCTGACCAGTGTCATCTCGGGGCGAGTGGCCTACACCTACGGCCTGGAAGGCCCCGCCGTCACCGTCGACACGGCCTGCTCCGCCTCTCTCGTCGCGATCCACCTGGCAAGCCAGGCCCTGCGCCAGCGCGAGTGCGACCTGGCCCTCGCGGGCGGTGTGCTGGTGCTGTCGAGCCCGCTGATGTTCACCGAATTCTGCCGCCAGCGCGGCCTGGCACCCGACGGCCGCTGCAAGCCGTTCGCCGCCGCGGCCGACGGCACCGGGTTCTCCGAGGGCATCGGCCTGATCCTCCTGGAGCGCCTCTCCGACGCCCGCCGCAACGGCCACCACGTCCTGGCCGTCATCCGCGGTTCGGCCGTGAACCAGGACGGCGCGAGCAACGGCCTGACCGCCCCCAACGACGCCGCGCAGGAACAGGTGATCCGCGCCGCCCTCGACAACGCCCGGCTCACCCCCGCCGAGGTGGACGCCGTCGAGGCGCACGGCACCGGCACCAAGTTGGGCGACCCCATCGAGGCCGGTGCCCTGCTCGCCACCTACGGCCGCCACCGCGACCGGCCCCTCCTGCTCGGCTCCCTCAAGTCCAACATCGGCCACACCCACGCCACCGCCGGGGTCGCCGGCGTCATCAAGACCGTCATGGCCATCCGCAACGGCCTGGTGCCCGCCACGCTCCACGTCGAGGAACTGAGCCCGCACGTGGACTGGGACGCGGGAGCGGTCGAGGTCGTCACCGAACCCACCGAGTGGCCCGACACCGGCCGCCCGAGGAGGGCCGGGGTGTCCGCGTTCGGCATCTCGGGCACGAACGCACACCTGATCCTTGAGCAGTCAGCCGAGGACGCGACAGTGGAAGTCGAGCGGCCCGCCCCTGAGCACGTCTCGGGCTCGGTCGTGCCATGGGTGCTCTCCGGGCGGACCGAGGAGACGTTGAGCGAACAGGCCCGTCGCTTGGGCGAGTTCGTCGCGGGCGATACGGAGGCGCTGCCGACCGAGGTGGGGTGGTCGCTGGCCACGACGCGGTCGGTGTTCGAGCACCGGGCGGTGGTCGTGGGCCGGGACAGGGAGGCGCTGACGGCTGGCCTCGGCGCGTTGGCCGCGGGTCAGGCGGCACAGTTGCAGGGTGTGGTGTCCGGGGTGGCGGATGATGTGGGTCCGGGGCCGGTGTTGGTGTTTCCGGGGCAGGGCTCGCAGTGGGTGGGGATGGGGGCTCAGCTCCTGGATGAGTCGCCGGTGTTCGCTGATCGGATCGCGGAGTGTGAGCAGGCGCTGTCGGCGTATGTGGACTGGTCGCTGAGGGATGTGTTGCGCGGGGATGGCAGTGAGCTGTCCCGGGTGGAGGTCGTGCAGCCGGTGCTGTGGGCCGTGATGGTCTCCCTGGCTGCGGTGTGGGCGGATTACGGGATGAGGCCCGCTGCTGTGGTGGGGCACTCGCAGGGGGAGATGGCTGCCGCGTGTGTGGCGGGTGCTTTGTCGCTGGAGGATGCGGCGCGGATTGTGGCCGTACGCAGTGAGGCCCTCCGCCAGCTTCAGGGGCACGGTGACATGGCGTCGCTGCTGGCGAGCCGACTCGGCGAGGCGGCACCCGGTGCCGCTGAACTGGCCTCCTCAATAGGCGAGTTGGGCGCTACCGTGACCATGGCGACTGCCGACGTCAGCGACGTGGAGTCGGTCGCCGAGCTGATCGGATCGGTGGACCCGGCGCACCCGCTGACCGGCGTGATCCACGCCGCCGGCGTCCTGGACGACGCCATCGTCACCGCGCAGACCCCCGAGAGCCTCGCCCGGGTATGGGCCGCGAAGGCGACCGCGGCACGGCTGCTGCACGAGGCGACCCGCGAGACGCCCCTCGGTCTGTTCGTGGTCTTCTCCTCGGCGGCCGCCTCCCTCGGCAGCCCCGGCCAGGCCAACTACGCGGCCGCGAACGCCTACTGCGACGCCCTCGTGCAACACCGCCGCGCCCAGGGGCTCGCGGGACTCTCGATCGCCTGGGGCCTGTGGCAGGCGACCAGCGGCATGACCGGGCAGCTGAGCCGGACGGACCTGGCCCGCATGAAGCGCACGGGATTCGCCGCCCTCTCCGACGAAGGCGGCCTCGCGCTGCTCGACGCGGCCCGCGCCCATGACCGCGCGTACGTGGTCGCGGCCGACCTCGACCCGCACGCCGTGACGGACGGCCTGTCCCCGCTCCTGCGCACGCTCATCGCCTCCGGGCCGCGGCGGCGCGTGGCCTCCGAAGGCCTCGCCGACGGCGCCCTCGCGAGCCGTCTGGCAGGCCTCGACGAGGAGGGCCGCCTGCAGCTCCTCACCGACGTCGTACGCGAGTACGTCGCGGCCGTCCTCGGCCACGGCTCGGCGGCCCGGGTGAAGGTCGACATCGCCTTCAAGGACCTGGGCTTCGACTCGCTGACCGCGGTGGAACTGCGCAACCGCCTCTCGGCAGCCTGCGGCGAACGGCTGCCCGCCACGCTCGTCTTCGACCACCCCACACCCCAGGCGCTCGCCACCCACCTGGCACACCGCCTGGCGGGCGCGCCGGCCCCCGCGCCCGCGACCGCACCCGTCGCACCGCGTTCGAGTCAGGCGGCGTCCGACACCGACGACCCGGTCGCGATCGTCGCCATGACCTGCCGGTTCCCGGGCGGCGTCGCCTCCCCCGAGGACCTGTGGCGCCTGCTCGACGCCCGTACGGACGCGATGGGCGCCTTCCCGACCGACCGCGGCTGGGACCTGGAACGCCTCTTCCACCCCGACCCCGAACACACCGGCACCAGTTACACGGACCAGGGCGGCTTCCTGCCGGATGCGGGTGATTTCGACGCGGCGTTCTTCGGGATCAATCCGCGTGAGGCGTTGGCGATGGATCCGCAGCAGCGGTTGCTGTTGGAGGCGTCGTGGGAGGTGTTCGAGCGGGCGGGTATCGATCCGACGACACTCAAGGGCAGCCTGACCGGCACCTACGTCGGCCTGATGAACCACGACTACGCCAAGTCGTTCCCCGAGGCCGACGCCCAGCTGGAGGGGTACGCCTACCTGGCGAGCACCGGCAGCATGGTGTCCGGCCGCGTCGCCTACACCTTCGGCCTCGAAGGCCCGGCGGTGACGGTGGACACGGCGTGTTCCTCGTCGTTGGTCTCCATCCACCTGGCGGCACAGGCACTGCGCCAGGGCGAATGCGATCTGGCCCTGGCGGGCGGCGTCTCCGTCGTGGCCGACCCCGACATGTTCGCGGGCTTCTCGCGTCAGCGCGGCCTGTCCCCGGACGGCCGCTGCAAGCCGTACGCGGCCGCGGCCGACGGGGTCGGATTCTCCGAGGGCGTGGGCGTCCTCCTGCTGGAACGCCTCTCGGACGCCCGCCGCAACGGACATCACGTACTCGCCGTCGTACGGGGTTCAGCGGTGAATCAGGACGGTGCGAGCAATGGTCTGACGGCTCCGAGTGGTCCGTCGCAGGAGCGGGTGATTCGGCAGGCGTTGGCGAGTGGGTGTTTGTCGGCTGGTGATGTGGATGTGGTGGAGGGGCACGGTACGGGGACGACGTTGGGTGATCCGATCGAGGCGCAGGCGTTGTTGGCGACGTATGGGCGGGGTCGGTCGGGGGGTCGGCCGTTGTGGCTGGGTTCGGTGAAGTCGAACATTGGTCATACGCAGGCTGCTGCGGGTGTGGCGGGTGTCATCAAGATGGTGATGGCGATGCG
>NZ_JBVJPW010000008.1:0-368918 GCF_055609205.1 Streptomyces sp. NPDC036815 | reverse complement strand
AGGTGCTGGACCGGTACCTGCACCACCTGCGGACGCCCCCTGCCCAGCCCTCGGAGCAGCCGCAGACAGCCCACAACCTAACGAAGCACTACTAGGGTCTGCCTCATGGAGATCACGGGAACCGTCCGCCGCCCGACGGCGGAGCGTACGCGCGACACGCTGGAGCGGCTCGCCGCCGAGCGGGACGTGTGGGTGTCGACGTCCCATCCGGAGCACGGGCCGCACCAGGTGCCGCTGTGGTTCCTGTGGGACGGGCGAGCGGTATGGATGTGCACCGGGGCCACGTCCGTGACGGCGCGGAACGTCCGCGGGGAGCCGCGCGTACGCCTGTCGCTGCCGGACACCTCCGACGTGGTGCTCGTCAAGGGGGAGGCGGAGTGCTTCCCCGACCAGGAGGTGCCCGAAGCCGCGGCGCGGGCGTTCGCCGACAAGTTCGGGTGGGACCCGCGCGCGGAGGAGGGCCCCTTCCTCTACCTACGCGTGGTCCCGCGGACGGTACGCGCCTGGCGCGGCGAGCCGGAACTCCGCGGCCGGGTCATCATGCGCGAGGGGGCGTGGCTGACCGGGAGTCCGTGAGGACGATCCGCACGGATGCCGCGGGCTGACGCGGCGACTCCAGGGTCACGCGGGCACCCCTCTCCCCTACACCATCCCGCCCCCCGCCAACAGCCTTGACACCGCTCGACACTTGACGCCCTACTAGACCTTGCGCAGCGATCGTGACAACGTTGTCCAACTGGCAAGGAGGGGCTTGAGGATGCCGCACACGGCTCGCAGACCTCGTTTCAGACACCACCGTCCGCCCGGCCCGGGGCCCCGTTCGGCCGTGGCGGCCGGGACACTGGCGCTCGCGCTCGTCGTGGCGGCACAGGGGGCCGCCGCCGCCGGGCCCGGGCAATCCCCGCGCTCCGAGCGGGAGTTCACCTCGTCCTTCGAGAAGGACGACGCGCAGCCCGACTGGCTGAACACCGTCGAGACCGGCCCGGACGGCGAGAAGAAGACCTCGGGCGTCAACGGCGCGTTCAGCTCGGGGCTGCCCGGCAGCGTCAACGACCACGTCACCGAGGTCCGGGCGAGCGGGGAGAACGCCGGCTCCGGCGAGGTGGCGGCGAACCTCGTCGACGGCGAGGCGACCAGCAAATGGCTGACGTTCGCGAAGGACGGCTGGGCCGAGTTCGACCTGGACGAGCCCGCCGAGGTCGTGACGTACGCGCTGACCTCCGCCAACGACCACGCCGAGCGCGACCCGAAGGACTGGACCCTGAAGGGGTCCACCGACGGCAAGGACTGGAAGGTCCTCGACGAGCGCAAGGGCGAGACGTTCGACGGCCGCCACAAGACGAAGAAGTACGACTTCGACAACGCCACGGCCTACGCGCACTACCGCCTCGACGTCACCGCCAACAACGGCGCGGCCGACGCCCTCCAGCTCGCCGACGTGCAGCTCTCGGTGGGCGGCGAGGACGCCCCGGCCCCCGAGGACATGCTGAGCCTGGTGGACCGCGGCCCCAGCGGCTCCCCCACCGCCAAGTCCCGCGCCGGGTTCACCGGAAAGCAGGCGCTGCGCTACGCGGGCAGCCACAAGGCGGACGGCCGCGGCTACTCGTACAACAAGGTCTTCGACGTCGACGTCGAGGTCCGCGAGAACACCGAGCTCGGCTACCGGATCTTTCCCTCGATGGCCGAGGGCGACCGTGACTACGCCGCCACGAACGTCGCCGTGGACCTCGCCTTCACCGACGGCACGTACCTCAGCGACCTCAAGGCCGTCGACCAGCACGGCTTCCCGCTGACCCCGCGGGGCCAGGGCGCGGCCAAGTCGCTCTACGTGAACCAGTGGAACAACGTCGACGCCCGCATCGGGCAGGTCGCGGGCGGCAAGACCGTCGACCGGATCCTGATCGCGTACGACGCGCCCAAGGGCCCGGCGAAGTTCCGCGGCTGGCTCGACGACGTGTCCCTGAAGGAGAAGGCGCCCGCGAAGCCCAAGGCGCACCCCTCCGACTACGCCGACACGACGCGCGGCACCAACTCCAGCGGCGGCTTCTCGCGCGGCAACACCTTCCCGGCCACCGCGGTCCCGCACGGCTTCAACTTCTGGACGCCGGTGACCAACGCGGGCTCGCTGAGCTGGCTGTACGACTACGCGCGCGGCAACAACGACGACAACCTGCCGACGATGCAGGCGTTCAGCGCGAGCCACGAGCCGAGCCCGTGGATGGGCGACCGGCAGACGTTCCAGATGATGCCGTCGGCCGACAAGGACACGCCGAGCGCGTCGCGCACCGAGCGGGCGCTGCCGTTCCGGCACGAGAAGGAGACGGCGCGCCCGCACTACTACGGCGTGACCTTCGAGAACGGCCTGAAGGCCGAGATGGCGCCGACCGACCACGCCGCGATGATGAAGTTCACCTATCCCGGTGACGACGGGAGCGTCATCTTCGACAACGTCTCGGAGAAGGGCGGCCTGACCCTCGACGAGGACAAGGGCGTCGTCTCCGGCTTCTCGGACGTCAAGTCGGGCCTGTCGACGGGCGCGACGCGGCTCTTCGTGTACGGGGTCTTCGACGCGCCCGTCACCGCGGGCGGCAAGCTGGAGGGCGGTGGTGGCGGCGACGTCACCGGCTACCTGCGCTTCGCGCCGGGCAAGGACCGCACCGTCAGCCTCCGCCTGGCGACGTCCCTGATCAGCCTGGACCAGGCGAAGGACAACCTGGCCCAGGAGATCCCGTCCGGCACCTCCTTCGACCGCGTGAGGAATCGCGCGCAGAAGGCGTGGGACGACATCCTCGGCAAGGTGGAGGTCGAGGGCGCGAGCGAGGGCCAGCGCACGTCCCTCTACTCCTCCCTCTACCGGCTGTACCTGTACCCCAACTCGGGCTTCGAGAAGGTGGGTTCGGGCAGTGGCGGCAGGGCGACGTACAAGTACGCGTCCCCGTTCTCGCCGCAGACAGGGCCCGACACCCCGACCCACACCGGGGCGAAGATCGTCGAGGGCAAGCCGTATGTGAACAACGGCTTCTGGGACACCTACCGCACGACGTGGCCCGCCTACTCCCTGCTCACCCCGAAGAAGGCGGGTGAACTGGTCGACGGCTTCGTGCAGCAGTACAAGGACGGCGGCTGGACCTCGCGCTGGTCCTCGCCGGGCTACGCGGATCTGATGACGGGCACGTCGTCGGACGTCGCGTTCGCCGACGCGTACGTCAAGGGCGTGAAGTTCGACGCCGAGGCCGCGTACGACGCGGCGCTGAAGAACGCGACGGTGGTGCCGCCGAGTTCGGGCGTCGGCCGCAAGGGCATGAAGACCTCGCCGTTCCTCGGCTACACGAGCAGCGACACCCACGAGGGCCTGTCGTGGGCGCTGGAGGGCTACCTCAACGACTACGGCATCGCGCGCATGGGCGCGGCCCTCCACAAGAAGACGGGCAAGAAGCGCTACAAGGAGGAGTCGGCGTACTTCCTCAACCGTGCCCGCGACTACGTGAACCTCTTCGACGACAAGGCGGCGGGCGCGGGCACCGCCCCCGGCTTCTTCCAGGGCAAGGACGCCAAGGGGGTCTGGCGGGTGCCTTCGGAGAAGTTCGACCCGCGCGTGTGGGGCTACGACTACACGGAGACCAACGCCTGGGGTTACGCCTTCACCGCCCCGCAGGACTCGCGCGGCCTGGCCAACCTCTACGGCGGCCGGTCCGGTCTGGGCAAGAAGCTGGACACGTACTTCGCGACCCCCGAGACCGGCTCCGCCGAGTTCGCGGGCTCCTACGGAGGCGTCATCCACGAGATGACCGAGGCGCGCGACGTCCGCATGGGCATGTACGGCCACTCCAACCAGGTCGCCCACCACGTCGCGTACATGTACGACGCGGCCGGGCAGCCGTGGAAGACGCAGGAGAAGGTCCGCGAGGTCCTCTCCCGCCTCTACACCGGCAGCGAGATCGGGCAGGGCTACCACGGCGACGAGGACAACGGCGAGCAGTCGGCCTGGTACCTCTTCTCCTCGCTCGGCTTCTACCCCCTGGTCATGGGCAGCGGTGAATACGCCATCGGATCACCGCAGTTCACGAAGATGACCGTGCACCTCGACAACGGCCGCGACCTGGTCGTCAAGGCGCCGAAGAACAGCGCGAAGAACGTGTACGTGCAGGGGCTCAGGGTCAACGGCAAGAAGTGGACCTCGACCGCGCTGCCGCACGAGGTGGTCGCGCGCGGCGGCGTCCTCGAATTCGACATGGGCCCGAAGCCGTCGGCCTGGGGCTCCGGCAGGAACGCCCAGCCCGCGTCGATCACGAAGGACGACGAGGTCCCCTCCCCCAGGAAGGACGCGGTCACGGGCCGGGGCGCCCTGTTCGACGACTCCTCGGCCACCGACGCCGCGGTGGACTCGGCGGTGGAGCTGCCGGTCGGCAAGAGGACCGAGGCGGTGCAGTACACGCTGACGTCGTCCGCCGACAGGGCGAAGGCGCCGCGCGGCTGGGTGCTCCAGGGGTCGAAGGACGGCACGAAGTGGCGGACCCTGGACCGCCGTTCGGGCGAGTCCTTCACCTGGGACCAGCAGACCCGGGTCTTCACGGTCGCCCGCCCGGGGACGTACGGGCACTACCGGCTGGTGCCGGACGGCTCCGCGACGCTGGCGGAGGTGGAGCTGCTCTCCTGACCCGTTCGGTGGTCGCGGCCCGATCGCGACGGATCCCGGTGCCGCGTCGTGCGTCAACGGCGCGGCACCGGGATCTTCTCGTGCTCGTTCGGCCCCCTACGGGACGAGCACGATCTTTCCCCGGGCGTGGCCGGTCTCGCTCAACCGGTGGGCCGCGGCCGCGTCCTCAAGGGGGAAGGCGGCCGCGACCGGCACGGTGAAGCGGCCTTCCCCGGCGAGCGCGGCGGCCACGGCGAGCCCTTCGACCGCCTGCGGATCCGCTCCCGGGCCCGCCGAGCGGGACTGGTGGACCCCGTACGTCGCGGCGTCCCTGTCGGCGATGGTCACCACCCGGTCCGGGCTTCCGGCGAGCTCCACCAGGTCGGGCAGCGAGCCGGATCCGGCGCAGTCCAGGACGGCGTCGACTCCGTCCGGTGCGAGGGCGGCGACCCGCTCGCCCAGCCCCGGGCCGTAGGTGGTCGGCGTCGCCCCGAGGCCCGCCACGAACGCGTGGTTGTGCGCGCCGGCCGTGCCGATGACGGTCGCGCCGCGGGCCACCGCGAGCTGGACGGCGACCGTGCCGACCCCACCGGCCGCGCCCTCGATCAGCACGGTCGTGCCGGTGCCCGCCCGCAGGCGGTCGAGGACCCGCGTGGCGGTCTCGACGTTCCCGGCCGCTCCGCCGGCGTGCTCCCAGCTCAGCGCCTCCGGCTTCGGCGCCCAGGCGGCCAGGACGGCGTACTCGGCGTTCGCGCCGCCGAGCTCCGCGACGTCGACGATGCCGAAGACCTCGTCGCCCGGCCGGACCCCGGCCACCCCCGCGCCGACCTCGTCGACCACACCCGCGGCGTCCATGCCGAGCACGTGCGGCAGCCGCAGCGGCGCCATCTCGCGGAACCCGCCCGAACGGAGGCGGCAGTCGGCGGGCGTGAGGCCCGATGCCCGCACGCCCACCCGTATGCGGCCGGGTCCGGCGTGTGGTTCCGGTACCTCGGTGACTTCCAGGACGCTCGCGGGACCGTACGCGGCGAAGGTCAGTGCTCTCATGCCGTCGGACGCTAACGGAACACCCCGTCCGTTTGGCTAAAGTGAGAGCGGTGACGAAGCCTTTGCCTCACTCCCCGCGCTCCGACGCGCGGGACAACCGGGAGCGGATCCTCGCCGCGGCCCGCACGACGTTCGCCGAGCGGGGCCTCGACGTGGCGATGCGCGAGATCGCACGGACCGCCGAGGTCGGACCCGCCACCCTCTACCGGCACTTTCCGACCAAGGAGGAGCTGGTCACCGAGGCCTTCCGCGAGCAGATGACGGCCTGCACGGCCGTCGTCGACGAGGCGCTGGCCGATCCGGACCCGTGGCGCGGCTTCTGTCTGGTGATCGAGGCGGTGTGCGCAATGCAGGCGCGGGACCGGGGCTTCACCGCGGCGTTCGCCGCGGCCTTCCCGCGCGCGATCGACTTCGCCGCGGACCGCGGGCAGGCCCTGGGCAAGGTCGCCGAACTCGCCCGCAGGGCCAAGGCGGCGGGCAAGCTGCGCCCGGACTTCGTCCCGGACGACCTGGTCATGGTGCTCATGGCCAACAGCGGCATCCGGGCCCCCGCACCGGCCGCCTCGGTGGCCGCCTCACGGCGCTTCGCCGCGCTGCTGATCCAGGGCCTGCGGGCCGAGCCCGACGTCGCGCCGCTGCCCCCGCCGGTCCGGCTGTCGCTGACGGTCGCGCTGTCCGGGACGGGCTCTAGTCGCTCGGCTGGGCGCTCGACGGTTCGCTCGGCGGTGCGGCGGTCAGATAGCGCGTGAGCATGGCCACCAGCTCGTTCTCCAGACGCTCCAGGCCGATCGGGTCGGGTGCGGCGACGAGCTGGTGGACCAGGAGTTCGGCGGTGGAGACGAAGAGCCGGGCGGCCACGTAGGTGTCCTGGACCCGGGCCTCGGGGTGGTTCTCCAGCAACTCCTGTACGTAGGCGACCCGTTCCCGCTCGTGGCGGCCGAGCTTCTCCAGCAGCTCCGGGGCCCGGGGCCCCTGTTCCGCGAAGGCCCGGAGCAGTTGCGGGACTTCGAGACGGCTGCCGATCGAGGTGCGCACGACGCCGCGGACGATCCCTTCGAGGGAGTCGGGCGGCCCTGCGTCCAGAAGGCGCCGCATGGCCTCCGGTTGGTGGTCCCCGCGGCAGTCGCCTGCGAAAATGAGGACGGCGCCCAGCTTCTGGGTCGCGCGGCGCCATCCCGGCGGCAGGGTGAGGCGCAACGGGTGTAGGAACGGGGCGCTCAGGCGGGGCGAATGCACGCTCAGCAGGCCCTTGGACAGACTGACCTGCCACCCCTCGGCCGCGGGTACGGACAGGGTGCTGTTGCGTGGTGCCAGGTGGAGACCGGCGCCGAGCGCGGCGGCGACGAACGTGGTCACGGTGTCGGACCCCGACACTGTCACCTGCTACTGCGGGTCTTGCAGCAGCAGGTGCGGGATCGCTCCCTCGGGGTGGTCGAGGAGGGCGGCCTGAGCGTTCACGGCGGTGGTGATGGGCATGGCCGCATCTTCGCGGAACCGGCGTCCTCCCAAGGTGCTGTTGGCGCCGGGCCACCCGATCGTGCGGTCAGTCGACCGCGTGGAGCTTGGGCCGGGGCGGCGCGGGTGGCGGTTGCTCGTCGAGGATGTAGGGTGCGCGGCGCTCTGCCCGCCGGCGGCCCAGGCGAGCGCGCCCAGCAGGAGGCGCCGGTTGGAGGCGTCCAGGCGCGGCAGGTCGGTTCCCCAGTCGCCGCCCTTGCCCCTGCACGATCAGCTCCCGGATGAACTCCGCGAGCGCGGCGAACACGTGGAAGACCAGGCGGCCTCCCGGGGTGGTGGTGTCGAGCCGCTCGTGCAGCGAGGTGAAGCCGATCCCTCGCGTGCGCAACTCGGCGACCATGTTCACCAGGTCCTGGAGGCTGCGGCCGTAGCGGTCCAGCGACGGGACGACGAGCGTGTCGCCCTCCTGGAGGAAGGCGTGGCACGCCTTCAGTTCGGGTCGCTGCGCGTTCTTGCCGGACTTCTTGTCGGCGAAGATGCGCCGGCACCCGGGCGCCGCGTTCAGGGCGTCGAGTAGCCGATCGAGGTTCTGCCCGCCGGTGGACACCCGCGCGTACCCGATGCGGATCTCGGTTCGGTGGAGAGGGAAGGCGACAAGGAGATCGTCGTCGGCGCCGAGCGCCTCGGTTAGGGTTGTCACGACGCCAGTGAGCCCTCAACAACTCCCTCAAAAACCCCAGCCCTTCAAGAACTCCGCAACACCCTTTGATGAGGAAATCAAGGTCCTGGGCCGATGATGAGGGCAGCCCAGGACTGCGTCACAGGTGCGGTCGGTGGTGATTCACTGGAACCCGGGGCCTCGTCGTGACTGTTTCGAGAGGCCGGCTTCGAGCGCGCTACTCGGTGTGCAGCACCGTCGCGATGGTGGTGCGGGCCGCCGTCCGAGCGGGGATCAGGGCGCCGAGTACGGCGATCGTGACGCCTGCCAGAAGCATCGCGGCCAGTTGGGGTGCGTGCCAGACGTCCTTCATGGCCTGGGGGAAGTCGATCACTCCGACGTGGTCCACGACGAGGCGGTGGGCCGCGATACCGAGGGGGATGCCGAGGAGTGCGCCGACGGCGCCGAGGCCGGCGACCGAGGTCACCGTCATCAGGATCACCTGGCGGGGTGTCATGCCGATGGACTTGAGCATGCCCAGGTCCCTTCGCCGCTCGCGGGTGTTGAGGAGGACGGTGTTGAAGACGCCGAGCGAGGCGACCAGGGTGAGCAGCACGGTGAACACGACGGAGAAGGTGATGACGGTGGTGGTGCCGGCGTTCCCGTCGTCCAGGACGGAGGCGTGCACGGCCGGGTCGAGTCTCCCGGCTGCTTCGGCGTAAGCGCGGGCGTCCGCGCCGGGGGCGAGACGGACGGTGTACTCGGTGGCGCGGGCGTCCGGTGCGAGCCGGGTCAAGGTGTCCCAAGTCGCTTCCAGGGCACGGGCGTTGCCCTCGACGACCTGGCCCACGACAGTTGCGGTGATTTTCTTGCCGTTCAGTTCCAGAGTGGTCTGGTCGCCGATCTTCAGGCCGCGTTGGATGAGGAAGGCCGGTCCTGCCACGATCTCGCCGGCCGCCTTCGGGGCGCGGCCCTTGACGATGGTGTGCTCGTAGAGGGAGTTGTCGCCGCGGTAGAAGTCGGCGAAGACGGGCTGGTTCTGGCCGGTCATGTTCGCCTGGGACAGCGCGCGGGCCCGCACCCCCTGCGCGCCTGGCAGGGCGCTCAGCCGTGCCTCGATCTCCTGGTCGTCGAGGAGGGGCGAGGTCTTGCCTCCGCCGGGCCCGCCGGTGGTGACCTGGATGCGGGCGCCTCCGTCCTCCTTGCCGAGGTCGCCGTAGGCGACCAGGGTGCTGGTCAGGCCGGTGGACAGGGTGACGGTGGTGACGCCGAGGACGATGGCGGCCAGGGTCAGCAGGGTGCGGGCGGGGCGGGCGAAGGGCTGGCCCAGGCCCAGGCTGACCGGGCGTGGTAGGCGGGTGGCGCCGAGCATCCGCTGGATACGCAGTCCACGCCCGGTGCGGGGGGCGCCGCCGGCGCTGATCGCCTGCGCGGCGGGCAGTCGGTGGGCCCGCAGGGCGGGGATCAGTGCGGTGAACAGGACGAGGGCGGGCATGCCCAGCAGGCAGGCCACGGTCGCCCAGGGGCTGACCTCACCGACCGTGGCCCGGCCGACCTCGATGCCGGTGAAGGCGACTTTCATGATCGGTCCGGCCAGTGCAGTGCCGGCCAGGGTGCCCAGCACGGAGCCCACCACAGCCGGTACGGAGAGCATCGTCAGATAGACGGCGACGACCTGGTTGGGGGTGAATCCCAGGGCCTTGAGGACCCCGATGTGCCGGAAGCCGGAGACCACCGCGCCGCTGACCACATTGCCGACGATCAGGACCGAGACGAGCAGGCCGAGGATGCCGAAGAGGGTCATGAAGGGGAGGTAGGAGTCGGCCAGTGCGGAGAACGCCCGCTTGAGGGTCAGGTAGGTCTGCGCGCCTGTGAGCGCTTCCTCGGGCAGTCCCTCGGTGGCCTGCGCCAGCGAGGTGCTCAGCTCGGCCTCGGTCGAGGAGTGGGTGAAGCGGTAGAGCATCTGGGCGGAGGTGGGATGCAGTTGGGTCATCTGCGCGGGTGAGACCCAGGCACTCGCCGACTTGCTCATGCTGGTGGCGAAGCCGACGACGGTGAGCGTCGCTCCGCCAGGTGTCTTCAGCTTCGTACCGAGGAATTCGGTGCCGGGAGAGCCCTGTGCGGACCAGTTGACGACGATCTCACCCGTGCCGGTGGCCCACCGGCCCTCCAGCAGGTCGATCCGGTCCACGGGACCCACCGGGTCGGCCCGGCCCACGACGCTGAGGGTGCCGCCCGCCATCCACAGCCAGTCCTTGGGGATGTCGACGATGGCTTGTCCGAACGGGCCCGCGGCGGCTTCCACGCCGGGCTGATTCGCGGTACGGGCCAGTTGTTCCGGGGATGCCTTCGTGGTGTCGAAGGAAGCGGCCGCGTGCGCGCCGCGCTGCTCGGCGTACGCCTTGTCGAAGGGGCTGGACACGGCAGTCAGCAGGGTGAGCGCGAGCAGGACGGTCGTGGTGGAGCAGAACACCACGAGACCGATCACGAAGGTCTGGACCCGGCGGCGCTTCACTGCGGCGCGCGAGGCTCTCCACACGGCCCTCATGCCGAAACCTCCAGCGTGCGCTCACGGGCGACCTGACCGTCGGCGACCTCCACCAGCCGGCTGGCGCAGCGGGTGGCCAGCTGCGGGTCGTGGGTGACGATCAGCAGGGTCTGGCCGATCTGGTTGAGGTCGATCAGCAGATCCATCACCTGCTCGCCCGACCGGCTGTCCAGAGCGCCGGTCGGCTCGTCCGCGAGGAGCAGGGCAGGGCGGTTCATCAACGCCCGTGCCACGGCGACGCGTTGGCGCTCGCCGCCGCTGAGCGTCGCCGGGTAGTTGTTGCGCCGCTTGGCGACACCCAGTTCGTCCAGCAGCTCCAGGGCCCGGCGGCGCGCCTGCCTGGCCGGGGTGCCGGTCAGCTGCGCGGCCAGTGCCACGTTGTCCAGGACGGGCAGGTCGTCGATGAGGTTGAAGAACTGGAAGATCATGCCGACGTGGCGGCGCCGGAACAGCGCCAGGCCCGTTTCGTTCAGCTTGCCCAAGTCGTGTCCCTGGACCTCGACCGTGCCCGAGGTCGGCCGGTCCAGACCGGCCACCATGTTGAGCAGGGTGGACTTGCCGCAGCCGGAAGGCCCCATCACCGCGACCGCGTCACCCGCCTTGATCTCCAGCGAGAGACCGTCCAGGGCTTTCGCGTCGCCGAACTCCTTGTGCACGCCGTCCAGCCGTACCACTGTCTGCCGGGCTTCATCGTGATCGTTTCTCATGCCCCGAAACCTAGGCCGGGCCGCGATCGCTGATCGTCGCCCCCCGGATGTATCCGCGGGCGCGGGTCATCCTGGGGATGTACGAGCCGTGTCCGGCAGGCCGATGTCAGCCGCGGCGCACACCTGCGAAGATGATCACGTGGGGGAACCTTTGACGACAGTGCTGATCATCGCCCTGGCCGCGGCAGTCGGTGCCGCCGGGTGGCTGGCCGTGGCCGCAGTGGGGGCGCGACGCCGGTACCGCAAGGCCATCGAGGAGCGCGGCTGGCTGCTGGAACGCGAGCGCGAGAGCGCGACACGGGCCGCAGTCGGTGCCGAACGGGCTCGGATCGCCGCGGAGTTGCACGACATCGTCAGCCACAACGTGAGCGTCATGGTGGTCCAGGCCGGAGCCGCCCGAGAGGTGCTGAGCACGCTTCCCGAGGAAGCCGCTGCCGCGATGGGCGCCGTGGAAACCGCCGGCCGCAACACCATGACCGAACTGCGGCACCTGCTCGGCCTGCTCGCCCCCGCCCAGGACGGTGAGGACGAGCCCTACGACGTGGACCTGTCGCCGCAGCCCAGCCTGAGCAGGCTCACCCCACTCATCGACAAAATTGCCTTCGCCGGGCTGCCCGTCGAAATACGGATCTCCGGCGA
Organism: Streptomyces sp. NPDC036815; assembly: GCF_055609205.1. NCBI lineage: Bacteria > Bacillati > Actinomycetota > Actinomycetes > Kitasatosporales > Streptomycetaceae > Streptomyces > Streptomyces sp. NPDC036815. Next base: position 357,228 of record NZ_JBVJPW010000008.1, on the reverse strand, counting down.
GCCGCGCCCGCTGCCGACCGGGATCGACGTCACCGCCTATCGGATCATCCAGGAAGCCCTGACCAACGCGCTCAAACACGGAGACGGGACGAAAGCCGAAGTAACGGTGCGCTACGCCGACAACCACCTGCGCGTCGAAGTCCTCAACAGCGGACCGAGCGTCCTGTCAGGCACGGCACCCGCCTCCACCGGACGGGTCCGAGAACAGGCGGACGGCACCGGACGCGGACTGCTCGGCTTGCACGAACGCGTCTGCGTCTACGGCGGCGACCTCGACGCCCGTCGCCGTCTCGGCGGCGGTTACCGCGTACGCGCCCGCATCCCCCTGGACCGCCCGTGACCATGCCCATCGAGCCCACTGCCGCCGCCCCGCGCGTCGTGATCGCTGACGACCAAGAACTGCTGCGCACCGGCTTCCGAATGATCCTCACCGCCCGCGGCATCGACGTCGTGGGCGAAGCGTCCGACGGCGTCCAGGCCGTAGCCGCCGTGCGGGAACTACGGCCCGACGTGGTGTTGATGGACATCCGTATGCCGCGTATGGACGGCCTGGAAGCCACCCGCCGCATCCTCGCCCAGGCCCCGGACTGCCGGGTGATCATGCTGACCACCTTCGATCTCGACAAGTACGTGTACGCCGCCCTCGCCGCCGGAGCCAGCGGCTTCCTCCTCAAGGACGTCACCCCCGCGCACCTGGCCGCCGCCGTACGCCTGGTCGACACCGGCGACGCCCTTCTCGCGCCCGCGATCACCCGCCGCCTCGTGGAGCGCTTCGCCTCTGACGTACCGACGTCGGGCGCGGGCCCGGGCCGGGCAGCCGCTGCCCCGGCCGTCCATCGGGACCTGACCACACTGACGCCACGCGAGCGGGAGGTGCTGACCCTCATGGGCCAGGGCCTGTCCAACACCGAACTCGCCCAGCAGCTCACACTCAGCGAGGCGACCGTGAAAACCCACGTCGCCCGAATCTTCTCCAAGCTGACCCTGCGCGACCGCGCCCAGGCCGTCGTCCTCGCCTACGAAACCGGACTCGTCACAGCAGGCGGCCCCGACAACGCACCACCCTCGGCCAACCCTTGATGTCCCGTCCCACAGACCCCTCCCACCTCCCGAAACGCCCCTCGAACACCGCCCGTACACCCCCGTATCCTCATCCCATGCCCGAGCACTCCCCCTTGATCCAGAGCCTGCGCGCAGCCGTCGCGGGCGCGCCCGACGACGTGCCGCTGCGGCTGCACCTCGCGGAGCTGCTCATCGCGGGCGGGCACCAGGACGAAGCGGTCGCCGAGGCCGCCGTCGCCCTGCAGCACGCGCCGGGCGACCCGCAGGCCAGGGAGTTGATGGTGCGCGCCATGGGCGCACCGCGAGCACCGCAGGCCCCTCCGGAGTCCCAGGCACCCCAGGCACCCCAGGCACCTCCGGAGTCACCGGCACCCCGGACGCCTCCCGCCGGATTCAACTGGCAGGCCGCCGAGGACCAGGTCGGCGACGTCGTCCCGCCCCGCTTCGTCGAGACCCCTCGCGGCCCCGAGGCCCCGCACGCCGCCGACGGCGACGACGGCCCCGCCCACGCCCCCGCCTGGGAAGTGAACGCCCCCAACGGGCTGCGGCTCGCCGACGTCGGCGGGATGCGGGACGTCAAGGACCGCCTGGAAGCCGCCTTCCTCGCTCCCCTCCGCAACCCCGAACTCCGCAAGCTGTACGGCAAGAGCCTGCGCGGCGGGCTCCTGCTCTACGGGCCGCCCGGCTGCGGCAAGACCTTCATCGCCCGCGCCGTCGCGGGCGAGCTCGGCGCCAACTTCCTGTCCATCTCCATCAACGACGTGCTCGACATGTGGATGGGCAACTCCGAGCGCAACATGCACGAGGTCTTCGCGACGGCCCGCCGCCAGGCCCCCTGCGTCCTCTTCCTAGACGAGCTCGACGCCCTCGGCGCCAAACGCAGCCGCACCGCGCACAGCGGCATGCGCAACACCGTCAACCAGCTCCTCACCGAGCTCGACGGCATCGACGCCGACGCCAACGAGGGCGTGTTCGTGCTGGCCGCCACCAACGTCCCCTGGGACGTGGACAACGCCCTGCGCCGCCCCGGCCGCCTCGACCGCACCCTCCTCGTCCTGCCGCCCGACGCCCCCGCCCGCGAGGCCATCCTCCGCTACCACCTGCGCGAGCGCCCCGTCGCCGGCATCGACCTGCGCAAGCTCGCCAAGGCCACCGACGGCCTGTCCGGCGCCGACCTCGCCCACCTCTGCGAGGCCGCCGCCGAGCGCGCCCTGCTCGACTCCGCGCGCACCGGCACCGTCCGCATGATCGGCATGACGGACCTGATGGACGCGGCCGCCACGATCCCGCCCTCCAGCGACCCGTGGTTCGCCTCCGCCCGCAACGTGGCGATGTTCGCCAACGACGGCGGCATGTACGACGACCTGGTCACCTACCTCAAGAAGAAGCGGAAACTGTGAGCACCGGCACTGTGCACCCCGCCGTGGAGCGGGCCGATGGGCTCATCCAGCTCAAGCGGTACGACGAGGCCGAGGCCCTGCTCGGGCAGCGCCTCGCCGAGGACCCCGACGACATCCGCGCCTGGGCCAAGCTGGCGCTCTGTCACGTACGGGCCGATCAGCACGAGAAGGCCCTCGAAGCGACGGACCGGGCCCTCGCGCTCGACCCCGAGGACGTCGGCGGCCTCATGATGCGCGCCCACGCCCTGCGCGGCCTCGGCGGCACCCGCTGGCAGGAGTCCGAGGGCGTGCTCCGCGAGGCGATCCGCCTCGCCCCCGAGTACTGGTACGCGTACGCCTTCCTCGCCGACGTCGTCTGGCGCATCCGCCTGGTCCGCATCGGCCGGGCGGGCGGCGGCACGATCACCGCGGCGCAGCTGGAAGCCCCCCTGCGCGAGGCGGGCGACCTCGCCATGGAGGCGCTGCGCCTCGGCCCCGAAGAGGTCTACGCGCACGAAGTCGCCTGGCAGATAGCCGACCTGGCCAGCAACAGCACGGTCGCCGACCAGTTGGACCACGCCATCCTGCGCCTCGACCCCAGCCATCCCTACGCGCTCGCCCGCCAGACCCGCAAGGCGGCCGCCGCGCCCGGCGTCAAGGCCACCGAGGCCGCCACCCTGTACGCCGACGCGCTGGCCGCCGCCCCGGACTCCCGGGAGATGCGGCAGGGCCTCGACGACGCCTCGTACCGCATGCTGCGCGGCATCCGCTGGCTCGCCCTGCTCTGCCTAGCCCTCACCGCAGCGGGCCTCGACGTCTTCGTCACCGAGGGCGAGACCCCGCGCGACCTCCCCGTCCCACTCGGCCAACGGCTCTGGTTCCTCGTGCCGATGGCCGCGATCTGGGCCGTGGGCGCCCTGCTCCGGTACCGCCGCCTGCGCGCGGGCATCCGGATCAACCTGCGCTCCGTGATCCACCGCCGCAAGTGGCCCCGTATCGTCCTCGCCCAGGCCGCCTGGGCCATGCTCTGCGCGCTGCTCCTCGCGGAGGTCCCGTGGTCCGAACGGACCGTGCCCCAGGCGCTGTTCTGGGCGGGCCTCGTCCCGACCCTCGCCACGATCTGGTTCGACCGCAAAAAGAAGGCGTGACGCGAGCAGGGGTGACGCGAGGGCGAACTCGCACCACACCGTCTTGCCGGGCAGCCGCTCCGCGACCCCCCACTTGTCGGACAGGGCCGCCACGAGCAGCAGCCCGCGCCCCGACTCGTCGTCCTCGCGCTCTTCGAGGTCGAGCCTCGGCCATCCGTCACCACTGTCGTGCACCGCGACCCGCAGTACGTCGGCCTCGTGGCCCAGATACAGCCGGAAACCCCGCCCCGGCGGCACGCCGTGCAGCAGTGCGTTGGTCGCCAGCTCGCTCACGCAGAGCGTGATGTCGTCCGCGCGCTCGCCCTCGATGCCCCAGTCCACCAGGGCGGCGGCGGTGAAGGCGCGGGCCGCGGGGACCGACCGGCGTTCGCGCCGGTAGAAACTTTCTCGGTTCACGTGACGAGAGTCACTCTCCGTGCCCATGATGAAGCAGTACGTGAACCCGTACGGCTGAGCTGTACGGGTTCGCTGTGTGAAGGCACGGCCTGGGGTGGGGAGTTGCACCGTATGAGCAGCCCAAAACGACGATCACGCAGGAACGCGTCCGCGATGCGGATGGTGGGCGCGCTGCTTGCGGTCCACCGGGAGGCGGCCGGGTACACGCAGCGGTCCCTGGCCCAGCAGTTCCTCATCAGCGAGGAGCTGATCGCCTCCGTCGAGCAGGGGCGGCGGCCGTTGAAGATGGACATGGCGGTACAGCTGGACGACTTCCTCGGCACGACGCGGACGCTGCAGACGGCGGTCGAGAACATGCCGGAGGTGGACCTGATTCCACGGTGGGCGGAGGAGTACCTGGACTGTGAGCGGGAGGCTATTGCGATCTCCGTGTACGACAGTTTGGCCGTACCCGGACAGTTGCAGACAGAGGAGTACGCGCGGGCAGTGTTCCGCAGTCGCGTCCCGGTCTACGACGAGGATGAGATCGAGCAACACGTTGCAAGCCGCATGGAGCGCCAGACGATCTTGCACCGCAAGGTACCGCCGACAACCAGCTTCGTGATCTGGGAAGCGCCCCTGCGGGACCGGCTCGGTGGCGCAGTGGTGTTCGTCGAACAGGTCCGTCGCCTACGCGAGTACGCCGAACTCCCCGGCCTGGCTCTCCAGATCCTCCCACTCGGACGCAGCACACACGCGGGACTTGGCGGGTCCTTTGTCCTGCTAGAGACCCCTGAGCATCAGCGGCTTGCCTACACCGAGACCCAACGCGGTAGCCAGCTGATCGCGGATCCCGACGAGGTAGCGATCCTGACCCAGAAGTATGCGATGCTGCGAACACAGGCCCTCAACGCGGAGGATTCCAGGGACCTGTTGGACCGTCTGCTAGGAGAGCAATGAGCGGCAGCACCGCGCTTGAGTGGTTCAAGTCCAGCTACAGCGGCAGCGAAGGCGGGCAGTGCCTCGAAGTCGCCTACAACTGGCGGAAGTCGAGCTACAGCGGCGACGAGGGGGGCCAGTGCCTCGAAATCGCCGCTCACCCCACCGCCATCCACATCCGCGACTCCAAGAACCCCGACGGCCCGCACTTCACCGTCGCCCCGGACGCCTGGATCGCCTTTCTCTCCCTCCCCCAGGCCCCCTGATCCGCGCCTCACCGGCAACTCCCGTACCGCGTACGTACACTGCCGCCATGGCATGCCGCATCAGTGAGCTCGTCCTCGACTGCGCCGACCCCGAGCGGCTCGCCGCGTTCTGGTGTGACGTACTCGGTTACGTGGAACTCGGCCGCGAGGACGACGGAAGCATCGAGATCGGGCCGCCCGGCGTGGGCTTCGGCGGACCGCAGCCCACGCTCGTCCTCAGTCCGAGCAGCGCCCCCCGGACCGGGAAGCTGCCGCTGCACATCGACGTCAACGCCACCGACCGCGACCAGGACGCCGAGTTGGAGCGGCTGCTCGCGCTCGGGGCCGAGCACGCGGACGTCGGCCAGACCGGCGAGGAGAACTGGCACGTTCTGGTCGATCCCGGAGGCAATGAGTTCTGCCTCCTGCGGCGCCGGCTCCAGCCCCTCTGAGCCGTCACACCCCTCACTCAGGCGTGAAAAGTAGTCAGACGGCTTGAGACCGCCCTCGGTTGCTTCCGCACAGCGTGATGATCGACATGCCGTGACACCGACTGATCGTCGCCTGATCAGGCAAGGATGACCTTGTCCCTGACCACGGGGTTCTGCATGCTGTCAGCCAAAACGAGGGTTCATCACATGGAAAAGTCTGCGCGTCGCATCTGCTACGGCGTCGGGGTGTCCGCTTCCCTTCTCGGGAGCCTCCTCTTCGCCACCTCCGCGGGGGCGGTGGAGCCGGGGCACGGCGGCGGGGAGAGCGTGCGCGGCGAGGGCCGTTCGGCGCAGACGGTGATCACGGAGATCGCCGCGCCCACGGCCGCGCGTCCGCCCATGAAGCGGGACGTGAAGCAGGCCTACTGCAAGGTCACGGCCGACACCCCGCACTGGTCGAAGGGCGCGAAGAGCGTCATCTACAAGACGCGGGTGCAGTGCTTCGGCAACATTCCCACGGTCCGGGTGAAGGTGACCGGGAAGCTGAAGTACTACTCGGGCCAGTTCGAGCAGACCGCGGCGACGTCCTCGGAGACGCGCAAGATGGGCACGCTCGGCAACACGGCCACGTTCTACACTCCGGTGACGAACGGCAAGAAGGTCAAGTACTCGGCGAACTTCTGGGGCCACTCGACCGCCCAGATCGTCTCCCCGTACAAGGGGACGAGCGCGAAGGCCGACAGCAAGCAGCGCTACGTGAAGGCGCCGTGACCGCAGCGGAAGAGGGTGCGCGCGTGGACGCGTGGGAAGTGCACGTCGAGCTGCTGCTGACCACTCCCGCCCCGGACGGGGCGGAGTTGTGCGACCAGCTCATGGACATCATGGACGGGGCCCACGAGTTCGCCGCGACGGCCACGACCCCGAGCCGCGGCCCGGCCGGTGCGGCCGCGTCGGCCGGTGGCGCCTTCCAGATCGAGTCGCGCACCCCGGGCGAGGCCGTGGACCTCGCCGTCACCAAGACGCGCAGGGCGCTGGACGAGGCGGGCTTCGGCACGCGCGGGGTGGCGGAGGTGAAGCTGCTTCCGGGCGGGGTCGACCCTCGGACGCTGCTGTAACCGGAAGGGCAGGGGTTCCCGGCCGGTCGCCGGGCGCCCCTGTCCCCCCGTATCCCGTCGGACGGAGTTGGACGGACGAGCGGAATCAGGCGGTGTGCAGGGTCAGCCCGTACCGCTGGAGGATCTCGTTCACCGGCTGGAACCACGTCTCGCCACCGCTGCCGCAGTTGCCCCAGCCGCCCGACGTCACGCCCTGGGCCTGGTCGCCGCTGATGAACGAGCCGCCCGAGTCACCGCCCTCGGCGCAGACGCTGGTCTTGGTGAGCTGGTGGACGACGGTGCCGTCCGAGTAGTTGACCGTCTCGTTCTTGGCGAGCAGGTTGCCGCAGTGCCACTTCGTGGTGGAACCGGAGCGGCAGATCGACGAGCCGACCGGCGCCTCCGCCGAGCCGCGCACCAGCCGGTCGGGGATGGTGCCCCAGCCGAGCACGACCGGCACGGTCCACCAGCCGTTGCCGACGGACACCCACGCGTAGTCGTTGTCGGGGAACGAAGAGCCCTGGAACGAACCGATGGTGGAGCCGTCCCAGCCGCGCACGCCCGCGCCCGCCCGGCCGCAGTGCCCGGCCGTGACGAAGCCGCCGTGCACCGAGAAGCCGATGGAGCAGCGGACGTTGCCCGTGTAGTACGGGTCGCCGCCGACCGTCCCCGCCGCGAAGGTGCTCGGGCCCTCGGGGACCGTGCCCACCCGCACCGGCGCGGCTTCGCGGGCGCGGCGCAGGAAGGCCGTGACATCGTTGTCGGCGCGGTGGCCTTCGACGACGTCCACGACGACGCGGTTGGCCTGTACGTCGACGCGCCAACTGGCTACACCCGAGGGCGCCTTGAGCTTGTCGACGCGCGCCTTCGCCGCGTCGAGGCCCGCGGCGCTGTGTTCCACGAACCGCACGTCGGCACCGGCCGCACGGACGTCCGCGGCCGCGCCCCGCTCGGTCACGGCGACGGTGAGCCGCCCGCGCCCGGCGTCGAACCACGACCCGCCGTAGGCCGCACCGGCCGCCTTCTTCGCCGTGCGCTCGGTCCTGACGGCCCGCTTCTCGTCGGCGAGCCGCTCGCGGGCGGCGGCGGGGCCGAGGCCCATGTCGCGCTGCATGGCCTTCAACAGACCGTCGGAGGCGGGGGCCCGGGTGGTGCCCCCACTGTCGGCGGCGGCGGTGACGGGGGTGAGGCCGGTGCCGACACAGGCGGCCGTCAGGAGTACGGCGGACAGACCGAGGCGGGTGCTGGACTTGCGTCTCACAGGGGGTCCTCTCGTCGTTCCAACGATTCCAACAGGGGTGCGGTGAGCGGGAGTTGAGCTTTTGAGAGCGCTCTCACGCCATGGTGCGGCCGAGCGTACGGAGCTCGCGCGGACAAGTCCATACCTGCCGCCGGGGGAGCGCTGCTAAGATCCACGGCGACATCGCGTGCCGGTCACCGGCTGGGTGAGGCATGGAGGTGTCGGGACATGCCTGTTGGAGGCATTCCTTGTCGGTACAGCTGAATCACACGATCGTCCACGCCCGGGACAACCGGGAGTCCGCCGAGTTCTTCGCGGACCTGCTCGGCCTCGAAGTCACCGGCGCATGGGGCCCGTTCATCGCGGTGGCCCTGAGCAACGGAGTCACCCTGGACTTCGCCACCGTCCCGGCGGAGCACATCACCCCGCAGCACTACGCCTTCCTGGTCACCGAGGCCGAGTTCGACGCCGCCTACGAGAAGATCGAGGCGCGCGGAATCCGGCACTGGGCCGATCCGCGACAGACGCGGCCGGGTGAGATCAACCGCAACGACGGGGGCAAGGGCGTGTACTTCCTGGACCCGGCGGAGCACGCGATGGAGCTCATCACCGTCCCTTACGGCGGCTGACCTTCCCGGCCCCTCCCCTCAGATCGCGATCGACTGCTGGAGCCAGCGGCTGACCCGGTACGGGAGCCACCACGCGTACGGGCCGACGTCCAGGACGAGTTGCTCGGAGCGGAAGTCGTCGAGGACGGGCTTCGGCACGGTGTCGGCGAGGGCGCCGTGGTCGAGGAGGCCGATGGCCGTCTCGTACTCGGGTTCGTCGGCGGTGAAGCGGCGCAGTTCGCCCCAGCGGCGGTCGCGGATCTGGAGGAAGCCGGGGCCTTTGCGCCACAGGCACTTGCACAGGTAGTGGCCGCGCCGCCAGGCGTTCAGCGCCTCCTCGGCGGTGGCCGGGCCCTCCGCGCCCGCCGGGCCCGACAGCGCGGCGGGTGGCTGGAGGTGGCTGAGCATGCGCCAGGTGTCCCCCGCGTCCGGGTCGAGCCGCAGCTCCCACTCCACCATGACGGCCCGCGCGGTCAGGTCCCGTACGAGACCGAGCCCGTGCAGCGCGGTGGCCGGGTCCGCGGAGGCGGTGAGGTCGACGGGGGCGGGCAGGCGCACCCGGCGCACGCCGAGCTGCCACAGGCGTTCGGCCTGGCCGCGGGGCGGGCCCGGCAGCGGCACCTCGCCCAGGAACATGCCGGGCAGCGCGCACGCGGCGGGGTCGTAGTCGCGCCAGGCCAGCAGTGTGGGCGCGGCCGAGGTGGTGGTCATCTTGCTCCTCCGGGGCGGGCTGGGTCGGGTGGGTCAGGCCGGTTCGCGGACGCCGGATCCGTCCCGCGCCGCGGACGCGGGAGCGGTCTCCGCCGCGTGGGCGTGCCGCATGAAGTCGAGGCGGAGCAGGTCCTCGTTGACCGCGGCCGGGGCGATGTGGACGTACTGGCCCGCGTCGGAGAAGACGATGCCGAGGGCGAGCCAGGAGTCGAGGAGTTCCTGGACCCGGGTCTCGTCGAGGGACAGGTCGACGACGCGTGCCGCGGCCTTCCGCAGGAGGGCCTGGACGCTGTGCGGCTGGTCGAGGAGGCGGAAGACGGCCAGCTCGAAGGGGTCGGTCAGCTCCATGGCGCGCCAGGAGAAGGTGCGCCTGCGGCTGACCAGGACGATGCGGTCGCCGTGGTCGTCGTGGGTGAGGCGGGCGTCGGTGTGGTGCTTGCGCCAGTCGGCGAGGGCCGCGTTGAGCGTCTTGACGGTGGGCTCGTCGATGCCGCGGGCCGGGGCCTCGAAGACGTACGCCATGTCGTACAGCTCTTTTTCGGGCAGGTCGTAGGTGAAGCGGTAGTGGCCTTCGGGCCGCAGGCCGGTGAAGCCGAGTTCGGGCCGCTCGAAATAGGGACTGAAGCGCTCGATGGCGATGCGGGCCGAGAGGTCGACCGGCGGATCGAGGTGTTCGAGGGCGGGAATCTGCGCGATGACGGGGTCGTAGTCCTCGGCGCTCTCGCCGGGGAATCCGTGGAGGTAGTTCCAGGCCACGGAGAGCCCGGTCTCGGCGCCGTCGCGCAGCATCCGGACGTTCTGGCAGCCGCTCACGCCCTTGTCCATCAGGTCGAGGACCCGGCTGTTGAGGCTCTCGATGCCGGGCTGGACGTAGATGAGTCCCGCTTCGGCGAGGGTCCGCAGCTGGCTGCGCTTCATGTTGGCCTTGATCTCGATGTGCAGGCGCAGGTCGTAGCCGCTGTCGATGATGCGGGGCAGGACGGTGGTCAGATAGCGCATGTCGAGGATGTTGTCGACGACGTACATGTCCAGGACGCGGTGGCGCCGGGCCAGTTCGATGATCTCGTCGTAGAAGACGTCCGGGCTCTTGGAACGGAACTCCATGAACGAGCCGTTGAGCCCGCAGAAGGTGCAGTGGTGCTTCTCGCCCCACCAGCAGCCGCGCGCGCCCTCGACGACGAGCTTGGGCTCCACCCAGTTGCGGGCCACGGAGGCGGCGAGGCGCTCGAAGTAACCGCTGTAGTCGGGCGGCAGGATCGCGGCGGGCGGCAGCGGCCGGGTGGCCATGGCGTTCGCGACGCTCCTGCCCTCGGCGTCGCGGTGGCAGAGGCCCGGGATCTCGTCGAGGGGGGTCTTCTCGGTGAGCGCGGTGAGGAGTGCGGGGAAGGCGGCCTCGCCCTCGCCCCGTACGACGTGGTCGACGAAGGGGAAGTTGCGGTGCACGGCGGCGCCCTGTTCGCCGTCGCAGTTGGCGCCGCCCATGACGGTCACCAGGTGCGGGGCGAGTTCCTTGACGCGGCGGGCGCAGGCGAGCGCCGCGGTGTTCTGCTGGAAGGTGGAGGTGAAGCCGACGACGTCGGGCTCGCTCGCCACGACCTGACGGGCGATCATCTCGACGAACTCGGGCACCACGCGGTGCAGTTCGCGCGTCATTTTCATCCGCGCGGCCTTCAGCTTGCCGGTCATCACGGCGGTGAACTCCTCGTCCCGCCAGTCCGGGTCGTCGTAGAGGGCCGAGGAGAAGACCCAGTCGCCGCAGCCCATGAAGTACGAGGAGAGCGCGTAGTACTCGTAGTCGTCACCGGTGAACTCGGTGCGCTCGGTGATCCAGTCGGTGAAGGCGAGGTTGGCGTGCAGCACCTCGGCGGTGGCGCCGGGCACGCGCTCGTCCACGCTCCGTTTGAGGATGCCCAGGGCGAGCGACGGAAGGTCGATGGGCGACCAGGGCATGTTGACCAGCAGTACGCGCACGGGCGCTCCTCCGGGGGTGTGGGCCGGCCGGCCCCCGGGACGTGCCCGGGAACCGGCCGGTGGGATCAGTCCTCGACGGTGTCTTCGCCGTCTTCGGCGTTGCGGAACGGGACGGTGACCGTGATGCCGACGCTCGGCCTGCGGTTCGTCTCGTCCTCCGCGAGCGGGTCGTTGTGAATGACGTCCTTCTGCATGGCTCTCTCCTCTCGGTGATCGAGTGATCCACCGACTCGGTGAGTCAGTGGTTCAGTGCTGGACGGTGCGGTGGTGCAGCCCCCTCTGCCGACGCGTGTTCCGCCGGAGTGGGGCGTCTGGGCGGGCGCAGCTCCCGGTCGAGGAAGAGCACCGCGCGGCGCAGTACGGCCATGTGGTCGCCGCCGTCGTAGCCGTCGTGCCCGGAGTCCAGCCAGAGGGACTCGTGCCGGGCGCCGGCCGCGTCGAGGGCGCGGAGGTAGGAACGGACCTGCTCCGCCGGGCACTTGGTGTCGTGCGTGGCGGCGACGACCAGGAGCGGGTCGCGTACGCGGGCGGCGTACCGGATCGGGGAACTGTGCGCGTACCGCGCGGGCACCTGCTCGGGCGTGCCGCCGAACAGCCGCTCGTCCAGGGCGCGCAGGGCCACGGTGCCCGCGGCGTGGGCGGCGGCGTAGTCGGCGACGGGCTTCACGGCGACACCTGCCCGCCACAGGCCCGGCCGGGTGCCGAGGGCGAGCAGGACGAGGTAGCCGCCCCACGAGGTGCCCCAGAGGCCGGTCGCGTCCGGGCGGATCAGGCCGCGCGCGGTGAGGTCGGCGTGGACGGCGGCGAGGTCGGCGACCTGGGTGTGGCCGACGCCCTCCCGGTACGCGTCTTGCCAGCGGGGCCCGTACCCCGTGGAGCCGCGGTAGTTGACCCGGGCGACGGCGAAGCCGGAGGCGACGAGCGAGTGCACGGTGCCGTCGTAGGCGTCCCTGTCGTGGTCGGCGGGGCCGCCGTGCACGAGGAACACGGCGGGGCAGGGGCCTTCTCCCCCCTCGGGGAGGCTCAGCAAGGTGTGCACGGGACCGTCGGGCCCGGGCGTGTGGACGTCCCGCACGGTGCCGGGGACACGGCCCGCGACGGTGCCGAGCGGCGGCAGCGGTGTGCCGGTGCTCGACGTCATCACCGGCGGGTGCGTGGTGTCGGTCCAGAGGGTGTGGAGGTCGCCGCCGGGGCGCGGGGCCGCGTCCAGGAGCGTGCCGGGCGGGGTGGGGACGGGGGTGAGGGTGCGGCTTTCGAGGTGGGCGCGGTGGAGCAGGGAGCGGCCGTGGCGCTCCTGGCGGATCAGGACGGAGCGGCCGTCCGGGTACCAGCGGGCGGTGATCTGGGTGTCGAGGGCGCACCAGTCGTGGGTGACGGTGCCGGTGGCGGAGGTCCAGGTCGCGAGCGCGTAGCGGTCCTCGCGCTCGCGGACGAGGAGGAGCGTGGCGGCCGGTCCGCCGGGCGCGAAGCCGAGGGCCCAGAGTCGGCCGTGCGGGCCGTGGCCGGGCAGGACGGCGGCCACGGTGCCGTCGGGCGTGAGGAGGGTGACGGCGGCGGGTGAGTCCGCGGTGCGGGTGAGGGCCAGCAGGTCGCCGCTCGGGGCGAGTCCGGCGAGGGCGGCCGGGCCGTCGACGCGCGTCACTTCGCGGCCGGGGCCGCCGCGCGCGCCGATGCGGATCGTGGTGCTGTCGTCCAGGCCGATGCCGACGGTGGCGAGGGGCCCGCCGATGACGGCGAGGCCGCGGGCGGTGCCGTCCGGGACGCCGGTGAGGCCGGGCAGGTCGGGTCCGCCGGTGAAGGCCTGGTGGCGCCATTGGCCGACGCCCCGGGCGTCCTCGTCGAACCACCAGACCCGCGCGTCCCGGTCGATGGCGCCGTGCAGGGTGCCGCCCGGCCGGTCGGTGACCCGGCGGGAGGTGCGGGTCGCGGCGTCCCAGGTGCAGACCTCGCAGCGGCCCTCGGCGTCGGCGGTGAAGACCATCCGGCGCGGGTCGACGGCGCACACCTCGGGCAGCGCGGCGCGGTAGACCTGGAAGCGGCTCACGCGGCGACCTCCGCGAGGGCGGCCCGCCGCGTGGTGTGCACGGCGAGCAGGGTCAGCAGGGCGGCGCAGCCCAGGGCGGGCGCGGCGGTGCCCACCCGGTCCGCGCAGAGCCCGGCGAGGACGGGGGCGAGGGCGGCGGCGCCGCCGGACGCCGTCGCGAGGACCGCGCCGACCCGCGCCTGCAGGGAGGGTTCCGTCACCAGGAGGGCGCGCGCCTGGAGGACGACCGCGGGCAGCGGTACGAGCAGGCAGACCGCGCCGAGCAGCAGGCCGTAGGTCCAGGGCCCGGCGGCGGTGGCGAGGGCCGCGGTGAGCGGCACGAGCAGCCAGGTGACGCCGACGAGGACCCGGGCGGCGCCGACCCGGACGGCGACCCGGGGCGCGGCGAGCGAACCGGCGAGACCGGCGGCGCCGGAGACCGCGAGGACGACGCCCAGCGGGAGCGCGCCGGAACCGGCGCGTTCCAGCGCGAACACGGCGGCGTAGTACAGCGCCACGGCGACGCCGTTGACCAGAGCGATCCACACCAGGACCAGGCGCAGCAGCGGCTGCCGCCGCACCAGGCGCAGGCCCGCGGCGGCCTCGCGGAGCAGCCCGCCCCCGGTGGGCTCCGCCGGGGCCTTCAGCTCGGCCCGCATGCCGCGCACGCAGCAGGCGGCGACGGCGTACGAGAGCGCGTCGGCCAGGAAGGGCAGGGCGCGCGAGAGGCTGTAGGCGGCGCCGCCGAGGGCGGGCCCGACGATGAGCGCGCCCTGGTCGGCGGCGGCGAGGCGGGCGACGGCCCGGGGCTGGTCGTCGGGCGGGCAGACCAGGGCGACGGTGCCGCGTGAGGCGGCGTCGTGGGTGGCGGTGGCGAAGCGCTCGACGAGGACGGCGCCGAGGAGGTGCGGGAGCGTGAGGTGTCCGAAGGCGAGCACGAGGGCGACGGAGCCCATGGCGAGCGCGGAGACGGTGGCGGACCAGAACATGATCGTCTTGCGGGCGCCCCGGTCGGCGGGGACGGCGGCGAGCGGACCGAGCAGGATTCCGGCGGCCAGCGAGAGGCCCGCGACGAGCCCGGCGGTCTGTGCGGAGTGGCCGAGCGCGAGGAGCAGCAGCGGGAGGACGACGCCGGATGCCTGGGTGCCGAGGGCGTCGGTGGCGTTGGCCCACCAGAAGAGGCGGAAGTCGCGGGTGGAGGTGGATCGGGAAGAGGGCCCTTCGGAAGAGGTGGCCCCGGGTTGGCCGGTTCCGCTGTGGTCCGGTGTGTCCGCCTGCGCAAACGACTCCACGCAATTCCCCCATGAACATGAAGTAGCCGTGAAGAGATGTGTGGAAAGTGCAACGAGAGCGGGATCGTAGCCAGGGCTCCGAGGGGGCTACAAGGTGCGGGAGTCACTGTCCGAAAAGCGCGGCGGAGGGGTTGCGCGGCGGGCTCCTGGGGCGGCGACAAGAGGAGACGGGGGTTCCGGCAGGGCTCACGGGGCCGATGGGGTGCGAGTGCCATCTGGGGCGTGAGGGGCACCGGTCAGGACGCGCACATCTCTGCGCGGTGGCGGGTGATCGCTCACGCACTCACCCAACTCGGGCTCCTGGTACGGGCGTTGGCCGGGGCGCAGAGAAAACAGGATGGCCGGTTCGCGACCATCCGCGCGGCACTGGCCAAGGGCAAGAAGCCACGGGCAAGAGCCCACAGCCGTGGCGCCACACCGGGGAGGCGCCACGGACAAAGGCCGAGGGCCGCACCCCGTACGGAACGGGGTGCGGCCCTCGGCCACCGCGTGGGTCCGACCGCTGCGGGCGTCAGCCCTGCTTGCGGATCAGGCTGCGCAGCACGTACTGCATGATGCCGCCGTTGCGGTAGTAGTCCGCCTCACCGGGGGTGTCGATGCGGACGACCGCGTCGAACTCCACACCGGTGTCGGTGGTGACCTTGACCGTGCTCGGCGTGCGGCCCTCGTTCAGCTCGGTCACGCCGGTGAAGGAGAAGGTCTCCTCGCCGGTGAGGCCGAGGGTCTCGGCGGACTGGCCCTCCGGGAACTGGAGCGGCAGGACGCCCATGCCGATGAGGTTCGAGCGGTGGATGCGCTCGTAGGACTCGGCGATGACGGCCTTCACGCCGAGGAGCGCGGTGCCCTTGGCGGCCCAGTCGCGGGACGAGCCCGAGCCGTACTCCTTGCCCGCGAGGATCGCGAGCGGGGTGCCGGCCGCCTGGTAGTTCTGCGAGGCGTCGTAGATGAAGGAGACGGGGCCGTCCTCCTTCGTGAAGTCGCGGGTGAAGCCGCCCTCGGTGCCCGGCGCGATCTGGTTGCGCAGGCGGATGTTCGCGAACGTGCCGCGGATCATGACCTCGTGGTTGCCTCGGCGCGAGCCGTAGCTGTTGAAGTCGCGGCGCTGCACGCCGTGCTCCGTCAGGTACTTGCCGGCCGGGGTGTCGGCCTTGATCGCACCGGCCGGGGAGATGTGGTCGGTGGTGACCGAGTCGCCCAGCTTGGCGAGGACGCGGGCGCCCGTGATGTCGGAGACCGGGGTGGTCTCCATCGTCATGCCCTCGAAGTACGGGGGCTTGCGGACGTACGTCGACTCGGCGTCCCACTCGAAGGTGTTGCCGGTCGGGATCGAGAGCGCCTGCCACTGGGCGTCGCCCGCGAAGACGTCCTGGTAGGACTTGTTGAACATGTCCTCGCCGATGGAGTTGGCGACGACGTCGTTCACCTCGGCCTCGGAGGGCCAGATGTCCTTGAGGTAGACGGGGTTGCCGTCCTGGTCGGCACCGAGCGCCTCGGTGGTGATGTCGACCTTCATCGAACCGGCGATGGCGTACGCGACGACCAGCGGCGGGGACGCCAGGTAGTTCATCTTGACGTCGGGGTTGATGCGGCCCTCGAAGTTGCGGTTGCCCGAGAGCACCGACGTCACGGCCAGGTCGTGGTCGTTGACGGCCTTGGAGACCTCCTCGGGCAGGGGGCCCGAGTTGCCGATGCAGGTGGTGCAGCCGTAGCCGACGAGGTTGAAGCCGACCTTGTCGAGGTAGGGCGTGAGACCCGCCTTGTCGAAGTAGTCGGTGACGACCTTCGAGCCCGGGGCGAGGGTGGTCTTGACCCACGGCTTGCGGGTCAGGCCCTTCTCGACGGCCTTCTTCGCGACGAGCGCGGCGGCGACCATCACGTACGGGTTCGAGGTGTTGGTGCAGGAGGTGATGGCCGCGACCGTGACCGCACCGTGGTCGATCTCGTAGGTCGAGCCGTCGGGGGCCGTGACCGTGGTGGGACGCGACGGGATGCCGTTGGTGGTGGCGGGGGCGTCGGAGGCCGGGAAGGACTCCTCGCCCGCCTCGTCCGCGGTGTCGACGTAGTTGCGCACGTCGAGGGCGAACTGCTGCGCGGCGTTGGCCAGGACGATGCGGTCCTGCGGGCGCTTCGGTCCCGCGATCGACGGGACGACCGTCGACAGGTCCAGCTCCAGCTTCTCGGAGAAGTCGGGCTCGGCGGCCGGGTCGAGCCAGAGGCCCTGCTCCTTGGCGTACGCCTCGACGAGCGCGACCTGCTGCTCGTCGCGGCCGGTCAGGCGCAGGTACTTCAGCGTCTCGTCGTCGATCGGGAAGATCGCGGCGGTGGAGCCGAACTCCGGCGACATGTTGCCGATGGTGGCGCGGTTGGCGAGGCTCGTGGCCGCCACGCCCTCGCCGTAGAACTCGACGAACTTGCCGACGACGCCGTGCTTGCGCAGCATCTCGGTGATCGTGAGCACGAGGTCGGTGGCGGTGGTGCCCGCGGGCAGCTCACCGGTCAGCTTGAAGCCGACGACGCGCGGGATGAGCATGGAGACCGGCTGGCCGAGCATCGCGGCCTCGGCCTCGATGCCGCCGACGCCCCAGCCGAGCACGCCCAGGCCGTTGACCATCGTGGTGTGCGAGTCCGTGCCCACCAGGGTGTCGGGGTAGGCCTGGCCACCCCGGACCATGACCGTACGGGCCAGCTTCTCGATGTTGACCTGGTGCACGATGCCGGTGCCCGGGGGGACGACCTTGAACTCGTCGAAGGCGGTCTGGCCCCAGCGCAGGAACTGGTAGCGCTCCTTGTTGCGGCCGTACTCCAGCTCGACGTTCTGGCCGAAGGCGTCCGCCGTGCCGAACTTGTCGGCGATCACGGAGTGGTCGATGACCAGCTCGGCCGGGGCCAGCGGATTGATCTTGTCCGCGTCACCGCCGAGCTCCTTGACGGCCTCACGCATCGTGGCGAGGTCGACGACGCAGGGCACGCCGGTGAAGTCCTGCATGATCACGCGGGCCGGCGTGAACTGGATCTCCTGCGACGGCTGGGCCTGGGAGTCCCAGTTGCCGAGCGCGCGGATGTGGTCGGCGGTGATGTTCGCGCCGTCCTCGGTACGGAGCAGGTTCTCCAGGAGGACCTTCAGGCTGTAGGGCAGCCGTGCGGCGCCCTCGACCTTGTCCAGCTTGAAGATCTCGTACGACTCGTCGCCCACGCGCAGCGTGCTGCGGGCGTCGAAGCTGTTCGCCGACACGACAGTCTCCTTCATATTTGTGCGCGTTCGCTCACATCCTGCCGCCACGACTCCTCGTCGATCCGCTAAGGTAAGGCTTAGTTAGGTAACCCTTACCGAGTGGCGGCTTCCGGTGCGCCTCGGCAGATATCTCGATGTCGAGATAACTCTAGTACATGACCCGCACGCTCGACGAGGCGCGCCCGCCCACGCCGTCGGCGGGCGGCTCAGCGCGGCCCCGAACGGGCCACGCGGAAGCCCACGTCGTCCACGCGGTAGGTCGGGTGGCTGCGGCGGCGGGCGGAGGCCCGGACGCTCCAGGGGGCGTCGAACCAGCCGCCGCCGCGCAGCACCCGGTACTCGCCGTAGACCTCCGCGTCGTAGACGTCCCAGCACCAGTCCCAGACGTTGCCGAGCATGTCGTACAGGCCCCAGGCGTTGGGCCGCTTGCCGCCCACCTCGTGGAGGCGCTCGCCCGAGTTGTCCCGGTACCAGGCGATCTCGTCGAGCGGGGCGTAGTGCGGGCCCGTCGTGCCCGCGCGGCAGGCGTGCTCCCACTCGGCCTCGGTCGGCAGGCGGTATCCGTCGGCCGCCGCGTCCCACTCGACGGCCTCGCCGTCGATGCGGTAGGCGGGCGTGTGGCTCTCGCGCCGGGACAGGGCGTTGCAGAAGCGGACCGCGTCCTGCCAGGAGACGCCCTCGACCGGCAGCCGGTCCCCGCGAACGGCGCCGGGCCGCTCCCCCGTGACCTCCGCGTACAACCCCTGGGTGACGGGGAACGCCGAGAGGCGGCACGGCGCGACCTCGACCTGCCAGCTGCGGCGGGTCCTGCGGTCCGACACCGTGACCAGGCCCGGCGGGACGGAGACCATCTCGGGCCCGAAGGCCGTGTTCGCGCTCATGAGCAGGGGAGCTTAGAGCCTGGCTCACCCCCGTCGTCCGCGCGGGGCGCGGGCACGGCGGCGGTCGGTGCGTGCCGGGCGTCGGGGCACGGGCGAGGGTGCCAGGACAGGCTCTCAGAGCCTGTGCCGGTCCGCCTCCACGCGCTCCGCGGCGACCGCGAGCGTCGCGTACCTCATCGTGAAGGCGCCGCCCAGCGCGTCGACGGCCGCGCCGACCGCGTCCATGATCCGGGACCGGCCGTCCGGCGGGAGGCGGGTCAGGGCGCCCTGGGTCGGCAGCTGGTCCAGCCAGGCGTCCCGGGTGTAGGCGTGCTCCCAGTCGAAGCGCCACTCCTCGGGTGCGCCGAAACCGCCCGCTCGCCGTATGCCGTCGGTGACCTTGTCGAGGATGCGGCGGTAGGCGCCGTCCGCCAGGGCCGACGTCGCCCGGACGGTGATCGGCGAATCGGGTGCCTCCTTCCGGTGGGCCCTGGCGAACGCCTCCGCCACGGCGGCCGGCGGCTCGGGCACGTTCCAGAACACCACCAGGCGGCCGCCGGGCCGCAGCACCCGCGCCGCCTTGGCCGCCCCCGCCACCGGGTCCACCCAGTGCCAGGCCTGGCCCGCGACCACCGCGTCGAACCGGCGGCCCGCGGGCTCCCAGTCCTCGACCGTCGCCACCTCGGACGCGACGCCGAGCCGGCGCGCCAGCTGCGCCATCCGCCCGTCGGGCTCGACGCCGAGCACGGAGCATCCGGCCGCCTGCAGCTGCCGGGCCACGATGCCGGTGCCGCAGCCGACGTCGAGGACGGTGGGGGCGGACCGGCCGGTGATGATCCGGTCGATCAGGGCATCCGGGTAGCGGGGGCGGGCGCGGTCGTAGCGTTCGGCGTCCACGCCGAAGGACTCCGCGATCCGGCGGTGCCGGTGGGGCTCGTCGCCGGGCCCGTTCGCAGGCATAGTGGGCATGCGCCCACTATGGTGGGCACACGCCCACTCGTCAACGGACCTGCGGGCGGCGGCAGTTAGGCGGCCCGAGCATTCGAGCCACCGCAGCATGCGAAGAAGGAGAGACCCACGTGCCGACCGGAGTCGCCATCCGCGATGTGCGCGAGCAGCTGTTCGACGCCGCCGAACGCGTCCTGCTCCGCGCCGGGCCGAACGCCCTGACCAGTCGCGCGGTCACCACGGAGGCGGGCTGCGCCAAAGGGGTCCTGCACCGGCACTTCGACGACTTCGACGCGTTCCTCGCCGAGCTGGTGCTCGACCGCATCGCGAGGATCACCGGCCGGGGTGCCGCCCTGCGCACCGCCGCGGGGACCGACACCGTCATCGGCCATGTCACCGACGCGCTGACGGAGCTCTTCGGTTCGGTCGCCCTGGGCATCCTCGGCCTCATCGCCTCGCGGGACGCCCTGCGCGCCCGGCTGCGCGGCACCACACCGGCCGGCATCCCCGTCCTGACGGAGGCCGGGGCCGTGCTCACCGCCTACCTCACCGCGGAGCGCGAGCTGGGCCGCCTCGCCCCGGACGCGGATGTCGACACGCTCGCGCTCACCCTGATCGGCAGCGGGCACCTGCTCTTCGCCGGGCGAGAGGGCGCGCCGCCGGAGCCCGGGGCGGTCCGGAAGGTCGTGACGTCCGTGGTCGGGGCTGCCGTGCGGGAGGCATGACCCGTCCGCGCGGTCCTAGGACCGCGCGGGCCCGTTGCCCGACGACGCCCTGACCCGCAGCCCCGCCGGTACGACCACCGGGCCGGGCGGCGGCGTGCCGCTGCCCTCGATCAGGTCCACGAGGACGGCGACGGCGGCGCGGGCCGCCCGCTCCGGGTCGAGGGTCACCGTGGTGACGGGCGGGTCGGTCGTCGCGTAGCCGGGGTCCTCGCTCGCGCAGGCCACGCGCAGGTCGTCGGGGACGCGCAGCCCGTGCCGCGCCGCCGCGGCGAGGAGCTGACGGCCGCCGGGGTCGTACGCGGCGTAGACGGCGTCGACGCGGTCCCGGCGGGTCAGCAGCGCGTCGAAGGCGTGCCCCCTGCCGTCGGCCGGGTCGAAGGGCACGACCAGCGGGGCCGCGCCGCGCTCCGCGCACCACTGTTCGTAGGCCCTCGTCACGGCGCGGGCGTAGTGCTCGTCGCCGTTGCCGGACTGCAGGGCGGTCCGGCGGGCTCCCGCGGCGGCGAGGTGGTCGAGGACCTCGCGGGTGGTCGCGTCGTGGTCGTTGTCGACCCAGTGGTCGCCGGGGCGCGGGTCGCCGGGGACGCCGTCGAAGACGAGCGGAACGCCGCGGGCGCGCAGGGCGCGGACCATGGGGTCGCCGCGCGGACTGTCCACGATCAGCATGCCGTCGACGGCGAGCCGGTGCCAGGAGTCGTCGGCGGCGCGGTCGGCGGGGAGCGTGATGAGGGCGTAGCCGCGGGCGTGGGCCGCCGACGTGGCCGCCGTGACGGCGCGTGAGAAGTAGGCGATCTCGGTGTAGTTCCAGGCTTCGGGGAACGTGGTCACGGCGATGCCCAGGGTGCGGCTGCGCGGGGGCCCCGGGGTGCCGTAGCCGAGCCGCGTCGCGGTCTCGCGGACCCGGCGGCGGGTGGCGTCGCCGATCCTGCCGGTGCCGTTGAGGGCGTGCGAGACCGTCGCCGTCGAAACCTCCGCGGCGCGGGCTATGTCGGCGAGAGTCGGCCCTGGCACGCGGCTCATCGTACGGAATCCGTCGTCCGCGGCGGGTTCTGGTTAACGGATTACTCGTCGAGGGTTCCCCCCACTCGTAGCCGCTACGTCTTGGAGTGTGGTCATGCCCCAGCCGCCCGTCCCCGCGCCCTCCGCCCTCTCCCGGCGCGGCCTCCTCGCCGCCGCGGGAGCCGCGGGAGCCGCCGGGCTCGCCGTCACCGCGGCGGGCCCCGCCGCGGCCTCGTCGCCCCGCCGGTCCGCCGACCTCGTCGTGCACAACGCCCGCGTCTTCACCGGCACTTCGGACCGCGGCCGCCCCGATGCGGTGGCCGTCGGGCGGGACGGCCGGATCCTCGCCGTCGGCACGGACGCCGCCGTCAGGCGCTTCGTGGGGCGCGACACCGACGTCGTGGACGCGCGGGGCGGGACCCTCATGAGCGGCATCCAGGACGGGCACGCCCACCCGATGGACGCCGCGGGCCGTTCGCTGCGCCCCTCGCTCGCGGGGGCCGAGCAGACCGTCGAGGAGCTGCGCAAGACGCTGACCGGGTTCCTGAAGGACTCCGCCGAGCAGGAGCCCGACGGCTGGCTGGTGGTGGAGGACTGGAACCCGGTCGGGCTGCTCCCCCACGGCACCGCCCCGCACCACGCGATGCTCGACGCCCTGCCGACCCGGCGCCCCATCGCCCTGCGCGGCGGCGACGGCCACAACCTGTGGGCCAACCAGCGCGCCCTGGACATCGCGAAGGTCACCGCGAGCACTCCCGACCCGGTCGGCGGCAAGATCGTCAAGGGCGCGGACGGCAAGCCGACCGGCGTGCTCAAGGACGACGCGCAGCCGCTCGTCTCCCGGCACATCCCCGAACCCGACGCGACCCGGTTGGCCGATGCCGCCGCGAAGATCCTCGCCGAGGCCGCCGCGTCCGGGATCACCACCTTCATGGAAGCCGTGGTGGGGAAGGAGGAGCTGAAGCTCTATCAGCGGCTCGCCGAGTCTGGCCGGCTGCTCCAGCGCATCGTGCCCGCCCTGCGCCTCGACACCGACCTGACGAAGGATCCGGCCGCCGCGCTCGCGTACGCGAAGGGGCTGCGGGCGCGCTTCGAGGACGTACGCGGACTGCGCTTCGGCACGGTCAAGGTCTTCCTCGACGGTGTCATCGAGTACCCGGCCCAGACCGCCGCGCTGCTCGACCCCTATCTGGACGAGGACGGCAGGCCCACGGACCACCGCGGCGACCTCTACGTGAGCGCCGCCGACTACGGGCGCCTGAGCGCCGCCTTCAACGCCGAGGGCTGGCAGATGCACGCCCACGCCATCGGCGACCGCGCCGTGCGCGCCTCCCTCGACGGATACGCGTACGCCCTGCGCAGGACCGGCCGCCGCGACGTCCGCAACACCACCGCCCACCTCCAGCTGGTCCACCCCGCCGACCTGCCGCGCTTCGCCGCGCTCGGCGTCGTGGCGTGCATGCAGCTCCAGTGGGCCACGCGCAACATCTGGACCATGGACGCCCTGCTGCCCTACATCGGCGCCGCGCGCCACCGGCGGCTGTACCCGGCGCGCAGCCTGCGCGAGCGGCGCGCGGCGCTCGCGGGTGGCTCGGACTGGCCGGTCGACCCCCTGCAGGTCTGGAACCAGATCCGCACCGCGGTCGACCGCGAGGGCATGGAGGGCGGGGGCGATCTCTACCGCGCGCGCGAAGGGCTCAGCCGGACGTCGTCCCTGCTCATGCACACCTTGGGCACCGCGCGTCAACTCCGCGCGGAGCACATGACCGGGACCGTCGAGAGGGGAAAAGCAGCCGATCTCGTGCTGCTCGACCGCGATGTGACGCGGTGTCCGGTGGCCGATATCAGCTCGTCCGAGGTGCGCCTCACGCTCGTCGGAGGCACAGTGGTGCACGACGCCGAGTCGTCGGCAGGACGCGCGGCCGCCGCCCGAGTGACGCGGGCGGCGGCGGGGCCCCGGCCCACGTCGTACGCGTCGGTGCACGGCGGTCGGCACGCCTCGTGCGGCTGCGGCTGACCTCCCGGGCGGCGCACCGGGCGGGAAGAGCCACCGGACGGCCGAACCCCATATGGCCTACCCCAGCGCGTGCTTCATCTCATATCTGAGATAACCTGCGACGCATGGCAGACGACTACCTCGTACGCATCGGCAAGCTCATCCGTGACGCCCGTCAGCATCGGGGCTGGACACAGACGCAGCTCGCCGAGGCGCTCTCCACCAGCCAGAGCGCCGTGAACCGCATCGAGCGCGGCAACCAGAACATCAGCCTTGAGATGATCGCCCGGATCGGCGAGGCGCTCGACAGCGAGATCGTGTCGCTCGGCTATGCCGGGCCGATGCACCTGCGGGTGGTCGGCGGCCGCCGGCTCTCCGGCTCCATCGACGTCAAGACGAGCAAGAACGCGTGCGTGGCGCTGCTCTGCGCGTCCCTCCTGAACAAGGGGCGCACGGTGCTGCGCCGCGTCGCCCGCATCGAGGAGGTCTACCGCCTCCTGGAGGTCCTCAACTCCATCGGTGTGCGCACCCGTTGGATCAACGAGGGCGTCGACCTGGAGATCGTGCCGCCCGCCCGCCTCGAGATGGAGGCCATCGACGCGGAGGCCGCCCGTCGCACCCGCTCCATCATCATGTTCCTCGGCCCGCTGCTGCACCGCCTGGACCACTTCAAGCTGCCGTACGCGGGCGGCTGCGACCTCGGCACCCGCACGATCGAGCCACACATGATCGCGCTGCGCCGGTTCGGCCTGGACATCGCGGCGACCGAGGGGCTGTATCACGCCGAGGTGGCACGCGACGTCAGCCCCGACCGCCCCATCGTCCTCACCGAACGCGGGGACACGGTCACCGAGAACGCGCTGCTCGCCGCGGCGCGCAGCGCGGGCACCACCGTCATCCGCAACGCCTCGTCGAACTACATGGTCCAGGACCTCTGCTTCTTCCTGGAGGCGCTGGGCGTCGAGGTCGAGGGCATCGGCACGACCACGCTGACCGTGCACGGCGTCCCCACCATCGACGTCGACGTGGACTACTCCCCCTCCGAGGACCCGGTCGAGGCGATGAGCCTGCTGGCCGCCGCCGTCGTCACGGAGTCCGAGCTGACGGTCCGCCGGGTGCCGATCGAGTTCCTGGAGATCGAGCTCGCGGTCCTGGAGGAGATGGGCCTCGACCACGACCGCACGGCGGAGTACCCCGCCGACAACGGCCGTACGCGCCTGATCGACCTCACCGTGCGCCCCTCCAAGCTGGAGGCGCCGATCGACAAGATCCACCCGATGCCGTTCCCCGGCCTGAACATCGACAACGTCCCCTTCTTCGCGGCCATCGCGGCCGCGGCGCAGGGCAAGACGCTGATCCATGACTGGGTGTACGACAACCGGGCGATCTACCTCACCGACCTGAACCGCCTCGGCGGCCGCCTCCAACTCCTGGACCCGCACCGGGTCCTTGTGGAGGGTCCGACCCGCTGGAGGGCCGCCGAGATGATGTGCCCGCCCGCGCTGCGCCCCGCCGTGGTCGTGCTGCTCGCGATGATGGCGGCCGAGGGCACGTCCGTGCTGCGCAACGTGTACGTGATCAACCGCGGTTACGAGGACCTGGCGGAGCGCCTGAACTCGGTGGGCGCGCAGATCGAGACGTTCCGGGACATCTGACCCGGGATGCCGCGCCGCCGGGCCCGGGGGTTCAGTGCCCGTTCGGGTCCGGCGGCGCGGCCGTGACGAGTTCGGTCAGCACGCCGTGGCAGTCCTTGGGGTGCAGGAAGGTGATCCGCGACCCCATGGACCCGGTCCGCGGCTCGTCGTAGAGCACCCGTACGCCCTTGGCCCGGATGGCCTCGGCGTCGCCGTCCACGTCCGCGGTGCCGAACGCGATGTGGTGGACACCCTCGCCGTTCTTGGCCAGCCACTTGCCCACCACGGAGTCATCCCGGGTCGACTCCAGCAGCTGGAGGTAGCTGGCGCCGCCGTCCGAGGTCTCGTTGATCTTCAACATCGCCTCGCGGAGGCCCTGTTCCTCGTTGGCCTCGATGTGCAGGACCTCGAAACCGTACGTCGCACGGTAGAACTCGACGGTCGCGTCGAGGTCGAAACAGGCGATCCCGATGTGGTCGATTCGCGTCAGCACGGCGTCACTTGCCCAGCTTCTTGGCCGTGGCGGCCCGCCGGGCGAACATCTTCTCCTTGGAGTCCTCCATCTCGGCCAGCGCGGACTTCCGCTCCCGCTTGCTGAGCCGGTCCAGGTAGAGGTGGCCGTGCAGGTGGTCCGTCTCGTGCTGCAGGCACCGGGCGAAGTAGCCCCGGCCCTCGATCACGAGCGGGTTGCCGTCCTTGTCCTTGCCGCGTACGACGGCACGGTCGGGGCGGGGCACCATGCGGTAGGGGCCCGGCACGGACAGGCACCCCTCCGTCTCCTCGACCAGCACGCGCTCGTCGGCCTCGATCTCGTCCAGGACCGGGTTGGCGATGTGCCCGACGTGGCGCACGCCCCAGTCGTCCACGATGTCCCACACGAACAACTGCAGGTCGACGTCGATCTGGTTGGCCGCGAGACCCGCGCCCTCCGCGACCTGGTTCGTGGCGAACATGTCGTCGATCAGCTGCGAGAGCTCGGGCGTGCCGAACTCGGTGACCTCCCGGCACCGCCTGCTGAGGATCTCCTCCCCCACGACGGTGATGCGGCGCACCGTGCCCCGTTCGACCTCCGGGGCGAACTGCGGGTAGGAGTCCACCGGTTCCCCCTGCACTCGCACCCGGCGATCCTGCGAGATGTCACCGTTCCGAACAGCCATGGAGTTTCAACGCCTTCCGCACATGCACGCGCCGGCCAGGGAGTTGTCCCCGGCCGGCGGTGGCCCAGCTTGACCGAATGCTTTCCAAAGTAGCAGCCTTTGCAAAGTGAGCGACAAGGACCGTCAAGCAGCCTCCAGGGAGCCCCCGTTGAGCCGTGCCCGAAAGACACTCCCGGACCATCCCGTGCGCATCGCCCTGCTCGACCTGCTGGCCGAGGTCGGCACCGTCACGTCCACCCAGGCCGCCGCCCGGCTCGGCCACAGCTCCGGCCTCTGCTCCTTCCACCTGCGCCAACTCGCCCGGCACGGCCTCATCGAGGAGGTACCGCGGCAGGGCGGGCGGGCGCGGCCGTGGCGGCTCAGGTGGGAGTCCTCGCACGGTCCCGGCCAGGAGGCACCGGAGCGGTTCGACGACCTGGCACGCGGGTTGGAGGACGAGAGCTACCAGCACTGGCTGAGCCACCGGGACCGGGCGCCGGCCGAGTGGCGCCACGACGAGTCCTTCAGCGCCGTGGTCCACGTCACCCCGGCGGAGATGGCCGGACTCGCCGCTTCCGTACGCCTCTTGCTGGCCGGTTACCGCGACCGCGACCACCGGGCCGTCGCGGGGACCATGCCCGTGGCCGCGGTGGCCCGGCTGTTCCCGCTGCTGGACGAGGACGGCACGCAGGCGCCGCCCGCGGGCCTTCCCCCGGAGACCGGACGCCCCGGACACGGGTGAGCGTGCGGGAGTCGGATGGTCGCCGGTCGCCGTGGGGAAGTGCCGCGTGTCGTACCGGTCGTACGGGTTGTACTGGCCCCGGGGCGGACGGGGTGGTGTCAGGGCCGGGGCGCGCGGTCCGGGTCGGCCGGGCCGTCGACGCCGAGGGCCGCGATGACGTCCGCCGCCCCCTCACGACGGCTCGCCGTGGTGGTCACGACCGGGATGTCGCGGGTGCCGAGGGCGACCATGGCGCGCAGTTCGCGGACCATCGCGTGGACTCCGTCCTGATCGGCCTTGTTCACGACGTAGAGGTCGGCGATCTCCAGCACACCGGCCTTGGCCATCTGGATGCCGTCGCCCGCGCCGGGGGCGAGGACGACGACGGTCCGGTCCGCGACCGACGCGATCTCGACCTCCGACTGCCCGGCCCCGACCGTCTCGATCAGGATGACGTCGAAACCGACCTCGGCCAGGACCGAGATCATGGGCCGGGCGGTGGCCGAGAGCCCGCCGAGGTGGCCGCGGCTCGACACCGACCGGATGAACACCCCGGGGTCGTCCGAATGCTCCTGCATGCGGATGCGGTCGCCGAGCAGCGCGCCACCGGTCACCGGCGACGACGGATCGAAACAGAGCACCGCCACACGCTTGTCCCGCCGCCGGTACTCGGCGACGAGGCAGGAGACGAACGTCGACTTGCCCACCCCCGGCGGACCGGTCAGGCCGATGACCGGGCACGCTCCCGCGGCCGGCCCCGGCGCGCCCGGAGCCCGGAGGTCGGCCTCCGTGAGGGCGTGGTTCTCCGCGCGCCCCATGAGCCGGGCCAGCGCCCGGACGTTGCCCTGCCGGGCGGACTCCAGCATGGCGTGCGGCGGCCCCCCGGTCACTCGGTCACCTCGAGCGGACGCAGGTTGGCGTGCGCCCAGTCGATGATCTCGGGGAGGGAGTCACGGGAGGTGAAGATCCGGCGTACTCCCCTCTCGATGAGCAGGCGGGCGTCCTCCGGCGGAATGATGCCGCCGCAGAAGACCGGCATGTCCGCCGCGTCGTTCTCGCTGAGCAACGCCAGGACGCGCGGCACCAGTTCCATGTGGGCGCCCGACAGCAGGGACAGGCCGACCGCGTCGGCGCCCTCCTCCAGAGCGGTACGGACTATCTGCTCGGGCGTCTGGCGCAGCCCGGTGTAGATGACCTCCATACCGGCGTCGCGCAGGGCCCGCGCCACCACCTTGGCCCCGCGGTCGTGGCCGTCGAGCCCCGGCTTGGCGACCACCACTCGCACGCGGTGCACCTGTCCCCCGGCCTTTCCGGTGTCCGTGGTCGCAGACAGCGCCGTCATGCCGTCATCAGCGGGGCGACCCGGTCCTCGCCGATCCGGGAGCGCAGCGCGGAGTCGGTGACTCCGAGCCCGCTGGACGGTGCCAGGCAGAGCACGCCGACCTTGCCGAGGTGCTCGTTCAGCTGGATCATGCGCGCGGCCTCGCCCGTCTCCGCGAACGGGTACACCTCGGACAGCATCGGCATCACCCGGCCGCGCTGGATGAGGCGGTTCGCCTGGTACTGCTCGTACAGGTTCGCCCCGTGGCTGCCGACGATCTTCTTCAGCCGCATCCACAGGTAGCGGTTGTCGAAGGTGTGCTGGTAGCCCGTGCTCGACCCGCAGGTCACGATGGTGCCGCCGCGCCGGGCGATGAACACCGAGAGGCCGAAGGTCTCGCGGCCGACGTGCTCGAAGACGATGTTCGGGTCCTCGCCGATCTCACGCCTGATGATCTTGCCGAGTCGCTTGCCCGTCGCCACGGTGACGTCCGGATCGGCGGAGATCTCACCGATCTCGCGCCGGTCGATGACCAGCTCGCAGCCGAGCTTGCGGGCGACCTCGGCCTTCTCGTCCGAACTGACGATGCCGATCGGTATGCCGCCGCCGTTGCGGACGAACTGCACCGCGTAGCCGCCGAGGCCGCCCGCCGCGCCCCAGACGAGCACCACGTCGCCCTGGCGCATGTTGGCACCGCGCTCACTGACGAGCATCCGGTAGGCCGTGCCGGCGCACAGCGGGTTGCTGGCCGCCTCCTCCCAGGTGAGGTGGGCCGCCTTGGGCAGCAGCTGGCTGGCCCGGACGACCGCGTAGTCGGCGAGACCGCCGAAGTTCGTCTCGAAGCCCCAGGCGCGCTGCTCGTCACCCATCATGCCGTCGTGCTGGGTGAGCGGTTCCTGGTCGTCGACGTGGGCCGTCGCCACGGCGACGTGGTCACCGACCTTCCAGTTGCGCACGCCGTCACCGACGCGCACGATCACTCCGGAGGCGTCCGAGCCGAGCACGTGATAGGGCTGGTCGTGTCGCGCGGCCCAGCCGCCCTGCTTGCCGTAGTGGCGCAGGAAGTTGAAGGTGGGCAGCGGCTCGAAGGTCGCGGACCAGATCGTGTTGTAGTTCATCCCCGCCGCCATGACGGCGACCAGCACCTCGTCGGGGGCCAGTTCCGGCATCGGAACCTTGCCGAGGTGGATCGATTTGCGGACGTCCTTGTCCTCGACGCCGGCGAAGATGCCGATGTCCTCGGTGCGCAGGTAGGCCGCGTTGTACTCGCCGGGGACCGGAAGCCGTTCCAGTACGTCGGGCGTGGCGCCCGCGATCACAGCTGCCGAAAGCTCGTCCATGGTCATCCTTCTTGAGTCTCAGCGTCGGTGCCGAGGTCGGGTGCGGTGCTGGTGGGGTGGTCGGAAACGGTGATCCTGATGCGCCCGGGCAGATCGCTGCCGTGCAGCCAGGTGCGCAGGTGGGCGCGGATGTCGCGCGCGCTCGGAGCGTCCCGGGCGGGCCCGGTCACGGTGAGTACCGCGGTCTCCGTCCGGGCCTTCTCCAGGCGTACCTCCGCCTCCCGGACCCAGGGGTGGGTGCGGGCGACGCGGGCGACGGCGGAGGCGTCGATCAGGCTGCGGGTGCGGATCCACCGGCCGTCCCGCGGCCCGAGGAGGCGCACCCGGCCGTCGGCGGCGACGTACCCGCAGTCGTCGGTCGGGACCTCCCGGCCGTCGGGCAACAGGGCCCGCACTGTCCCCGCGATGGAGCGCGGCAGCGGCTGCCCCGACCGGCCGTGCACCGTGAACGCGACACCGTCCACGGGCGCCAGGCCGGGCGGGTGGGGGGCGTCCTCGTCCCGTACGGTCCCCGCGCGGAGGTCTCCGCACAGGTACGGGGTTCCGCCGGTGGCGGGCTCCGGGCGGTCGGCGCGCGCCGGGCTGACCGAGGAGGCCGTGCGGTCCTCGGCGAGGTCGCTGACGGCGGTGCGGAAGTCGGCCAGGAGCTGTTCGGCCTCCGCCGTCCCCATGAGGTCCTTGCGGTAGTCGAGGCGCACCCGGCACCGCGGCCAGTCCGCCCGGATCTGCAGCGTCCTGGCCAGGGCCGCGTTGGTGTTCGGCGTGAAGAAGTCCCAGGCGGAGCGCAGGCCCGGGATGTCCAGGTCGAGCCCGGCCGGGGGGCGGGGGAAGGACAGGCCGAGCTCGGTGCTGAGCCGGGCCATCGGTTTGCCGGGCACACCGGCGACCAGGTCGACGAAGGGGACGCGGCGGTAGCGCGCCAGTTGCGCGAGGGCCCGGCGCGCGGTGTCCACCGACTGTTTGGTCGACGCGCCCCGGGCGATCCGCAGGGCCACGGGGACCACGTTGATCTGGAGCCCGGCGACGTGGCCGGTGTGCTCGTCACTGACGTCGGAGGCCAGGGCGAGGAGCGGGTCGGTGTTGTCGTAGACCGCCAGTTGGCGGGTGAGCGCCGCCAGGAGCATGGTGAAGGTGCTCACCTTGAGCGCCCGCGCCTTCGTACGAAGGGTGGCGACCGCGGACGGGTCGAGTTCGATCGTCGGCGAGGCGGTGACCGTCCGCTGACCCAGGCGTCCGCCTTCGGGCAGTGCCATCGGCGTCGCCCTGTCGACGGCGGTGCGCCAGAACTCGACGGCCTCCTCCGTCACTTCGCGGGGGGCCACCGGTGTGTCGGGCGCGGCCAGCGGCGTCGGGTCCACCGCCCTGCCCGCTCGCAGCTCCCCCAGGCAGGAGGAGAAGTCGCGGGCCACGATGAACTTGCTCCGCCCGTCGAACCCGGCGTGGTGGGCCTCGAACACGACCGAGCAGCGGTCGGCGGCGTGCGTGAGGAGCCGGAAGCGGATGGGTGCCTCGGTGGCCAGGTCCCAGTGGCGGTGCTGTTCGGGCAGTTCGCGCCAGGCCCGGACCGCCGCGCGCTCGGCGCCCTCCTCGCACGGCAGGTCGCCGTGCGCGAAGGAGAGGGCCTCCTGGGCGGGCAGGACACACTGGCGCAACTGCCCCTCGACCAGGCGCAGTACCGACCGCAGGGGTTCGTGGCGGTGCAGCACGAGCCGTGCGGCGGCTTCCAGGTGGCGCGGGTCGACCGCGCCGCGGAAGGTCACCACGAAGTAGCCGCCGCCGCTGATCGACGGGTCGATCGTGGCTTCCGCCCACAGCGCGTACTGGCCGGCGTCCGCGGGCCTGTCGTGCAGGATCGTCGTCATGCGCGGCCGCCCCGGTCGCGTCGGCGCCTGGCGCGGTCCTCGTTGATCAGCGCGACGACGGTCTCCCGGTCGATCTTCCCGCTGGGAGTCCTCGGCAGTTCGGGCAGCTCCGTCACCGAGACCGGCACCGAGACCTCCGGCAGCACCTTGCGCAGCCGCTCCAGCGCGGCGGCCTCGACCGGCCCGGTGCAGCCCTCGCGCAGGACGACCGCGGCGCGCAGGCTGGCGTGGCCGGACTTGGTGGCCACCATGGCGGTCGCGGCCGCGGCGATGTCGGGGTCCGCGAGCAGCTGTGCGTCGACTTCCAGGAGGTCCACGCGGATTCCGCGGATCTTGATCTGGCTGTCCACGCGGGAGAGGAAGCGCACGCCGTCGTCGGTGAGTTCCACCAGGTCGCCGGTGCGGAAGGCCCGGGTGTGCCCGGCCGGTGAGGGCGCGATGGTGACGTAGCGCTCGGCCGTCAGCTCCGGCCTGCCCAGATACCCCTCGGACAGCGGGTGCCCCGTCACCAGGAGCTCGCCGATGCGGGGCGTCTCCGCGGACTCCGGGTCGATGAGCAGTTCGCAACCCGGCAGGGGGACGCCGATCGGCGGCAGATGGGGCCACGCGTACGGGTCGGGCCCCAGGACGTGCGAGGTCACCATGGCGGACTCGCTCTGTCCGTAGTGGTTGACCAGTCGGCAGCCGGGCAGCGCGGCGAACATCGCCCGGATGTCCTCCGAGCAGACGACCTGCTCACCGGCGGTGTTCACCTCGACAAGACGCAGCTCGGCCAGCGTGTCGGCCCGCGCCGTCACGGCAAGCATCTGCAGGGCGACGAACGGCAGGAACAGCCGCTCGACCCGGTGCTCGGCCAGCCAGCGCAGCAGCCGCGACGGCTCGCGGCGCAGCTCCTCCGGCATGACCGCCAGCGTGCCGCCGCCGCACAGCGTGCCCAGGATCTCCTGGAACGAGACGTCGAAGTTCAGCGGGGCGAACTGTGCGGTGCGCAGGTCGGGGCGCGGGGAATGGGACGCCTGCCACTCGACCATCGCGTCGATGCAGCGGTGGCTCAGGGCCACGCCCTTGGGCCAGCCCGTCGACCCGGAGGTGTAGATGACGTACGCGGCCAGCTCGGGGTCGCAGTCGACCGGACGCAGGTCAAGGGATGCGGGCACGGCGGGTGCCCGACCGACGTCCACCCGCGGGCCGCCGTAGCGCACGCGGGTGTCCTCGGTGGTGATGACGGCGCGCGGCTCACAGTCGTCGATCATGAACTGCAGGCGTTCGACGGGGTATTCGGGATCCAGCGGGACGTACGTGGCTCCGCGCAGCATCACCGCGAACAGTGCGGCGACGGCGCCCGCGCCGCGCGGCCTGGACACCGCGACCCGGTCGCCCACGCCCACTCCGGCCGCGGCCAGGTCGGCCGAGACGGCCTGCGCCCAGGCCGCCAGTTCCGCGTACGTGTAGGAGCGGTCGGCGTCGATCACCGCCTCGCGTTCCGGGTGGTCGGTGACGTGGCGGACAAAGGTCGTCAGGAAGCACTCCGGGTTCGCCGGGCCGCCCCACAACGACGTCCATGTGTGCGTGGTCATGCGCTCGTCCCCTGGCGCGCCTTGGCGGACAGCTCCTCGTCGACCGCGTCCACGAACTCTTCGATGGTGGGGTTGTCGAATATCAGGTGCAGTTCCGCTTCCAGGCCGTACTCCCGCTCGACCAGGGCGAGGATCTTCGCGGCCACGAGGGACTCGCCGCCCAGGTCGAAGAAGTTGTCCTCGGGCGTGAGGCCCTCCTCGCCGGTGGCCCGCTCCCAGAAGGTGATGACGGTGTCGGTCAGCTGCTGCTTGTTCATGTTTCTTCGCTATCCACTCGGGTGCCGGGCGCCGGTACGTCCACGTGCGATGCGTACGTGGACGGGTGCGGGCCCGAAGGGAAAAACTCGTGCCGCCGTGCCGGTCAGGCGTGCGGCGGCGCGTCGAGGCCCGCCGCGACGGCTTGTTGCATCTGGCCGATGCTGGCCCGCGCCCGGGCCGCCGCGATCATCGACTCCATGACGTTGCGGCCGGCCGCGACGTCCTCCGTCAGGGCGCGCAGCTCGGCGTCGCAGTTCCTGCGCTCGAAGGGGCGGCGGCGCCCCGGCACGACTCCGGACCGCAGTTGCCGTTCGGTGAGCCAGTCCTCCTCCTCGGACTCCTCGGCGTCGACGACACCGACCGCGGGGCCGCCCCCGGCGTAGGCCATGTCGTCGATGCGCGACTCCAGCCAGCCGCTGCGCAGACAGCTCAGCAGTCCGCCGCGGGCCTCGATGTCGTCGAGCCAGCCCCTGGCCTCCGCCTCGATCTCGTCGGCGATGCCGGCGATCACGTCGGAACCGCCGAGCGGGTCGACGTACCGGGCCAGATCGGTCTCCTTCAGGAGGATCTGCTGGACCCGCAGCGCGACGCGCGCCGACAGCTGGCCCGGGGTCTGGGCGGCCTCGTCGAAGCCGCAGACGTGCAGCGACTGGACCCCGCCGAGGACGGCCGCCATGGCCTGGACGGTGGTGCGCGCGATGTTGTTGAGCGGTTCGGTCGCGGCCAGGGCGGAGCCGAAGGTGTTGACCTGGATGCGCATGCGGGTCGACTTCTCGTTGGCCGCGCCGAAGAGCTCCACCATGCGGGTGGCGTACATCCTGCGCAGCACCCGGAACTTCGCCGCCTCGGCGAGGACCTCCATGTGCGTGCCGAAGATGAAGCTGAGCCGCGGCGCCACTTCGTCGACAGTGAATCCGCGCTCCAGCATGCCCTGGAGATACGTCTCCGCGTCGGCGATGCCGAGCGCCACCTCCATCGACCGGCTCGCACCGGCTTCCCGGGCGTGCCCGCCCGAGATCGACACGGGGTTGACCTTGGGCAGATGGCGTACGCAGTACTCGATGACGTCGAGGGAGAAGCGGAAGCTGTCGTCCAGGTCGAACACGAACGCCTTGCGGGCGGCGTGCTCCTTGAGCATCTCGTTCTGCAGCGTGCCCCGCAGCAGCGCGGGGTCGACACCCGATTCCTCGGCGACCACGACCCACAGGGCGAGGATCATCGGCGCGGTCGCGTTGATGGTGAACGAGACCGACACCTGGTCCAGCGGAATGCCCTCGAACACCGCCGCCAGGTCGTCGACGGTGGCCACGGACACGCCGGCCCGGCCGACCTCGCCCACGGCCGTCGGGTCGTCCGGGTCGAGACCCAACTGCGTGGGGAGGTCGAAGGCGAGGGAGAGCCCCGTCTCCCCGCGGTCGAGGAGGTAGTGGAAACGCTTGTTGGTGTCCATTCCGTCGCCGAGACCGGCCAACTGCCGGATCGTCCACGGCCGGGACGTATATCCCTTGGGATGGATTCCGGCCTCATAGGGAAATTCACCGGGCTTGGTCATCATCGCCACCTTCCAGTTCTGCGTGCAGCCGGTCGCCATAGGTGTCCACCACGTCGGGACTCAATATGTCGTTGTGTTCGCATTCCACCGCGATCTCGGTGACCGGACCGCCGACGAAGCGCGTCCAGTCACGTGAGTAGCCCGGGTCGAGTTCCTTCCCCATGGCCTGGAAGACCACGGCGGCGCCGCTGAACACGTCCGGTGTGTGGTCGTGCCAGAGTTCCGAGTTGAAGCGGAGGTTGTGCACGACATGGCTGATCATCCAGGCCGGCGGAATGGCCGCGCCGAGGGAGGAATGGCTTTCGATCCATTCCACCAGCTCTTCCTGGGAGGCCAGTTCGGGCGGCGCCGGCAGGTCGACGTTCTTGGAGACGAAGTACCGCAGTACGTCGATCTCGTCGAATTCCTCGTCCGGTGAGCGGGTCGTGCCGGATTCCACCAGGGCCGCGTCGAGGAGCACCAGGCGCCGCACCCGCGCTCCCCTGCGCTCCAGCACGGTGGCCAGCTGGTGTGCGACGACACCGCCGAAGGACCAGCCGAGCAGGTCGTAGGGCCCGTCGGGCTGGGCGGCCTGCACGAGGTCGGCGTACTGCTCGGCCATCTCGCGGACCGTGCGCGGGCGTTCGCCGTCGTCGACGGTCTGCTGGATGCCGACGATCGGGCGGTGCACGGCGCTGCCCAGCGCCCGGTAGGCCCAGCTGACGCCACCGCCGGGGTGGATGCAGAAGAGCGGACGGCCGGTGCCCTGGCGCAACTTCACCACCTGGGGCATCTCGTCCGACGCGGACCAGGCGTAGAGCTGCCTGCTGAGGCCTCGCACGGTCGGCGCCTCCATCAGGGCACGCACGCCGATCTCGGTGTCGAAGGACTCCCGTACGGCCGCGACGACCCGCATCGCGGACAGCGAGCTGCCGCCCAGGTCGAAGAAGGAGTCGTCGACCCCGACCCGCGGCACTTCGAGGACCCGGGCGAAGACCTCCGCGAGGATCTCCTCCACCGGCGACGACGGTGCCCGGAAGACACCGCCGGTGAACTCCGGTTCCGGCAGCGCCCGCTTGTCCAGCTTGCCGTTGACGGTCAGGGGCAGCTCGTCGATGACCATGACCGCGGCCGGGACCATGTACTCGGGCAGCCTGACGGCGAGTTCGCCCCGCACCGCGCCGCCGTCGACGCGTGCGGCCGGGTCGGCGGGCACGACGTAGCCCACGAGCTGCTTGCCGGATTCGGTGGCCCGCACGGTCACCACCGCACGCTCCACCCCGTCCACCGCCGCCAGCGCGGCTTCCACCTCGCCCAGCTCGACCCTGAAGCCGCGGATCTTCACCTGGTCGTCCGAGCGCCCGACGAACTCCAGCTCCCCTTCGGAGTTCCAGCGCACCAGGTCACCGGTGCGGTACATCCGCGAACCCGCGGGACCGAACGGACACGCCACGAACCGCGACGCCGTCAGACCGGGACGGCCCACATAGCCGCGGCCGACGCTGCGGCCCGCCACGTACAGCTCACCGACGACACCGACCGGTATCCGCCGCAGCCCCGCGTCAAGGACGAACAGCGCGTCACCCGGTACCGGCGTACCGATCGGGGCCGCTCCCGTGCCGGGCTTCATGGGTCCGCTCATGGAGGCGTAGAACGTCTCCGTCTCCCCGTAGCCGTTGATCATGTTCCTGCCGGGGGCCCAGCGTTCGACCAGCGAGGCGGAACACGCCTCGCCGCCCACGAAGACGGTGTGCACCCGGTCGAGGCCCTCGGGCGAGAGCATGTCGAGCGCCGACGGAGTCTGGTTGACCGTGGTGACCTGTTCGTCGACGAGCAACCGGTGGAAGTCGTCGGCGGAGTGCACGGCGTGCTCGGGCACGACGACGAGGCGGCCGCCGTGCAGCAGGGCGCCCCACATCTCCCACACCGACACGTCGAACACGTACGAGTGGAACAGCGACCACACCTGGTCCGGGGTGGGCTTGAAGGACCGTGGTGAGGGTGCGTACATCTGCGTGACGTTCGCGTGGGTGATGCCGACGCCCTTGGGCACGCCGGTCGTTCCGGAGGTGTAGGTGATGTAGGCGAGCAGGCCGGCGTCCGGCAGCGGGAGCGCCTCGGTCGGCTGTACGGCCGTTCCGGGGTCCTCGACGTCCACGACCGGGACGCCGTGCGCTGCGACGCGGTGCGCGAGGCGGGCCGTGGTCAGGACCGCGGCGGGCGAGGCGTCACCGAGGACGAACCGCACGCGCTCGTCGGGGTGTTTGGCGTCGATCGGCACGTACGCGGCGCCCAGCTTCAGCAGCGCCAGGATCGCCGTCACCGTGTGGTGCGAGCGCGGCAGCAGCAGCGCGACGGCGTCGCCCGTACGCACACCGCGACCGGCCAGCAGGTGCGCCAGCCTCGTCGAGGCGTCGTCGAGCTCCCGGTACGTCCACGACCTGCCCTCGAAGACCAGGGCCACCTGGTCGGGCCGCCGACGGACCTGCTCGGCGAAGAGCCGGGGAATCGAGGGGTCGGCGGCCGGTTCGTTCAGCACCGGCCGCTGCCCCAGGACGTCGAGGTGCGCCAGCTCCCGCTCGTCCAGGAGGTCGAACGAGAGCACCGGGCGTGCCACGTCGGCGAGCAGCGACGTGAGCAGCCGCTGCCAGCGGGCCACGAGGCGTTCGACCGTCTCCGCGTCGTACACGTCGGTGCGGTACTCGACCACACCGCCGATGCCCGCCGGACGGCCGGAGCCGTCGGTCCGCTCGCGGAGGCTGAAGGTCAGGTCCATGCGGGCGGTCAGGGTGTCCGCGCGCAGCGGGGAGATGTCGAGGCCGGGCAGGGACAGGTCGGGCAGGGTGACGTTCTGCCAGGCGAACAGCGCCTGGATCAGCGGGTGGTGGGCCTGGGTGCGGACCGGGTTGAGGCGGTCCACCAGCGCGTCGAAGGGCACGTCCTGGTGGGCGAAGGCGTCCAGACTGCGCTCCCGCACCTGCCCGAGCAGGTCGGCGAAGTTCATCTCGCCGGACACCTGGGTGCGCAGCACCAGGGTGTTGACGAAGAACCCGACCATGTCGTCGAACTCGGTGCGCCCCCGGCCTGCCGTGGGCACACCGAACGCGACGTCCGCGCTGCCGCTCAGCCGCGAGAGCAGCACCGAGAGCGCCGCCGACATCACCATGAACGTCGTCGCGTTGTGCTCCCGCGCCCTGCGCGCGACGAGTTCCTGCAGTTCCGCGGGCCACTCGACGAGGACCTGGCCGCCCCGGTGGTCGGCGACCGCCGGATAGGGCCGGTCGGTCGGCAGTTCGAGGAGGCCTTCGAACCCGGCGAGCTCCTGCTCCCAGAACGCCGCCTGGCGGCCGAGCGGGGTGTCGGGATCGGCTTCGTCGCCGAGGAGCCGGTGCTGCCACAGCGTGAAGTCGGCGTACTGCACCGGCAGCGGCTGCCAGGCGGGCGCCGCCGCCGCGCCGCGGGCCCGGTACGCGGTGAGCAGGTCACGGACCAGCGGTGCCAGGGACGATCCGTCGCCCGCGATGTGGTGCACCACCAGGGCGAGGCGGTGTTCCGTGGCCGAGACCTTGAAGAGCCGTGCGCGGAAGGGGATCTCGGTGGCCAGGTCGAAGGCGTGCCGGGTGACCGTGGCGACCTCGTCGTCCAGCCGCTGCTCGGTCCAGCCCGTCGCGTCGCTGACGGCACAGGCGAAGTGCGCCAGGGACGCGTCGAGGACGCACTGCTCCGGCACGCCGTCCACGGCCGGGAACACCGTGCGCAGGCTCTCGTGCCGGGCCACGACGTCGGCGACCGCCGCGGCGAGTGCCCCGGCGTCGAGCGAACCGGTGAGCCGCAGCACCAGCGGGATGTTGTAGGTCGCCGACAGCCCCTCCAACTGGTGGATGAACCACAGCCTGCGCTGCGCGAACGACAGCGGCAGCCGCTCCGGGCGCACGACGGGCTCCCAGGCCCGGCCCTCGCCCGACGGGTCACCCACCAGACGGGCCAGACCCGCCACCGACGACGCGTCCATGAGGGCGCGCACGCCGATCTCGGTGTCGAAGGACTCCCGTACGGCCGCGACGACCCGCATCGCGGACAGCGAGTTGCCGCCCAGGTCGAAGAAGGAGTCGTCCACGCCGACCCGCGGCAGGTCGAGGACCCGCGCGAAGATGCCGCAGAGGATCTCCTCGACCGGCGAGGAGGGGGCGCGGTGCACACCGCCGGAGAACTCCGGGTCGGGCAGGGCGCGCTTGTCCAGCTTGCCGTTGACGGTGAGCGGCAGCTCGTCGATGACCACCACGACGGCCGGGACCATGTACTCCGGCAGCCGCGCGGCCACCTCGGCCCGTACCGTCGCACCGTCCACACCCACGGTGGCGTCGGCGGGCACGGCGTAACCCACCACCTGCCGACCGGCGTCGGTGTCCCGCGCCACCACGACGGCGTGCCCCACCCCGGCCACGGCGGCCAGCGCGGCCTCGACCTCGCCCAGCTCGACCCGGAAGCCGCGGATCTTCACCTGGTCGTCCGAGCGCCCGAGGTACTCCAGCTCCCCTTCGGGGTTCCAGCGCACCAGGTCACCGGTGCGGTACATCCGCGAACCCGCGGGACCGAACGGGCACGCCACGAACCGCGAAGCCGTCAGACCGGGACGGCGCACATAGCCCCGTGCCACGCCCCGACCGGCGATGTACAGCTCGCCGACGACACCCACCGGCACCCGGCGCAGCCCCGCGTCGAGGACGAACAGCGCGTCGCCCGGCACCGGGGAGCCGATCGGGGCGCCGTTGCCGGGCCGCATGGGCGCGCTCATCGCGGCGTAGACGGTGCCCTCGGTCGGACCGTAGGCGTTGACCATCTCTCGGCCGGGGGCCCAGCGGTCGACCAGTTCGGCCGGGCACGCCTCGCCCCCCACGAAGACCGTCCGTACGGTGTCGAGGCCCCGCGGCGACAACCGGCCCAGGGCGGAGGGCGTCTGGGTCAGGACCGTGACGCGCTCCTTTTCTAGCAGGTCGTGGAAGTCCGGGGCGGAGCGGACGGCGTCCTCGGAGGCGATGACCAGGCGGCCGCCGTGCAGCAGCGCGCCCCACATCTCCCACACCGACACGTCGAACACGTAGGAGTGGAACAGCGACCACACCTGTCCGGGAGCCAGCTCGGACGTCCGTGAGGACGTGGTGAACAGCTGCGTCACGTTGGCGTGGGTGACGGCCACCCCCTTGGGGACACCGGTGGTTCCGGAGGTGTAGATGAGGTAGGCGATCCGGTCGGCGTCGGGGGCCGGGAGAGCGTCGGCGGGCGGGAGAGCGTCGGCGTGCGCCGGTTCCGTGACGTCCACCACCGTGACGTCGTGCCCGCGCAGCCGCTGCGACAGCGCCGCTGTCGTCACGGCCGCCCTCGGCCCGGCGTCCCGCAGGACGAACGCCAGTCGCTCGTCAGGGGTGTTCACGTCGATGGGCAGATAGGCCGCGCCCAGCTTCAGTACCGCGAGAACGGCCGTCACGGTGTGTTCCGAGCGCGGCAGCAGCAGCGCGACGACGTCGCCCGTGCCCACGCCGCGACCGGCCAGCAGGCGGGCCAGCTCCGTCGAGGCCCCGTCCAGTTCGTGGTACGTCCACGACCGGCCCTCGAACACCACCGCGACGTCGTCCGGCCGCTGCCGCACCTGCTCGGCGAAGAGGGCGGGCACCGACACCGCGTCGGCCCGCGCCGCAAGGACCGGCCGGTTGCCCCACGCGTCCAGCTGAGCCAGCTCGTCGCCGTCGAGCACGTCGACCGTCGCCATCGGGCGGTCGGCGTCGGCGGCCATGGCGGTGACCAGCTTTTCGAGGCGGGCCAGGAGCCGTGCGGCCGTCCGCTCGTCGAAGACGTCGGTGCGGTACTCCAGGCGGAGCCTCACCTGTCGGCCGGGCCAGGCCTGCAGGGCGATCGGATAGTGCGTGAACTCACGGCTGGAGGCGATCCGGACGCCAAGACCGTCGCTGTCGAGCCGGCCGCCGGAGGCCTTCAGCGGATAGTTCTCGTACACGAAGATCGCGTCGAAGAGCTGCTGGTGACCGGCGGCGCGCTGGATGTCGGCCAGCGCCATGAACTGGTGGTCCAGGCCGTCGTGATGGGCGTCCCGCAGCATGGCGATCAGCTCGGCCGCGGTCGTCCCGACGTCCGTCCGGGCCCGTACCGGGACCGTGTTGATGAACATGCCCACGGCCGACTCGCTGCCGGGCAGATCGGCCGGGCGGCCCGAGACCGTGGTGCCGAAGACGACGTCCTGGCTGCCGGTCAGCGTGCCGAGCAGGCTCGCCCAGGCGGCCTGCAGCACGATGTTCACCGTCGTGTTCTGCGCGCGGGCCAGTCGCTCCACGGCGCGGGTGACGCCGGCCGGAAGGTCCGCTCGCAGCAGCGCCCGCGCGGCGGGGCCGGAGCGGTCGACCGGGTCGACGAGGGTCGGCGCCTCCAGGCCCGCGAGCAGGTGCTGCCAGTGCTGCCGGGCGGCGGCCCAGTCCTGCGCGGACAGCCACTCGACGTAGCCGCGGAAGGCGGGGGCGGGCGCCAGGGGCTCCTCGCGGTAGACGGCGAAGATCTCGCGGAGCAGGATCTGGATCGACCAGCCGTCCACCACGATGTGGTGGACGGAGAGCACAAGATCGTGCCGGTCCGGTCCCGTCCGGCGCAGCAGGACACGCAGCGGCGGCTCGTCCGCGAGGTTGCTGCACGAAGCCAACTCGGCGTCAAGGAGGGCTTGTTCGTCGCCGCCCTCGCAGGCGCCGTCGATGAAGGTCCACGGCACGTCGGGCCGCTTCGGAATGATCTGGACCGGCTCGGTCAGCCGGTCGGAGACGAACCGGGCCACCAGGTTGGGGTGGCGCGCGACCACGGTGCGCACCGCCTCGCGCAGACGCGGCGCATCCAGCGCGCCGGTGATCTCGATGCCCAGCTGCACGGTGTACAGCTCGGTGGGCTCGGCGCTGTCGGAGCGGCGGTGGAAGAGCAGGCCGGTCTGGAGCGGGGTCAGCGGGAGGAGGTCGGCCGGTTCCACGGTCTGCGCGAGCCGGTCGATCTGTCGCTGGGTGACGGCCGCGGGCAGCACGTCGGAGGGCGTGAGTCCGCCGCCGCCGTTCTTCACGTACGCGGCGATCCCGACGAGAACGTCCTGCCAGCGCGCCTGCAGTTCGGTGATGTAGGAGCGGTCGACGCGCGCACCGGCCCAGCTCCAGGTCGCGTGGAGTTCGGACCGCGCACCGCTGCCGAGCACGGCCGCGTTGATGTCGAGCGTGTGCGGCAGCAGCATCGGCCGGGAGCCGAAGCGCCGGGCGTCCGGTGATTCGGCCGGTCCGAGGATCCGCCAGTCGCCGTCGCGCTCGCCGTTCTGCGGCGTGCCGCGGCGGCCCAGGTAGTTGAAGCCGACCGCGGGATCGGCGCCGGGCAGGTCCGCACCGTCATGGAGGTACTTGAGCAGGCCGTACGTGATTCCGTCCGGGACGGCGCGCAGCTGTTCCTTGGCGTCCTTGACCCAGGCGCCGAGGGCCGGGCCGCCGGCCAGGACCGTGTCCCTGTCCAGCGGTGCCGCGGTCAGCGCGACCGGGTACTTCGCGGTGAACCATCCGACGGTGTTTGTCAGATCGGTCCCGGCGCCGACCTCGTCGCGGCGCCCGTGGCCCTCCACGTCGATGCGCAAGGGAGTGCCGAAGTGCTGGTGCTGCTGGGCCAGGGCCGCGCCCAGCGCGATGAGCAGCAGCTCCTGGACATTGACGTGCAGGGCCGCGGTCGCCTCGGTCACCAGTACGTCCGTCAGCGCGGCGTCGACCGAGACCGACAGCTGCTCCACGTCGGACCAGGTGTCGGCGTCCGGCTGCGGTTCGGGCAGCAGGGCGGCGGCCGCTTCGATGCGCTGCCAGTCCGGCAGCCGGTCGGTGACCTCCGGGGTGGTGGCGTACTCCGCCAGCGCCGTGGCCCAGCGCCGGAACGAGGTGCCGCCGGTGGCCGGGGCGATGTCCCGGCCCTCGCCGAGGTCACGCCAGATCGCCGCGATGTCCCGCTGGATGATGCCCCAGGAGACGGCGTCGACCGCCAAGTGGTGGACGACCAGGAGGAGTTGACAGGACGGGGCGGCCCAGATGGCCTGCACCACGGCTCCGCGGTGCGGGTCGAGCCCGCGCAGCGCGGCGGTGAAGGAGGCCTCGGTCAGCTCGTCGACGACGGTGACGCGGTCGGCGGCGTCGACCGAGCCCGCGGGCGGGACCGTGAGGGCGCACGGCTCGCCGGGCCGTCCGTCCTCCCTGCGCAGCCGGAGCATCGCGTGCCGGTCGAGCAGAGCCTGCAGCAGCGCGACGACGTCGCGGTGCTCCGCCTGCGGCGGCGCCTGGAACAGCATGGTCTGGTTGAACGCGGCGGTCGACGTCTCCAGGGAGTCGAGCCACCTGATGATCGGCGTCGCCGTGACGGGGCCGGTCTCGTCGTCCGGGCCGAGGCGCGGCCCGGCCGGGCCCGACAGTTCGAGGACGCGGGCCACGCGCGCCACGGTCTGCTCGACCAGGATGTCGCGGGGCTTGCAGTGCAGACCGGCTTCCCTGGCGCGGGAGACCACCTGCATGGAGGAGATGCTGTCGCCGCCGAGGTCGAAGAACGAGTCGTCCACGCTGACCCGTTCGACGCCGAGCACGCGCGCGTAGATGGCTGCCAGGCTCTTCTCGGCCTCGGTGGCCGGGGCCCGATAGCCCTCCGTGTCCCCGTGCTCGGGCGCCGGCAGGGCGCTCTTGTCCAGCTTTCCGTTGCCGGTCATGGGCAGCGCGTCCACCACCACGACCGCCGTCGGCACCATGTACTCGGGCAGCCACTCGCCCGTCAGGCGGCGCAGCCGGGCACCGTCCAGCTCGCCCGCTCCGTCGGCGACGACGTAGCCGACCAGCTGTTTGTGTCCCGGCCGGTCCTCGCGGACGACGACCGCGGCCTGCCCCACTCCGGGTGCGGCTCGCAGCACCGACTCGATCTCACCGGTCTCGACCCGATACCCCCGGATCTTCACCTGGTCGTCGGCGCGCCCGACGTACTCCAGCTCCCCTTCGGGGTTCCAGCGCACCAGGTCGCCGGTGCGGTACATCCGCGAGCCCGCGGGCCCGTACGGGTTGGCCACGAACCGCGATGCCGTCAGGCCCGGCCGGCGCACATAGCCCCGCGCGACACCCCGTCCCGCGACGTACAGCTCACCGGCGACGCCCACCGGCACCCGGCGCAGCCCGCCGTCCAGAACGAACAGCGCGGTGCCCGAACCGGCGGCGCCGATCGGCACCACCCCGTCGGCGGCCAGCGGCTTGCTCATCGACGCGTAGACGGTGCACTCCGTCGGGCCGTAGGCGTTGATCATGGCCCGTCCCGGGGCCCAGCGCTCGGTCAGCTCCGGCGGGCAGGCCTCGCCGCCGACCAGGAGGACCGCGATCGAGGTCAGGCCCTCCGGGGACAGACGTGCCAGCGCGGACGGCGTCTGTGTCAGGACCGTCACCTGTTCGGCGACGAGCAGATCGCGGAAGTCGAAGGGCGAGTACACGACCTCCTCGGGGACCACGACCAGGCGCCCGCCGTGCAGCAGCGCGCCGCACATCTCCCACACCGCGAAGTCGAAGGCGTAGGAGTGGAACAGCGTCCACACGTGATCGTGCGGCTCGACGGGAGCGGTTCCCGGGGCGCCGGACGCGGCCAGGCGCTGGACGTGCGTGGCGATCAGGTCGGCGATGCCCCGGTGGGTGACCGCGACGCCCTTGGGGGTGCCGGTCGTTCCCGAGGTGTAGATGACGTAGGCGGCCTGGTCCGCGGCGGGGTACGGCAGGGCGGCGGTGGACTGCCGGGCGAGGGCCGGGTCCTCGACGTCCACGACCGTCACCCGGTCCGCGTCGAGGCGGTCCGCGAGCTCGCGGAGGGTGACGACCGCCACCGGCTCGGCGTCCTCGAGGACGAACGCCACGCGCTCGTCGGGGTGGTTCACGTCGATCGGCACATAGGCGGCGCCGAGCTGCAGCACCGCGAGCACCGCGGTCACGGTGTGCTCCGAACGCGGCAGCAGCAACGCCACCGTGTCCCCGGCGCGCACCCCGCGTCCGGCCAGCAGGTGCGCCAGCCTGGACGCGTCCTCGCCCAGTTCGCGGTACGTCCAGGACCGTCCCTCGTACACCATCGCCACGGCGTCCGGTGTCCGCGCCACCTGCCGGGCGAACAGCTCGGGCACCGACACGGCGTCGAACGGCTCCGAAAGGACCGCCCGGTTGCCCC
Source organism: Streptomyces sp. NPDC036815 (assembly GCF_055609205.1). Lineage (NCBI taxonomy): Bacteria > Bacillati > Actinomycetota > Actinomycetes > Kitasatosporales > Streptomycetaceae > Streptomyces > Streptomyces sp. NPDC036815. Next base: position 312,328 of record NZ_JBVJPW010000008.1, on the reverse strand, counting down.
ACACGTCCAGCTGCGCCCGCTCGCCGTCGTCCAGCACGTCGAGCGAGGCCAGCGGACGGTCCGGCTCCGCCGCCATGGCGGTCAGCAGGCGCTGCCAGCGCGCCGTCATGCGTTCCACGGTCCCGGCGTCGAAGAGGTCGGTCCGGAACTCGACGATTCCGCTGATCCCGCCGGGGCGGCCGCTGTCGGTGAACCGCTCACGGAGGCTGAACGCCAGGTCCATCCGGGCGGCCCCGATGTCGACGGAAGCCGTCTCCATGCCGAGCCCCGGCACCGAGATGTCGGCGACCGGGTCGCTCTGCCAGCCGAACAGCACCTGGACCAGCGGGTGATGGGCCTGCGTACGGACCGGGTTGAGCCGCTCCACGAGCGCGTCGAAGGGCACGTCCTGGTGCGCGAACGCGTCCACGCTCCGCTCCCGCACCTGCCCGAGCAGGTCGGTGAAGCTCTGCTCGCCGGAGACCCGCGTGCGCAGCACCAGGGTGTTGACGAAGAATCCGACCATGTCGTCGAGCTCGGTCCGCCCGCGGCCCGCCGTCGGCACGCCGAACGCCACGTCACCGCTGCCGCTCAGCCGGGACAGCAGGACCGACAGCGCCGCCGACATCACCATGAACGGCGTGGCATCGCGTTCCCGCGCGACCCGCTGCACCAGTGCGTGGAAGTCCGCCGGGAGTTCGACCTCGACGCGGCCCCCGTGCTGGTCGGCCTCCGCCGGATACGGCCGGTCCGTGGGCAGTTCCAGCCTGCTGGGAAGCTCCCGCAGCACCTGCTCCCAATACCGCATCTGCCGGCCGAGCACACTGTCCGCGTCGGCTTCGTCGCCCAGCAGCGCGTGCTGGCGGAGCGTGTGGTCGGCGTACTGCAGGGGCAGCGGCGACCAGGAGGGTGCCTGACCCGCGGTGCGCGCCTCGTACGCGGTCCAGAGGTCGCGCAGCAGCGGTGCCAGCGACCATCCGTCGACGGCGATGTGGTGCATGACGAGGACCAGCCGGTGTTCCGTGGGCGACACCACGAAGAGCGTCGCCCGGAAGGGGACGTCGGCGGCCAGGTCGAAGGTGTGCCGGCCCCGTTCGCCGACGGCGTCGGTGGTCCGGGGCTCCGGCCACGCGGTGGCGTCGACGACCTCCCAGCCGAAGTCCGCGTCGGCCGGGTCCAGGACGCGCTGCTCCGGCACGCCGTCCACGGCCGGGAACACCGTCCGCAGGGTCTCGTGCCGCCCCACCACGTCGGCGAGCGCCGCGCCGAGCGCCCGGACGTCCAGCTCACCGGTGAGCCGCGACACCAGGGGGATGTTGTACGTCGACGACGCTCCCTCCAACTGGTGGATGAACCAGAGACGGCGCTGCGCGAACGACAGCGGCAGCCGTTCGGGACGCGGCACCGGAACCCACGCCGCACCGCCGTCGGGCGAGCCGCCCACCAGCCGGGCGAGCCCCGCGACCGAGGGGGCCTCCCACAGCGCGCGGACACCGGTGTCGGCGTCGAAGGACTCCCGTACGGCGGCGATCACCCGCATCGCCGACAGCGAATTGCCGCCGAGGTCGAAGAACGAGTCGTCCACCCCGACCTGCGGCAGACCCAGCACCCGCGCGAAGATCCCGGCCAGGATCTCCTCCACCGGTGACGACGGCGCCCGGTACACCCCGCCGGTGAACTCCGGCTCCGGCAGCGCCCGCTTGTCCAGCTTGCCGTTGACCGTGAGGCGCAGGTCGTCGACGACCATCACCACCGCGGGGACCATGTACTCCGGCAGGTGCCCGGCCACCTCGCCCCGCACCGCCGCGCCGTCCACGCCCGCGGCGGCGTCGGCGGGCACCACGTAACCCACCAGTTGCTTCCCGGCGTCGGACGACCGCACCACCACCGCGGCACGCTCCACCCCGGCGACCGCCGCAAGCGCGGCCTCGACCTCGCCCAGCTCCACCCGGAAGCCGCGGATCTTCACCTGGTCGTCCGAGCGGCCCACGTACTCCAGCTCGCCCGCGCGGTTCCACCGCACCAGGTCACCCGTGCGGTACATCCGCGAGCCCGCGGGACCGAACGGGCACGCCACGAAGCGCGACGCCGTCAGACCGCCACGGCCCAGGTAGCCGAGGCCGGCCCCGGGACCCGCCACGTACAGCTCACCGACCACGCCCACCGGCACCCGGCACAGCCCCGCGTCCAGAACGAAGAAGGCCAGGTCGGCGAGGGGCACGCCCACCGGGCTCACGTGGCTTTCCAGGTCCGCGGCGACGATGCTCCGGAAGGACGCGTGGACGGTCGTCTCCGTCGTGCCGTACATGTTGATCAGGTGCGGCCAGGTCTCGCGCCGCTCCAGCCACGCCCGCAGCTTGGACGGCTCAAGGGCCTCGCCCGCGAAGACCACGGCCTCCAGGGCGTCGAGCCCGGCCCCGGACCGCCGGCGCAGGTCGGCCGCCTGGAGGGCGTAGAACGCGGACGGCGTCTGGCTCAGGACGGTGACGTGCTCGTCGATGAGCAGCTGATGGAAGTCGGTGGCGGACTGCACCACGTCCTCGGGGACGACCACGAGGCGCCCGCCGTGCAGCAGCGCGCCCCACATCTCCCAGACCGACACGTCGAACGCGTACGAGTGGAAGAGCGACCAGACCTGGTCCGGGGCGGGCACGAACCCCGGAGCCGTCGAGGTGAACAGTCGGGTGACGCTCGCGTGGGTGACCGCCACGCCCTTGGGCACACCGGTGGTGCCGGAGGTGTAGATGATGTAGGCGGTCCGGTCGGCGTCGGGGAGAGGCAGCGCCTCGACCGGCTGCGCCGCCAGGCCGGGGTCGTCGACGTCGACCACCGCGACGTCGAAGCCGTCGATCCGGTGCGCGAGGCCGGCGGTGGCCACGACGGCGACCGGAGCCGCGTCCCCGAGGATGAACGCCACGCGCTCGTCGGGGTGTTTGACGTCGATCGGCACGTACGTCGCGCCCAGCTTCAGCACCGCGAGGACCGCGACCACGGTCTCGGCGGAGCGCGGGAGCAGGAGGGCGACGGTGTCCCCCGCGACCACGCCACGACCGGTCAGCAGCCGCGCCAGGCGCGCCGACGCCTCGTCCAGCTCCCGGTACGTCCACGTGCGGCCCCGGAACACCACGGCCGCGGCGTCGGGTGTCCGCGCCGCCCGGTCCGCGAAGAGCGCGGGAATCGACGCGCCGCGGGCGGGCTCCGAGAGCGCCGCGCGGTTGCCCAGGCGGTCGAGGTGTGCGCGCTCGTCGTCGTCCAGTACGTCGATCGAGACCACCGGCCGGTCCATGTCGGCGACCATCGCGGAGAGGACGCGCTCCAGCCGGGCGACCATCGACTCGATCGTCGCCGCGTCGTACACGTCGGTGCGGTACTCGACCACGCCGCCGATGCCCGCCGGCTCGCCGGACTCGGTGTGCCGCTCGCGCAGGGCGAACGTCAGGTCCATGCGGGCCGCGCGGGACGTGGTGGGGACGACGTCGGCCCGTACGCCCGGCAGGGTCAGCTCGGCGGAGATGTTGTTCTGCCAGCCGAGCATCACCTGCACCAGGGGGTGGTGCGTCTGCGAGCGGGTGGGGTTGATCAGGTCGACCAGGGCGTCGAACGGGGCGTCCTGGTGCGCCGACGCGCTCAGCACCCGTTCCCGGACCTGGCCGAGGAGTTGACGGCCCGTCATGGTGCCGGATATTTCGGCACGGAGCACCAGCGTATTGGCGAAGAAGCCCACCAGGTCGGCGAGATCGGCGTCGCGCCTGCCCGTGGTCGGGACTCCGAACGCCACGTCGGGGCTGCCGCTCAGTTCGGAGAGGAGCAGCGCCAGAGCCGCCGAGACCACCATGAAGCCGGTGGACCGGTTCTCCCGCGCCACCTTCCGCACCTGTTCCTGCAGCGACGCGGGCCACTCGACGGGCAGCCGGGCGCCCCGGTGATCGGCCACCGCCGGGTAGGGCCGGTCGGTGGGGAGTTCGAGGCGCCCCTCGAAGCCGGCGAGCGTCTGCTCCCAGTAGCGCAGGTGACGGCTGAGCGCGCTGTCGGGGTCGGACTCGTCCCCGAGCCTGTCGCGCTGGCGGAGGGTGTGGTCGCTGTAGTGCAGCGGCAGCGGCGCCCAGCCGGGCGCCTCCCCGGCGACCCGCGCGCCGTACGCCACCTCGATGTCCCGCAGGAGCGGTGCGAGCGAGAGTCCGTCGGACGCGATGTGATGCATCACGAGCACCAACAGGTGCTCGTCGCCCGAGACCCTGAACAGGCGGGCCCGGAACGGGATTTCGGTGCCGAGGTCGAACTCGTACCACGCCGTCCTCGTGACGGCGTCGTCAAGTGCGTCCGCGGACCACCCCGAGGCGTCGACGACCTCCCAGCCGAACTCCGCCTCCGCCGCGTCCAGAATGCGCTGTTCGGCCACGCCGTCCACGGCCGGGAACACCGTCCGCAGACTCTCGTGCCGCCCCACGACTCCGGCGACGGCCGCACCCAGCGCCTGAGCGTCGAGCCCACCGGTCAGTCGCAGCACCAGGGGGATGTTGTACGTCGACGACAACCCTTCCAGCTGGTGAATGAACCACAACCGACGCTGCGCGAAAGACAACGGGATCAATGCTCAACCTTAACTACGGCGGGCAGCGGACGTACTGCCGGCGGGATACGGGGACGGCGGGGTCGATCGACAGGGGTTTACAACAGGTCCACGACGTCGGCCGTCATGAATTCGCGCATCCCGATGACGCCCGAGACCAGGGCGAAATAGCGGGACGTGAGTTCGGGCGATCCGGCAACGGCATGCACCATGCGCAGTTTCGCCTTCGTCGGATGGAGCTTCGCCAGTTCGAGCGTGCTCTGGTAGGGGCCCTCAAGGGTGTCCGCCATCGTCGTCGCGAAGTCCGACGTCGCCGCGTCGACGGCAACGGCATTCTCCATCTGCACACCGGACAGGGCATCGGCGATCAGATCGGCCTGGATGAACGCATTGGTTATTCCGCGCGCACTGATCGTGTCGAGATGGTGAGCCGCGTCCCCCACCAGACACCAGCCGGGACCGTGTGCCTTACGGAAGTAGTTCCGCTGGTCTCCCGTCCCTCTCCACCGGTCGGCCCGCTCGGTGGACATCATCTGTTCGTAGAGTTCCGGCGCGGTCGACTCGACCGCCGACAGATACGCCTGCCCGGGGTCGCGACGCGCCTCCGGGAATTCGTCCTGCGGGAGGTACGCGGCCACGATCGTGAGGTCGTCGTGGGTCGGAATCCGAGCGATCCAGCGCCCCACCCTTTCGTGGAATCCGAATCCGGTACGCAGGCCCCGCCAGAAGGTGTAATAGACGCAACTCGCGAGGGGGGCCGACCGCAGGACCGGCGCGTCGACCAGCTCGGCGACCTTCGAGCGCATGCCGTCGGCCCCGATGACCAGGCCCGCCGTCACGGTCGTCGTCGAATCCCCGGTCCTCAGCCGGACCCCGGCGACCCGGCCGTCGCGCCATGTCAATTCCTGCACCTGCGCGCGGTCCATGAATTCCGCGCCCGCCGCTACGGCGGCCCGGACGAGCAGGTCGTCGAGTACGTATCGCCTCGGCGCGTAGGCGGCGGATATCCCGTCCGTCGACGGCACCGAAGAGGTCAGGCTGAGTCCGTCGATGTCATGGCTGATCGTTTCCAGCGGTGGGCAGCCCGAGGACACGACGTCGTCGAGTACCCCCCAGCGCGCGAGTCTCGTGACTCCGGGCTGGTGAATGTAGAGCGTGGACATGGTGTCCGAAGGAAAGGACGCCTTGTCGACCAGCAGGACGCGCCGGCCCTGCCGGGCGAGGAGCAGAGCGGTCGACGCACCCGCACAGCGCGCACCCACCACCACGACGTCATAATCCATGCGCGTCAGTCCCGGGCCGAACGCAGTTCCAACGTGCAGCACTTGGCGCTTCCTCCCGCCTTGAGCAGTTCGGAGAGATTCACGCCGATGGGGTTGAAGCCGCGTTCCCTCAGCTCTGCCGCGAGACCCGTGGCGGCCTCCGGAAGAACCACGTTGTAGCCGTCGCTGAAGGCGTTGAGACCGAATACCGACGCATCCTGAGCGGACGCCAGAAGGGCATCGGGGAACATTTCCCTGAGCACGGCCCGGCTGCCGGGCGAGAAGGCGTCCGGGTAATACATGATCTCGTCCTCGGACAGCACCGAAAGGGCGGTGTCGAGGTGGTAATGGCGCGGGTTGACCAAGGTCAGGCCGGTCACCGGCAGCCCGAAGAACTCCTGCGCCTCGGCGTGCGAGCGCGGGTCCGTACGGAATCCGGTGCCCGCCAGGATGCGCCGGCCGACGAGCAGGTAGTCGCCCTCGCCCTCGTTGATGAACTCCGGCCACAGGCACTCGTCGAAGCCCCGCTCCTGGAACCACGAGAGGTAGGCGGGCCCCTCGGCCGTCCGCTCCGCGTGCCGGAAGCGCGCGCCGAGCACCTTGCCGTCCACCACCGTCGCGCCGTTGGCGGCGAACACCATGTCGGGCAGCCCGGGTATCGGGTCGATCACGTCGACGCTGTGGCCGAGCGACGTGTAGAGCTCGTACAGCTCCTCCCACTGGGCGAGTGCCAGGTCACGGTCGCAGGGCTTCTCCGGGTGCATCCACGGGTTGATGGAGTAGACGACGCCGTAATGGCTGGGGCGGCACATCAGGAGACGGCGCGGGGTAGCCGCGCGGCGCCGGTGGTGCTGATTCGCGGCGGGGGTCACATCGGTGGCGGGCATGGGCAGGCTCCTCCGGTGGGGCGGTTGGCTCTCGGGGTGGGGCAAGGCGCGCGTACGGCGTCCGTGGCGTCAGGCGCTCTTCGGGCCTGCAGGGTCGAACTCGTGCATGAGGGCGGCGAGTTCACGGCCGTGCCCGGTGTCGTCCGAACGGAAGCGGTCCGTGACGCGCTTCCGGATCTCCGGAGCCTGCTCCTGGCTGAGCTTGAACATTCCGTCCGCCGACTCCACGTCGAAGCGGAACGCCCCCACGGCCGGGCCGATCCCCCGGAAGTACTCCAGCGAGCTGTCCATTTCCCAGCCGTCGCCGAAGCCCTTCTCGTACGCCTGGACCGTCTGCTGGACGACCTCGAGCGTCTCCTCGAAACCGGCGATCGGCCGCAGCTTCCCCTGGAGGTGCACCGAGACGAAGTTCCAGGTCGGTGCCGCCGGTGTCGTCCCGTAGACCGCGGGGCTGACGTAGCCGTGCGGGCCGGTGAAGATGAGCTGGGCGTCCGCGCCGTCCGTCAGCGAGTCCCAGTGGGCGTTGGCGCGGTTCATGTGGCCGAGCAGGGTCACGCCCTCCGGGCCGCCGCCCTCGGTGGGGGCGTCGGGGCTGAAGATCATCGGCAGGTGGGTGGCGTACGGAACCCGCGGACCGTTGGTGACCAGCGTGGCGAGAGGGTACTGCTCAACGATGCGGCGAAGCCACGCCCGGTCTTCGGCCTGGTAGATCGATGGAACGTACATGGTTACCTCGTGAGGATGGACTGGGCGATCTCGCCGGACCGGACCGCGGTGTTGGACAGGAGGCCGGCCGACAGGCCGTGGGAGTGCTCGGTGCTCGCGCCGTGGACGTAGATCCCGCAGCGCACCGTGTCCGACGTGGTCACGCGGTAGTCGCGCTCCACGCTGAGCCGCCCCTCCTCGTCCCGCTTGCATTCGCGCAACAGGTCCTGGAGCAGCGGAGCCGGGTCGCTCGGCCGGTAGCCGGTGGCGAAGACGATCACGTCCGCCTCGATGGTCTGCACCGCACCGGACGCCGGCGACTCGACCACGACCCTTACGCCGTCGGCGTGTTCGTCGACGGAGGTGACGCGCGAGGTGTTGAGCATCCGCAGTCGCTGCTTGCCGAGGACCCTTTCCTGGTAGCTCCTGCGGTAGAGGTCCTGTGACACGTCGAGGTCGACCACCGAGTAATTGGTGTTTCCGTGGTAGTCGAGGAGGCGCTGCTTCTCGTCGGTCGGGGCGGCGAAGAACCGGTCGACCGCCTCCGGGTCGAAGATGCCGTTCACGTACGGGCTGTCGTCGGCGACGCTGTAGCCGTAGCGCGAGAGCACGGTGTGCACTTGGGCGTCGGAAAAGGTGCGGTGCATGTAGTCGGCCGCCTCGGCGGCACTCTGCCCGGAGCCCACGACGACGACATTCCGCGGAGCACCGGTGAGGGAGCCGACCCGGTGCATCAATTGGGAACTGTGCCAAATGCGCCCGGATTCCTCGATGCCCGCCGGGAGTCGTGGTGTCAGGCCCATACCGATCACGACGTTCCGCGCGCGCTGGACGGTCTCGTGACCGCCGGACGCGGCGCGGGCCACGACGTCGACGTATTCCACCGCACCGTTCTCGACCACCGGCCGTATGGCAGTGATCTCAGAACCGTACGACACGTTGGACTGGAATTGGTGCGCCGCCCATTCCAGGTAGTCGTGGAACTCGACACGCAACGGGTAGAGGGTCTTGCTGTTGATGAATTCGGCGACCCTGCCCTTTTCCTGAAGGTAGGAGACGAAGGTGTACCGGCTCATCGCATTGCGCATGGTTGCCAGGTCCTTGAGGAAGGACACCTGCATCGTCGCGTCTTCCATCAGCATGCCGCGGTGCCAGCCGAACCGGGGCTGCCGCTCGTAGAACTTCATGCTGACTTCCGGTGCCCCCGCGCCCTCCTTGGCGATGTCCTCGAGCGCGATCGCCAGTGCGAGGTTGGAGGGGCCGAAACCGATTCCGACTACGTCCGCTATGTTCGCGTCTGCTTGTTCCGTCATGGCTTGTATTGCCTTCCCATTCACTACTTGTCGCTGTTTCCGGACGCTTCGACGAGTGAACTGGGGCGCAGGTCGGTCCAGTTCGTGTCGACGTACTCCACGCACGCGGCCCGGTCGGCCGCGCCGAAGACCGTCGACCAGCCGGCCGGGATGTCGACGAAGGCCGGCCAGAGGGAGTGCTGCCCCTCCTCATTGGTCAGCACGAAGTAGCTGCCGTCTTCGTTGTCGAACGGGTTGCTCATGACTTCCTCGACTTCCCGGAAAATTGCATGACGACTTGGCCACAGCTGTGGCTACGACAGTCGACTCAGGATGTGGCGACCGGATTGCGGCCCTGCGCGGAAAATCAGTCGCCTGGTAGGCCCGTCGCAGCGGAGTGCGGGGCCGGGGGTGACTCGGAGGTGTACCGCGCAGAGGCGTCGTCCGGCGGGGCGCCCATACGCTCGGGCACCGAATGATGACGGGCAGTGCGTTGCCGCACAGGGCGGTGGCCCCGCGAGACTAAGCTGCTCATCCCAGCGCGCCGGGACCGCAGGGATCGCATACCGACGCGTCAGAAGTAATTCTTCCGTAAAGTCTCAAGTCCCCGCCCCCCCGTTAGGCGCACTAAGTGCCGCTTTGGCTGCTGTCAAGCAGCCGGATATGGCCCTCGGGCATGGCCTGCCCGCAAAGCAAGATCTTTCGTGAACCTACATGACGGTAACGAAGTAAGCCAACCTTGACTGGAAGTACCGCTTCCCATACTGGGCGGTATCGTATATGTATGCCCGATCTGCTAAGGGCCCCTGGACGGCGCCCTGTTGATAAGCCATCAGGTGCCGATGACGCGGGGTATCGGCCCTCCTCCGGACAACGCAGAACTCCCGTTTGAACACGGTGAGTTAGTCGTGCGGAACGTGAAGCGCTGTCTGTCGGACGGCTGTCGGTGGCGTCGGTGGTCTGTCGGTGCGCTGTCGACGGCTGCCGGGAGATTGGGGCTCATCGGTGGTCCGCCCCGGCGGCCCGCCCCTCCACAGCCCCCGATCAGGAGAGAAGCCCCCATGACCACGCACGTCACCATCATCGGCGCCGGGCTCGGCGGTCTCACGCTCGCCCGCGTCCTGCACGTCCACGGAATACCGTCCACGGTGTACGAGGCGGAGCCCTCCCCCGCCGCGCGCTCGCAGGGCGGGCTGCTCGACATCCATGAGAACAACGGGCAACTCGCGCTGGCGGACGCCGGTCTGACGGACGAGTTCCGCGGCATCGTCCTGGAGGGACGCCAGGCCATGCGGATCCTCGACCCCGCCGGGGCCGTCCTGCACGAGTCCGCCGACGACGGCACGGGAGGCCGCCCCGAGGTGCAGCGCGGCGAACTGCGGGAGGTCCTGCTCGACTCGCTTCCCGCCGGCACCGTGCGGTGGGGCCACAAGGTCAGCGGTGCCCGGAGCCTCGGCGACGGGCGCCATGAGGTGACCTTCGCCGACGGCGGCACCGTCGTCACCGGCCTGCTGGTCGGCGCGGACGGCGCGTGGTCCCGGGTCCGGCCGCTGCTCTCCGCCGCCACCCCCGCGTACGTTGGCAAGTCGGTCGTCGACACGTACCTGTTCGACGCGGACACCCGGCACCCGGCCGCCGCGAAAACGGTCGGCGGCGGGATGATGATCGCGACCGGGCCCGTGCCCGAGCTGGAGATCTTCGCCCACCGGGAGAGGGGCGGCACGCTGCACGCCTACGTGGGGCTGCCCAAGCCGCTGGAGTGGTTCGCCCCGATCGACTTCGGCGACCACACCGCGGCCACCGCGCGGATCGCGGCGGAGTTCGCCGGGTGGGCGCCCGAACTCCTCGCGCTCATCACCGAATGCGACGTCCCGCCGGTCCTGCGCCCCCTCTACGCGCTGCCGCCGGAGCACCGGTGGGAGCGGGTGCCCGGCGTGACCCTGCTCGGCGACGCCGCCCACCTCTCGCCGCCCAACGGCGAGGGCGCCAACCTCGCCATGTTCGACGGCGCCGAACTCGGCAAGGCCATCGCCGCGCACCCGGACGACATCGAGACCGCGCTCGCCGCGTACGAGCGGGACCTGTTCCCGCGCAGCGCCGAAGCGGCGTCCTTCGAGGGGCTCGAAGGTCTCGAGCACCTCCTGGTCCCGGACGTCCCGGCCGGCCCGTCGGGCGGCCAGTGAGCCGCAGCCCCAGCGATTGAGCGCCAACTGGGCCGTTTCCTACGGGACTTCACTTCGTTGGCCTGGTGTTCCACCGGCCTCAGAGCTAGAGATCCCCATGACGAATTCCTGGACCACGCCTGCCCACCCCGGTGAACCGCTCGCCGACCGCTACGCCCACCGCAGCGGCACGCTCCGCGGCACCGTCCGCCACCGGCTCGTCGACCGCGCCCTGGCCGAGCACCTGCCGGCCGCGCCGCCGCAGCGCGTGCTCGACGTCGGCGGCGGCACCGGCGTCCAGGCCCGGCTGCTCGCCGGGCGCGGTCACCACGTCACCGTGCTCGACCCCGACGCGACCATGCTGGCCCGGGCCCGCGCCTCCTGGCTGCCGTACGCCTCCGACGCGCCCGGCAGCGTCGCCTTCTGCCGCGGATTCGGCGAGCAGGCACCGCGGTTGGTCGGCACCGGGTGGGACGCGGTGCTGTGTCACGGCGTCCTCATGTACCTGGAGGACCCGGCCCCGCTGCTGCACGCGCTCGCGCGGTGCCCCCGCCCCGGCGGCATCCTGTCCGTCCTCGCCTATCAGGCCGATGCCCTGGCCATAAGGCGAGGACTGACGCGCGACTGGAGCGGCGCGCTGCGCGCGCTGCACGACCCCGTGGAGGACAACAGCATCGGCACGGTCAGCCGCGGCGTGGACCGCGCCATGGTCCTGCGGGTGCTCGCCGAACACCGCCTCGACCTGCTGCAGTGGTACGGAGTGCGGGTGTTCACCGACCACTTGGAGGACGAGTGCGCCGGTGACGACCTCGACGAGGTGCTCCAGGCGGAGTGGGAGGCCGGGCGCATCGACCCGTACCGGCGCGTCGCCCGGCACTTCCACCTCATCACCCGTGCCCGGCAGGCCCGGAGGGCCACCGAGGTCATTGCCCCGAGGAGGCCAGTTCCTTGAGGTCCACCGTCTCGTCCTTGGCCGGGGCCTTCGGGCTCACCGGCTCGTTGTAGTCGCTGAACGTCGCCTCGTTGGGCTTGTCGCCGCCCTTGACCGAGCTGCGCAGGATGTACGGCTTGCCCTCCGTGGCGACGTACAGGGTGTGCGTCTCGCCGCCGGAGGCCTTCTTCGTCAGCATGATGGCCTCCTTCCCGTCGACGGACGTCGTGCCGCCCTTCTTCAGCCCCTTGCGGCTGGACTTGTCCTCGTCCATCGACGCGACCAGGCCCTGCTTGTCGCACATTCCGGAGGTCGAGGCGTCGTCGGCGGGCATCTTGACCCACTTGTCGGCGACCTTCTCAAGGACCTTGTCCGAGCCTGGCCGGTTCTTCAGCGCCGTCTTCCAGTACTGCTCGTTGCCCCGCACGTACAGCGTTCCGTTCGTGTGCCGCAGCTCCGCCTCGGAGCCCGCCGTGTCGACCGTTCCCTGACAGTTCTTCTCCTGGTCGACCGCGAGGTCCAGGCTCACCGACTTCCCGTCGGGCTGCTTCATGTCGCCCTTGAGGCGCATCGAGTCGGCGCCCTTGGTGGCCGCCACCGCCTTGGCCGCGATCCGGTCGGCGCTGTCCTTCGCGAACGGCTTGTCGGAACCGCCTCCGCCGTCGTCCCCGTCACCACAACTGGTCAGCAGAGCCGCCGAAAGCACCGTGATCCCGATGACACCCGAAAGCTTGGTCGTCCGCACGTGGTCACCCTCCCGCGGAACGCTGGAACGTCCCGGTCATCCACGGCCCGGGTGGCCGCGGTCGTCACCAGGTACCCACTGATCCCCCGCCCTCACCCGGTATCCGGCATTCCGCCTGTCGCACCGCGCGCCACCGGCGGCGCGCGCTCAGTCGAGCACGGCCGTCCCGTCGATCTCCACGAGCGCCGAGTCGTCCCACAGGCGCACCGCACCCACCACGGCCATCGCGGGATAGTCGCGGCCCGCCAACCGCCGCCAGACGCGGCCCAGTTCGGCGGCGCAGGCGCGGTAGTCGGCCACGTCCGTGGCGTAGACGGTGACCCGGGCGAGGTCGGCGGGGGTGCCTCCCGCGTGACGCAGGGCGGTGAGGAGGTTGGTCAGGGCCCGCTCGAACTGCTCGGGCAGGGTCGCTCCGGTGACCTTGCCCTCGCTGTCCAGCGCGGTCTGGCCCGCGAGGAAGACGAGGCGGGAGCCGGTGGCGGTGACGGCGTGCGAGAAGCCGGTGGGCGGGGAGAGTTCGGCGGGGTTGACGCGGTGCAGGCTGCTCATGCGGACGGCTCCTTCGGGTGGGCGTACAGCTCCTTGGCGATGACCGTGCGCTGGACCTCGCTCGCGCCCTCGTAGATGCGGGGCGCGCGCACCTCACGGTAGAGGTGTTCGAGGAGGTGGCCGCGGCGCAGGGCGCGGGCGCCGTGCAGTTGGACGGCCGCGTCGACCACGTACTGCGCGGTCTCGGTGGCGATGAGCTTGGCCATGGCGGCGCGCCGGGCGATGCCGGGGCCGTCCGGTCCCTCGCGGTCGTACGCCTCGGCCGCCGCGTACACCATCAGGCGGGCCGCCTCGGTGCGCGTGGCCATCTCGGCGACCTGGTGGGCGACGGACTGGAGGTCCTTGAGCGTGCCGCCGAACGCGGTCCGCTCCGCGGTGTGGGCCAGCGTGGCGTCGAGGGCGGCCTCGGCCATGCCGACCGCGAAGGCGCCGACGCTGGGCCGGAACCGGTTCAGCGTCGTCATCGCGACCCGGAAGCCGCGGTCCACCTCGCCGAGCACGTCGTCGCGGCCGACCGGCACGCCGTCGAAGGCGAGAGCGCCGATCGGGTGCGGGGAGAGCATGTCGAGGGGGGTGCCGGTGAGGCCGGGGCGGTCGGCGGGGACGAGGAACGCGGTGACGCCGCGGGCTCCCGCGCCCGGTGTCGTCCGGGCGAAGACGGTGTAGAAGTCGGCTTCGGGGGCGTTGGAGATCCAGCACTTCTCACCGGTGAGGCGCCAGCCCCCGGGGCCGTCCGGGGCCGCCGTGAGGTCGAGGGCCGCCGCGTCCGAGCCCGCCCCCGGCTCGGAGAGCGCGAAGGCGGCGATGGCCCGGCCCGCGCGGACGAGGGGGAGCCAGCGGTCGCGCTGTGCGGGGGTGCCGTGGGTGTGTACGGGGTGGGCGCCGAGGCCTTGCAGGGCGAAGGCCGTTTCCGCCTCCGTGCAGGCGTACGCGAGGGACTCGCGGGTCAGGCAGAGGTCCATGGCGGAGGCCCCGCCGGTCTCGCTCCCGGCCTCGGGGGCTCCGGCGGGCCTGCTGTGGGGCGTCCGCGGGTCGTCCGTGGCTGGTCGCGCAGTTCCCCGCGCCCCTGACGGGCCGCCACCTGGGCCCCCTCCTCCCGTCTCGAACAGCGCCCCCAGCAAGCCCAGTTCGCCCAGAGCCGCCACCAGTGGCCGGTTCACGCGGCCCGGGTCCGCCGTGGCCGCCAGCGGGCGGAGGCGTTCGGCGGCCAGTGTGCGCAGTTCCGCACAGCGGGCGGTTTGTTCGGGATTGAGCGAGAATGCCGTCACCGCGGACCCCTCCTTTATCGCGCACCGTTGACTGTCGTCACCATCACGATACGCTCATGGAGCGAGCCCACCACAGCGCCCGACCGGCAGGCAAGGGGGCAGAGCCGCCATGGAATCCACCGGCAAGCCGGGGCTGACACCATCCGGCCACACCGACACGTTCGCCAGGGACCGTCTCCCGCCGCGCGAACAGTGGCCCGCGCTGGTGCACGACCGCCCCGAGCTGCACTACCCCGACCGCCTCAACTGCGGCGCGGAGCTCCTCGACCGGACCCTCGAACGGTTCGGCGCCGCACGTCCCGCCTTCCATGCGGCGTCCGGCGAGACCTGGACGTACGGACAGCTGCGGCAGCACGTCGACCGGATCGCACACGTCCTGACCGACGAACTCGGCGTCCCGCCCGGCGGGCGCGTGCTGCTGCGCGGGCCCACCACGCCGTGGCTCGCGGCCTGCTGGCTCGCCGTGATGAAGGCGGGCGCGGTCGCCGTGACCGTACTGGCCCAGCAGCGCGCGCAGGAGCTGGCCACCCTGTGCGAGATGGCCGAGGTGCACCACGCGCTGTGCGACATCAGGTCGGTGGACGACCTGATCAAGGCCGGGGTGCCGGGCCTGAACGTCACCACGTACGGGGGTGAGGGGCCCGACGACCTCCTCGCGCGCGCCGCCGGGCAGCCCGAGCGCTACGAGGCGGTGGACACGGCCGCCGACGACGTCGCGCTCATCGCGTTCACCTCCGGCACGACCGGCCGCCCCAAGGGCTGCATGCACTTCCACCGCGACGTGCTCGCCATCGCCGACACCTTCGCCCGGCACATCCTCAAGCCCGTCCCCGACGACGTCTTCGCGGGCAGTCCCCCGCTCGGCTTCACCTTCGGGCTCGGCGGCCTCGTCATCTTCCCGCTGCGCTTCGGCGCCTCGTCCGTCCTGCTCGAACAGGCCGCGCCCAAGCAGCTGTTGCCCGCGATCGGCCGGCACGGGATCACGGTGCTCTTCACCGCGCCGACCGCGTACCGCACGATGCTCGACCAGCTCGACGGGCACGACGTCTCCTCCCTGCGCCGCTGCGTCTCGGCGGGCGAGAACCTCCCCGCGGCCACCTGGCGGGCCTGGCACCGGCGGACCGGACACCGCGTCATCAACGGCATCGGCGCGACCGAGCTGCTGCACATCTTCATCTCCGCCGCCGACGACGCGATCAGACCCGGCACGACGGGCCGGGCCGTACCGGGGTGGCACGCGCGCGTGGTCGACGACGCGGGCACGCCGGTGCCGGACGGCGAGCCCGGACTGCTCGCCGTGCGCGGCCCGGTGGGCTGCCGCTACCTCGCCGACGACCGTCAGGCGCAGTACGTGCGGCACGGCTGGAACATCACCGGCGACACCTACGTCCGCGACGCCGACGGCTACTTCCACTACGTCGCCCGCGCGGACGACATGATCATTTCGGCCGGGTACAACATCGCGGGGCCGGAGGTGGAGGAGGCTCTGCTGCGCCATCCCGACGTCGCGGAGACGGCGGTCGTGGGGCGCCCCGACGAGCTGCGCGGCCAGGTGGCGGTGGCGTACGTGGTGCCGCGCGCGGGAACGACGCCGGACGCGGAACGGCTGCGCGACTTCGTCAAGGCGGAACTCGTCCCCTACAAGTGCCCGCGCGAGATCGTCTTCCTGGACGCGCTCCCGCGGACGGCCACGGGCAAGCTCCAGCGGTTCCGGCTGCGGGCGGCGGGTCCCGGACGGCCGTAGAGTGATCACGTGTCCGAGCAGCACACTCCACGGTCCCTGATCGTCACCTTCTACGGCGCCTACGGGCGGGCCGCGTCCGGCCCGGTCCCGGTGGCCGAACTGGTGCGCCTCCTCGCACCGGCCGGCGTGGACGCGCCGTCGGTGCGTTCCTCGGTGTCCCGTCTCAAGCGGCGCGGCCTCCTCGTGCCCGCGCGCACCGAGGCGGGCGCCGCGGGGTACGCGCTCTCGCCCGACGCCCGCCAGCTCCTGGAGGACGGCGACCGCCGCATCTACGGCACCAAGGCCGCGCGGCAGGAGGGCGGCTGGGTCCTCGCGGTGTTCTCCGTCCCCGAGGCGGAGCGCAACAAGCGGCACGTGCTGCGCTCCCGCCTCGCGGGCCTCGGTTTCGGAACGGCGGCGCCGGGCGTCTGGATCGCCCCCGCGCACCTCTACGAGGAGACGAGGCACACCCTGGAGCGGCTCCAACTCGCCCCCTACGTCGACCTGTTCCGCGGCGAGCACCTCGGCTTCGCGGCGACGGCCGAGGCGGTCGCGCGCTGGTGGGACCTGTCGTCCCTGGCCAAGCAGCACGAGGCGTTCCTGGACCGGCACGAGCCGGTGCTGCGCTCCTGGGAGTCCCGCGGGGACGCTCCCCCGCGCGCCGAGGAGGCGTACCGCGACTACCTCCTCGCCCTGGACTCCTGGCGGCAGCTCCCCTACGCCGACCCCGGGCTGCCCGCCGACCTGCTGCCGCGGGACTGGCCCGGCGCCCGCTCGGCGGCGGTGTTCGCGGCCCTGGACGAGCGGCTGCGGGAGGCCGGGGCGCGGTTCGTGAGTCCGGCATGACGGACGCGGACGTGCTGCGCTGGAGCGCGTACCGCAGCGTGCCGTGGAAGAACGGCGGCGGTACGACCAGGGAGGTCGCGCAGGGGGCCGACTGGCGGGTGAGCGTCGCGGACGTGGCCGGGGACGGCGCCTTCTCCGTCTTTCCCGGGATCGACCGCGTGATCACCCCGGTCGAGGGCGAGGGCATGGTCCTTACGGTGGACGGAACCCCGCACCCGGTCGGTCCGCTCAGCCCCTTCGCCTTCCCCGGCGACGCGGCGACGGACTGCCGGCTGACGGCGGGCGCGGTCCGCAATCTGAACGTGATGACCGGCAGGGGCCGGGCGACCGCAGAGGTGCGCGTCGTCCCCGTCACCGCCGCGCGACCGACACGGACCGCCTGCGCCACGGGCGAGATCCTGCTCATCATGGCTCTCACCGAGGGGATCGCCGTGGGCGGACCGGACGGCGGGGAAAGCGCCCTCGGCCGCCTGGACTGCGTGCGCCGGGACGGTCCGGGCGCGCTGACGGTGCGCGGCGCGGGCACGGTGGCCAGGATCAGGATCGCCGCGCCGCGCTGAGCCGCCCGCCCGGTCACTCAACCGCCCAGCTTCAGCCTCGGTTTGGGGCCGTCCGTGCGGCCCGTCTGAGGGCGTCGGCTGCCCGCGCGGTATTGCCGCGGCCACGTCGCGCCCGGCCCCGAGTAGCCCTGTTCGGCCGCGGCGTGCAGGGTCCAGTGCGGGTCGTAGAGGTGCGGGCGGGCCAGGGCGCACAGGTCCGCCCTTCCCGCGAGGAGCAGGGAGTTGACGTCGTCCCACGAGGAGACGGCGCCGACCGTGAGCACGGGGATGCCGGTCCGGTTGCGGATCCGGTCGGCGTACGGCGTCTGGTAGGAGCGGCCGTAGTCGGGGCGTTCGCCGGAGACGACCTGGCCCGTCGAGACGTCGATCGCGTCGGCGCCGTGCGCGGCGAAGGCGCGGGCGATCTCGACGGCGTCCTCGCCCGTGGTGCCGCCGTCGGCCCAGTCGGTGGCGGAGATGCGGACCGTCATGGGCTTGCCGTCCGGCCACACCTCGCGCACCGCGTCGAAGACTTCGAGGGGGAAGCGGAGGCGGGCGGAGAGCGGGCCGCCGTACGCGTCCGTGCGGTGGTTGGTGAGCGGGGAGAGGAAACCGGAGAGCAGGTAGCCGTGTGCGCAGTGCAGTTCGAGGAGGTCGAAGCCGGCCCGCTCGCCGCGCTGTGCCGCCGCCACGAACTGCTCGCGGATCTCGGTCAGTCCGGACCGGGAGAGTTCGTGCGGGGTCTGGCTGCCCGGCTTGTACGGGAGCGGGGAGGCGGCCACCAGCGGCCAGTTGCCGTCGGGCAGCGGATCGTCGATGCCCTCCCACATCAGCTTCGTCGAGCCCTTGCGGCCCGCGTGTCCGAGTTGCAGGCCGATGGCCGTGCCGGGCGCCTGGGCGTGCGCGAAGTCCGTGATGCGGCGCCAGGCCTCGGCCTGTTCGTCGGTGTAGAGACCGACGCAGCCCGGCGTGATGCGGCCGCGCTCGCTGACGCACACCATCTCGGTCATGACCAGGCCCGCGCCGCCGAGCGCCCGCGCGCCGAGGTGCACCAGGTGGAAGTCGCCGGGGACGCCGTCCACGGCGGAGTACATGTCCATCGGGGAGACGACGACGCGGTTGCGCAGGGTCAGTTCGCGCAGCCTGAAGGGCGTGAACATGGGCGGCGTCCCCTCCGGGCAGCCGAATTCGCGCTCGACGGAGCGGGTGAAGCGGTCGTCGCGCAGCCGGAGGTTGTCGTGGGTGACGCGGCGGCTGCGGGTGAGCAGGTTGAACGCGAACTGGAGCGGCGGCTGGCCGAGGTGGTCGGGCAGCCGCTCGAACCACTCCAGGCTGGCGCGGGCCGCGCGCTGCGTGGAGGCGACGACGGGGCGGCGCTCCGCCTCGTACGCCCGCAGCGCGGCCGGGACGTCGGGCTGTTCCGTCAGGCAGGCGGCGAGCGCGAGGGCGTCCTCGACGGCGAGTTTGGTGCCGGAGCCGATGGAGAAGTGCGCGGTGTGGGCCGCGTCGCCGAGCAGCACCGTGTTGCCGTGCGACCAGCGGGAGTTGACGACGGTGCGGAAGTTGATCCAGGCGGACCTGTTGCCGCGCAGGGGGCGGCCGCCGAGCGCGTCCGCGAAGATCTTCGCGCAGCGTTCGGTGGACTCCCGCTCGTCGAGCCCGGCGAAGCCCGCGGCCTCCCAGACCTCCTCGCGCATCTCGACGATGACGGTGGACGCGCCGGAACCGGCCGCGGAGAAGGGGTAGCCGTGCAGCTGCATCACGCCGTGCTCGGTCTCGGCGATCTCGAAGCGGAACGCGTCGAAGGCGAAGTCGGCGGCCAGCCAGATGTAGCGGCAGCGGTGGGTGGTGAGGCGCGGCCCGAAGACGTCGGCGTGCGCCTCGCGGGTGAGGCTGTGCACGCCGTCCGCCGCGACGACCAGGTCGTACGCCGCGGAGAGCTCGGCGGCGGGCGGCGCCTCGGTGCGAAAGCGCAGCTCGACGCCGAGGTCGCGGCAGCGCTCGTGCAGGATCTCCAGGAGCCTGCGCCGCCCGAGCGCCGCGAAGCCGTGGCCGCCCGAGGTGTACCGCCGGTCGCCGTGCACGATGTCGATGTCGTCCCAGCGCACGAACTCGGCCTGCAGGGCGGCGTAGACGGCGGGGTCGGCGTGCTCGATGCCGCCGAGGGTCTCGTCGGAGAGGACGACGCCGAAGCCGAAGGTGTCGTCGGGTGCGTTGCGCTCCCAGACGGTGATCTCGCGGGCGGGGTCGAGGCGCTTGAGCAGGGCCGCGGCGTAGAGGCCGCCGGGACCGCCGCCGATGACCGCGACGCGGTGCGCCGCGGACGGCGTCGCCGGGGTGGTCCTCCCGGGCTGCTCCGCCGTCCCGGCGCGGCCGGGTGCGGCCTGGGCGGGCGTCGTCGTCATGGTCACCGTCCCTGCCACTTCGGCGGGCGCTTCTCCGTGAAGGCCGCGTGGAACTCGGCGTAGTCCTCGCCGTTCATGAGCAGCGCCTGGGTCGCGGCGTCCAGTTCGACGGAGGCGGCGAGCGGCATGTCCAGTTCGGCGGTGAGCAAGGCCTTGGTCTGGGCGTACGCGAGGGCGGGCCCGTCGGCCAGGCGGCGGGCCAGCGCCTGCGCGGCCTCGGCCGCCCTGCCCTCCTCCGTCAACTCGCTGATCAGGCCGATCCGTTCGGCCTCGGGGGCGCGCACCGGTTCGCCCAGCATGAGCAGCCGGGTGGCGTGGCCGAGTCCGACGACGCGCGGCAGGAGGTAGGCGGCGCCCATGTCGCCGCCGGAGAGGCCCACCCGGGTGAAGAGGAAGGAGAAGCGGGCGGAGGGGTCCGCGACGCGGAAGTCGGCGGCGAGGGCGAGCACCGCGCCTGCGCCCGCCGCCACCCCGTGCACGGCGGCGACGACCGGGAAGGGGCACTCGCGGACGGCCCGCACGACCTGCCCGGTCATGCGGTTGAAGTCGAGGAGCTGGGCGGTGTCCATGGCGAGCGTGGCGCCGATGATCTCGTCGACGTCGCCGCCCGAGCAGAAGCCGCGCCCCTCGCCGCCGAGCACGAGGGCGCGTACGGACTTGTCGCGGGAGAGCTCGGCGAGCAGGTCGCGCAGGTCGGCGTAGGCACCGAAGGTGAGCGCGTTGAGCTTGTCGGGGCGGGCGAGGGTGACCGTGGCGACGCCCTCGTCGACGGTGAGGCGCAGGTGCCGCCAGTCGGGGGTGCGGGTCGCGGAGCCGGTGAAGGGACTCATCTGGTGCGGCCTCCTCGGCCTGGGGCTGGAGTGGGCTACCTCTCGAAGTTATCACTGTTCTGTGACTGTCGTCATGAGTGCGCGATAACACGCCGCGGGCCGTACGGCGTCGCAGGGCCGGACGTCCCTGCGACGCCCGACCGTCGGCCCTGTCGGCGCAACGCTTAGGATTCGTACGGTTGAAAGCAGGACCGCCCTCCTGCTGCCCTGAACGGACCCGCCTTGCACGAACCTTCCCCGCCCACCTCGTGGCGCATCGCGCTGCCGCACACCACGGCAGCCGTTCCTGTGGCGCGCGCGCTGGTCCGTACGGCGCTCACCGACATCGAGTCGTCCGCCGACACCGACACCGCCGAGCTGCTCACCGCCGAACTGGTGGCCAACGCCGTCGAGCACACCCGTGGGCAGGACCCCATAGAGCTGGTCATCGAGCTGCTGCCGACCGGCTGCCAGGTGGAGGTGCACGACTCCAATCCGCTGCCGCCCGGCGACCTCACCGACCCCGACGCGTCCTGCGAGCCGGACCCCTGGCAGGAGCACGGCCGCGGCCTGCTCCTGATCCGCACCCTCAGCTCGTCCTGCGGCCACCGCCCCACCGCGTCCGGCAAGGCGGTCTGGTTCACGCTTCCCGCGAGGCCCCCGCACCGGCGCTGACCAGCGCCTCGCCCCGGCCGAGCCGCGAGTGGCCGCGGCCGTGGAGCGCGTAGACGACGGCTCCCACCACGAGGAACACGGCGAACCGCAGCCACGTCGTCCAGCCCGTGCCCCACGGCCGCCAGCTGGTGCCTCAAGTCTGCGCCGGCCGGGCGGGTACGGCAGGTCAGGTCAGGGTCGCGACCAGGACCGCCTTGATCGTGTGCAGCCGGTTCTCGGCCTCGTCGAAGACCACGGAGTGGGCCGACTCGAAGACCTCGTCGGTGACCTCGAGGGACGACCGGCCGTACGTCTCGTGGAGCTCCCGCGCGACCTGGGTGCCGAGGTCGTGGAAGGCGGGCAGGCAGTGCAGGAACTTCACGCCGGGGTTGCCGGTGGCGCGCAGGACGTCCATCGTCACCGCGTACGGCGCGAGGGCGGTGATGCGCTCGGCCCAGACCTCCGGCGCCTCCCCCATCGACACCCAGACGTCGGTGCCGACGAAGTCGGCGCCCCGGACGCCCTCGGCGACGTCCTCGGTGAGCGTGATCCGGGCGCCGCCCGCCTCGGCGAGCGCGCGGGCCCGCGCGACGACCTCCTCGGCGGGCCAGTAGGCCCGGGGCGCGACGATGCGGACGTCCATGCCGAGCAGGGCGCCGGTGACCAGGTAGGAGTTGCCCATGTTGAAGCGGGCGTCCCCGAGGTAGGCGAAGGCGGTCTCGTGCAGGGGCTTGGTGCTGTGCTCGGTCATCGTGAGCACGTCGGCGAGCATCTGGGTGGGGTGCCAGGCATTGGTCAGGCCGTTGTAGACGGGCACGCCCGCGTGGGCGGCGAGCGTCTCGACCGTGTCCTGCGCGTCCCCGCGGAACTCGATGGCGTCGAACATCCGGCCGAGCACCCGGGCGGTGTCCTTGGCGGACTCCTTCTTGCCGATGTGCGAGCCCGACGGGTCGATGTAGGTCGTGGAGGCGCCCTGGTCGGCGGCGGCCACCTCGAAGGCGCAGCGGGTCCTCGTCGAGCTCTTCTCGAAGATCAGGGCGATGTTCCTGCCGTGCAGCCGCCGCGTCTCCGCCCCGGCCTTCTTGGCCGCCTTCAGCTCCGCGGCCAGGCCGACGAGACCGCGGAACTCGTCGGCGGTGAAGTCCAGCTCCTTGAGGAAGTGGCGGCCGGTGAGGTCTGTGGCCATGAGGCGCTCCAGGGATGCGGAATCAGGGGTCGGGACACGGTGGCCTTGAAACTATATACGACCCTTCACATTTATATACAGCGATCACGCCCTGGGAGCGCGTCACGCCCACGGGGACGCCTCACACCCTCGGGACCGCCTCACGCCCCGGGGATCGCGTCGCGCTCCACCGGGCAGCTCATGCACCGCGGCCCGCCACGGCCGCGCCCCAGCTCGCTCCCCAGGATCTCGATCACCTCGATGCCCTGCTTGCGCAGGAAGGTGTTGGTCGTGGAGTTCCGCTCGTACGCCACCACGACGCCGGGCTCCACGGCGAGGACGTTGCAGCCGTCGTCCCACTGCTCGCGCTCGGCCGCGTGCACGTCCTGCGTGGCGGTGAGCACCCGGATCGCGTCGAGGCCGAGCGCGGCGGCGATGGCCCGGTGCATGTTCTCCGGCGGATGGTCGGTGACCTTCAACTCCCGGTCGCCGACGCCCGGTTCGATGGTGTACGAGGGGAGCATGCCGAGGCCCGCGTACTGCGTGAAGGTGTCGCCGTCGACCATCGTCATGACCGTGTCGAGGTGCATGAAGGCCCGCCGCTTCGGCATGTCGAGGGCCACGATCGTCTGCGCCGAGCCCGCCGCGAACAGCTTGTGAGCGAGCATCTCGACGGCCTGCGGGGTGGTGCGCTCGCTCATCCCGATGAGCACCGCGCCCCTGCCGATCACCAGGACGTCGCCGCCCTCGATGGTCGAGGGGTAGTCCGCCTGCCCCTGCGACCAGACGTTGAAGTACTCGTCGCGGAACAGCGGATGGTGCCGGTAGATCGCCTCGAAGTGCACGGTCTCGCGCTGCCTCGCCGGCCAGCGCATCGCGTTGATGGAGACGCCGTCGTAGATCCAGGCGGAGGTGTCGCGGGTGAAGAGGTGGTTGGGCAGCGGGCCGATCAGGAAGTCGTCCAGGTCCATGCAGTGGAAGCGCACCGAGGTCGGCTCCGGGTGCGCCGCGAGGAACTCCCGCTTGGTCATGCCGCCCACCAGCGCCTCGGCGAGCTCCACCGACGGCATCGTCTCGAACGCGGCCCGCAGGTGGTCGGTGGCCAGCGGGCCGTACTCCTTCTCGTCGAAGACCCGGTCAAGGACGAGGAGGCGGGCCGCGGGCACGTCCAGGGTCTCGGTCAGCAGGTCACCGAAGAGGTGGACCGCCACGCCCCGGTCGCGCAGCACGTCCGCGAACCCGTCGTGCTCCTGGCGGGCCCGGCGCACCCACAGGACGTCGTCGAAGAGGAGCGCGTTCTTGTTGCTCGGAGTCAGCCGCTTGAGCTCCAGATCCGGGCGGTGCAGTATGACGCGGCGCAGCCGCCCGGCCTCGGAGTCGACATGGAATCCCATGGAGCCCATCTTTCCCCGGCCGGACGGCCGACGCCCGTCTTTGCGGCCAAAGCCGCCCTTCTCAGAGCCGCGGGTCCACCGGCTCCGACTCCAGGGCGAGGACCGCGAACACCGCCTCGTGCACGCGCCACAGCGGCTCGCCCTCCGCGAGCCGGTCCAGGGCCTCCAGGCCGAGCGCGTACTCGCGGACGGCGAGCGAGCGCTTGTGCCCGAGGGAGCGGTCGCGCAGCCTCTCCAGGTTCTCCGGCCTGGTGTACTCCGGGCCGTAGATGATCCGCAGGTACTCGCGGCCTCGGCACTTGATGCCGGGCTGGACGAGCCGCCCCTGCCCGTTCCTGACCAGCGCCGCCACCGGCTTGACGACCATGCCTTCGCCGCCGCGGCTGGTCATCTCCAGCCACCAGTCGGTGCCCGCCCGCACGGACGCCTCGTCGCCGGTGTCGACGTAGAGGCGGCGGGTGGTCTGCAGCAGGTCGGAGCCCTGGCTGCTGTCGTGCTCGACCATGCGGTCGATCAGGGCCAGTTGTTCGTCGTGCGGGAGCCCGGCGAGGCTGCGGCCCTGGACCGCCAGGATCTGGAACGGCGCGAGCCGTACGCCCTCCAGGCCCTCGGTCGGCCAGCAGTAGCGGCGGTAGGCGTCGGTGAACGCGGCGGCGTCCGCGGCCCGGCCGCGCTGCCTGTGCAGCAGGTCACCGGCGTCGACGCCGCGCGCCGCCGCGGCCTCCAGGGCGGCGATCGCGCCGGGGAACGCGGCCCCGGAAGCGGCGCCCACGGCCGCGTACTGCGTGCGCAGCAGCCCGGACGCCTTCAGCGACCACGGCATCAGCTCCGCGTCGAGCAGCAGCCAGTCCGTCTCGAGCTCGTCCCACAGCCCCGCCTCGGTGACGGCGCCGCGCAGCCGCCCGAGCAGCTCCTCGGTGACGGCGGGGTCGGCGAAGAAGGGGCGGCCCGTGCGGGTGCAGACGGAGCCGGTCGGGCCCCCTTCCACCCCGAAGCGGTCGCGGGCCGCGGCCGCGTCGCGGCAGACCAGGACCACCGCGCGCGAGCCCATGTGCTTCTCCTCGCACACCACGCGGGCGACACCGTCCTGGGCGTAGGCGGCGAAGGCCTCGGCCGGGTGCTCCAGGTAGCCGTCCCGCCGCGACGTCGCCGTCGGCGCCATCGTGGGCGGCAGGTACGGCAGCAGCCGCGGGTCGACGGCGAAGCGGCTCATGACCTCCAGGGCCGCGGCCGCGTTCTCCTCGCGCACGGCGACGCGGCCCGCGTGCCGGGTCTCCACCGTGCGGCGGCCGTGCACGTCGGCCAGGTCGAGCGGGCGTCCGTCGTGCCCGCCCGGCGCCTCGGTGCGCAGCGGCTTGGCCGGCTCGTACCAGACCCGCTCCGCCGGTACGTCGACGAGCTCGCGCTCCGGCCAGCGCAGCGCGGTCAGGCTGCCGCCGAAGACGGCGCCGGTGTCCAGGCAGATCGTGTTGTTCAGCCAGGTGGCGGTGGGCACCGGGGTGTGGCCGTAGACGACCGCGGCCCTGCCCCGGTAGTCCTCGGCCCACGGGTAGCGCACCGGCAGGCCGAACTCGTCGGTCTCGCCGGTCGTGTCGCCGTACAGCGCGTGCGAGCGCACCCGCCCGGAGGTGCGGCCGTGGTACTTCTCGGGCAGACCGGCGTGGCAGACGACGAGCCTGCCCCCGTCCAGGACGTAGTGCGAGACCAGGCCGTCGACGAACTCGCCGACCCGCGTGCGGAATTCCTCGCTCTCCCCGGCCAGCTGCTCGACGGTCTCGGCGAGGCCGTGCGTGTGCTGGACGCTCCGGCCCTTCAGGTACCGGCCGAGCTTGTTCTCGTGGTTGCCGGGCACGCAGAGCGCGGTGCCCGCGGCGACCATCGACATCACGCGGCGCAGCACACCCGGGGTGTCCGGGCCCCGGTCGACGAGGTCGCCGACGAAGACCGCCGTGCGGCCCTCGGGGTGGGCGCCGTCGACGTAGCCGAGCTTGCCGAGCAGGGTCTCCAGCTCGGCGGCGCAGCCGTGGATGTCGCCGATGATGTCGAAGGGCCCCGTGAGGTGGGAGAGGTCGTTGTAGCGCTTCTCGGTGACGACGGCGGCGCCCTCGACCTCGGCCACGCCCCGCAGGACGTGCACCTTCCGGAAGCCCTCGCGCTCCAGGTGCTTGACGGAGCGGCGCAGTTCGCGCTGGTGGCGCTGGATGACGCGGCGCGGCAGTCCCGCCCGGTCCTCGCGGGTGGCGTTGCGCGCGGCGCAGACCTCCTCGGGCACGTCGAGCACGATCGCGATGGGCAGCACGTCGTACTGCCTGGCGAGCTCGATCAGCTGCTTGCGGCTGTCGCTCTGCACGTTGGTCGCGTCGACGACGGTGCGACGGCCCGCGGCCAGGCGCTTGCCCGCGATGTAGTGCAGCACGTCGAAGGCGTCGCGGCTCGCGCTCTGGTCGTTCTCGTCGTCGGCGACCAGGCCGCGGCAAAAGTCGCTGGATATGACCTCGGTGGCCTTGAAGTGCCGGTGCGCGAAGGTGGACTTGCCGGAACCGGTGGCGCCGACGAGGACGACGAGGGAGAGGTCGGTGACGGGGAGGGTGCGGTGCGCGGGGGCGGTTCCGGGGGCGGTGGTGGTGTCGGTACTCGTGCCTGTGCTGTCGCTGCTCGTGCCTGTGCTGTCGATGCTCGCGCCTGTGCTGTCGCTGCCGTTCCCGGCGCCGGTGTCGTTCGTCATGCGGCCCGCACCTCCTTCCTGGTCGTCTCGGTCGTGCCGGTCCTGCCGGTCTTCCCTGTCTTCTCTGTCTTCTCCGGCTTCTCCGGCTTCTCGCTCCGGGTGAAGACCGCCATCTGCGTGGGCGGTCCCACCTCGGGGTCGTCGTCCCCCACGGGCACGAACTCCACGCCGTAGCCGTGCCGTTCGGCCACCCGGTGGGCCCATGCCCGGAACTCCTCGCGCGTCCACTCGAAGCGGTGGTCCCCGTGGCGCGTGTGTCCGGCGGGGAGCGACTCCCAGCGGACGTTGTACTCGACGTTCGGCGTCGTCACGAGGACCGTGCGAGGCCGCGCGGAGCCGAACACCGCGTACTCCAGGGCGGGCAGGCGCGCCAGATCGAGGTGTTCGACGACCTCGCTGAGCACCGCGGCGTCGTACCCCTTGAGCCGCTTGTCGGTGTACGCGAGCGAGCCCTGCAGGAGCTTGACGCGCTCGGCCCTGCGCTCGCCCATGCGGTCCAGCTTCAGCCGCCGCGAGGCGACGGTCAGCGCGCGCATGGACACGTCGACCCCGACGATCTCCGTGAAGCGCGCGTCGTCGAGCAGCGCCTGCACCAACTGGCCCTGGCCGCAGCCCAGATCGAGCACCCGGCAGGCCCCGGCGGCGGTCAGCGCGGCGAGGATCGCCTCGCGGCGCCGCACGGCGAGCGGCACGGGCCTCTCCTCGGTGTCGGACTCCTCGTCGACGGCGTTGTCGATCTCCTCGACGTCCGTGTCGTCCGCGTCGGCGAGCCGCGCCAGTTCGAGCCGCTCCGTGGCCTCACGGGTCAGAGACCTGCGCCGCGCGAGGTAGCGGCTGGTGATGACCTCCTGCTCCGGGTGGCCCGCGAGCCAGCCCTCACCGGCCCGCAGCAGCTTGTCGACCTCGTCCGGCGAGACCCAGTAGTGCTTGGCGTCGTCGAGGACGGGCAGCAGCACGTACAGGTGCCGGAGTGCCTCGCCCAACGTCAGCTTCCCGTCGGGCACTTCGAGTACGAGCTGTACGTACCGCGAGTCGCCCCACTCGGGAAAGCGCACGTCCAGCGGGACCGGCGTCGCCGTCACCGTCCAGCCGAGCGGCTCGAAGAGCGCCCGGACGAGCTCGGGGCCGCCGCGCGCAGGCACGGCGGGCACCTCGACGCGGAGCGGCAGCGGCCGCGCGGCCCGATCGGGGAGCGCCTTGCACACCCCGCGCATCGCGCTGGAGAACACCGAGCTCAGCGCCACGGCGAGGAGCGAAGAGGCCGCGTACGGACGGTCGTTGACGTACTGCGCGAGCGCCGCGTCGGGCGCGCCGCCGCGTCCCTTGCCCTTCCCCTTGCCGCGCCGCACGAGCGCGATGGGATCGACCTCGAGCAACAGCGCGGCGGTGCAGCGCTCGGTGGTCGCCTCGGGGTAGACGACATGGGCGGTCCCGTGGGACAGCTTTCCGAGATAGCCGCGGTCCGGATGCTTGTGCAGCAAGAAGCCCAGGTCAGTGGCCGGGTTCTGCGCATCGCCTGTAGTCGAGATCGTCAAGAACACACGGTCGAGTATCGCGTTCCGGGGCGGCGAAGGCCACGGAGTTTGTGGGGGGGCGCTCTCAAGGGCGGGGCTTCGGGGGCGGGGCTTCGGGGGCCGGGATTCGGTGACGGGGCGCCGCGGGTCGCCCGCTGGGCGTATCCGGACCCGGGCAAGCGCGTCCTGGTCGCCCCGCAGTCCACCCCGGTGGCGTCGCGAGACACGAGCGCACCGCAGGGCCCGCCCACCGGCACGTCCGGGCGGGCCCCCGCCCGTGCCGCGCGCCCGCGACTCGCCGTGCGGCCCTCCGCACGGAACCCGGTCGGCCGCATCCGGCGGGCACCCGCCGCGCAGCCGGTGTCGGATGGCAGCAGCGCGGCGGGTGCCCCCTCTCCTCCCCCGACAGGGGCCTCGCCGCGCGTCGACCGCCCGCACCTCCCCGGAGACCCCGACATGCGCCGCATCGCCTGCACCCTCGCCGCGTCCGCCGCCCTGGCCCTCGCCCCGGCCGCCGCGGCGTCCGCCTGGGAGGGAGCCACCGCCTCGGTGTCGCCGTCCACCGCCGCCCCCGGCGCGACGGTGGAGATCACGGTGTCCTGCCCCAGGAGCGACCAGGAGTCCATCTCCGCCGACAGCCAGGCGTTCTCCGGTGGGTCCGTGCAGCTCCGCAGGGAGGGCGGCGGGGCGGACCCGCACGGCGAGCAGACCCACTACCGCGGCTCCGCCGTGCTGGCCGGAGCCTCCGGCTTCGACGGCGAAGGACCGGACGCCGTGGGCGGACAGTCGTCGTGGGGCATCGACGGCACGTGCCCGGACGGCGAGCAGTGGAACACCAGCGTCACCGTCGCCCGGCACGCCTGGCACGGCTCGAAGGCCGGGCAGGGCGGCAGCGTCAACGCCGGAGACGCCGGACAGATCGCCCTGGGTACCGCCCTGATCGCGGGCGTCGGCTACGTGGCGTGGCGGCGCGTCAGGGACTCGACCGCCGGAAGCTAGGACCTGCCGAGCCGGGGCCTGGCGCGCCGGGGCCTGTCGAGCCAGGGCCGGTGAAGCCGGAGCCGGTGGAACCGGGGCCGGTGGAGCCAGAGCCGGGTGGAGCCAGAGCCTCCGGTCCAGGCCCAACCGCCGTTCGGCGAGCCACAACCGTCGGTTGTGCGTGCTTAAGGTGGGTCGATGGACACCGAGGCAGTGCGATCGTTCGTCCGGGCGGCCGAGCTCGGGCAATTGCAGCACGCGGCCGACGAGCTGGGCGTGACGCAGCAGGCGGTCTCGAAGCGGATCGCCGCCCTGGAGCGCGAGCTGGCGGTCCGCCTGTTCACCCGGACCGCCCGAGGGGTCGAGCTGACCCTCGACGGCCGGTCCTTCCTCCCGCACGCGCGGAACATCGTCACGGGCGTCGACCGCGCCACCGCCTCGGTCGGGCCGGGTTCGCGGGCCCTGCGGATCGACGTCCTCGGCCTGCGCAGCGCACAGGCCGTCATCCTGCACGACTACTGGCGCGCACACCCTGGCACCGACCTCGACGTGGTGACCCTCAGGGTCGACGACCCGCGGGTGGCGGCCGCCGCCGTCCGCGCGGGTGAGGTCGACGCCTCGTTCCGCACCGTCACCGATCCCGCCGCGCTCCCGTCCGACGTACGGATGATCCACGCCTTCGACTCCCCGCTGGAACTCCTGGTCGGCCCCCGGCACCCGCTCGCCGACCGCCGCACCCTGACCCCGGACCGGCTGCGCGAGCTGCGAATCCGGGTGCCGGGGATCGTGCCCCGGAGCGAATGGGCGGAGTTCTACGACCAGCTCGTCACCGCCTTCGGCCTCCACATCGACGCGGCGGGCCCCCACTTCGGCGACGAGGTGCTGCTCGACGCGCTCGCGGACTCCGCCGACGTGGCCACCCTCGTCGGCGCGCGCGACCGGTACGTCTGGCCGGCCGGACACGACCTGCGCCGCATCCCGATCGCGGGCCCGACGCTCGCCTACCCGCTCTCCCTCCTGCTCCCCCGTACCCATCCGCACCCGGGGCTGCGGGCGGTCGTCAAGCACTTCGCGGGCCTGCCGCCGCTCCCCGGGGAGGTCTGGCGCCCGGCCTGGCCGACCGGGCACTAGACTCGAACATGTGAACGAACAGCGTCCGCCGACCCGTCTCGACCTGCTGCGCTTCCTGGAACGCGTCCAGGTGGGCGACCTCAAGCGCACGCGCCGATGGATCGCGGACGAGGAGCGGCGCGAGGCCGAGCGGCGCCGCGGCGAGCGGGCCAGGCCGCCGGTCCCCGACTGGGTGATCGAGCAGGGCCTCGGCGGGCGCGCCCCGGTGTACGTGCACGTCGGGGGCTGTCACATGGCGGGCAAGCGCGTGCGCGGCGTCGCCCGTGAGGCGGCCCGCCGCGCCCTCGCGGAGAACGTCGACCCGTGCCCGCACTGCCGCCCCGACACCGGACTCGGCGTGCTGGACTGAGCCGCGGCCGTCCCACACACCGACCCCGCCACCGCCCTAGTCGCGGGTGAGCAGCCCCGCGCGCAGCCGCGCCAGGGTCCGGGCGAGGAGGCGGGACACGTGCATCTGCGAGATGCCCAGGACGTGGCCGATGTCGGCCTGGGTCATCTCCTGGCCGAAGCGCATCTCGATGATGCGGCGCTCCCGTTCGTCGAGCTGCGCCAGGAGCGGGGCCAGGGCGTGGAGGTGTTCGACGACCTCGATCGCGGGGTCCAGGTCGCCCATCACATCGGCGAGCGAACGGCCACTCCTGTTCACGTCGCCGTCGTCGCCCAGGTCGTGCGGGGCGTCCAGGGACCCGGCGGCGTAACCGTTGGCGGCCACGATGCCCTCGAGGACCTGCTCCTCGCTCACGTCCATGTCGGCCGCGAGCTCCTTGACCGTCGGTTCGCGGCCGAGCACGGACGACAGCTGCTCCTGGGACTTGGCCAGTTCGGTACGGAGCTCCTGCAGCCTGCGCGGGACGTGCACGGCCCAGCTGGTGTCCCGGAAGTACCGCTTGATCTCACCGAGGATGCAGGGGACGGCGAACGAGACGAACTCGAACCCGCGGTCCATGTCGAACCGGTCGATCGCCTTGATCAGACCGACGGTCCCCACCTGGACGATGTCCTCCAGCTGGCCGTTGCCGCGGTTGCGGAAGCGGCCCGCCACGTAGTGCACCAGGGAGAGGTTCATCTCGATGAGGGTGTCGCGCGTGTACGTGTGGTCGGACGATCCCTCCTCCAACGTCCTGAGCTGCTCGAAGAAGAGCTTCGACAGCTCACGGGCGTCCCTGGGCGCGACCTGGTCCGCGTCCTCGATCCGCGGCAGTACGGCGTCCTCGCCCCGCTGCGGGCCGATGGCCTCTCCCCGGTGCGGGCCGCGGAACCCGGCGCGCTGCGGTCCGACCACCTCACCGCACCGCGGTCCGGCGACCCCGCCCCGCACCCTGCCGATTGGCCCCGTGGCCTCGTTCACGCCGACTGCCCGACGAAACATCGTCCGATCCCCTTTTTACGCTTGACCTGCACTTTCAGCTGGCGACGACCGTGAAGGGGATGCCTTCCCGGTCCCCGAGCACCGCCTCCCGCCGGGGCCTGGGCCCCGACGGCGGTGAGATCACGCGCCCACCCCACTCCACGGCCGCGGCGGCCGCCGCGTCGACATCGGTCACCCGGAAGCTCGTGTGCCAGCGGTGCCGTCCCGCGGAGCCCGGCGCCGTCCCGCTCCTGAGCGCGGCGACCGTGCGCCGCCCGTCCCGCACCGCGATGTGCTCGTCGACGTACTCCACGTCGCAGCCGGTGTCCGGCTCACCGGCCCAGCCGAGGACGCCGCCGTAGAAGAGGGCGGCGGCGAAGATGTCCCGCGTGTGCAGATCGAGCCGGGCGACCGGGCCGCGCCCGACCGCCCAGCGCAGGTCGGGCGTCCTCTGCCGGAGGCCGAAGACCGCGTCCTCCGGCCCCGCCACCACGGCGACGCGTCCGGTGCCGGTGGTCAGCGGCCCGACCGCGACGGTGGCGCCGCGCTCCCGCAGCCGGGCCACGGCGACGTCCACGTCGTGCACGAGGAAGTACGGCATCCAGCTCGCGTAGCCGCCGAGTTCGCTCGCGGACTCGCTGACGGTCCCCACCGGCGCCCCGGCCTTGAGCGCCAGGGACCGCGGGCGGCCCGCCGAGCCGAGCAGCGGCACGTGGCACCAGCCGAGCACGCGGCCGTAGAACTCCTCGGCGGCCCGGAGATCACGCGAGACCAGGCTCAGCCAGCACGGCGCTCCGTACGCCGTGCCCGAGTCTCCCGATGGCGGGACGGCCCCGGGGGCGGCGGGCCCGCGCTCGCCGGGCGGCACCAGGCGGAGCGCCCTGGTCTTCCAGAACCGCCTGCTCCGCGCCCACGGGCGCCCGGCCTCCGGGCCCCGCTGCCCCGCGTGCGAAGGGCCGCCTTCCCGGCGGACCGTCCGTTCCTCTTCGTTGCCCACACTCATGTCCCGCGGCACAGCCCACTCCCTCACCCTCGACCGGTTCCTGGCGTCTGAGGTGTGGTTCCGCAGCCCGGACCCGACATACCGGGACCTTTCTCCCTCACCCGAGGGGCGAAGGTCCTCGGGTGGCCACGGCCGCGGGAAGCGGGTCAGGCGGTCGCGTCCGGGGACTCGGCCACCTGGCGCAGGGTGCGGCCGCTGCGCGCGGAGCGGGCCCGCCGCGGGTCGGGGGTGCCACCGTCCTTGCCGCGCGCCGATCCGGTCCGCACGAGCAGCCAGGTCGGTTTGGCGGACCCGCCGTCCTGCTCCTCGCGGCCGTGGAACCGGGTGAGCGCGTACGGTCCGCGCAGCTTCTCGCCGTGCAGCTCGAACGTGGCGTGGCCGTTCTCCAGGGACTGGGCGAAGGGTACGGGCCGCTTCCGCTTGTCGTGGCTGGTCGGCCGGTAGGTGCCGCGGTCCCAGACGATGACGGTGCCGCCGCCGTACTCGCCCTCGGGAATCACCCCCTCGAAGTCCCGGTACTCCATGGGGTGGTCCTCGGTGGGGATGGCGAGCCTCTTGTCCCGCGGGTCGGTGGACGGCCCCTTGGGGACCGACCAGGACTTGAGCACGCCGTCGACCTCCAGGCGGAAGTCGAAGTGCATCGTGCTCGCGTCGTGGATCTGCACCACGAACACGGGCTCGTCGCCCCCCGCGTCCCGCGCGGCTCCGTCCGCCCGCGCGGCACGGTCGCCACTCGGTTCGGCCGTCCTGTCGAAGTGCCGCTTCCCTCGGTAGGTCCGCAGACCGTCCTTCTCGCCCACGTCGGGCCCCTTCGGTACGGGGCGCCCCTTCGGTACGGGACGCTTTTCTGCCCCTCCTCCGGCGACGGTACGGGAGAGCGCGACGACCGGCACGGCGTCGATTTCCGACCGGCTCACGTCGGTAAACGACCGCGTTGATCCGGCGACAATCGTTTATTGATCGGAGCTGGGCACCCTGTGCCCGTCGCTATTCGGGGGAAGACAGGGAACTTCAGTGTCCGATACACGCATATCGGTGGTCGTGCACGCCACCGACCCCCTCAGCCGGGCCGGAGTGATCAGCCACCTCCGGCACGAGCCCACCGTCGAGCTCCTGGAGCGGGCCGGGGACGCCCCGCAGGCGCCCGAGCCCGGCCGGGCGGCGGCGCCGTCCCCGGCGGGCCGGGTCGCCGTCATGCTCGTGGACCGGCTCGACGACCCGGCGGGCGCCGAGTTGCGCCGCCTGACCAGAGCCACCGAACAGCGCGTCGTGCTGATCGCGAGCGAGCTGCGCGAGCCGGAGCTGCTCTCGGTCGTCGAGTACGGCGTGCGGGCCATCCTCTGGCGGCACCAGGCGACCCCGCAGAAGCTGCTGCGCGCCGTGCACAGCGCGGCGCGCGGCGAGGGAGAACTGCCGCCCGATCTCATCAACCGGCTCATGACCCAGCTGGGCCGCCTGCGGCTCTCGGCGCACGACGGCCCGCCGTCCTCCGTCGGCGCCCTGCCCACGCTCGGCATGGCGCCCCGCGAGGTGGACGTCGTACGGCTGATCGCGGAGGGCATGGACACCAAGCAGATCTCGGAGAAGCTCGCCTACTCCGAACGCACCGTCAAGAACGTCCTGCACGCGCTCATGACGCGCCTGCAGCTGCAGAACCGCGCGCATGCCGTCGCGTATGCGCTGCGGGAGGGATACATCTGATGCGACCGAACCACCTCCCCTTGCGGGCCCCCGGGTCCGGACCACGTACGCGGGGAGCCCGGCCGTGATTCACGAAGTGGACGAGGCGCTGCGCGCGCTGCTGCGCGGGGCGCTCCCGGAGGGCAGCGGCGAGGTCGTCTTCGAGGCACCGACCCGCGACTGGGCGGCGCGGCGCAACGCGCCCACGCTCAACTCCTACCTGTACGACATCCGCGAGGACGTGGCCCGGCGCGAGCGCGGCGCCTACGCCGAGCGGGGGCCGGACGGCACCGTGCTGCGCAGGCGGCAGCCGCCGCGCTGGTTCCGGCTCTCCTACCTGCTCACCGCCTGGACCAACCGCCCCGAGGACGAGCACCGGCTCCTGTCGGCCGCGCTCGGCACCCTGCTCGCGCACGAGCTGCTCCCGCCGGAGGACCTGCCCGCCGCGCTCGCCGCGCTGAAGGTCACCCTGCCGCTGTCCGTCGCGGTGCCGCCGACCGAGTCCCGGTCCATCGCGGACGTCTGGTCGGCGCTCGGCGGCGAGCTGAAGCCGTCCCTGGACGTGGTGATCACCGTGCCGTTCCCGGTGTCGCCGACGTACGACGTGGCACCGCCGGTCACCGAGGGCGCGGTCGTGACCGTCCGCGACCTCGAGGGCGAAACCGGCGAGCCGCGGCCCCGCATGCTGCGCAAGCAGCGCGAGGACGGGGCGGGGACCCGGTGAGCGCCGCCGACGTGATGCTGGCGCGCCTGGAGGCGCTGCGCCACCGCGTGGCCACGCTGGTCGAACGGCGCGGCGCGGACGACCCCACGGCGGCGGACCCGCTGCGCGGCCTGTACGTCACGCCCGAGACCGCGCACCGCCTCGCCACGGCTCCCGCGCCGGAGCCCGCCCCCGCACCGGACCCCGCGGAGACGGCGGCGCAGCCGGGCGGCGACGGGGACACGGCCGATCCGCTGGCGGAACTCGCCCGGCGGTTCGGGCTCGGCCCGCTCGACGGGCACATCCTCCTCACCGCCCTCGCCCCCGACGTCGACCGGCGCTTCGAGCCGCTCTACGGCTACCTCAACGACGACGTCGGGCGCCGCCGGGCCACCGTGGCGCTCGCGCTCGACCTGTCGGGCACCGGCCCGCACGACCCGCTCGCCCGCACCCGCTTCCACCCGCAGGCACCCCTGCGCGCCGGTGGCCTCATCGTCATCGAGGACGAGGAGCGGCCGCTGCCGGGGCGCGCCCTGCGCGTGCCGGAGCGGGTGGTGGCCCACCTGCTCGGCGACGACACGCTCGACCCGGAACTGGTCGGTCACGACGTCGAGTTGCTGACCGGATCCGCCGCGGCACCGGCCCACCCGCTCGCCGCCCGCATCGCCGACCTGGCCACCGGCCGGCCGCTCCTCGTCCACCTGCGCGAGCGCAGGGAGGGCACCGCGGCGGAGCCGGTGGTCGACGCGCTCCGGGCGGCCGGGCTGCCCGTCCTGCGCCACCGGCCCCCGGCGAGGGCGGGGGACGGCGCGGCGGCCGCGGCCCTCGCCACCGCGCTCGTGCGCGAGGCGCGGCTGCGGCGCGCCGCGCTCGTCGTGGGCCCGCTGCCGCCCGAACCCGGCGCCCTGGTGCGCTCCCTGGCGACCGGCGACATGCCCGTGGTGTTCTTCGGCAGCGAGCCGTACGACCCCGGCTGGGCGCCGGACGCCGGGCTGCTCGCGCTGGACGCCCCGCAGGACGGCATCGACACCCCCGGCGCCTGGCAGAGCGAACTCGCCCGGCACGTACCCGCGTACGAGCCGGACTTCGACCTCGGCGAGGCCGTCGCGCCGTACCGGC
Organism: Streptomyces sp. NPDC036815; assembly: GCF_055609205.1. NCBI lineage: Bacteria > Bacillati > Actinomycetota > Actinomycetes > Kitasatosporales > Streptomycetaceae > Streptomyces > Streptomyces sp. NPDC036815. Next base: position 276,242 of record NZ_JBVJPW010000008.1, on the reverse strand, counting down.
TCAGCGGTACGCAGATCAGCCGTGCCGCGCGGGGCGCCGCCGGACTCGCCGCCTTCGAGGGCACCGAGCCGACCGCCGCGCACCTCCAGCGCAACGCCCGGCTGCAGTCCGCGCCCCTGCTCGACAAGCACGCCCGGCGCATCCGGCCCGAGGTCGGCTTCGGCGATCTCGTCCTGCCGGACGAACCCCTCGGGCTGCTCCGCGAGCTGACCCTGCGCGCCCGGCACCGCGACAAGGTGCTCGGCGAGTGGCGGCTGCGTACCGGCGGCGGGCGCGGGCGCGGCGTCGTCGCGCTCTTCGCCGGGGACTCCGGCACCGGCAAGACGCTGTCGGCCGAGGTGGTGGCCGGTGAACTCGGCCTGGACCTGTACGTGGTGGACCTGTCGGCCGTCGTCGACAAGTACGTCGGCGAGACGGAGAAGAACCTGGAGAAGATCTTCGTCGAGGCGGACCGCACGGACGCGGTGCTGCTCTTCGACGAGGCCGACGCCGTCTTCGGCAAGCGCTCGGAGGTCAAGAGCTCGCACGACCGGTACGCCAACCTGGAGAGCGCGTACCTGCTGCAGCGCCTGGAGGCGTTCGACGGGATCGCGGTGCTGACCACGAACCTGCGGGCCAACATCGACGACGCGTTCACCCGCCGCCTCGACCTGGTCGTCGACTTCCCCTTCCCGGACGCCGAGCAGCGCGTCGCCCTGTGGCGGACCTGTCTGGCCGACACGCCCTGCGCAGCGGACATGGACGAGGAACTGGCGCGGTGCGCCAAGGAGTTCGAGCTGTCCGGCGGTGCCATCCGGTCGGCCGCCGTGACCGCCGCGTACCAGGCGGCGGGGCACGGCGGGCCGGTCAGGGGCGAGGACGTGCGGGCCGGGGCGCTGCGGGAGTACCGCAAGATGGGCCGCCTCGTGCCGGGCGGGTCGCTGCCCTGGCAGTGATCCCGAGGTGCCGCACACAAGGAGGGCGGGTGGCGTGCCGAGCACGCCACCCGCCCTCCTTGTGTCCGCTCCGGCCGTCTACTCCGGCCAGTCGGAGAGCGTCCAGCCCATGCTCTTGCTGTTGTCGTCGCACTTCCACGTGACGGCGCTCTTGTCGTTCTGCATGTCGACGAGGCACTCACCGGAACCGACGGCGACGATCCGCGTCAGGCCGTCGGGACGCTTCTCCAGCTTCCACTTCTGGTTGCCCGGCAGCCGGCCGGTCCTGATGTTCTCCGGCGGCGCGTGGAAGATCTGGGCGATGTTCGTGTTCACCTTCTGGTCCAGGACGGCACCCGGGGCGCTCGCCGACTCCAGGGCGTAGGTGTCGGACTCGGGGTAGTGGTGCAGGATCCAGTCCTGGTTCTTGCCGAACTCGTCCGAGAGGGCGGGGTTCTGGCCGACGTAGGTGCCGTCGGCCGCCTCGCCGTTCTTGACCTCCAGGTACCAGCCGCTGCCCGCCTGGATCGTGTGCGTCTCGGGGCCCTTGGGCTTGTCGTCCTTCTTCCCGCCGCCGCCACCGCCGCCGCCCTTCGGGGCGTCGTCCTTGTCCTCGGCCGGGGGCGGGGGCTCCTCCTTCTGCTCCTTGCTGGGGCTCGCCGACGGGCTCGGCGCGGGCTTCACGTCACCCTGCGGGAGCCGCTCCTGGGTGCCCGGCTTCTCCTTGGCCTGGGACGACATGGCCGGCTTGTGCTGGAACCACATCACGGCGAAGGCCAGGCCCAGCGCGAACAGGACCGAGAACACCGCCATCACCCAGCGCGGGATCACCGAGGGCTGGACGTACGTGCCGCGCAGCTCCACCGGCTCGGGCACCCCGGCCCGGAGCACGGAGACCGTGAACGGGTGCTTGCGGGTGCCGCCGACCCAGCTCACCGCGCCCGGCTTGATGCGCAGATCGGCGAAACCGGCCCGGCCGGGGTTGACCTGGACGGAGCCGGGCTCGGTCTCGACCTCCAGCTCGTCACCGTTCTCGCGGCCGGAGAAGGAGGCCGTCAGCTGCTGGTTGCCGAGGTTGTCGACGGCCACCGACGCCTTGGCGCTGAGTCGGCCGCGCACGATCAACGGCAGCAGTTCCGAACGGAGTTCGGTGAACGGGCCCACGGTGATCTGCCCCTCGGCCACGTCCGTGGCCTGCGGGGTCTCACGGGGCTGCACCCGCACGCCGAACGGCGTCGGGCCCGCCTGGGCGTCCGAGGTCCGCGGCGGCGCGAACTGCACCTCGGCGGTCGCCTCGGCCCCGGGGTACACGCGCAGCACATCGGGCTGCACGCGGGCCCAGCCCGCCGTGGCGCCGACCACCTGCAGGCGGTACTCCTCGACCGTGTCGCCGGTGTTGCGCACGCGCAGCCGCACGTTCGCGGTGGAGCCGGGTTCCACGCTGGTCGCGGTCGGTTCGAGCGAAGTCCACATGCCGCTCACCGCCCCGCCACGCCTGGCTTGTTGACACTGCCGCCGACGAGCGCCCGCAAGGTGGCGCTGTCGGCTTCGCCTGTCGCCGGAAGGCCGACGGACACCTGGTACTCCTTGATGTGGGCCGCGGTATTGCTGCTGTACCGGGCGGTCGTGGGCGGCTTGCCGCCGTGCTTGAAATAGGAGACGCCGAGCTCGGCGTAGTCCCGGTCGCGGTCCAGGTCCTTGTCGCTGATGCCGGCCTGCGACGCCCACCAGAACGCCGCCTGCAACTGCACGACCTCCCAGGTGTCGGCGCCGGAGCGGACGTCGTCGGCACGGATGCCCTGGGCCCACAGGGAGGTCAGGGTGGCCCGGCCGAGCGTGCCCTCCCGGTCCGTCTCGAAGATCTGCGCGCTGTTGTGTCCTGAGCTCCGGCCGGTGCGGACCACGGCCTTCTGGTAACAGATCAGTTTGGCCTCGGTGTTGGAGTCGATGACGCCGGGTGTCCAGGCGCCGGTGAGGGTGCACGGGTTGCGCGAGCCGAGGGCCGCGAGGCGGCGCTGGGCGTACTCGACGACGACGTCGGACCGGTAGCCGCGCCGCCAGGGCGGTCCTGAGCGGGGTCTGTCACCGCCGCCGCCCGACTTCGCCCTGTCGCCTCCGCCGCCACCGCCTCCGCCGCCACCGGACGAACCGCCCGAGGAGCCGCCCTCGCCCCCGCCGCCGCCTCCGCCGCCCGAACCGCCGGATCCGCTGCCGCCGCCGGAGCCCCCGTCAGCTCCCCCGCCGCCCGAACCGCCGCCGCCCGCCTTGCTCTTGGGGGGCGGCGGGGCGTCCGCGAGCTCGGCCTTCTCGCCGCCCTGCGGGGCCGCGGCGGGCGCGGCGCCCGCCTGGTTCTCGCGGGCCGAACCGTTGAACTTGGGCGCGTAGGAGAACCAGATCACCGCGGAGGCGACGCAGAGCGCCGCGACCACGCTGCCGAGCGCGAGCAGCGCGCGGGGCAGGACCGGACGCTGGTCGAAGCTGCCGGGCAGTACGTGGGCGTGCTCGTCGCCGGAGCGGCGCACGGAGACGGTGAGCGGGTGCGCCTGCGCGGGACCCGTCCACCGCACCCGCTGCGGGCGCACGGTGGCCTTGGCGAACGCCGCGCGGCCCGGGTCGACCTGGATCGCCGCGGGCGTCACGTCGAAGATCAGCCGGTCGGCGTCGTCGCGGAAGGTGAGCGTCGCGGTCAGCGGGGTGTTGCCGAGGTTGTCGACGGCGACCGCGGCCCGGCCGCGGAACCGCCCGACGACGGTGGGCGGCAGCAGCTCGGCCCGTATCTCCGAGAACGGCGTGACGGTGACCTGGCCCTCGACGACGTCGCGGGATTCCGGGTCCTCGCGGGGCTCCACGCGGATGCCGAACGGAGTGGGCCCGGCCTGTACGTCCGGCGAGCGGGGCGGCGCGAAGGAGACCTCGGCGGTGCCCTCGCTGCCCGGGTAGAGGCGCAGGACCTCCGGCTCGACGCGGGACCAGCCCGCGGGCGCGCCGACGACGCCCAGCCGGTACTCCTCGACGGTGTCTCCCGTATTGCGTACGCGAAGCCGTACGGTCGCTCGGCCACCGGGGTCCACGGTCACCGCGGCCGGGTCAAGGGAGTTCCACCACGTCATACGGGCACGGTAGAGCGCACCACCGGGCCTCTCCTTGTACGAAAGGGCGGCGTCAGGGGCAGGCAGGCCTGCCCTCGCGAACGGCAGGCGCGGCCCGGCGCCGCCCCGCACGGCACGCGGTGCCTCAGCCGCGCGCCGAGAGCACCGGGCCCACCACCTCCGAGGGCGGCCGCCAGTGGGCGAGCAGGTCGGCGATCTCGGCGGCCTCCGAGGCGCCGCGGCGCTCCATCACCCGGTGGGCGATCCGCAGCGCGGCCCTGCCGCGTTCGAGGTCCCCGAGGGCCAGCAGGGCCTCGCCGCGCGCGGCCATCGCGAGCGCGTGGCAGAACGCGTCGCCCAGTTCGCCCTCCACCGCGAGCGCCGCGTCCGCGCTCTTCATGGCCTCGCCGGGGCGGCCCTGTGCCAGGTCGCAGTAGGCGAGGCGGGCCCAGCACAGCGCCTCCCAGCGCGGGTTGCTCGACCGGCCGTGCAGCCGCTGGGCCTCGCGCAGCCGCTCCGCGGCCCCGGCCGCCCTGCCGTCCCGCAGCAGCGTGCAGCCCGCCTGGTAGAGGACGTGGGCGAGGGTGGACGTACTGCCCGACTGCCGCGCCTGGCGCTCCGCCGCCACCACCGCGGTGTCCGCCGCGCCGCGCCGGCCCAGGCAGACGTAGGCCCGCGCCATGTGGGAGAGGATGCGCACGCGGTCGCCGTGCCCGCCGAGCGCGCCGAACCTGGCATAAGCGAGCCGCAGTTGCTCCAGCGCCTCCTGGTGGCGGCCCACGCCCATGAGGACGATGCCGAGCTCGTGGCTGCCCTCGGCGCCGACCAGCAGGTCGCCGCAGGAGGCGGCGAGGCGCAGGCTCTCGCGCAGGGCCCGTTCGGCGCGGTCGTAGGTCTCGGTGCCGTAGTGCGGGGCGCCGAGGAGGCGCAGCGCGCGGGCCGCCGACCGGTCGTCGCCGTGGGCGCGCGCGGTGCGCAGGGCCAGTTCGGCGAGCGGCTCCAGGTCGCGGTGGCGGGCGGTGCCGACCACGAGGTGGGACCAGGCGGTGAGCAGGTCGACGGTGGGGCGCAGGCCCGGCGGCCCTTCGGGGCCCACGGCTCCGGCCGCCGCGTCCGGCACGTGCCGCAGCGCGTTCTCCGCCGCGTCGCACAGCCGCGAGTGGGCGACGACCAGCCAGTCGCGCGCGGCGGCCTCGTCCGGCAGCGTCTTGCCCGGGGAGTCGGGGACGTGCAGGAGCCGCGGCAGCACGCTGTGCGGTTTCGTACGGCGGATCGCGGTGATGACGGTGGCGAGCACGTAGTCGAGGAAGCGCAGCCGGGCCGCGGCGCGGTCCTCGGCGCTCTCCTCGCGCTCGCACTGCCGGCGCGCGAAGAGCCGTACCAGGTCGTGGAAGCGGTAGCGGTCCTCGCCGTGCAGCTCCATCAGCCCGGCGTCGACGAGGCGTTCCACCAGGCACTCCGCCTCCTCGTCGGCCACGTCGAGGAGTGCACCCGCGGCGCCCCGGCAGAACGACGGCATGTAGCAGAGGGAGACCATGCGGAAGGCGTGGGCGAGCCCCGGTTCGAGCGCCTCGTACCCGAGCCGGAAGCTCGCCTCGACGCCCAGGTCGTCCACCCGCAGCTCGTCCAGCCTGCGGTGTTCGTCGCGCAGCCGAGCCGTGAGGTCGGCGACGGAGCGGCCCGGCCGCGCGGCGAGGCGGGCCGCGGCGATGCGCACGGCGAGGGGCAGCCCGCCGCAGACGGCGACCAGTTCGCGGGCGGCGGCGGGTTCGGCGGCCACGCGCTCGGCACCGGCCATGGCGCGGAGCAGGCCGAGCCCCTGCGACTCGTCCATCGTCTCGACGTCGACGAGCCGCGCCCCGGGCAGGGTGATGGTCCGCGACCGGCTGGTCACCAGGACCGCGCAGCCCGGGGTGCCGGGCAGCAGCGGCCGCACCTGGGCGGTGTCGCGCGCGTTGTCGAGCAGGACGAGCACGCGGCGCCCGGCCAGGAGCGAGCGGTACAGGGCGGTCTGCTGGTCGAGGCTGTCCGGCACGGCGCTCTCGGGGACGCCGAGCGCGCGCAGGAAGCCGGTGAGCGCGCAGCCGCTGTCCACGCCGGGCGCCGGATCGGCGCCGCGCAGGTCCACGTACAGCTGCCCGTCGGGGAACTGGTCCCGTAAGGCGTGGGCGACGTGCACCGCGAGCGCGGTCTTGCCGACGCCGCCGAGGCCGGTGAGCGTGGCCACGGCCATCGCGTTGCCGCGGGCGGCGGCGTGCAGCGTCTCGGTCAGCAGCCGCGCCTCGGCCTCACGTCCGGCGAAGTCGGGTACGTCGGGCAGGAGTTGGGCGGGGGTGAGCGGGGCGGCGGCGGGGGTGCGCGGGGGGTGCGGGGGTTTCCCGTCGAGGGGCGGGGCCGGGCGGCCCGCGCCGTCCGTGCGGCGATCCGTGCCCAGCGGCAGGGGCAGGGGGCGAGGGAGGTGACGGGCCGTGCGCTCCGCGTCGGGAGGTGAGGACCGGGCAGGGTGGGCCACGCGGTCCGGGGCGGCCCCGGCGCTCCCCGGTCCGTCGGCCGGTTCTCCGCTCCCCGGTCCTTCGGCCTGTCGACCCCGCCCGGGTATGCGACGGCGCTGTTCGCCGACGCGCAGGGGCGCGGGCAGCGGTCCGGGCCGCGCGGCGGCGGCCTCCGGGAGCGGGGCTCCCTTGAGCAGCCCTTCGTACAGCGCGGTGAGGTCCCTGCCGGGGTCGACGCCGAGTTCGGCGGCGAGCGTGCGGCGCGTGCTCTCGTACACGGCGAGGGCGTCCGCCCGCCGGCCGCCGCGGTGCAGGGCGAGCATCAGCAGGGCCTGGGCGCGCTCGCGCAGCGGGTGTTCGGCGGCGAAGACGCTGAGCGGGGCGATCGTCTCGCCGTGGCAGCCCAGTTCGAGCGCGCAGGAGAAGAACTCCTCCTGGGCGGTGACGGACAGCTCGGTGAGCCGGTCGCGCTGGCGGCGGGCGTACGGGCCGGGCAGCCCGGCCAGCGGGGCGCCGTCCGACAGGGCGAGCGCGGCGGTCAACTCGGCGTAGGAATCGGCGTGTTCACCGGCGGCGCGCAGGGCACGCGCGGCGGCCACCCGGTCCTCGAGCTCGCTCGCGTCGAGGGAGCCGCCCGGCAGCCGCAGGGCGTAGCCGTCGCCCGCCGACACCAGGAGCCTGGCGGGTTCGCGGGCGCGCCGGTCCGGTTCGAGGAGGGCGCGCAGCCGGGAGACGTACGTGCGCAGGGTGCCGACCGCCCGCAGCGGCGGCTCCTCGCCCCACAGGGCGTCCACCAGCTCGGCGGCGGACACCGGGTGCCCGCCGCGCAGCAGCAGCGCCGCCAGCGTCGCGCGCTGCTGCGGCGGACCGAGCGTCAGGGCCTGTCCGTCGCGCCAGGCCCGCACCGGTCCGAGGACCTGGAACCACAGCGTTCCGCCCGGGTCGTCCCGGCCGGCTCGGTCCTCGCCGCTCCGGCCCGCCCTGCCGCCCGCGTCATCCGCGTCGCCCTGCATTGTCAGCCCGCACCCCTTGCCCCGTGACGCACCGCGAGGTGCCCGTTCGTACCGGCCACGGATGGCCGCACGCACCAAACGTTACGTCAGCCCCAGAGGTCACCCCTCCCCGTGGGGGCCCCGGACCCCCATGTTGACCAGGTATTGACGCGGTCGACACCGGGGGCGGGGCATATGCGCCACGGACCGGCCACATCCGGCCGGGGCCGGTGGCCGCCGCGAACCCGCCCCCGGCCGGCGTGACCGGACGGGCAACCCGGGGCGGCCCGCCACCGTCCGCCCCCGCGCCGCGCCACCGATTCCGGCCGAAAGGTTTCCCCGGGCGGCTGAACGGGCACCGTCATCTGCCCTCGTTGACGTCCGTCCGTCTCTACGCACCGGTACGCGCGTGGGACATCGTCGACACGGTACGAATCCGTGCCGGCTGTGCGCCGGTCCCGCTCACCCTCGAACCTTGGAGCACAGCAGCATGCCCAACTACCTGTCCCCCGGCGTCTACATCGAGGAAGTCGCCAGCGGTTCGCGCCCCATCGAAGGGGTCGGCACCTCGGTGGCGGCCTTCGTCGGTCTGGCGCCGCGGGGACCGCTCAACGAGCCGACGCTGGTGACCAACTGGTCCCAGTACGTGGCCGCGTTCGGCGAGTTCACGGACGGGTACTACCTGGCGCACTCCGTGTACGGCTTCTTCAACAACGGTGGCTCCGCCGCGTACATCGTGCGCGTGGGCGGCACCGACACCGACGGAGCGCAGGAGCCGGCCGCCGCGGCCCCCGCACAGGCGCCCAAGGAGCTCACCGCCGGTGAGCCCGTGGCGCTCGGCGGCTTCAGCGTGTCCGCGCTCACCGCGGGCAGCTCGGACGGCGGGGCGCTCACCGTCGAGGTGCAGGACGGCGAGGGCGAAGGCGCCGCCGACCGCTTCAAGCTGATCGTCAAGGACGGCGACAAGGTCGTCGAGAGCTTCGACGTCAGCACGAAGAAGACCGCGCGCAACTACGTCGTCACCCAGGTCAAGCAGCGCTCCAAGGTGATCGCCCTGGAAGAGGCCTCGGCGGGTCAGCTCGCCAAGCCCGACGCGCAGACCGTGACCCTCGCGCCGCCGAAGGCCGCGCCCCCGGCCGTGCCCGCCTCCAACGGCGCCGTGTCCCGCGTGGAGACCGCGCAGTTCATCGGTGACTCCGCGGACCGCACCGGCTTCGGCGGCCTGGAGGCCCTCGACGAGGTCAACATGGTGGCGGTGCCCGACCTGATGGCCGCCTACCAGCAGGGTCTGATCGACGAGGAGCAGGTCAAGGCGGTCCAGCTCGGTCTCATCTCGCACTGCGAGCTGATGGGCGACCGCATGGCCATCATCGACCCGCCGCCGTCGATGAACGCCCGCCAGATCCGCCAGTGGCGGCAGGAGGGCGCCGGGTACGACTCGCGCTACGCCGCGCTGTACTACCCGTGGATCAAGTCCTTCGACCCGGCCTCCGGCCAGTCGGTGATCGTGCCGCCGTCCGGCCACATGGCCGGCATCTGGGCCCGCAACGACGCCGAGCGCGGCGTGCACAAGGCCCCGGCCAACGAGATCGTGCGCGGCGCCGTGGACCTGGAGCTGCAGATCACCCGCGGCGAGCAGGACCTGCTCAACCCGGTCGGCGTGAACTGCATCCGCGCGTTCCCCGGCCGCGGCATCCGGGTCTGGGGCGCGCGGACGATGGCGTCCGACCCGGCGTGGCGCTACCTGAACGTCCGCCGCTACTTCAACTACCTCGAAGAGTCGATCCTCATCGGCACCCAGTGGGTCGTCTTCGAGCCGAACGACCAGGCCCTGTGGGCGCGCATCCGCCGCAACGTCTCGGCGTTCCTGGTCAACGAGTGGCGTTCGGGCGCCCTGTTCGGTTCCCGGCCCGAGGACGCGTTCTACGTGAAGTGTGACGCGGAGACCAACCCCGTCGAGTCGGTCGACCTCGGCCGGGTCGTCTGCGAGATCGGCATCGCGCCGGTCAAGCCCGCCGAGTTCGTGGTCTTCCGCCTCGCGCAGTTCTCCGGCGGAGGCGGCGAGCTGGAGGAGTAGAAGCCCGCCGCACGCACCGCCCTTCAGCCATCCGCAAGAACCGCAACAGGAGTGAACCCCCTTGTCCCTTCAGCCCGGTGACGCTCTCACTACACACAATTTCGGCCTGCAGATCGACGGCGTCATGGTCGAGTACCTGCAGGAGGTCAGCGGCCTCTCCATGGAGCAGGACGTCATCGAGTACCAGCAGGTGTCGGCCGACGGCAAGCCCGTCGTGAAGAAGATGCCCGGCGTCAAGAAGGCCGGCGAGTGCACCGTCACCCGCGGCATGACGCAGAGCCCCGTCTTCAGCGAGTGGATCAACAAGTCCATCGCGGGCGACATGGGTTCGGCGCGCAAGAACGCCACGATCATGATGATGGACTACCAGAACAGCCCGGTGAAGCGGTACAACCTGCGCAACGCCTGGTGCAGCAAGGTGGAGACCAGCGGGGTCAAGGCCGGCGACGCCGCCGCGCTGACCGAGCAGGTCACCATCGTCTTCGAAGAGCTGGTCATCGAATAATGCGGCGCGAAGGCCCGGCGGCGCCGGGGGCAGGGGCGGGAGCGGTTCCCGGTGCCGTGACGGACACCCGCGAACCGCTGCGCACGGAGTTCGAGTTCGAGCTGCCGCGCGGATTCGTGGACGAGTCCGGCACCGTGCACCGCAACGGCGCGATGCGGCTCGCGACGGCACGTGACGAACTGGTGCCGCTGCGGGACGTCCGCGTGCGCGAGAACCCCGCCTACCTGTCCGTGGTGCTGCTCGGCCGGGTCATCACCCGCCTCGGCACGCTCGGCTCCGTCCACGACGGCACGGTGGAGAACATGTTCGCCTCCGACCTGGCCTTCCTCCAGGACTTCTACCGGCAGATCAACGCGGAGGGCCACACCCGCGCGGCGGTGGCCTGTCCGCACTGCTCGGAGTCCTTCGAGGTCGAGCTGGCCGGGAGCCGCCTGGGGGAATCGTGACGTACGCGGCCGACCGCATCGAGGAGGAAGTCGCGTACCTCGCCTACCACTTCCACTGGGGCATGGACGACATCCTCGACCTCGAACACGCGGACCGGCGCGCGTACGTGGCGCGGACCGCCACGCTGGTGGAACAGGCGGAGGCGAGGCAGTGACAGGTCGGTGAGGTGCGGCAGTCGGTCGGTGAGTCGAGGTAAGTGATGGGCTTGTTCAGGTGGCGGCGGGGGTCGCGGGGCGACGCGGCGGTGCCGGATGCGGCGGTGCCGGGTACGGGTGATGCGGGTTCGCCGGAGCCGGGTGCGGTGGGGTCGGCGGTCGCCGACCCGGGTGCCGGTGCCGGTGCGGCTTCTGCTTTCACTTCTGCTCCTGCTTCTGCTTCTGCTCCTGCTCCCGCTGACGCGGGTGCCCGGGGCGCCGGTGGCGGTGCCGCGCGTGACAGCGGGTGGGCCACCGTGCCGCCGGTCCAGCGCGTGCTCGCGGCGCCGCGAACGATCTCCGAGCACGGCTTCGGCGCGATGCTCGCCACGCACCAGAACCCGTCCTTCGGGGGCGAGTTGGGCCACGCGGTACGGGCGTCGGCGCCCGGAGGTCTGCTGCGCGACGTCCTCACACCGGTGGCAGGCAACCCGGGCAGCCTCGACCTGCCTGCGCTGCAGCTGCCGGTACGGGGGCGGCCGGAGACGGCGGGGGCCGAGGAGGCGGGGGCTGCGCCTGCCTTTACTCCGTCGAGGCCCTCCTTCGGTGGTCCTTCGGGTGGGGACTCTTCCGCTGGTGGCTCTTCGGCCGGTGGCTCGTCCGCTGGTGGCTCCTCGGCCGGTGGTCCTTCCGCCGCTCGCCGTTCTGCTCCGTCGGCTTCGTCGGCTTCGTCGGCCCCTTCGGGGTCGGCGGCGCCTGCGGTTCAGCGGGCGGCCTCTGGGGCGGCGGCGCCTGTGGTTCCGGGGGCGCCCGGTGCCTCGGCTGCGCCGCCCGTTGTCCCGAGCTCGGGTACCACGTCGGCTGCGGCTGCGTCCGCGTCTGCGGGGTCGTCCAGCAACTCGGCTTCGGCGCCTGCGGTTCAGCGGTCGGCCTCCGCGGCGCCCGCGCCTGCTGCCACCCGAAGGTCACCTTCCGCCTCGGCTGCGCCGCCTGTCGCTCCGCGGACGTCTTCGGCCTCGGGCTCGTCTGCCGCGCCGGGCTCACCTGCTTCCTCGGCCGCTCCGGCCGCTCCGGGTTCGCGTTCCGCCTCATCGGGCTCGGCTTCGGCCTCAGCCATGCCCGGCGCCCCAAGCTCCCCCGCCGCCCGGCGCCCGGGTTCTGCCCCCGGCTCGCCTGCCACCTCGGCGGCGCCTTCGGCTCCGGGCTCGGCTTCGACGCCGGGCCCCTCCACCCCCGCGGGTCCAACTCCGGCTCCAGCGCCGCCCGTTGCGTCGCGTTCTTCTGCCGCCCGGCGCTCGACGTCGACCCCGGGCTCGCCTTCTCCCTCGGGTGCATCGGCTACTCCGGGCCCGGCTTCCGCCGCGGGCTCGACTGCGGCCACCGGCTCGGCTTCGGCGCCGGACCCGTCCATCCCCTCTGGCGCAACTCCCGGACCAGCCCTGCCTGTTGCACCACGATCATCTGCTGCCCGGCGCTCGACGTCCGCCCCGGGCTCGCCTTCTCCCTCGGCCGCGCCTGCTGCTCCGGGCTCGTCCGCTTCCGCAGGTTCGCCTGCGGGCCCCGCCGGGCCTGCCGCTCCGAGCTCATCCGCTGCCTCGGTTACGCCTCCTGTCCAGAGGTCGTCCTCGGCCTCTGCCGCACCTGTCGTTCCGCGGTCACCCGCTGCCTCAAGCTCGTCCTCCGTCCCGGCCACGCCTGCTGCCCCGCGCTCGAATCCGGGCTCAGCCACGCCTGGCGCCCCGCGCTCGACCTCGGCCTCACCTGCGCCTTCCGTCCCGGTCGTGCCCGCCGTTCCGCGCTCGACTTCGGCCGCGGCCACGCCTGCCGCTCCGGGTCCCTCTCCCGCCTCGGCTGCGCCTGTCGTTCCGAGCTCGTCCGCTGCCTCACGCCCGGCTTCGGCCCCGGACTCCTCCTCGTCCGCCCGGCCTGTCTCTTCTGCGTCGGCTGCTCCCGCGACCCCGAGCGCCCCCTCTCCCTCCGCCGCTCAGCCCGCCCCCGGGCGACCCGTACAGCGGACGAGCCCGTCTCCCGCCTCGGCCGGACCTGCCGTCCAGAGGTCGTCCGCCCCCTCCCCCGCTCAGCCCGCCGCCAGGCAACCCGTGCAGCGGAGCGCGACCCCCGCCCCGGAGCCCGCCCCTCAGGGCGACAAGCCCCTGAGCGGCGCGTCGACTCCGCTCATCAGCACAGAGGTTCAGCCCCCCGTCCAGCCCCAGGCCGCGTCCGGTGGACAGCAACCGCACACCCGTACCCGTACGGCCCCGACTCCCGCCCCGGCGCCGGGCAGCGCACCCGCGAGCCCCCACCCCGCCCCCGTACCCGTACCCGTCGTGCAGCGGTCCCAGCGGGCCGGGCGCTCCCCGCTCGTCACAGCGGTGCCCGCCGTCGTGCCGCAGCGGAAACTGTTCCCCGTCGGGATGACGCCCACCGCGTCGCCCACCACCGCCCCGGCCGACGAAGCCTCCCCCGGCGCGCCGGACGCCCCCACCGGCGTCCGGTCCACCGATGTCCCCGGGCCGGTGTCCCCCGCCGGTCCGGGGACGCGGGCCGCACCCGCGGCCCCCGACCCCGTCGCTGTGCGGGCGAATTCCCCCGTTCAGCCCGTACAGCGACGGCCTCACGTACGCCGGGTCCGGCGCGCGCAGGACGGCGGCGCGGCAACGGGCGCACCGCGTCCGGGCCTCGGCCAACCCGTGAGCCAGCCGCCCACCGCGCCGTCCGCGCCCGCCACACCTCCCGCGCCCGCGCCCGCCGTCCCGGCACCCCAGGGCCGCCCCCGCCGGAGCCTGATCGGCGCACCGGTCACCCCCGTCCAGAAGGCTCAGGCACAGCAGGCACAGGCCCAGCAGGCCCAGGCGCAGAAGAACCAGCCCCAGCCCCAGCAGCCCGAGCCCGAGCAGGCAGCGACCACCGGCACCCCCACCCCCGCCGCACCCCCCGCGCCCGCACCCGAGCCGCAGTCCCAGCCCCTCCCCGTCGTCCCCGTCAACCGCCGCATCGCCCCCGGCAGTTACCGGCCCACGGAGTTCGGCACCGCTCAGCCGCGGCCCCTCGCCCCCTCCCGGGGCCTTTCCGGCCTGCCCCCGGCGACGGGCGGTGCGGCCCCCGCGCCCTCCGGCCCGGCCGCACCGGTGGCGTCCACCCCTGCCCCCGCCACCGGATCCGTCCCCGGCCCCGTGCCTCTCCAGCGCTCCGCGGGCAGCGCGGGACCGCAGCACAGGAGCGGTAGCGCCGCCGCGGCCACCGCGCCGGTCGTCGTTCCGCTCGGGAAGCCGGGTGCCCCGGTCCAGCGGCGCGCGGCCACGTCCACTCCGCCCGCGGTACACCACTCGGCCGCGGCGCCGGCACCGGCCGCCCACGCCCCCGTACGCCCGTCCACCGTCCGCCGCGCCCCCGCAGCCGCGCCCACCGCCCCCGTCCAGCGCAAGGCCGCCGCCCCCGAACCACCCGCCCCCGCACCCGCACCCGCACCCGTCAAGGCCGCGCAGCCCGCCGCCGCGCCCCGGCCGCCCGTCACCGTCGCCCGTACCGGCGCCGACACGACGGCGGGCACCGCCGCCGGAGCGGGCACCGCCGCCCGGTCCGATGCCGCCGCCCCGGCCGCCGCGGCCGACTCCGGCTCCGCCCCCGCCGCCGAATCCACCCCCGCCGACCTCGACGATCTGGCCCGACGCCTCCTGGCCCCTCTCTCGCGCCTGCTCCGCGCGGAGCTCCGCAGCGACCGGGAGCGGATCGGGCGGCTCCGCGATCACGGTCGATGAGACTGCCGCAGCCCTCGCCCCACCCCGTCCGCACCACCTCCGCAGAGAACCCAGGAAGTAGCCCATGCCCTCGCAACAGGACCCAGGTTCGACCGTCTTCTTCAAGCTCACCATCGACGGCCAGGACCTCGGCCTCTTCAACGGCTGCGACGGGCTGGCCTCCGAGGTGGAGGTGGAGCAGCGGCAGGAGGGCGGCAACAACGGGTTCGTCTGGCAGCTGCCCACCCGCGTGACCTTCTCCACCATCCGCCTCACCCGGCCGCTGACCGCGGACACCTCCCGCGTGGCCTCCTGGATCTCGTCCATCGCGACCGGCATCTCGCGGCCCACCGCGCAGATCGCGGCCCTGCGCGCGGACGGCTCCGTCGTCGCGCAGTGGGGGCTCGTCGAGGTGCTGCCCGTGCGCTGGCAGGGGCCGAGCCTCAGTCCGGACAGTCCGGCCGTGGCGACGGAGACCCTGGAGATCGCGCACCACGGGTTCACCGACGCGGGAGGTGCCTGAGATGGCCGCGCCGACCGGCGGCCGGGCCGGGGCGAGCCTCGTCCGCGCCGCGCTCGCCATCCACCAGCCGCCCACCGACCTCGGCGGGTCGATGGGCGGACGGATCGGTGAGGTGGAGTTCCAGTTCAACCCGACGCAGCTGCAGATGGGCCGCTCCGCCGAGTGGCGTACGCAGCGGGCCGTCGCCTACACGCGCGGCGCCCCGCCCAAGTTCACCGGCTCCGCCCCCGCCACCCTGCAGCTGGAGGTCTTCCTCGACTCCTCCGGCACTCCGAACTCGGGCAAGGTGCAGAAGCAGGTCGAGATGCTGCTCTCCTGCTGCGAGGTGACGCCGCAGAGCCTCACCTCCAAGCGGCCCTCGCCGCCGTGGGTGCGGTTCTCGTGGGGGTCCTTCAACACCGTGCAGTTCGTGGCGTACGTGACCAACGTGAGCGCCACGTACACGCTGTTCAACCCGACCGGCGAACCGATCCGCGCCACCTGCTCGCTCTCGCTCACCGAAGTGGCGATGCCCACCAAGGGACAGAACCCGACCTCCGGTGCGCTCTCCGCCCGCCGCGTGCACCGGACCGTCGCCGGTGACTCGCTGGCTTCGCTGGCCTGGCGCGAGTACGGGGACGCCACCCGCTGGCGGCTGATCGCCGAGGCCAACGAGATAGACGACCCGATGCGGCTGCGGCCCGGCACCGAGCTGCTGCTGCCCGCCGCCGACGAGGCACACCCCGCCCCCGCGCACGTGGAGTCCGCATGACCGAGAAGACGTACACGAGCGTCCTGCACGCCGAGATCGGCGGGTCCCCCCTGCCCGACAAGCTGGCTCTGCTGCTCGTCGAGGGCTGGGTGGACTCCAGCGTCAACGTGCCGTCCGCCTTCCAGCTGACCTTCGCCGACGCGGGCGGGGACATCCTGGAGAAGTTCCCGCAGATCAAGGTGGGCGCCAAGGCGGTGCTCTCGCCCTTCACCGACGGGCGGCGCGGCAAGCCCATGCTGACCGGTGAGGTGACCGCCCTGGAGGTGGACGCCGACGCGGGCGGCAAGTCGCTCGTCGTGCGCGGCTACGACCCGGGCCACCGGCTGCTGCGCAACCGCCGCGTGCAGGGCTACCCGAACATGACGGCCTCCGACATCGTGCGCCGGATCGCCGGTCTGAACAGCCTGAAGATCGGCAAGATCGACGCCACACCGACGGTCTACGAACTGGCCACCCAGCCCAACATCACCGACTGGGACTTCCTCTCCCGCCTCGCCCAGGAGAACGACACCCACCTGTCGTTCGACGAGAACGGGAAGCTGCGCTTCGCCAAGCTCAAGCCCGCCGCGGGCGCGCCGTCCGACACCACACCGGCCGCGCAGAGCCCGTACGTGCTCGAATTCGGGCACAACGCGCAGCACAGCCGGGTCGCGGTGACCGCGGCCGGCCAGGTCTCCAAGGCCGGGGTGCGCGGCTGGAACATGCGGGCCAAGCGCCCCCTGTCCGCGCAGTCCCCGGCCGTCAGCAGCAAGGACATCGTCACCGACATCACGCCCGCACAGCTCTCGCAGCCGTTCGGCAGGGCGACGCTGACGGCCACCGAGACGCCGTACACCACCCAGGCCCAGGTCACGCACGCCGCCAAGTCGTTGGCCGACGACGTGGCGGGCTCCTTCGCGGAGGTCGAGGTCGCCGTCACCGGCAACCCCGACCTGCAGCCGGGGCAGCCGGTGGCGCTGAAGGGCGCCGGGTTCCCGTTCGAGGGGAAGTACACGGCGACCGGGGTCCGTCATCTCTTCGAGTCGGGGCGGCCGTTCACGACGTGGCTGACCGTCTCGGGACGGCAGTTCCGTTCGCTGTACGGTCTCGCCTCGGGCGGCGCGGATGCCGCGCCGCCGATGCCGGGCGTCGCCAACGCGCTGGTCAGCAACGCCAAGGACCCGCTCAAGCTGAACCGCGTCAAGCTGCGCTTCCCCTGGCTCTCGGACACGTACGAGAGCGACTGGTGCCGCATCGCGCAGCTGGGCGGGGTGCGGGGCGGCGGCCTGATGCTCCCCGAGGTCGGCGACGAGGTGCTCGTCGCCTTCGACCGGGGCTCGCTGGAGCACCCGTACGTCCTGGCCGGCCTGTACAACGGCATCGACAAGCCGACGCCCAACACCGACGGGCTGCAACCGATCGACCGGACCAGCGGCCGGGTCAACTGGCGCTCCATCTCCTCGCGCAGCGGACACATCATGGAGATGGTGGACGCCAAGACCCGGATGAAGAGCGGCATCCGGCTGCAGACCGGCAACGGCCGTCTCACCGTCCACATGGACGAGGCGAAGACCAGCGTGACCATCCGCAGCGACGGTTCCGTGTCGATCTCCGGCACCCGCAACGTCAGCATCCGGGCGGGCGGCAATCTGTCGCTGATCGCGGGCGGTTCGCTGACGATGAGCGCGGGCGGGGCCGTCGACATCAAGGCCGGCGCCAAGTTCGGGGTCAACGCGGGCGGCATGGCGGACATCAACGCGGCCGGTGTCGTCAGCCTCAAGTCGGCCGGCGCGGTGGCCGTCAACGCCGTCGGCGCGGTCTCCGTCACCGCGGTCGGCGCGGTGGCCGTCAACGCGGGCGCGGCGGCGGCCATCAGCTCGCCGGCCACGGTCGCGCTGAGCGCCCCGGCCGTACTGCGCAACGGCATTCCGTTCTAGGAGCCCTGAGGAATTTGAGGGACTTGCGCCCGAAGGGGGTCGCTGGAGATGAGTGAGCAGTTCGTCGGCGCGGGCTGGACGTTCCCGTTGCGCATCGACGCGGGCGGGGGCATCGCGCTGGCCCGGCGCGAGCGCGAGATCGAGGAGTCGATCCGCCTCGTGCTCGCCACCGCGCCGGGTGAGCGCCCGATGCGCCCCGAGTTCGGCTGTGCCGTGCACGACATGGTGTTCGCGCCGGTCAACGAGGCGACGGCGGGCCGCATCCGGTACGAGGTGCGGTCCTCGCTCGACCGCTGGGAGCCGCGCATCGAAGTCCTGGACGTCGAGGTCAGCCCGGCCCCCGACGACCCGTCCGTCCTGTTCATCGACGTGAGCTACAGCGTGCGCGGCACCAACAACCCGCGCAGTCTCGTCTTCCCCTTCTACGTGATCCCGTCCACGGAATCAGAGAGCGGAGTCTGAAGTCCGATGGCCCTGCCCGCCCCTCACCTCGACGACCGGCGCTTCCAGCAGTTCGTCGACGACGCCAAGCGCTACATCCAGCAGCGCTGCCCGGAGTGGACCGATCACAACGTCTCCGACCCGGGTGTCACCCTCGTCGAGGCGGTCGCGCACATGGCCGACCAGATCGTCTACCGCCTCAACCGCGTACCGGAGAAGAACCACCTGGCCTTCCTCGACCTGCTCGGCGTGACCCTCTTCCCGCCCTCCGCGGCCCGCGCCGACGTCACCTTCTGGCTGTCCGCGCCGCAGACCGAGCCGGTGGTCCTGCCCGCCGGGACGGAGGTGGCGACCAGCCGCACCGAGACCGAGGAGGCGGTGGCCTTCGCGACGGAGGCGGATCTGACCGTGGTGCCCTGCGAACTGGCGGCCGTGCTGCGCCAGGAGGAGGGCGGCACGCCGCAGGACTGCGGGCAGGACGTCTTCGGCGGCCGTGACGTGACGGTCTTCGCGACCTCCCCGCGGCCCGGCGACACCCTGCTCTTCGGGCTCAGCGCCGCGGTGCCGCGCTGCGCGGCCGTACTGGAGCTGGACAGCCGGGTGGACGGCGTCGGCGTCGACCCGCGCCAGCCCCCGCTGGTGTGGGAGGCGTGGACCGCGGACGGCTGGGCCGAGTGCGAGGTCGACGAGGACACCACCGGTGGCCTCAACCGGCCCGGCGAGGTCGTCCTGCACGTCCCGGCCGGCCACATCGTCTCCCGCGTGGGGCGCCAGGAGGCGGGCTGGCTGCGCTGCCGGGTGACCGAGGCCGCCAAGGGCCAGCCGTTCTACAGCGCCTCGCCGACCGTGCGGGCCGCGTCCGCCTTCACCATCGGCGGCACGACCGTCGTCGCGCACGCGGACGTCGTCAGCGACGAGATGCTCGGCGACTCCACGGGCGTGCCCGGACAGCGCGTACGCCTGTCCCAGGCGCCGGTGGTCGCCGACCGGCCGCCGCTGCTCCTCGAGGTCTCCGACGGCGAGGACGCCGGCTGGCACGCCTGGCAGGTGGTGGACAACTTCGCCTCCTCCGGCCCGTACGACCCCCACGTCACCCTCGACGCGGCGACCGGCGAGATCGCCTTCGGTCCCGCGGTGCGCGAACCCGACGGCACCTTGCGGCAGTTCGGCGCGGTGCCGGGCAAGGGCGCCGCGATCCGCGCGACCCGCTACCGCACCGGCGGCGGCCGCGCGGGCAACGTGGCCCGCAGCGCGATCCAGGTCCTGCGCAGCTCCATCCCGTACGTCGCCCGGGTGGAGAACAGGGAGGCGGCGCGCGGCGGTGTGGACGGCGAGACGGTGCAGGAGGCCAAGGTCCGCGCGCCGATCGCGCTGCGCGCGCAGGAGCGGGCGGTGACGGCCCGCGACTACGAGGAGCTCGCCCGGCGGGCCGCCCCCGAGACGGCCCGGATCCACTGCCTCGCCGCGGAGTCCGCGGAGGTCGGCGAGAACGCGGTCCGCGTCCTGGTCGTCCCCCAGGCGGTGGCCGACCTGGGCGGCAGGCTCCGCTTCGAGCAGCTGGTGCCCGGTGAGGAACTCCTCTCCCGCGTCACCGACTTCCTCGACGACCGCCGCCCGCTGGGCACCCGCCTCTCGGTCGGCCCGCCCTACTACCAGGGCGTCACCGTGGTCGCCACGCTGCACTCCTTCCGTGCCGCACAGGCCGAGCGGGTACGGGCCGAGGCGCTCGACGCGCTGTACGCCTACCTCGACCCGCTGACCGGCGGGGCGCACGGCGAGGGCTGGCCGTTCGGCCGGCCGCTGCGGGCCGGAGAGATCTTCGCCGCGCTCCAGCGGGTGCCGGGCGTGGAACTGGTCGACGAGGTCCTGCTGCACCCCGCCGACCCGCTCACCGGCCGCCGGGGCGACGCCACCGACCGCATCGAACTCGCCCCGTCCGCGCTCCTCTTCTCCTTCGACCACCGCGTCCGCGTGATCGAGGCACGATGACGGCGGGCACCGAGAGCGTGCGGCTGCGCAAGCAGACAACGCAGACAACGACGCCGGGTTCCGCACCGGGCTCGCGGCGGGGATCGCTGCCGGGGCTCGGTTCCGCCCACCCGATCGGGGAGCAGCTGCCCGCCGTCTACGCCGACGACGACTTCGTGCTGCGCTTCGTCTCCGGCCTCGACGTGGTCCTCGCGCCCGTCTTCACCGTCCTGGACTGTCTGGACGCGTACTTCATGCCCTCCCTGGCGCCCGAGGACTTCGTCGGCTGGCTGACGGACTGGGTCGGCACGGAGCTCGACGGCACGGAGCCGCTGGCGCTGCGCCGCCACGCCGTGGCGTCCGCCGTCGACCTGCACCGGGTCCGCGGCACCCGCCGCGGCCTGTCCGCCGCCGTCGAACTCGCCTTCGGCGTGCGGCCGGAGATCACCGAGAGCGGCGGCGCGACCTGGTCCGCGCGCCCGCTGGGCGCCTTCCCCGGCACCCCGCGCCCCGGCCTCCACGTCGTCCTGCGCGTACGCGACCCCGCATCGGTGGACCCGCACCGCCTGCGGTCCGTCGTCGCGGCGGCCCGCCCCGCCCACCTCCCCTTCACGGCCGAGGTGACCGACACACCTGCCCCTGAAGGGACCTAGCAATGCCCGAGCAGCCCGAGATGGACGAGATGCCGAACTCCCCCTCCAACACGCCCCCCTGCCCCGAGTGCGGCACCCCGGCCCGCCTGCACGGACAGTCCTTCTGCGACTCCTGCGGCGCCTTCCTGCGCTGGGACACTCCGGCCACGCCGGTCGGCCCGTCGAGCGCGGCCGACGCCGCGGCCGCGCCGGGCGCGGGTCCGGCCGCCCCGGACTCCGGTCCCGCCGCGCACCGCCCGAACCGGCCGAACCCGGTGGACCCGAGGAGCGCCGGTGCCCCGGCCGGCCCGCCGGCCCCGCCTGCTCCGCCCCGGCAGCAGAGCGGCCCCGCGGGCCCGCCCGGCTCCACCGACACCACCGTCCCGCTCCCGTCCAACGGCCCCGCGGAACCGGCCCCTTCCCGGCCCTCCCCCGCGCCCAGCTCCCCGCCCTCCCCCGCCCCCTCCTCCTCGTCCCCCTCCGACACGGCCATCCGGTCCCTGCTCGTGCCGGTCCCTGACGCCTCCGGCGCCGTCGCGCCGCCGGAGAGCCCGGGCGGCGTGCTGCCGGGCAGGCCGGAGGCGGCCCGGCCGCGCGTACGGCAGGCCGCCGTGCCCGCCGAGCCCGAGTCCGGCACGCCGTGCCCGAGCTGCGGGACGCCCAACGCGCCCCGCCGGCACTTCTGCCGCAGCTGCGCGAGCCCGCTCAGGGACTCGCACGGCCCGTCCGCCGAGGGCCCCTACGCCGGTCAGCGCCCCCGCCTGCACCGCGACCGCACCCGCTGGATCGCCCGCGCCGTGGGCATCGCGGTCGTCGCGGGCCTGGTGGTCGGCGGCATCTTCGGCGGGCCCCCCGCCGCCCGCGCCATCCAGGACCACTTCGCCAAGCGGGTCCCCGTCCACCCCACCGACTACAGCGCCTCGCACTCCGCCCCCAAGCAGGCGGCCAAGCTCGCCTTCGACGGCTACTCCAACACCTGGTGGGGCACCGGCTACGCGGGCGACGCGGCGGGCCAGTGGCTGCAGGCCGACTTCGGCCAGCCCACCGATCTGCTCAACCTCCTCATCACCCCGGGCACGTCGCCGCGCAGCGCGCAGGCCGCCGAGCAGGCGAGGCCGATGGAGTTCGACCTGGTGGTCAGCGACTCGGCGGGCAAGGTGCACACGATGCACCGCCGGATCAACGACGGCGGCGTGCAGAAGGTCGACGTGCGCGTCCGGGACGCGGTGAGCGCGCGGATGGTCCTGCGCTCCGCCTACGGCGCGGGCAAGAAGCACCAGGTGGCCGTCGCCGAGCTGGAGTTCTTCGGCCGCTCGACCGGGCAGTAGCCGAGGACGGAGTGACCGCCGGGCCCCGGAGGGGTGAGCCCGGCGGCCACGTACGAGGACCGGCCGACCACGGGGATCGGTCGGTCGCGTGGCCCGGTCGTCCGCGTGACCCGGCAGACCGCGTGACTCCGCAGACCGCGTGACCAGTCGGTCGGCTACGACAGCTGCGACTGCACCTGCGAGGAGATGAGCTCCAGGTGGTCCAGGTCGGACAGGTCCAGGCACTGCAGGTAGATGCGGCTCGCGCCGATCTCCTGGTACCGCCCGATCTTGTCGACGACCTCGGCGGGCGAGCCCGCCAGGCCGTTCGCCTTGAGCTCGTCCACGTCACGGCCGATGAACGCCGCACGCCGGGCGACCTCCGCGTCGTCCTTGCCCACACAGACCACCAGCGCGCTGGAGTACACCAGGTCGCCGCCCTTGCGTCCGGCCTGCTCGGCGGCCGCGCGGACCCGGCCGAACTGCCGCTCGCTGTCCTCGACCGAGGCGAAGGGGATGTTGAACTCGTCGGCGTACTGCGCGGCGAGGCGCGGGGTGCGCTTCGCCCCGTGGCCGCCGATCAGAACCGGCACCTTCGGCTGGGCGGGCTTGGGCAGGGCCGGGGAATCGGTGAGCTGATAGTGCTTGCCCTCATGGCTGAAGGTCTTGCCGACCTCCGTCGACCACAGGCCCGTGACGATCTCCAGCTGCTCCTCCAGGCGGGCGAACTTCTCCTTGGGGAAGGGGATGCCGTACGCCTTGTGCTCGTCCTCGAACCAGCCTGCCCCCAGCCCCAGTTCGACCCGGCCGCCCGACATCTGGTCGACCTGGGCCACCTGGATGGCGAGGACGCCCGGCAGCCGGAACGTGCCGGCGGTCATGAGCGTGCCGAGCCTGATCCGCTTGGTCTCACGGGCGAGCCCGGCGAGGGTGATCCACGCGTCCGTGGGCCCCGGCAGGCCGTCGGCGGAACCCATGCTGAGGTAGTGGTCGGAGCGGAAGAACGCGTCAAAGCCGAGGTCCTCGGTGGCTTTGGCCACGGTGAGCAGGGTGTCGTAGGTGGCCCCTTGCTGGGGCTCGGTGAAGATTCGAAGATCCATGGCTCCATCCTGCACGCTCGAACGCCCGTCAACCCCGCCGGTCCCGCCGATCTCCCACCACCCCGGTCGGGTGAAAAACCGTCAACGCCTCGGTGGCGCGCGCCCGCCGCAGTGACTCCGTCCGCCGGGTGATCGTTGGCTCGGGCGGAGCCGGGCCGCCCGGCACCCGCGCCGGCGGTCCCTGCCGGTGCGTCGCTGCGTCAACTGCCCTCCCCCGGCGGGAGGGCGAGGGCCGAGGAGGCCGCCATGTCCCAGGAAGCCGTGCCCGAGCAGGAGGCCGCGCACGACGCGCCCGTACCCGCGCAGCAGGGCGCACCCAAGGGCCTGTTGCAGCAGATGGAGGAGTTGATGGCAGCGCTCGACGCGGACCTGACCCAGCTCGACGCCGATCTGCAGCAGTCCACCTCCCCCGGCACGCCCTCGCCGGGCACCTCCGCCCCGAGCCTCTCCGCCCCGTCCGCCCGCCCGCGGAGCGACGACGGGCCCGGCCGCCGCTGACCGCACCGGCGCTCCGCCGGCACCTGCACGGCCCTCGCGACGCGCGCGACCTGGGCGACCTCCGCCCCCTGGGCGACCTGCTGGGCGACCTGCGCGACCCTGCCGCCCGGCGGGGTCGGCACGGAGCCGCCTCATGACGGGCCCGCCGCCGAGTCCGGCTGGGGCAGGCTCCCCTCCCGCACCGCGAGCCTGCGCAGCATCTCGATGACCCGGTCCCTGGACTCGTCGGCCGCGTCGATCGCCTCCATGCACTGCCAGTACACCCCCTCGTCCTCCGCGCTCATCGCGACGCCGACGAGCGCGATGGCCACCTCGCCGAGGAGCCTGCCGAGTCCGAGCAGGACCTCATGGGCGTCGCCGGTCCCCGTCAGCCGCGCGGCCCGTATGTCCTCCGTCCCGAGGCGCGGGGCGTCGAGCACCCCGCAGGCTCTGCCGCCGACCTCGCTCAGGCCCAGTGCCTCGCCCCGTAACTCAGGAGGACCCGCGACCGCGAGGTGGCCGCCGATCGCCTGCGCGAGGGCCTGTGACTGCCAGACCTCCACGACGATGTCCGCGGGCTCCTGACTGCTCGCCAGCGCACGGCGGTTCGCCTCGATGAGCCGCATCGCGTTCATACCCGGCCCCCTTCATTCCGCGCGCACTCGCCGCACGATTACCCGAACTCCCCTGTCCACTACCCAGAGTGATACTCATCCGGGCGAAAAGCCAGGGGAAGCCGGAAATCTGTGGACAGCCAGTCGAGTTTGGCCAAGCCATCCACTCCGGAGAGTGACGAAAGTATCGGAAGCGGAGGTTCCGGGCTGTGGACAAGGGAGTTCGACGGAGGCGGGGAGAGCGTTGAAGTCAGGTCGCCGCGGGGGCGGTTCAGGGGGCTCAGGGCGCCGGGAAACGCCGTTCGTTGCGTTCGATCTTCGCCGCGAGCGCGGCCAGTGCGTCGATCCCGAGGACCTCGCAGAACTGCAGCAGATAGGCGAGGACGTCCGCCACCTCGTCCGCCACCCGGGGCGCCGTATCGGGATCCTTCATGACCCGCGCCGACTCCTCGGGCGTCAACCACTGGAAGATCTCCACGAGTTCGGACGCCTCCACGCTGAGCGCGGCGGCCAGGTTCTTCGGGGTGTGGTACTGCTCCCAGTCGCGCGCCGCCGCGAACTCGGCCAGCCTGCGCTGCAGTACCGCCACGTCAAGTCGTTCCGTCACGGTCCAGGTCTACCACCGTGGCGCCCGCGGCGCCGGTGGCCCAGGCCGCGTCGCCCACCGCCCCCACGAGGCGGATGTGCCCGCGCGCGCAGGTGCGGGCCGCCAGCTCGCCGAGTACGCGGACCTGGCGGACGTCGAGGTGGCGGTCCAGGCCGTCGGCGAGGACCGTCAGGGTCTGGTAGGCCTGCGGCACCTCGGCGGCCGGGTCGACGGCGAGCACGCCGGGCCCGGTGAGCAGGACGAGGGACAGCGCGAGGAACCTCAACTCGCCGTCCCCGAGCCGCCCGAGCGGCGTCCGCACCCCGTCGCCCCGGTCGACGAACGCCTGCACCGCGCCGTCCGCCCCCTCCTCCGCGAGCACGTCGGCGACCGGCCCCGCACACCCCGAACGCGCCGCCCCGACGAGCAGCCCGTGACGCACCGCACACTCCGACCGGGTCCGCCAGAGCACTTCGGCGAGGTTGTCGCAGCCGCCCAGGAGGCGGCCCGCACCGAGACCGGCGCCGACCAGTCCCGCCGGAACCGGGGCGCGCATGCGGCCGGGCCGCGGGTCGCAGGCGAACGCCGAGCGCAGCGCGACCACGACCTGCTCCGCCGCCGCGAGCACGAGGCGCTGCCCGTCCGTCTTCCCCGCCACGCGCAGCGGCACGAGCGCCGTACCGAGCCGGTCGTCCGGCATCGGGGCGCGCGTCACGGGCGCCGTGCCCGCCGTGTGCCAGGCCGCCTGGACCACGCGCCGGCCGGGATCGCGCAGCGCGGTCTCCAGGAGGACGAGCCCGTCCCGGGTCAACCGCTCGCCGACGACGCGCAGTTCGGGCTCGGCCTGCACGGCGAGGTCGAGCCGGACGGCCCCCGCGGGCCCCTCGACCGTGCAGCCGATGCGGAAGCCGCGCCGCCGTTGGAGGTCGGCGCGGGCCCGTTCGGGCACGCAGGCGAGGGGGTCGGCGAAGACGTCGGCGAGTTCGGCCCCGGCGCAGAGCCGCGCCAGCGCCTCGTACGCGAAAAGGGCGCTGGACTTGCCGCTGCCGCTCGGCCCTGTGATCAAGGTCATCGGGCCGAGCGGGACCGACGTGGCCCGGTGCCCGGCGAAAGCGGACAGGCGCAGTTCGGTCACCTGCGGCCTGACCTGGCCCGCCGGGGACTCCGTGACCGACACCCGGGTATGCACCGTCATGCCCGGACGGTAAGCGGCGGCGATCCAGGCGAACCGTTACGCCGAACCGACTTTCCTACGATCGAGGGATTGCCCCGGAAGGTCCCCCGAGCCGGGCTCCGAGGAGCTACAGCCGCACGCCCTTCAGGACTGCGCGACCGCGTCCACCAGCCCCTGGACCTCCGTTCCCGGCGGGGCGAGGAGGAAGACGTTCTTGTCGACCCGGTGCATTCCGCAGCCCAGGCCGAGGACCACGCCGCTGCTGAAGTCCAGTACGCGCTTGGCGACTTCGGTCTCCGCGCCGGTCAGGTCGAGAAGGACCGGGATCTGCGCCATCACGGTCTCGGCGACCTCACGGGCGTCCGAGAAGACGTTCACCCGCATCACCACGAACCGGCGCCGCGTCTCGGTCTCCGCGTCGGGCAGCGCGCGGTGCCCGGGCCACGAAGGCCATTCGTTGCGGCTGCGCAGCGGTACGACCTGGGCGAGCCCTTCCCACTGTTCGTCGGTGACGTCGTGGCGCTGACTGCTGCTCACTTGCCCACCCCGTCCTGGCTCGTACTTGTTCTCTGCACCGGCCAATTCTTACGCCAAGTCACCCGTTCAGCCCAACACCGACACGGATGCCCCCCTCGACGCCCCCCACCGTCAGGCGGCCGCCCTCGCCCGTCCTGCCGACCCGACCGGGTTGAGGGAGGCGAACTCCAGCGGCGCCGAAGGGTCGATGGAGACGTTCAGGGGCGCGGGCTCCGCGCCCGCGCGCACCAGGAGGTCGCCGACCGCCGCGATCATCGCTCCGTTGTCGGTGCACAGGCGCAGCGGCGGGACCCGCAGGGTGACGCCCGCCGCCCGGCAGCGCTCCTCGGCGAGGGCGCGCACACGGGAGTTGGCCGCGACACCGCCGACCACGACCAGCGTGCCGACGCCGTACGCGCGGCAGGCCGCGACCGCCTTGCGGGTGAGCACGTCGGCCACGGCCTCCTGGAGCGAGGCGGCGCCGTCGGCGACCGGCAGGGGCCGCCCGGCGTGGCCCTCGGCCCAGCGCGCCGCGGCCGTCTTCAGCCCGGAGAAGGAGAAGGCGTACGGGGCGTCGCGCGGCCCGGTCAGCGGGCGCGGGAAGGGCACGGCTGCCGGGTCGCCCTCGCGTGCGGCACGGTCGATGGCGGGACCGCCCGGGTACGGGAGGCCGAAGACCCGCGCCACCTTGTCGAAGCACTCCCCCGCGGCGTCGTCGAGGGTGTCCCCGAGGTGGACGATCGGGTCGCGCGCCAGGTCGCGTACGAGCAGGAGCGAGGTGTGGCCGCCGGAGACGATCAGGACCATGCAGGGGTCGGGCAGCGGGCCGTGTTCCAGGGTGTCGGCGGCCACGTGTCCGGCGAGGTGGTGCACGCCGTGGAGCGGCACGTCCAGGGCGTACGCGAGGCTCTTCGCGCCGGCCAGGCCGACCTGGAGGGCGCCGGAGAGGCCGGGGCCCGTGGTCACGGCGACCGCGCCGATGTCGGACATCCGCAGGCCCGCCTCGTCCAGCGCCCCGCGGATCACCGGGGTGAGTGCGTGGACGTGGGCGCGGGCGGCGATCTCCGGGACGACGCCGCCGTAGCGGGCGTACTCGTCCATGCTCGACGCCACGACGTGGCCGAGCAGCCGCCCCTCGCGGACGAGGCCCGCGCCCGTCTCGTCGCAGGACGACTCGATGCCGAGCACCACCGGAGAGCCCATCGCGCTGTGGCCTTTCTGCCCAGAGGGCCGCGCGGAACGGCCGCACGGCTTATTGCAAGTAGTTCGCAATAAGGGTACGCCGCCCGGTCCCCAGTAGAGTGCGGCTGCGCAGCCCTTCCCGAACCCCGAGGTCAGGTACCAGCAGTGACCCCCGCATCCCCCGCAGGCATACCGGCCGTCACCGTCGTCGGGATCGGGGCCGACGGCTGGGAGGGGCTCCCGGCGCCGTCGCGCGCGGCCCTCTCCGACGCCGAGGTCCTGATCGGCGGCCCCCGCCAGCTCGACCTGCTGCCCGCGGACAGCTGCGCGGGCGAGCGCGTGGCCTGGCCCTCGCCGCTGCGGCCCGCCGTGCCCGGCCTGCTCGCCGCCCACGCGGGGCGCCGCGTCGCCGTCCTCGCCAGCGGCGACCCGATGTTCTACGGCATCGGCCGGGCCCTGACCGAGGAACTGGGCGCCGCCGCGCTGCGGGTGCTCCCGCACCCGTCCGCCGTCTCCCTCGCCTGCGCGCGCCTCGGCTGGCCGGTCGAGGACACCGAGGTCGTCACGCTCGTCGGCCGCCCGGCCGCCCGGCTCGCCGCCGCGCTGCACGCCGGGCGCCGCCTCCTCGTGCTGAGCGCCGGCGCGGCCTCGCCCGGCGAGGTCGCCGCCCTGCTGTGCGAGCGCGGCTTCGGCCCGAGCCGGCTGCGCGTCCTCGAACAGCTCGGCGGCGCGGGCGAGTCGTCGTACGAGGGCACCGCGGAGACCTGGTCGCACGCGCCGGGCGACGCCCTGAACGTCGTCGCGATCGAGTGCCTGCGCTCCCCCGACGCGCTGCGCCTCGGCGCCGTGCCGGGGCTGCCCGACGCCGCGTACGAGAACGACGGGCAGCTCACCAAACGCTACGTCCGCGCCGCCACGCTCGCCGCGCTCGCGCCCGCCCCCGGTGAACTCCTCTGGGACGTGGGCGGCGGCTCCGGCTCGATCGCCGTGGAGTGGCTGCGCGCGCACCCGTCGTGCCGTGCCGTCACCGTAGAGAAGAACCCCGTGCGCGCGGCGCGGATCACCCGCAACGCGGAGCGGCTCGGCGTGCCCGCGCTGCGCGTCGTGACCGGCGCCGCGCCCGCCGCGCTCGCCGGACTCCCCACGCCGGACGCCGTGTTCATCGGCGGCGGTCTCACCGCGCCCGGCCTCCTCGACGCCGCCCTGGCCGCGCTGCCGCCCGGCGGGCGCCTGGTGGCCAACACCGTCACGCTGGAGTCCGAGGCGCTGCTCACCGAGTGGTACCGGCGCCACGGCGGCGAACTGGTGCGGCTCGCGGTCGCGCAGGCCGTCCCCGTCGGCGGCTTCACCGGCTGGCGGCAGGCCATGCCGGTCACCCAGTGGTCCGTCACCAAGTCTGGAGAACAACAACGATGACCGTGTACTTCATCGGCGCGGGTCCCGGCGCCGCCGACCTGATCACGGTCCGCGGCGCGCGGCGGATCGCCGCCTGCCAGGTCTGCCTGTACGCGGGCAGCCTGGTGCCGCGCGAGCTGCTGGCCGAGTGCCCGGACGGCGCACAGCTGGTGGACACCGCGCAGCTCACCCTCGACCAGATCACCGAGAAGCTGGTGCACGCGCACGAGCAGGGGCTCGACGTGGCGCGGCTGCACTCGGGCGACCCGTCCGTGTTCAGCGCGGTCGCCGAGCAGATGCGGCGGCTCGACGCGGCCGGGGTGCCCTACGAAGTGGTGCCGGGCGTCCCCGCGTTCGCCGCCGCGGCGGCCGCGCTGAAGCGGGAGCTGACCGTGCCGACCGTCGGCCAGACCGTCATCCTCACGCGCATCGCCCAGCGGGCGACGGCCATGCCCGAGGGCGAGGACCTGGCCACGCTCGGCCGCAGCGGCGCGCTGCTCGTGCTGCACCTGGCCGCGGGTTACGTCGACCGCGTGGTCGAGGAGCTCCTGCCCCATTACGGCGCCAACTGCCCCGCGGCCGTGGTCGCCCTCGCGAGCCGTCCCGACGAGGTGATCCTGCGCGGCACGCTGGAGTCCATCGCGGGGCAGGTCAAGGAGGCGGGGATCGTGCGGACCGCCGTCATCATGGTGGGACGGACGCTCGGCGCCTCGCAGTTCCGCGACAGCCACCTGTACTCGGCGGAGCGGGACCGTCACGTGTGCTGAGCACGCCTCGACGGTTCGGCCGAGCCGGTCGGCGGGCTCCGCCGCCGGGGCGCGGATGGCCGCGCGGCCACGGTTCTCGTCGGTCCCCGGCCCAGTCGGGGCAGCCCGCCGGTACCGTCACGGGGCCCGCACCCCGCTGCGGCCCACCACCGTCCCCGCCCGGTCGATGCAGATGACGTCCACCGCGACCGGGGCGCCCCGGAGCACGGCGAGGGCCTCGTCGCGTGCCGTCACCGCCACCAGGTCGCCGAGCGGCACACCGGCCGCGGCGCACGACTGGAGCGCGGCCAGGCCCGTGTTGGCGGCGGCGACCTGCCCGGCCAGTTCGGCGGAGGCGCCGCCGCGCCGGGCGAGCTCCGCGAGGAAGCCCTTGTCGACCTGGGAGCGCGCCGAGTGCAGGTCCAGGTGGCCCGCCGCGAGCTTCGACAGCTTCGCGAAGCCGCCACAGATGGTGAGCCGGTCGACGGGGTGGCGGCGCACGTACTTCAGGACGGCGCCCGCGAAGTCCCCCATGTCGAGCAGGGCGTCCTCCGGCAGTCCGTACTCGGCGACGACGGTCTTCTCCGACGTCGACCCCGTGCACCCGGCGACATGCGTGCGCCCGGCCGCCCGCGCCACGTCCACCCCGCGCCGGATCGAGTCGATCCACGCCGAGCAGGAGTAGGGCACGACGATGCCGGTCGTCCCGAGGATGGAGAGCCCGCCGAGGATGCCGAGGCGCGGGTTCCAGGTGGAGCGGGCGATCTCCTCGCCGTGGTCGACGGAGATCGTGATCTCGACGTCCGGCGTGACCCCGGCGCGCTCGGCCACCAGCGTCACGTGGTCCCGCATCATCTGCCGCGGCACGGGGTTGACGGCGGGCTCGCCGACGTCGAGGGGCAGCCCGGGGCGGGTGACCGTGCCGACCCCCGGACCCGCCTTGAAGACGACGCCCGAGCCGGGCGGCAGCCGCCGCACCGTGGACCGCACCAGCGCGCCGTGCGTGACGTCGGGGTCGTCGCCCGCGTCCTTGACGATGCCCGCGGTGGCGTACGCGTCCGTCAGCTCCTCGGCGGCGAGCGCGAAGGCCGGTGTCTGGCCCTTGGGCAGCGTGATGGTCACCGGGTCGGGAAAGTCGCCGGTCAGCAGCGCCGTGTACGCGGCCGTCGTCGCGGCGGTCGCACAGGCGCCGGTCGTCCAGCCGGGCCGCAGACCGGTGTGCTTGAGTTGGGCGCCGCGTCCGCCCTTGGCCTCGCCCGCCCCGCTTGCCTCACTCATGAAGGGAACCGAACTCCGTGCACGTACTGATTCTGGGGGGAACGACCGAGGCCCGCCGCCTGGCGGAGCTCCTCGCGGCCGATGCGGGGCTGCGGGTGACCAGTTCCCTCGCGGGACGGGTCGCGGCGCCGCGGATGCCGCCCGGCGAGGTCCGCGTGGGCGGCTTCGGCGGGGCCGATGGGCTGGCGGCGTGGCTGGCCGGGCACCACGTGGACGCGCTCATCGACGCCACCCATCCTTTCGCCGGGACGATCTCGTTCAACGCGGCGAAGGCCGCCGCCACCGCCCATGTTCCCCTGCTCGCCCTGCGCCGCCCCGGCTGGGTCGCGGAAGACGGGGACGACTGGCATCCGGTCGACTCCCTGGAGCAGGCGGCACGGGTGCTGCCCGCCCTGGGCGAGCGGGTGTTCCTCACCACCGGGCGGATGGGCCTCGCGGCGTTCGCGGGCCCCGGGACGGCGGCCCTGTGGTTCCTCGTACGCTCCGTCGACGCGCCCGAGCCGCCGTTCCCCGCGCGCATGGAGGTACTCCTCGACCGGGGCCCGTTCACGCTCGAAGGAGAGCGGGAGATCCTGCGCGCCCACCGCGTCGACGTCGTGGTGACCAAGGACAGCGGGGGCGTGGCGACCGCACCGAAACTCGTCGCCGCACGCGAGGCGGGGCTTCCTGTCGTGGTCGTACGCCGGCCTCCCGGGCCGGAGGGGGTGGACGGCGTCGCCACGCCGGAGGAAGCGATCGCCTGGGTGCGTACGCTGCGCGGCTGACTGCGGGTTGTCCGTGGCTGGTCGCGCAGCTCCCCGCACCCGTGTTTTCAGGGGCGCGGGGACCGCGCGAGCAACCATGACGCACCCGCAGGCGACCCAAGAGGGGGCTACCCCTCGGGGTACCGCCGCGGTGTCCAGACGATCTGCTCCTCGCCCCCGCGCCGCCTGCCCCACCGGGTCTGGGAGGAGCCGACGATCAGCAGCGTCCGCATGTCGACCTCGTCGGGGTCGAGATCACCGAGGCGCACGATCCGCACGCTCTCCTCGGGGCCGCCGACGTCCCTGCCGAGGACGACCGGGGTGTCGGGGGCCCGATGCTCCAGGAGCAGCTCCCGTGCCTTGCCCAACTGCCAGGTGCGGCTGCGCGAGCCCGGGTTGTAGAGCGCGAGGACGAGATCCGCGGCGGCGGCCGCCGCGAGCCGCTCCGCGATGACCTCCCAGGGCTTGAGCCGGTCGGAGAGGGAGATCGTCGCGTAGTCGTGGCCGAGCGGGGCCCCCGCCCGGGCCGCCGCCGCGTTCGCGGCCGTCACACCGGGCAGCACCCGTACCGGAACGTCCGCGTACGCGTCCTGCGAGGCCGCCTCCAGGACCGCCGTGGCCATCGCGAAGACGCCCGGGTCGCCGCCCGACACGACGGCCACCCGCCGCCCCCGCCGCGCCAGCTCCAGGGCGAACTCGGCGCGCTCGGACTCCACGCGGTTGTCGGAGCCGTGCCGCCGCTGGCCTGCGCGGTGCGGCACGCGGTCGACGTACGTGGTGTAGCCGACCAGGTCGTCGGCGGCGGCGAGCGCGCCGCGCGTCTCGGGGGTCAGCCACAGCGGGCCCGCGGGACCGGTGCCGACCACGACGACCTCTCCGCGCCGCTCCGCGGGCGGTTCCGGCGCGGGTCCGCCCGTCAGCGGCGCCACCCGGCTCGGCAGCACCGCCACGGAGAAGTACGGCACCGACTCCGGGTCCACGTCGGCCAGCCTGCCGGTGCGCTCGCCCGCCATCGTGGCCCGCTCGACGTAGCGGGCCTCGTCGAGGCGGCCCGCGGTCTCCAGGGCGCCCCGCACCTTCCCGAACGTGCGGCCCAGCTTCATGACGACCGCCGAGTCCGTCGCCGCGAGGCGCGCGGCGAGCTCCTCCTCGGGGAGCGTGCCCGGCAGCACGGTGAGGACCTCCTCGGCCTCCACCAGCGGCTCGCCGAGGCGGGCCGCCGCCGCGCTCACGGAGGTGACGCCGGGGATCACCTCGGTCGGGTAGCGGTGCGCGAGGCGCTTGTGCATGTGCTGGTAGGAGCCGTAGAAGAGCGGGTCGCCCTCGGCGAGCACGGCGACCGTGCGGCCCGCGTCGAGGTGGACGGCGAGCCGGGCCGCGGCCTCCTCGTAGAAGTCGTCGAGGGCGCCGCGGTAGCCGCCGGGGTGGTCGGTGCCCTCCGTGGTGACGGGGTAGACCAGCGCCTCCTCGATGTGGTCGGCGCGCAGGTGCGCGGCCGCGATCGAGCGGGCGATGGACCGGCCGTGCCGCGCCGAGTGGTAGGCGACGACGTCGGCCGACGCGATCACCTCGACGGCGCGCAAGGTCATCAGCGACGGGTCGCCGGGGCCGAGGCCGACCCCGTAGAGCCGCCCCTGCGGGCGCTGTTCGGTGTTCACTCCGTCTCGCTCGCAATCGCGTTGATCGCCGCCGCGGCCATCGCGCTGCCGCCGCGACGCCCCCGTACGACCAGGTACTCCAGACCGGAAGGGTGTGCGGCGAGCGCGTCCTTGGACTCGGCGGCGCCGACGAAGCCGACCGGGATGCCGAGGACGGCGGCCGGGCGCGGCGCGCCTTCCTCGATCATCTCCAGGAGGCGGAAGAGCGCGGTGGGCGCGTTGCCGATGGCGACGACGGAGCCTTCGAGGCGGTCGCGCCACAGTTCCATGGCGGCGGCGCTGCGGGTGGTGCCCAGGCGCGCCGCGAGGTCCGGCACGGAGGGGTCGGCGAGCGTGCAGATCACGTCGTTGTCGGCGGGCAGCCGCTTGCGCGTGACGCCGCTCGCGACCATGTTCGCGTCGCAGAGGATCGGCGCGCCGTCGCGCAGCGCCTTGCGGGCGTCGGCGATCACCCGCGGGCTGAAGGCGAGATCCTTCACGAGGTCGACCATCCCGCAGGCGTGGATCATCCGGACCGCGACCTGGCTGACGTCGGCGGGCAGGCCGTGGAGGTCCGCCTCCGCGCGGATGGTGGCAAAGGACTCGCGGTAGATCGCCGCGCCGTCCTTCTCGTAGTCGAACACTGTGCTCTCGCTCATCTCGTGGCCGTAGGGGTGGTCTTGGTCGTACGTGCCCTGGTGATCTGCTCGGTCAGGGTGGCGCCGGGTACGGACAGCCGCTCGCCGCCCGCGGTGCGCACCGTCACCTCGTACCGCCCGTCGCCGGTGGCGAGGACGTCGGCCCAGTCGCCGCGCGGGTGCCCGCACCGCCGCTCGCAGCCGGACCAGTGGACGGGGAGCCCGCCGGGACCCGGCACCACGTCCGCGCGCACGTCGGCGAGGGACTTGGCGCAGCCGGGGCGGCCGGTGCAGGCGCCGACCCCGAGCCAGGGGGAGTCGGGGGTGGTGACGTATCCGGCGTCCGCGAGCGCGGCCAGCCGTTCGCGGGCCGAGGCCGCGTCGGCGAAGCCGGGGAGCACGAAGCCGCGCCACGGGGTGACCCGCAGCTCGTCGGCGGGGAGCGGGAGCAGGGCGCGCCACTGGGCGGCGCTGACCCGGCCGAGACGGGCGTTCACCGCGACCGCGTGTCCGGCGGCGCCGGGGGCGGGCGGGGCGCCGCGGACCGTGTCCGGGACCTCGGTCCGCTCGGCCGCGACGTCCGCCCGCTCCAGCGCTCCGGCCAGGTCCACGTCCTGGCCCGCGGGAAGTTCCGTGACCCGCCAGGCTCCGTTGCCCGCCGCGCGCACCGCGTCGAGGAAGGCGCCGGCGGCGGCGAGGGCGGCGCGCGGGGCGTCGGCTCCGGCGATCCGGAAGGCGCGGCCCCCGACGCGTACGACCGCCGTCCCGCCCGATTCTGCGATCAAGGTCACATCCGCGCCGATCCCGGCCAGGTCCGCGCGCCCGTCGTCCAGGGCGAACAGGAAGCGGCCGGAGAGTGCCGTCGTCCACTCCTGCGCGCACAGGAGTCGGTCCAGCTCACGGGCCCACAACTGCACGTCGGCGTGGCCGAGTCCGTCGGTTCCTGCGAGGGGGGACGCGAGGACGTTCCGCACGCGCTCGTGCCGTGCGGAGGGCAGCAGGCCCGCGTCGGCGAGCAGGCGGGAGAGTTCGCCGCCGCACGCGTCGCCGAGGCCGCGCAGCTCGATGTTGCCGCGCGAGGTGACGCTGAGGTTCCCGTCGGCGAGACGCTCCGCCGCGGTGCCGAGCACAGCGGCCTGACGGGACGTCAGAAGGCCACCGGGCAACCGGAGTCGGGCCAGCCCGCCGTCGTCGGCGAGGTGCAGGCGAAGGGCGCCGGGGCAGGCGTCGCCCCGGTCGCGTATGAGGGATTCGCCCTGGTCTGGGGAAGAGGCTCGGGTGGGCGGCATGGCGGCGAGCATACCCACGCGGATCCGGCCGGTCGCCTCCCGAGACGGGCCGTCCTGGCAGGTGGCCGCCCCGCACCCGGCGGGCAGGACTTACTATGCAGGCGGCGGGCTACCAAGTCCGTCGACGCCAGCGACGGCGTGGGTCCACCAGGACCCGAGGGAGGAAGCCCGGTGCGAATCCGGCGCGGTCCCGCCACTGTGAACCCGGACTCCGGGTGAGCCAGGAACTCCTGCCGTCCATACGACCACCCGGGGCGCGGACACCCCGAGGAAGGCCTGCGCCCGCATGCTTCTGCTGTTGTCGACCTCCGACACCGACCTGCTCAGTGCCCGCGCGGCGGGAGGCCCCGTCGACTACCGGTTCGCCAACCCCTCCCGCCTCGACCTCGACGGGCTGCCCGCCCTGCTCGACGGCGTCGACCTCGTCGTCGTACGCCTCCTCGGCGGCGTCCGCGCCTGGCAGGACGGCCTGGACCAGCTCATCGCCACCGGCCTCCCGGTCGTCGTGCTCACCGGCGAACAGGCACCCGACGCCCAGCTGATGGCGTCCTCGACCGTGCCGGTCGGCATCGCCGCCGAGGCGCACGCCTACCTCGCGCACGGCGGCCCCGCCAACCTGGAGCAGCTGGCCCGCTTCCTCTCCGACACCGTGCTGCTCACCGGCCACGGCTTCGAGCCGCCCGCGCCCGCCCCGTCCTGGGGCCCGCTGGAGCGCACCGCGCGCGCGGTCGAGGGGCCGACGGTGGCGGTGCTCTACTACCGGGCCCACCACATGAGCGGCAACACCGCCTTCGTGGACGCGCTGTGCGGCGCGATCGAGGACGCCGGGGCCCGCCCGCTGCCGCTGTACGTGGCCTCACTGCGCGCCCCCGAGCCCGAGCTGATCGACGCGCTGCGCGCCGCCGACACCATCGTGACGACGGTGCTCGCGGCCGGCGGCACCAAGCCCGCCGAGGCCTCCGCGGGCGGCGACGACGAGTCGTGGGACGCAGGCGCGCTGACCTCCCTCGACGTGCCGATCCTGCAGGCCCTGTGCCTGACCGGGTCGCGCTCGGCCTGGGAGGAGAACGACGAGGGCGTCTCGCCCCTCGACGCCGCGAGCCAGATCGCGGTGCCGGAGTTCGACGGCCGCCTCATCACGGTCCCCTTCTCCTTCAAGGAGATCGACGAGGACGGCCTGCCCGCCTACGTGGCCGACGCCGAGCGGGCGGCCCGCGTCGCCGGAATCGCCGTGCGCCACGCGCGCCTGCGGCACATCCCGGCCGCCGACAAGCGCCTCGCCCTGGTCCTCTCCGCCTACCCGACGAAGCACTCCCGCATCGGCAACGCGGTCGGCCTCGACACCCCGGCCTCCGCCGTCGCGCTGCTGCGCAGGCTGCGCGCCGAGGGCTACGCGTTCGGCCCCGAGGCGGACCTGCCCGGCCTGGTCTCCGGCGACGGCGACGAGCTGATCCGCGCGCTCATCGACGCGGGCGGCCACGACCAGGACTGGCTGACCGAGGAGCAGCTCGCCGCCAACCCGGTGCGCATCCCCGCCGCCGACTACAAGCGCTGGTACGCGACGCTCCCCGCGGAGCTGCGCGAGTCCGTCGAGGGGCACTGGGGCCCGCCGCCCGGCGAGATGTTCCTGGACCGCTCCCGCGTGGGCAACGGCGGCGACCCGGAGGGCGACATCGTCCTGGCCGCTCTGCGCCGCGAGAACCTCCTCATCCTCATCCAGCCGCCGCGCGGCTTCGGCGAGAACCCCATCGCGATCTACCACGACCCCGACCTCCCGCCGTCGCACCACTACCTGGCGGCGTACCGCTGGATCGCCGCCCCGGCCGACGACGGCGGCTTCGGCGCCGACGCGATGATCCACCTCGGCAAGCACGGCAACCTGGAGTGGCTGCCCGGCAAGAACGCGGGCCTCTCCGCGGCCTGCGGCCCCGACGCCGCGCTCGGCGACCTGCCGCTGATCTACCCCTTCCTGGTCAACGACCCGGGCGAGGGCACCCAGGCCAAGCGCCGCGTGCACGCCACGCTCATCGACCACCTGGTGCCGCCGATGGCACGCGCCGACTCCTACGGCGACATCGCGCGCCTGGAGCAACTCCTCGACGAGTACGCCCAGATCAGCTCCATGGACCCGGCGAAGCTGCCCGCGATCCGCGCACAGATCTGGACGCTCATCCAGGCCGCGAAGCTCGACCACGACCTGGGCCTGGAGGACCGCCCGGACGACGACGGCTTCGACGACTTCCTGCTGCACGTCGACGGCTGGCTCTGCGAGATCAAGGACATGCAGATCCGCGACGGCCTGCACGTGCTCGGCACCGCCCCGGCGGCCGGCGACCGCGTCAACCTGGTCCTCGCGATCCTGCGGGCCCGCCAGATCTGGGGCGGCACCACCGCCCTGCCCGGCCTGCGCGAGGCTCTCGGTCTCGACGAGTCCGCGGCGACCCGCGTCAGCGCCGACGAGGCCGAGGAGAAGGCCCGCGCGCTGGTCCAGGCGATGGACGACGCGGACTGGGACCTCGCGGCGATCCCGCGCGACCAGGGTGAACAGGTCGCCGCCGTACTGGAGTTCGCGGCGCGCGAGGTCGTCCCGCGCCTGGCGGGCACGACCGCCGAGCTCGACCACGCGGTGCACGCCCTGAACGGCGGCTTCGTCCCCGCGGGCCCGTCAGGATCGCCGCTGCGCGGCCTGGTCAACGTCCTGCCGACCGGCCGCAACTTCTACTCGGTCGACCCGAAGGCCGTCCCCTCGCGCCTCGCCTGGGAGACGGGCCAGGCCCTGGCCGACTCGCTCGTCGAGCGGTACCGGACCGACAACGGCGAGTACCCCACCTCCGTGGGCCTCTCCCTGTGGGGCACCAGCGCGATGCGCACCGCGGGCGACGACGTCGCGGAAGCGATGGCCCTGCTCGGCATCCGCCCGGTCTGGGACGACGCCTCGCGCCGCGTGACGGGCCTGGAGGCCATCCCGTACGAGGAGTTGGGGCGCCCGCGCATCGACGTGACGCTGCGCATCTCGGGCTTCTTCCGCGACGCGTTCCCGCACACCATCGGCCTGCTCGACGACGCGGTACGGCTCGCCGCCTCGCTCGACGAGCCCGCCGCCCGCAACTACGTGCGCGCCCACGCCCAGGCCGACCTCGCCGAGCACGGCGACGAGCGCCGGGCCACCACCCGCATCTTCGGCTCGCGCCCCGGCACGTACGGCGCGGGCCTGCTCCAGCTCATCGACTCCCGCGACTGGCGCACCGACGCGGACCTCGCCGAGGTCTACACGGTGTGGGGCGGTTACGCGTACGGCCGGGGCCTCGAAGGACGCCCGGCCCGTGCCGAGATGGAGACGGCGTACAAGCGCATCGCGGTGGCCGCGAAGAACACGGACACCCGCGAGCACGACATCGCGGACTCGGACGACTACTTCCAGTACCACGGCGGCATGGTGGCGACCGTGCGCGCGCTGCGGGGCACGGCTCCGGAGGCGTACATCGGGGACTCCACCCGCCCCGAGACGGTCCGCACGCGCACGCTGGTGGAGGAGACCTCGCGGGTGTTCCGCGCGCGCGTGGTCAACCCCAAGTGGATCGAGGCGATGCGCCGCCACGGCTACAAGGGCGCCTTCGAACTCGCCGCCACGGTGGACTACTTGTTCGGCTACGACGCGACGACGGGCGTCGTAGCCGACTGGATGTACGACAAGCTCACGGAGACGTACGTCCTGGATCCGACGAACCGTCAGTTCCTCCAGGAGGCCAACCCCTGGGCCCTGCACGGCATCGCGGAACGCCTCCTGGAGGCGGAGTCGCGCGGCATGTGGGCCAAGCCGGACCCGGCGGTCCTCGAAGCGCTGCGCCAGGCCTACCTGGAGACCGAGGGCAACCTGGAGGACGAGGGCTGAGCCCGCACCTCCCCCGCGATCTCCTCGTGCGGCCGCCCGTCACGCCGACGGGCGGCCGCCGAGCCAGGCCAGCGCGCCCGCCGTCAGGGCCGTCACGCCGGTGGTGAGTGTCGGCTCG
Organism: Streptomyces sp. NPDC036815; assembly: GCF_055609205.1. Lineage (NCBI taxonomy): Bacteria > Bacillati > Actinomycetota > Actinomycetes > Kitasatosporales > Streptomycetaceae > Streptomyces > Streptomyces sp. NPDC036815. The sequence continues at coordinate 236,932 of NZ_JBVJPW010000008.1, read as the reverse complement.
ACCAGCGGCGCGAAGGACGGCGAGTGGTTCGAGGGGATGTCCCGCTCGAAGGTGCCCGCCTGCTGCGCGGCGGCCACCTCCGCCGGGTCGGCGCCGCCGAACAGCCAGTAACAGAGCGGCACTTCACGCTCGGCGGCGGTGGCGAAGATGCCGACGTCCTCGCTGCCGGTCACCTGGCCGGGGTCGATGACCCGCGCCGCGCCGATGACGGCGCCGATGGCCGCCATCGTCCGCTCCACGGCGTCCGCGTCGTTCGTGACGACGGGGAAGGTGTCGATCGCCGTGATCTCCGGCTCCTTCTCCGCTCCGGCCGTGACCGCCTCGCCCCGGACGATCCGCTCGACGGCGGCGAGGACCCGCGTGCGGACCTCGGGCGTGTAGGTGCGGATGTTGAGCTGGAGCTCGGCCTCGTCGGGAATGATGTTGTGCTTCGTGCCCGCCCGCAGCGCGCCGACGGTGACCACGGCGGTCTCCCCGCCCGCGATCTCACGGGACACGACCGTCTGGAGCCGCATCACGGTGGCCGCCGCCATCACCACCGGGTCGACCGAGGTCTCCGGGCGCGAGGCGTGCCCGCCCGATCCGAACAGCCGCACCCGCCAGGCGTCCGTGGCCGCGAACGCGGGCCCCGCGTGGGCGCCGACCATCCCCGCGGGCAGCGGCGCCACGTGCTGGCCGAGCACGACGTCCGGCGTGCCGAACCGCTCGTAGAAGCGGTCGTCGACCATCTCCCGCGCGCCCTGCCCGGCCTCCTCGGCGGGCTGGAACACCGCGACGATCCGGCCGGACCAGTCGCCGCGGGCCTCCGCGAGCAGCCGCAGCGCGCCGAGCAGGCAGGTGACGTGCATGTCGTGGCCGCACGCGTGCATCACACCGTCGGTACCGGACGCGTACGGCAGGCCGGTGCGCTCGGTCACCGGGAGCGCGTCCATGTCGGCGCGCAGCAGCACGGTGGGGCCCGCCCCGTTGTCCAGGACGGCGACCACGCCGGTACGGCCGACACCGGTGGTCACCTCGTATCCGTACGAGGCGGCGCGACGGGCGGCCTCGGCGGCGGTGCGGTGCTCCTCGAAGGACAGCTCCGGGTGGGCGTGCAGATCGCGGTAGAGGTCGGCCAGATCGTCCTTGATGGCGTCGAGTCCACGCAGGGCGGAGGGCTTCGGGTCGGCGGCGCTCATGTCACGCTCCTCGTCATCGATGCTTCCGCCACCCTACGTACGGTTCCTCCCGGGCGTCCCGTCCGGCGGCTGCCGCAACCGGGCAGGTCACGGGCACGTCCCTCCAGCTGTCAGTTCAGCTATCAGTTCGGCGAGACCGTAAGGGGCTGCTCCACCATGACCACACCCGCGACCGCGACGCGCCACCTCTATGTCACCCGGCACGGCGAGGCCACCCCCGACGAGAGCGGGCTGACGGCAGCGGGCCTGCGCCAGGCGGTGCTGCTCGGCGAGCGGCTCCGCGGGACGCCCCTCACAGCGATCCACCACGGCCCGCTCCCCCGGGCCGAACAGACCGCCCGCCTCATCGGCGAACACCTGCCCGGCGTCCCCCTGCACCGCTCGGACCCGGCCGGCGACTACCTCCCGTACATCCCCCACAAGGACGAACTGCCCCCGGAGTCGGCCGACGCCACGCTGCAGCGCCTCGCCCAGTTCCCGGAGGCGGAACGCGAAGGCGGCCCCGCGCTCGCCCGGGAGGCGCTCGCCCGCTTCACCGGCCCCGTCCCCGGCCCCGAGCCGCGTCACGAACTCCTCGTCACGCACAACTTCCTGATCGGCTGGCTGGTCCGCGCCGCGCTCGACGCCCCACCGTGGCGCTGGCTGGGCCTCAACCACTGCAACGCGGCCCTGACCGTCATCCGCTACACCCCCGACCGCCCCGCCGCGGTGGTCTTCTACAACGACATGCGGCACCTGCCGAGCGAGCTGCGCTGGACGGGCTTCCCGCCCGAACTCCGCGCCTGAGCCGGTGACTTCCCGCCGCTCCGCGGTTCTTCGACTCTTCGACTCTTCGGCTCTTCGGCTCTTCGGCTCTTCGGTTCTTCGGTTCTTCTGCCTGATCGCGGCAGTGCGGGGAACACGGTTGAAAGCCGCACCGCCACGGGACTCACCCGTGGCCGGCCGTCCCCGGCAGGAGAAGACAGATGCTCGCACTCGCCGCAGCCGCGCTCTTCGTCATCGCCTTCGTCATCCACGCCACCGAGACGTCGACCGAAGCGGTGTTCAGTCCGACGAGTCTCCTGCTCGTCGGGCTCGCGCTGCTCGCCCTGCACTCGGCGGGCCTGGGCTCCGCCTGGTCCCCCCGCCGCCGCGGCAGCCGCCGCTGAGCTCCGCCTCCCTGCTCAGGCCGGGCGCCCGGCCCGAGCAGGGTCCGCCCGGTCACCTCGTTGACAGAGACTGCCGCCGCACGTTGACTGACACCACGGCAGAGGGCCACGCCCCTCCGGAACACCCCCGTGAAACCCCTGGTGGCGCCCCAGCAGGACGGACCAATTCTCGGCGGTCCGGAAGAGCCGCCCGTCGAGAACACCGAGAACGCCTACGTGTTCGGAACGGAAACGGCACCTGATATGTACGACCAGACACGCGCCCAGCAGCCCGCGGCCGAGCCCCGGGGCCGGAGCGGACGAGCTGCCTCCGGCCCGGAGCCGCTGCTCCCGTCGGACGAACGGGACAAGATCGCGCTGCGCCTCGGCCACGCCATCAACACCTTCGCCGACACTCCGCACGAGGCTCTGGAGGAGGCCGACGCCGCGCTGGACGAGACCTCGGCCCAGCTGGTGAAGGCCCTGGCGGAACTGCGGCGGACCCTGCGCGAGACGTGGCAGGAACAGGACGCCGAAACGCAGTCCACCGAACTCCGCCTGGCGCTGCGGCAGTACCGGGAGATCACGCAGCGCCTGCTCCACCTCTGACACCGGGCAGCACAGCCGCACGGTTACGACGCCGTGGCCCCCGCCGGCTGCCCCGACTGCTCGGTCTGCTCGGTCTGCTCCGACTGCTCGGTCTGCTCGGCGCGTCGATACGCGGCATTGATGCGCTGAGCCTCTTCGAGCTGATCCTCGAGGACGACGATGCGGCAGGCGGCCTCGATGGGGGTGCCCTGGTCGACGAGTTCGCGGGCGCGGGCCGCGATGCGCAACTGGTAGCGGGAGTAACGGCGGTGACCGCCCGCGGAACGCAGCGGTGTGATGAGCCGGGCTTCACCGACGGCACGGAGGAAACCCTGCGTGGTGCCGAGCATCTCGGCGGCCCGGCCCATGGTGTAGGCGGGGTAATCGTCGTCGTCGAGACGGCCGTAGGAGTCATCTGCTGTCATTTGCACCTCTCTGTGGAACACGCGTCGAGGGGCCCTGGCGCCGTACTGGCACCAGGGCCCCGAAGGAACTGCTACACCATCTGCCGACTCGTACTGCTTCGAGCCGACTTTCTGTTTCCGCGGCCTCGGCCTGAGAGCTGCCGGGTATGCGGGGATCGCGGATGCGTGACCGGAGACCACCTGCCTATCGATGTCCTGCGGTACCCGGACTCGTTGTTCCCGTCCGGGCGATCCTGATGGCGCTCAACTCCTCCGTTCTTTCCTCTGATTCGCTCGCTACTTGCACGGAACTGCGTACTGCTGGCACTGCTCGTACTGCTTGTACTACCTGTACTGCTGATACTGCGTGAACTGCTGGTACTGCGTGAACTGCTCTCGGCGGCCCCTGATGACTGCGGGCCACCCGGTCCGGTCGTCAGCCCCGTCACCGTCCTGCGACTGCTCTGGCTTCGGAGCTCCACCACCGCACCGTCCTGCACCACGGTCCTGCACTTCGACCGCGGGTACTGCTGCCCGGCAGTGCATCCCTGCCGGACCCTCTTGATCTCGGCTACGAGAGAAACCATAGCCACGCCGCGCCCCAATGTCTACTCCAGCCGACACAGATTTTCAGGCCCTCGAAGAAGAGGTAGTCCGCGTCGACCGGCACATGGATGCCGGGCGGCGGACCGTCGCTTGGGTCGCCGATTCGCCGGGAAATATAGTTGGCCCCATGTCGAAGCCTGACGAGTTGCTCGTTGACGTCGCCGCCCTGGTGGAGTCCGGGCGGAGCAACCAAATGTCCTTGACCGTGGTCGCGGGTGGCGCTGTCATCACCGGCCGACTGGCTCCCGAAGCGGTGTGGAGGCAGCGGGTGTCGGATGTACTGACGGATTCGGACCGCCTGAGCGAGTTCTCCCGCGTCTTCGACGCCCCCACGAAGAGGGACGGCCCGCCCACACACCTGCACTTCCACGTGGCCCGCATCCTCCAGGGCACGGTGGGCATCCCGGAGACGGGCGGCATGTACCGCGTCGCCATCGAGGACGTCAGCGCCTGGACGATGGGCGACTTCAGCTACTCCGACCACTGACCGCGCACTCCCCCGCAGGCAATGTGGCCCCGCTCGGTAGACGCCGTCCGGGGCCACTCACCGCTCACCCGGCCCCCGGGGCGAACGGCTGACCGGCACCAGCACCCGCGGCCGCGGGGCTCCGCGAACGCCCCTGGCAGCGCTACCGGCTCCAGGAGACCATCCGCGAGCTCGTACTCGACGACCAGCGCCTGCGGAACGACATGTGCTGGTCGGTCTTCGACTGCTGAGCCGCGCTCCCGACCCGCCGCCAGAACCCCGCTCCCGCCCCACTCCCCCGAAGAAAATTGAGCAAGAACCCCAGCTGAACTCCTTCTGACGCCGTGAGGAAGGTCACTGAGGACAACCCGCCGCAGGCGCTGGTCATCCTCCTCCGTGATCAAGGAGGCCGCAGCGGCAGCTGTTGGCCGAGTGGCCGGTACGTCAGATAAGGCAGCACCATCCATGCCTCCCGTAACGCGCGGTTCCGTGCGCGCAACACGTCGCAACATCCTCGCGGCCACCGTGCTGGGCGCCACCGCGCCCCTGGGCATCGGCATAGGCATGGCCGTCCGCTCCAAGAGCGACGGTGGCGACGCGGCCGTCACGCCGCACCAGTCACCGGACATGCGGACGGCCGCTCCCACCGGCACGTGGGCCGCCACCGGGCCGCAGCCGCAGACCGAGGAATCGGTCGTGCAGATCGTCGCCCACCCCGACGACGACCTGTTCTTCATCAACCCGGAGGTCGGGCAGTCGCTGCGCAGCGGCCGGCCCCTGACGACGATCTATCTGACGTCCGGCGAATCCAACGGTGTCAACAGTCCGCGCAAGGGCACGTTCCGGGGCATGCCCCGCCCCACACGCGACCAGCGCAAATACGCCAAGGCGCGCCAGAACGGCATCCGCGCCGCCTACGCCGAAATGGTCACCGGACGGCCGGGGCATCCGTGGCGGCGCTCCGTCATCCCGACGGCGGGCGGCGGGCAGGCGGAGCTCGACACGTTGCAGGGTCACCCCCACATCAACCTGGTGTGGACGCTGCTGCACGAGGCGGGCAGCATCACCGGTGACCGCCCGCACAGCCTGCACGGGCTGTGGGAGGGGCGGGTCGGCCTGCTCGGCTCGCAGTTGGCGCACGGCGGTGCGGTCACCCGCGACTTCTCGTACACGAAGGAACAGCTCATCCGGACGCTGACCGGCTATCTGGAGCGGTTCCGGCCGACGCAGGTCCGGATGCAGAATCCGACGCCCGGCCGGCTGGACCGCAACCTCAAGTGCTCCGACCACCAGGATCACCGCTTCGGCGCCCGGTTCGTCCAGCAGGCTCTCGCCCGGTACGCGGCCTCCGGGTCCGGCCCCCACTTCACCGTGCAGACCTACATGGGGTACTTCAACGGCGGTCTGCCGCAGGCGCTCGACCCCGAGTCCGCCGCGTCCAAGGCCCGTACGCTCGAAACGTACTCCTGGACCGACGCCCCGCGGAACACCTGCGGGGACCCGGCGGGCTGTGGCGACCTCAAGGTCGCCGCGGCCCCCAAGCCCCGCTGGTCGCACAGCATCCACCACGCCGGTGACAGCGGCGCCGACTGGCTGCTGGCAGGCAAGGACGACAGCCTGTGGGCCTTCGCCGTACTGGACGGGCGGATCGCGCACTGGCACCGGCCGGGCGGCAAGGGCGCGCAGTGGGGCGCGAGCCGGTGGACGGGGCCCGTGCTCCAGGAGGAGACGGGGATCGACACGGGCGTGCGGCCGGTGGCCCTGCCCGACGGGCGCATAGCCGTCTTCGGCACCCGCACGCTGTTCGGCGATCGTCCGGCCGCCTACCGCAAGGAAGCGGGATTCGTCGTTCAGGAGGCCCCGGGCCGGTCCTTCGGCCCCTGGCAGTCGCTGGACAGTCCGGAGCTGTCCGACGAGGTCGGTACGAACGACATCAGCTCACCCGCGGTCGTGGTGCACGACGACGGCGCGATGTCGGTGTTCGTGCGCGACAGCTCCCACCGGCTGACCGCGCGTGCCCAGCAGCCGGACGGGACGTGGACGCCCTGGCAGGACCTGGGCGGCGAGGCCGTGCACGGCGATCCGGTCGCCGCCACGGACCGCGCCGGGCGCGCCTACGTCCTCGCCGCCACCGCGCACAGCGTCCTCGCCTGGGTCCAGGAGCGGCCGGGCGCGGACGTGCGGGGCCCGCTGGCCACCGGTATTCCGGCCACCACCCTGCCGTTGACGGTCCGCCGCGACGACGACGGCGTCCGGGTCTTCCACCGCACTCCCGGCTCCGGGAACGTGCGCTCCACCCGCCTGCGCGCGGACGGCCTCACCCCCTCGGCCCAGCCGAACGGGGCGCGCCGGGCGTCCACCACCCACACCTCGGCGGCCCTCACCGATCTCGGTGGCGCGGGCGGTTACGGCCCGGTGAGCGTCACCTCGGACGACTGGGGCGGTGTGCTGCTCGCGGCCCGGACCGCCACGGGCGATGTCGCCACGGCGTGGGGCACGTCGGGCGCCGCCAGGAACCGGCCGCAGTGGAACCACACCGGCGTGCTTCCGGCGGGAGCGCCGTCGAGTGCTCCGCTGGCCTCCGGAGGCGTCGTGCTCACCATGCTCGGCCTCGACAGCCGCCTGTACTGGACGCACGCCACCCGCGCGGGAGGCCGCCTCGCCCCCTGGAGACCGGTCGAATCCCAGACGGCGAGGAGGTCCAAGGCGTGATGAGGTCAAAGACGTGATGCGGATGCCCACCACCGAGCCGCTCGACCTGCGCAAGGCGCAGGCCGCGGCGGATACGACGGACACGCGCGACCCGTTCTTCGACAACGCGAAGTTCCTCCTGATCGTGCTGGTCGCCCTCGGCCACTCCTGGGAGCAGATCTCCTACGGCACGCACGCGCTCCAGTCGGTGCACACCCTGGTCTACACGTTCCACATGCCGGCGTTCATCCTGCTGTGCGGCTACTTCTCCCAGCGCTTCACCGGCCGCCCCGACCAGGTACGCCGGCTGATCGAAGGGGTGCTGATCCCCTACCTGCTGTTCGAGACGGCGTACTCCGCCACGAACAGCCTGGTGCGGGGCGAGCCCTTCGTCATCACCCCCACGGAACCCACGTATCTCTGCTGGTTCCTCATCGCCCTGTTCCTGTGGCGGCTGAGCACGCCCGTGTGGCGAGCGATCCGCCACCCCGTCCCCGTCGCCGTCGCGCTCTCCCTCGCCGCCGGTCTCACGACGATGCACTACGACCTGGCACTTCCGCGCGTACTGATGTTCCTGCCCTGGTTCGTCCTCGGCCTGAACCTCCGCCCGGAACACTTCGCCCTCCTGCGCACGAGGGTGGCCCGTCGCTGGGCCGTGGTGGCGCTGGTCTGCGCCGGGATCGGGGCGTACCGGCTGGTCCCCGCTCCCGACGAGCACTGGCTGTCCATGGACGCGGGCTTCACGGAGCTCGACGTGAGCCGACCGCAGTGCCTGGCCGTGCGGATCGGCATCTTCGCGCTGAGCGCGGTGCTGGTCGCGGCGTTCCTCGCGTGCGTGCCCCGCCGCCGCATGCCCTTCACCGCGCTCGGCGCCGTCACGATGTACCCCTACCTGCTGCACGGTCTCCTGATCCGCGCGTGCGAGGCGGCGGGCCTGTACCCGGTCCTGAAGAACCTGGGCCTGGCGGGCCAGGTCCTCCTCACCCTCGGCGTCGTCACCGCGGTGTTCCTGCTGTCGAGCCCGCCGGTGCGGAAGGTGTTCCGTCCGCTGGTGGAGCCTCGGCTGCCGCGCGGGGCGGTGCCGGTGGGTAAGGGTTCGCGGTAGCAGGAGAGAGGTGGCCGCATGGTGGCGTTGTCCGAGGTGATGGCCGAGCTGGCCGCGCTCGACGACCCGAAGACGCGCGCGGTGAACGCGAGGCACGGCGACGATCACGGAGTGAACCTCGGCAAGCTGCGCGCGCTCGCGAAGCGGCTGAAGACGCAGCAGGATCTCGCCTGCCGCCTCTGGGAGACGCGGGACACCGCGGCGAGACTGCTGGCCCTGCTGATCTGCCGCCCGAAGGCGTTCGAGCGCGATCAGCTGGACACGATGGTGCGCGAGGCACGCACTCCCAAGGTGCACGACTGGCTCGTGAGTTACGTGGTGAAGAAGAGTCCGCACTCCGAAGAGCTGCGCCTGGCCTGGTCCGCCGACCCGGACCCCGTGGTCGCGAGCGCCGGCTGGGCGCTGACCACGGAACGCGTGGCGAAGCAGCCCGAGGGCCTCGACCTCCCCGGGCTGCTCGACGTCATCGAGGCGGAGATGAGGGACGCCCCGGAACGGCTCCAGTGGGCGATGAACCACTGCCTGGCGCGGATCGGCATCGAGCACGCCGAGCACCGCACGCGCGCGCTCGACATCGGCGAGCGCCTGGAGGTGCTCAAGGACTATCCGACCTCCCCGGGCTGCACGTCTCCCTTCGCGCCTGTGTGGATCACCGAGATGGTGCGGCGCCGGGAGGGTGCGTAACAGGCGCACCTGTTCAGAAGGCATACCTGACCCGGAGCCATGGCGCGTGCTCCGCGAGCAGGCGTCGCATCCGCGTCAGGGACTCCTGCTTGACCTCGAGGGCGTAGCGCACGTTCAGGGCGCCGTTCTGCGAGCGTTTCGTCTCCTGGAGGTCCGGCTGCCACAGCACGTCCTCCGCGCGAGGGTGCCATCCCAGGTTGACCTCGTGGAGCGCCTCGTTGTGCGTCAGCATGATGACCTCGGCGGCCGCCTGCTCCTTCACGCGGGCGGGCAGCACGTCGTCGAGGTGGTCGAGCAGCTCGGCCCAGGCCCGCTCCCATCCAGGGCGCAGTACGACGGGTGAGAGGTTGAAGTGGACCTCGTACCCGGCGTCGAGGAAGTCGGAGGCGGCGGCGATGCGCTCGCCGACCGGGCTGGTGCGGATGTCGAGGAGGCGGGCGTCGTCGGCGGGCATGAGCGAAAACCGCACCCGGGTGCGGCCCCGCGGGTCGAGCGCGAGCAGGTCGGGGTTGACGAACTTGGTCGCGAAGGAGGCCTTGGCCGTCGGCAGCCCGCGGAAAGCTGCGACGAGGTCCGCGGTGTTGTCGCAGACCAACGCGTCGACAGAGCAGTCACCGTTCTCACCGATGTCGTAGACCCACGCCGTGGGGTCGCACTGATTCGGCTCCCTCTTGGGACCCTGCGCCCGTACGTGGCGCCGGACGTGGGCGACGATCGCCTCGATGTTGGTGAAGAGCGTGATGGGGTTGGCGTAGCCCTTGCGGCGGGGGACGTAGCAGTAGGCGCAGGCCATGGCGCAGCCGTTGGAGGGGCCGGGCGCGATCCAGTCGGCCGACCGGCCGTTGGGGCGGGTGGCGAGCGTGTGCTTGACCCCGAGGACCAGCGTCTCGGTCTTGATGCGGACCCACCGCGCGATGTTGCCGTCGTTGCCGTGGAGGGAGGGGATGCGCCAGTGACTCTCGACCTCCGTCACCCGCACTCCCGGCAGCCGGGCCATGATCTGCCGCCCGCGCGGCGAGTCGAGGGCGGCGCGCTCCGCGTAGACCTCCCGCACGTCGAGCATCCGGCGCGCCTGGGGACTGTCCCGAAAGGCCGCACGCGCGGCAACCGGCGCGGGCGAGGCGTCCTCCCACCCGAAGAGCGCTTGCTGCTCGGGCTCTCCGGAGGCGGATCCGGCCGTCGGCTGATCCACGTGCTGTTCCCTTCGGCGCCCGGCAGCCCTCATGAACGACTCCAATAACCGCCCTTCACGCCCTTCCTGCAGCCCCGCCCTTCCCACCAGTCCCACCCTTCTTGCGCAGGGCTTCGGGCTTGTGGACGGCCCGGCGACCGGTCTTGTCGCTCTCGACCTCGTACTGCGGCTCGCCCGCGGAGGCGTCAACGGTCCGCCCCGCCACGTCGGCACGCTCCGTGATCTTCCTCTTCACTTCCCCCGGAACGGTCTGCCCATGACTGCGCCAGGACACCTGATCACCCTTGCTGAGCTTCTTGCCCTTGCCCACGATCCGCACGCTCCCTCGGTCTCGGCCCTCGATGGACGACGTTCCCACTGTCCTGTGACTCGAGGTTCGCCGCATTCGGACGAGGGGGGATGACTGCGGGTATGCCCACCGGAAGCGGCTGGGTGTGACGTAGCACGGTAGGTCGGCATCCCTCCCCGCTACCGCACCCCGCCGCGAGCCGTCTGCGTCCTGGCAGCGCAGGCAGGTGCGGAGCGGTTCACCGAGGTGACCTGGAGGCAGGGCAGCACAGGGGAGATGACTTCGCGGTTCGCGGTACTCACCGTGCGGCCCGCGGGCAAGCAGCCCCTGGCCGCAGCCCAGGAGGTGGGCGGCGGCCGCAACAGGTCGGACGGCGTGCTGCCCGTCCAGACACTCCTCGTCGAATGGCCGGAGGGCCAGGACGCTCCGAGGGACTACTGGATATCGAACCTACCGCCACCACACCGGCCGCTGACCTTGTGTGGTGGGCCAAGATGCGCTGGCGGATCGAGCACGACTACCGAGAGCTCATGCATGGCCTGGGACTGGACCACTTCGAGGGCCGCACCTGGCGCGGCTGGTACCACCACGTCACCCTCGTCACCCCCGCCCAGGCATTCCTCACCCTCAGGCGGCTCGCCCCAAAAGCCCGCAAACCAGCCTGATCCTCTACCAGGTCCCCGACGTCCTTCAGGACCTGCTGAGCTACTGGACCGGTACCTGCACCACCTGCGGACGCCCCCTGCCCAGCCCACGGAGGAGCCGCAGACAGCTCAGAACCTGACGAAGCACTACCAGGTCCGCGCCCATGACTGGCAGGAGTTGACCGAACCACATCGATCTTGGTCGCGCCGTACCGCCGAGTGGAGCCGACTCCACCGGTTAGCAACGCGGCGCTGACGGAGCCACACAGCCGCGTCGGAGGCGAATTGTCATGTGACAGTGCTTCAGAACAAGCGTCCTGCGAGCGTCAGCAGCCCAAGGAAGCACGGACACGGCTTGCAATATTGTCGCTACACCTGCCTGAACTCGCAGGTCAGACGGCTTTTTCAGACGCGCCGTTCACCCGTTGGACGAGCGCAAACAGGTGGAGTAGCCACGAACGCGCAAAGCCCCAGGTCAGGCGTCCTTCTTCAGCGGCCCAGGAATCGCCACGCACTGGAAGCATTGATCCTTATCAGCGTCGATCGTTTGGGACGCCCCATTCAGGCGGCACCTCGCTCAGGAAGCGGATGACGTACTCCCCGCTGACTTCGTTCCGGCCACCGGAAGCACGTACTCACCGGCGAGACGCGCCCAGTGCAGCGGGAGAGGCCGGGCGAGCGGCGGGTAATCGTCGTGGTAACGCAGCTGGTGCGCGAGCGTCGCCCACTCCGCCGGCCGGTCGTGCGGGTCACCCGCACGCCCCGAGTCCGTCAGCACCTTCTCCGACAGACAGCCGAGCACGGTGATCTCCAGTTGCCCGGGGTTCCACGCGGTCTTCCCAGGCGCTGTCCGGCCCTGTGCCGTGGGCACCAGCTTCATGAGCCCCTTCGGCAGTTTCACCACCGTGTGCGGCTTCGAGGCCGTACTCGCGAAGACACGGCTCTCCGTATCCGCCGTCCCCCACACACCCTCGGCGAAGCCGACCCCGCCCTCGGTGTCGTGGGCGTACCACTCCGCCACTTCACCCCGGGCGTTGGCGTCCCGTACGAGCAGCACCCGCAGGTCGTGGCCGTAGAGCGTGTGCCGCTGGGCGGGTTCGGCCCCGAAGCCGAGCGTGTCGCGGTCCAGTGCACCGTTGCGCAGGCCAGGCCAGCACTGGCGCAGATTGCCGGCGTCCGCCAACAGCAGCGTCGGGCGGTCGCGGAGCTGGAAGAGCAGTGCCCGGATCTGCCGCTCGGTCTCCCGCCGCCTGTCCTGCTCCACGCCCGGGCGGACAGCGGGCCGGGATCCTCCCGAGGCTGCCGATTCATCGACGAGCTCCCCCGTGCCGGTCTCCTTCCCACCGCTCGCCGCCGGTTCCCGTGCCTGGGAGAGCAGCAGCAACAGCTTCGGATACGGCACCCATTCGGCTCGTTCTGCGTCCCACCCATCGATGACGCCCGGTCCGTCCCCGGGGCGCACCCGCACCGCCACCAGCCGGTGGACGGGGCATCGCGTGGGCCCCTTCCTGGTGTGGCGTACGAGCCAGAGTGCCGCGTACTGAAGGTCGCCCGGAATGCCGGATCCCACCCGGTGGGCGGGCGGGCTGATCGCGCCCAACTGCCGGAAGGCGTCCAGCCAGGTCCACCTGGCCCGGTGTTCCAGAGCGCTGTCGGTGTCGTCGGGCGCGTTCACGAACTGGGTCAGCCGTCCCTGCCGTGCCCAGGCGATGCGCAGCGCGTGCTTGGGGTCGGAGTCCGGGACGGCGGCGAAGCGCTCCTTACCGGCAATCTCCGTGATCACGACTCCGGCCCCGCCGAGGAGCGGGTCCGCCCGGTCCGCCACGAGCCCGCAGCGCCCTTCGATGGCCTCGGCCAGCCGGACGGCCCTGAGGCGCCCGCGGGCTCGGGTGGTCGGCAAGGCGTCGGCCAAAGGTCCCGCTGGCCGGGCCCGGACGCGGATGTCGACCCCCTCGCACTGCCACTGCCAGGTCTCCCCGTCGGCCGACGGCACTTGCTGCCCGGCGGGAAGACCAATGAGCTTGGGCAGCTCGGCGAGCAGCGCCGCACGGGTTTCCGGGGACTGCCAGAAGAGGTCGATCTCCAGGGGGCGACCGTTCAGTGCGCGTGTCAGCGCCGCCCGCCGTTGCAGAGCCAGCTGGGCGTCGCGGACGCCCGGGACGCGTCCGGCGCCGGAACGCGGCAGCAGGGAGGGTGTGTTGCTCCGGGAGACGCGCGTGAGGTCGGGGACCCGGGTCAGCAGGGGGCGCAGCCCTTCCTCGACCCAGGCGTCCAGATCCGCCCGCTCCCGTGGCATCAGCCCGGGTCCCACCTCGTGCGGGCCGATCGATGGGTGGTAGACGATGCCAGCGGCCACGTCCCCGGAACCGTTGATCCAGCGTTCGGGGTCGGAGAAGAGCGCTTCGGGCCGGGGATAGTTGCGCACGATGTCCAGCTCGGGCACCAGCGGTGCGGGGCTGTGCCGGCGCCAGGCCAGTTCCTTCGACCGCCGGTCGTAGCCCAGCGTGTTCACCATCAGCCGGTGGCCCCGGTCCGGCCCTTCCGGCCACGGCAGTGGAGCGTCGAGCAGGACGCTCGTACCGCCGAGCTGGTGGGGGCGTACGTCCAGTCGGGTGGCCCACCGGCGTACCTGGGTGGACACATGGACGCGGAACCGCGGGGCGAACGGCACGGTGTGGACGGTGATGGTGAGGCAGGCCGAGTAGTACCAGGTCTGCCGTCGGCGCTCGTATCGCTGAGGCGGCCAGGAGACAAGTCGCGCGCCGTCACCCGAGCTCTCGACGCGGAAGTGGAGTGTGGTGCCGCCCGTGCGGAACGTCCGGGCGGCCAGCCGGAAGGCGATCCACTCGGGCAGCAGGCTGTAGAGCCGCGCGGCGGGTTCGGCGGTTCCGCCCGCCGAGAGCACGCTCTCGGCGAGGTCGACCGGCTCCGTCTCCCAGTGGGGCAGACGTACCGTCTCGGCCGGGTCACCGGAGCGGAGCCTGTCCTCGAGATCGGCGCCCTCCGAGTCGTCGTCCTCCCGGTGCATGCCCGCCGCCCAAGCTCCTACCACCGGGGCCAGCACGTCCGGCGGGACGGCTTCCCGCGCGTAGAGCCACGGCAGACGGCCGTCCGCCCCGGCGTTGCGGCCGGTCGCGATGACGCCTGGCGCCATCGCCTGGAGCAGGGAGTTGAGCCTGCGCACGGGGAGCCGGTGGGGGTGAACGGAGTTCTTGTCCGCCTCGGCATGCATCCCGGTGAGCTCGGCGTGCAGGTCCTCGCCGAGCCGCAGCACTTTCATCTCCTCCCGCCAGGGTCCGTGGAGCGGGTCGGGTTCGTAGGCCGCGACGCGAATGTGGTGGTACACGGAATTACCTCCTGGGACAGGGGTTCGGCGCTTACGGGTGGGCGGGTACGGCGGCGAGCAGGCGGGTGAGCATGCTGCGCAGTGGCGCGTACAGGGCGCGGACGATGAACTGCTCCTCCGCGGTCGTCGTGCCGCCGTCGAAATAGGGGTCCAGGACGGCGAGGACGCTGTGCAGCAGACTGGATTCGGGGGTGTCGGGCCGCGCCGGTACGGCGCCGCGGTTGGGGGCGAAGGCGGCGTCGACGAAGACCACCCGGGCCGGTACGCCACCGCGTACCAGGCGCCCGATCACCTGCCACAACAGGACCAGCATGTCCCAGGTGACCTGTTCCCGTACATCGACGTCGAGACGGCTCCACGCCATCGAACGGCCGAGTACCTGGTACCAGTACGAACGGGCGAGGCGGCGGAACTCCTCCGCTCCTTCCTCGACGGTGGGTTTTCCCTGTACCAGGGAGGCGAAGTCACCGCCGGTGACGGTGCGGACGACCCAGTCGTTGACGGCATTGACGGCCAGGTGGAGGTCCTCTGGGTGCGGATGGGGCCGTGCCAGGAAGTAGACCGTGCCGATGGCCGCCTCGTCGTCCTCGTTGAGGATGTTGTGGCCGCGTTCCAGCGCGAGCAGGGGCGCCACCAGGATGTCCGCCTCGAGGTCCTTCAGGTGCTCGACGTCGCCCCGGCGCAGTGATCGGGCGTGGTAGGCGGACGGCGCCTCGTCCTCCGCGGTGATCTCCTCGTCGTCCGACACCAGGCACAGCACCTTGTTGTGCCAGCGGACGTTGAGGTTGTGCAGTGTGTCGGCCACCACACGTGCCTCGGCATAGCTGCCGACCAGCAGAAGGATCTGGTCGCGCCCTGGAGGAAGAGAGAGCAACTCCTGCTGGAGCGGCCCACCTTCAGTGACCTCGTACTCGTCTCCGCCCTCACCTAGATGGCACGCGATACGGCGCAACTTCTCCGGGCGGTCGTCCGGATGGGTTCCGGACATGCGCAGTTTCTCGTCGCCGTCGTCGATGAACTCGAAGCGCATGGAGCTCTCGTTGGCGATGTGTTCGGTCACCTCGGTCGGCGGTTCGATGACCACACCGACCGGGACGCAGACGTGGTAGCGGCTGGACGCGCCCGCCCAGCTGCTGCCCGACATGAGCAGCAAGTGGGCACCGGGCCTGTCGTCGACGGAGGTGAGATCGGGGATGGTGCGCAGCAGCTCCCGTCCGACGCCGCTGCACCGGAAAAAGGTCAGTTCGCCACTGCGGACTCCGCCCTTGTCTTCACCCGGGACCCGGAACTGGAAGCCGAGCACATTGCCCATCGGGGCCTCGGGCACCATCGGGCCGTAGTCAGGCGGCCGACGGTACATCGTGTTGAAGCCCAGGCTGAGGGCGGCCTCGACGCGGGGCCACATGGCGTTGATCATGGCGAGCCGCGGTTCCAGGGCGCTGAGCAACAGTGTGAACTCGAAGCGCTCCGCGAGTTGCTTCCGCCATTCATCGGGAGTCTGGGGCGGAGGCTTGGGCTTCCTGCGGCGTCCGCGCTTCTTCTCCTGTTCCTCCTCCTCGCGCCGCCACTTGTCGTACGCCTCTTGGTACTTCCGCTGCCGGGCAGTCATGTACTGCGGGTCGATGGCGAAGACCTCGTCCATGACCTCGGTGAGGCGGCGCCGGGTGTTCTCCGGGTTGCCGGTGTGGAGCAGTTCGTTGAGGAGGGCGGTCAACCGGCTGAAGTCCTCCTCCGTCCTGCGGTGACGGTCACCGAAGGGGTTGTCACGGAACGCGTCGAGCAGTTTCCCGAGAGCCTCTCGGGGGGCGTGATGAGGGTGGTCGGGGCCGCTGTCGTCGGGGAGTTCGTAGCGTTCGTCGAGGAGCCCCATCTGGAGCGTCCAGGCGCTGAAGTAGCCCGTCCGCACCCACTTGCGCAGCTCGTACCCGGCGACCAGCATCGCGTACAGCCGGTCGGTGGCCGCGCCTGCGGTGTTGAGGGCGGCGGCGAAGGTCTCGACGTCCCGTTCGGAGAGCTGGGTGCGTCCGCCTGCCGCAAGTTCCCGAATCTTGTGCCGGCTCAACTGGTCGATGAAGCCCTTGTCCTCGTCGCTGGCGAGGACCACGGCGGGTGCGAAGGTCTGGTCGAGCTGCATCTGGACACGGTCGGCCTCGTCGATGATCACGAGGTCACTGCGGCGGCAGGCGAGTTCGAGGAAGCGGATGCGCTCGCCGTTCTGGGGTCGGGGCGGCTCGGCATCGATCAGTCCGGCCGGCGTGGCCACCCAGATCGAGGCGTCGACCAGCGTGCGGGCTCCGTGGTGACGGGGGCAGACGGACCAGTACGGGCAGCTCGTAGCCCTCTTCTGCCACTCGGAGTACCGTCCGTCGCTCCGGTCACGGCGCAAGGTTGATGGGGGCCGGAGCCGGGAGCAGGGTGCCTCGCCGTAGGCGAGTGGTTCGGTCGTCGATGTGGCGCCCTGCCGTCTGACGTTGAGCAGACAGGACGTGCCGAGGTAGGCGAAGGCGGGGTCGTCGTGGGCGAGCAGTCGGTGCTCGCCCCGGCCCGCCAGTCGGCGGTGCAGCCGCTGGGCGTGCCGCTCACGGCCGGAAGAGCCGAGCACTGGTGCAGCGGCGCCGTCGGTGTAGAGGTCGTAGAGCCGGACGAGCTTCAGCACCTCCGCGACATCGGTGACGACGATGGTGGTGCGCTTGCCCAGCTTGGCGAGATGGACGGCAATGATGTCGCGCAGTGTGCTTTTGCCTGCGCCGACGATACCGAGCAGGTGCTGAATGCCATCGACCGTGAAGGCGAAGTCCTCGTCCTTGTCCTTCCTCGCCTTGTGGAAGGTTCCGTTCTCCTTGGTGGACAGGTCGAACGACCGTAGCCGCTCCAGCCACCGTGGTGCCCGGCCCTTGCCGGAGCGAGCGTGTTGGGCGTCCATCTCCCCCGCCGTGCGCTCCAGGTCCTCCCTGGTGAAGATCAAGGGCTCGCCGCCGCCGGCCGGTTCCAGGTCCATGTCGTGGGCGACGAGGGGGATGCTGGGGACCGGCGGCAGGTCGACGACGGCCATGGTGCGACTGACGGGGAAGGCGTGCGGGCCCTGACCCGCGACCGGCAGGCGCCTGCCCGCCAGCGGCGGTGCAGCACGCAGCAGTTGCTCGTAGACGGAGAAGCGGTCGCCGGCGACGGAGAGGTCGCGGCGGGCAGCGGGTGTCTCGGCGTCCGGTACGTCGTAGGCGCGCACCCTGGGGTCGAACCTCTGGTAGGTGTCCAGCGCCTCGAGCCAGGTACGGCTCCGGCGCAGCGTCCACAGCGAGTACCTGGCGATACGCAGGGTCTTCGCCGCATCGGATGGCAGCGGTGCCCGGTGCGCCTCGGCGAACCCGTACCCGCTGAACAGCACCCAGGCGCTGCCCGCGGGGCTGCCCGGCATCATCTTCTGCTGGAGGTACAGGCCGAGTTCGACCTGGCAGAGGGCTTCCAGCGCGGGCTGGGGCACGGAGGACCCCAGAAATGCTTTGAGCGCGTTGAACACGTCGGTCAACGGCGGGGTGAGGCTACGCATCGCCCTTCTCCTCTCGCCGGGCCCGTCCCAGGTCGGGCACGAGGTCCATGGGGGTGGTGAGCACCAGCCGGTCCCGCAAGAGCGCGGGAAGGGCGTCGGTGAAGGCCTGCCGGTAACTGTCCCGTCCGGCGAGCGCGTCGGGGACCACAACGAGGGTGCGGTCCGCGAGGGGTGTGTTGTCGGTGAGATGGGCTGCGAGGAGCGCCGGCTGCAGGCGGTCGTACACCTGGATGTCCACGATGCGGGGGCCGGTGTCCCTGAGCCGGTAAGCGGGCAGAAGTCCAGGCAGGGTCTCGTACGCGACTCCGGCGTGCTCCAGTGCCTCCCGGGCGGCTTCGTCGGTGCGGTGCGGCAGTACGAGGTACCACCGCAGCGAGCGCTGCAGGATCCACGCCTGGTCCGGCTCACGGATGAGCCGCGGAGGGGCGTCACGCGGGCAGTCCTCCCCCTCGCACCACACTTCCGCGCCGGAGCCGGACGGTCCGGGTACGGGCACGGCACTGTCACGGGGCAGCACGGGGAGCCTGCACGAGGGGCAGTACAGGAAGTCTCCGTCGACGAGCAAGAACTCGGGCAACGGACTGTAGAGGCTCTTGACCCGGCTCCAGACCGCCCTGTCCCAACCCGGCGCGAAGCGGTCCTGCTGGTGGACGGCCGGGTGACGCGCCAGGAACGCCCGGCACTGCCGGTAGCGCTCCTCCGTTCCACTCCGCGCGTGCAGGTCCCCGAGGAACGCGCGGGCGTGGCCCGCCACGCCTCCGTCCGGTCCGTGCGAGGCCACCTCGAGACACGACCGGGTCGGCATCCGGCCGACCCGGTGCACCAGCGTGGTGCCCGGCGAGACCAGGGAGGAGGGGACCGCGAAGAGTGGGTCGTCGGACGGCCTGGTCCGGCACCACTCCCACAGCTCCGGAAGACTCCTCGGCGGCGCCTCCCCCGCATCGAGGCAGCGCATCACCGTGTGATCCAGCGCCCGCTGGGCGAGGCCGGGATAGGGCAGGGTGAAGGAGCGGAGCCCTTGGACCTCGGAGAGAGCCGCCACCATGCGGGCGAGTTCGCCGAAGAGGTCGCTGCCCACGCCCTCGGGCGCCTCGCCGGCGTCCGGCCGATCGGCCCGGCCGACCGACCCCGCCCTCATGCCGCGGCCTCGCTGACGGACGACGCCGTGCACCAGCGGGCCACTTCGCACCGCTCGCAGGAGCGTCCGGGCCGGGCCACGTACTGGTCGTCCCCGTGCCAGTCGGCCACCATCGCCCGCAGTACCTTCTCGGCGGTGACCCGATTGGCCGGGGCGAAGGGATCGATGGTCTCCAGGTCGGCGCCGCCGGGGCGCAGCACCTCCAGCTCGACCCGCGCGCGGAACGGATCACCGCCCAGGTCACCGCGGGCGATCAGCACGACGGCCAGAGCCAACTGCGGATAACGCTCCAGCAGGGGGCGGTCGGACCGCCGATCGGTGACGGAGGTCTTGGTCTCGCGCCACACCCATGACCCGGCATCCCGGTAGAGCAGGTCGGGCGCGGCCAGGACCACCACGTCGGCGGCTGTGTCGTGCCGCACCACCCGGGGTTCGGTCCGCACATCCGTACCGTCCACGACGTACCGCAGCGGACAGACCGCGGCGTGCCGCCGCAACAGCAGGGCACCGAGTGCGCGTTCGTGTGCGGGCAGGTCGAATCCCTCCGGGACCCACTCCTCGGGGACCTCGACCGTGCAGGGCCGAGGCGATCCGTGGGCGTGCCGTTCGGCGAGGTAGGCGTGCAGCGCCCGGCCGCGCTCGGCCGTCACCTCGCGTTCGACGGAGCCCGCCGTGGGCAGGTGCAGTCGGCGCATGTGGTCACGCGCCGGGCAAGCTCGGTAGGCCCGCCCGTTGGTGACCGACCAGGTGCGGCGGGGCCGGTCGTGCGCCTCGATGCCCAGCAGTCCGGGCGCTGTGCGCAGGGCCGGGCACACCGACAGGTAGGGGCATCCACCACAGGCGGACCCCGGGCGGTATTCCCGTCCGTCCAGTACCCCGGCCAGGGCGGCGGGGCCGTGTTCGCGGTACCGGACGCGCGCCTCTTCCCGGCTTCCCGCGAAGAGTTCACGCGTACCTCCGTCGAAGAGCGCGAACTCCGCGATCCGTACGTGCTCCGGCGGAGGTCCGGGGGTGCCCTCGGCGAGCACCAGGGCGACGGCCGCGGTGAACCCCTCGGGCGGCAGGTCCCGCAGGCGGTGCACGGGCAGACGAAGTTCGCGGTAGGCACCGTCCGGGGAGGCCAGGCAGCGGCCCCACACGGTGAGGCGGTACTCCTGGGCGTCGCGCGGGTCGGGACCGGACGGCCGGTATCGGTACGTCCACGGCTCGGGCACCTCGTGCAGGGGGCGTTCCGGGTCGAGGGGGAAGGCCGCCTCGTACATCTTCACGCCGTGCTCCGACCAGGTCCGCAGACCGTCGTGCAGAGGCCCGGTACGTGTCCGGGGCGGGCGGCCGGCAGGCCCCGAACGGATGTCGCAGGCAGCCATGAAGGGACCCAGGGTGAAGTGCTCCAGCCGCTCACGGCGGCGCGGTACGGGGTCGGCGGTGTGGTAACCGCGGGTCTTGAGAGCGTCGGCGGCGGGGCATCGGAATTCTCCCCCCTTGAACATTCCGGCGGATACCGTGATGACTTCGGAGGTGCGGGTCACCCCGTCGGGGGGCAGCCATGGCTGCGACATTTCATGCTCCATTTCCGTAGGGAGGAAAGGTGGACGGCCATGAGGGAGATCGAGGAGATCGGCGATGTGGAGAAGCGCTACGAAGTGCTGGACATGGTCGGCGACGGCGGCCAGGGCGACCTTTTCCTCGGGCGTGACCGCAGCAGCGGGCAGAAGGTGGCGTTGAAGCTGCAGAAGGCCCGGGACCTCGGACCCGAGAGCGATTTCCACTGGGCCGGCGATGAACTCCTCAAAGAGGGATCACGCATGATGATGCTGACGGGAATCCAGGCGATTCCCGAAGTCATCGTCACGGGGACACACCGGCGACGCCGGTGCCTGGTCATGGAATTTGTCGAAGGGCACCAACTGCAGAAGGTCCTGTCGGCGGCCCTGCCCGTTAAGGAACCTGGGACCGTCGCGGCCGTCATCGGCCAACTGTGCGAAATTCTGGCAGAAGTCCACGACCGGAATCTGGTGCACTGCGATCTCAAGCCCGAGAACGTCATCGTGCAGCCGGACGGCCGTCTCCGACTCATTGACATGGGCCACGCGGTCGTGGCGGATCAGGAGACGGAATACGCACGCGGCACGCGCGGCTGGGCCTCCCCCGAGCAGTCCGACGCGTGCCCGTCAGGTCTGACGCGGCAAGCGGACATCTTCGCACTCGGCTGCATCCTGCTGGAGATGACCGTGATGCGCCTGCCCTATGGCGGACAGGACGAGCGGGCGGAAGAGGGCACCCCGGTGCTGCCGGCCGACCGGCTCGCCAAACTACCCCCGGAGTTCGCCTCCCTGGCGCTGTGGATGATCCGGTGGAAGGCGGCGGAGCGCCCCGCGGATGTCCGTGAAGTGTTCGATCGGCTCCGCTGCTACCTACCCCAGCTCGGCTCGCAACGGCCATCGAAGCCCCTGCGTCCGGACCCGACCGAGTACTACCGCACGCATCCGCCCCGGCTTTGACGGTGAGCCGACGGCCGCCGACCGGGCGGGTCACCTCAGCCCTTCCAGCCGCTCTCGGGCCTCCCGCACCCCCTCACCGTCCATCAGCTCACGCAGCACGATGACTCTCTCCAGCTCCCGCACCGCCGCGTCGGTGTCGCCGGCGGACACCAGGACATCAGCGAAGAGCATCCGTACCTTGTCCTCGTTGGGCCAGTTCTCCTGTTCGCGGTAGATGTCGGAGGCCTGCCGATACAGGGTGATGGCCTCGTCCCGGTCGGAACGGGCCAGGTGCACCTTGGCCAGGGTGAACAGCACATCGGCCAGGCCGCTGCGCTCCGTCGTGCGCTCCACCACGCCCAGGGCGTCGGCGCACCGACGGAGTGCCTGCTCGTGCTCGCCCCGGTCGAGGTCGATCGCGCCGAGGACGTTCAGAACAGCCGCCTCCCCGATCCGGTCGGACACCTCCCGGCACAACGCCAGTGCGCGGCCGAGCGCTTCCTCCGCTCCCGTCCGGTCGCCCTGCTTGCGCAGGGTGAGTCCGAGCCGGTGCAGCGTACGGGCCAGACTCAGCCGGCCTTCCGTGCTGCGGTCCTCCTCGCTGAGCCGGACGGCCCTGCGCAGGTTGCCCACGGCCAAGTCGTACTCACCGAGCCGCCAGTGGGTCCCTGCCAGCGACCGGTAGACCATGGCGCAATCGACCGGGCCGGCGACGGTTTCCGCCGCCTCGGCGGCGTACCGGAGGTTCTGCCGCGCATCATCGAGCAGGCGGCGGCGCCACTGGTAGATGACCAGGGCCATCGCAAGCAGCCATACGTACTGGTTGATACGCCGATTGATCGCCAAGTGAATGCCTCGCTGGACGGTGGCGTACTCCTCGTCCAGGAACGCCATCGCCTCCGCGAGGTCCGCGGGGTCGGTGACCCTGACCGCTCCGGGCTCGCCAGTGGGCAGGGTGCGTTCACGGTCGAGCACCCGGTCGCAGGCGCGGACGTTGTGCAGCTGGTGTTCCAGCACCTGTCGTACGGTCGCCCGCTCGATCTCCGCGTTCTCTCCGTCCGGCACCGGCCGCACGTGCCGTAGGGCGAAGGCTCGCACAAGGTCGTGCAGCCCGTAGCGGTCGCCGTGATGTTCCACCAGGTTCGCCGCCACGAGGTCCACCAGGGCCCGGTCGGTACGCGTCCCTTCGTCCACTGCCCGTCCCAGATCCATCACCGCCTCCCAGGAAGCACTGGGCCCGGGGTGAACGGCGAGCTGCCACAGCAGCAGCCGGGCTTCCTCATTCAGCACGCGCACGGAGCAGTTGAGCGCGGCGCGGACCGACAGTTCGTGCTCGGGCAGGTCCAGGGTGTCCAGCTTCGCCCGCTCCAGCTCCTTCTCCATCTCCCGCACCAAGGCAGGGAGGGTGTGCAGCGGACGCGCACCGACCTCCAGGAGCCGGGCCACCACCACGAGGGCCAACGGCAGCCGACCGCAGAGATGGACCAGCTTGCTAAAGGGCACGGCGTGCTTGGCCCGGTCCTCGGCCGACACTTTCTCCTGGAGTACCTCCAAGGCGTCCGCCTCGTGCAGCGGCTCCATCTTGCGGAACAGCACCCTTCTCTCGGACCGCAGCCGCAGGAGATCGTTACGACTGGTGACGATCACGACGCAAGTACCGTCTCCGGGAAGCAGCGGCAGCACCTGCTGGGCGCTGAGCGCGTCGTCGAGGACGATGAGCACCGACCGGTGGGCCAGCGCCGACCGCAGCGCGTTGCTCTTGCTCTCCGTTCCGGTCACCGTGGTGTAGGGCGGCAGCGCGGCCAGAAAGCCGTCCAGGACCTCATCCGGTTCGGCGGGCCGCACGTCTCCGTCGGCGAATCCGTTCAGTTCGCCGCGCAGCACCCCGTCGGGAAACCGCTCCCGCAGCCGACCGGCGAGGTTCTCGGCCACCGTGGTCTTCCCGACACCCGCCATGCCGCTGATCAGGACCAGTGCCAGATTGCCGGCATCCTGTTCCTCGCACACGGCCTCGAATAGGTCGCCGATCAGCTCGTCCTGCCCGATCGGCTTGCGCCTGCCGCCGGGTAACTGGTCGGGAACGGGGGGCAGGAGCGCCCCACCCGGCCGGCGGCTCCCTCCCCGGACCTGGGCAATGGCGCTCCGTACATCGACATCCGCTTTTCCGTTGCGCTTCTCCCACTTCTCGATGAGCCGCTCACGTTGGGACTCCGGCAGGTCTGCGTGGGCAAGCAGGTAGAACCGAAAAATCTGGGGCAATTCCGGCGCGCGCTCGAACCATTTCTCCGTCTCCTCGCGCAGCCATTTGACCTCCCTGGACTTGTAGGCTGCGTCCAGCCGGGCGTACACGGCGGCCATCAACTCGGCCCGTAGCTCCTCCCGACGCAAGTGGAAGCCGGTCTCGGACAGTCCGTGCAGTGGTTCGCTCTCGCCGTCCCACTCCTCCAAGGCCGCGCCGAGCAGCTCGAACTGCGCTTTGCAGGTCAGTCCCTCAGCCTGCTTCACCTTCTCGCGAAAACGGAGCAGGTCGACGTCTCCCACCGGCACGCGGAGCGTGCAGTATCCCGACTTGCCGCTATGGGGCACGGACTCCTGACCCAGCCGCTTCCGCAGGTCGGCAACGACGCGGTTAACCAGATCGCCGACGTCCTCGACGCCCTCCCAGAGGACTTCGGCTATGTCCTTCCTCTTACATCGGCAGTCTGGCGAGGTCACCAGGAGCGCGAACAGGGCCGCCACCTTCGACCCTTCAACCACCCTCCTGCCGCCGTCCTGTTCGGCTCGCACCGGGCCCAGCACGTACCCCTCCATCGCCCTCCCCCTCACCGCGCCGCAGTCAGTGGTCCGGCCCCTCGACGGCGCCCCTTCATCTGTACGCCGCGCTGTGCCGCTTCACACGCGCTTGCTTCTTCACGCCCCCCGGGGACTCAGTTATCCCTCAGTTTTCGTTCTGCGGCCCCGCTTCACCCCCGGGCACGATGGCACCAGCCGCTCGCAGAAGCACGAAACGGCGGCTTAGTCATCCATCAACTCATCAGAGAGGAACCGCGAACCCGATGAACAGCCGTCAGCGCAACCGCCGGGCAGCCCGTCTGCGCCAGTCCCCCGACTGGCCGCCGAGCCGCCGCCGGCGGGCGGCCGTCCGGACCGAGGACACCACCCCGGCGACCCCGCCCACCGAGGCGCCGGACACCTCGTCCTCCGAGACCGCCTAAGCGCAACAGTTCGTGGGTGCCCGTTCTGTACGGGCACCCACCAGCCTCACGAACTTCGTCACCGGCGAGCTCGCGGCCTCGCTGCCGCGCTTGTCACACGCTCGTGGTCAAAGGCGGCGGCGTTACCTGGTCGAGAAGACCACTACCGCATGCTCACGCATCAAAGTGAGGCTGGTGGGACTCGCCTCCGCTTGACGCAGATATGAGGCGGTACGTCCCCACCAATGGACCCACCTCGTCCAGCATCTCGGTATCTCCAGCACCTCCGGACTCGGGTTCCCGCAGTTCGAAGAGAGGACATTTCCTGATGTATCCACCGCACAGCAGTGCGTTCGCCTCGGTGAGGCGGCACTTCGACGATCCCCGGACCAGTGACGCGGTCTTCGTGCTCGTCCCCGCGGACGCCGACGAGGCTGTTCCGGTCCGGCTGACCGCCGCCGAGACGCACGAGGCCTTGTACGGCCCCGGCTCCGACCCGCATTTCGCCACCGCGGTCTGGAAGGAGGTCATCCGCACGGCGCAGAGCGACTTGACTCCTGACAGCAGGGGGAAACTCCTGGCGATCTGGCTGGCCCTGCCCCGGTTGACCGGGACGGTCCACCGGGTCTGCACGCGCCTGCGGGCCGACCGGTCGGACGTGGAGGCCGAGATGGTCCTGGCTCTCCTGGAGAAGCTGGCGGATCGGGACGGCGCGAGCTGTCTCACGGACTCCTCCCTGCTGCACGCGGCGCGCGCCAGAGCGTGGCATCTCGCCCGGGAAGGGCTGCGGGAGCTTCCTTCCACCAAGATCGAACGCATCACCGAGGAGCACGCTCTCACTGCGGCCGGCGAGGAGGCGGACGCTCCGGCGGCGGAGAGCCTGGACGTACGGGTCGACCGTCCGGACGGCCCGGAGGGACTGTGCGCACCGCTGCGTTTCCGGGTGCGCCCGGAGCATCTGCGCCGACAGGGAATCTTCATCGACACCGACGACGGGTCGCAGGACCGCTCGGCGGGTCACAGCCCCGGGAAGAGGCGACGGCCCGGGCGCCGCGCGGACATCCGGCCGGTCCGCCCTGCAGGGAGGCGAGGGTGAAGGATCCGGCAGAGGGCCGCCTCAGTTTCACGGAGATGTTCGACCTGCCCGTCGCAGTAGACCTGCGCACGGCGGCCCGAGCACTCGGAATCGACTCGTCGACCGCGTACCGGCTGATCCGCGCGCACGAGTTCCCCTGCCCCGTCCTCCGCATCGGACGTAGGTACAGGATTCCGACCAACGAGCTGATGCGCGCCCTGGGGATCGAGGACCGCCCGCTGTACAGCGTGGACCCGGAAGAGGACACGGACGACCCGAGCGTCGGCTTCTGACGGTAACCACCGTGCGGCTCCGTGGCATCGGCCACGGAGCCGCACGGCCCTGCCTCCTACGACGGGCCGTTGGCCGCCGACGTGCGCCGCACGGTTCTCCACGGCTGCTCGGCAATCGGAGGGCGAAGGGATGCCCTCCTTCTTCGCCGAGCGGTTCGGCGTCCGACAGCCCGCGCGCGTCGGCCAGTTCGTGAACCCGCCGGCGATCACCGACCCGAGCTACGGCGAGCACGCCCGTCAACCCCGAACCTGCCGGTGAGCCGTCGACGCACGCTTCGGCGCCCGCGTCATGATCGCCGCGCCCGGCCGGGGCGCGGATCAGAACGGCCCGGCAGACGCTTCCTGCACTCGGATCCAAAGTCCGTCACAACAGCCCGTATCCATTCCTCCGGCACCTTGTCCCCCCTTCAAGCTGTGGACGTGGATGGTGGATACCGCAGACACAGCTTGTTGGAGGCGAGAGGACCGGCTCAGTGCGCACGGAGGGCGCGAGGGCACGGACAGCGCGTTCCGTGACCGCTGGGAAAGCAGGAGCGGGTGTTGGTTGGGAGGAGACCGCCGTAGCCAATGCGGACCTTGCTGCAGCCCAAACAGGAAGGCGCGTGGGACGCCATTCTCGCGCCGAGCGGACGCTGCCCCATCTCGCGAAAGCAGACGAATCCACCCGCTGAACGAACGGGTCAGTCCCCCGACGGACTGCCAGAAGCGAGCACCGCTCCCAGAACCTCATTCCGTCCCGTACCCACGACGTCGAACGTCAGGAAACGGGGAACCAGGCCGACAGGCGCTTGGCAATAGCCGGTACATCGATGTTGTCCTGCGCGACTTCCTCGACGAACGGGCCAGCCACGGAGACGGGTGGCGGGGCGGTACTGGCGCTGACGCCGTTGAACCGCAGGAAGACTCGCATGGCAAGCCAGGCGGTGCGCTTGTTGCCGTCGATCAGCGCGTGATTGCGAGCGACGGAGTGCAGCAGTGCCGCCGCCTTCTCGTGCAGCGTGGGATACAGCTCGGCCCCGAACACGTTCGTCCGGGGCCGTTCGATCGCTGACACCAAAAGTCCCATGTCACGCACGCTGTGCTCGGTATCGTTGACCGTGCGAGCGATGGCCAGGATCTCGTCGATATGGATGTAGCGCACTTGGGTCACTTCAGGTAGTCCAGGATCTCCGCATCGCTGTCCATCAGCTCAGCCAGGACGTCATCGACCTTCAGCTCAGCCCGGTCCTGGGCGTCACGGATGGCCTCGATGGCAAGCTCCTGCTTGCTGCGACCCTCCCGACGAGCTCGCTTGGTGAGCTTCGCGTCAAGGTCGTCGGGAAGTCGGAGTGTCATCGCCATACTGGAATGATACCGGACTGGTATCTGGGTGGCGAGGTGATACCAAGCCACTCAAGACCCCGGACCACGACGCCGTCCTTCGTGGCCCGGTCGGGCCACGGTCTCGGTTGAACCCGCAGCTCAGAGCGTTCTGCACAAGCGAACCTCAGTCGACGTATTCCGCGAGCGAAAACAGATCGAGCTAACCACCTGAAAGGCAAAAAAGCAGGTCAGCGGCCCTTCTCGGCGGGCTCCAGAATCGCCACGCACTCCACATGATGCGTCATCGGAAACAAATCGAACGCCCGAAGCGTCCGCACCCGATACCCGCCCTCCTTGAAGTACCCCAAATCCCGCGCCAACGCCGCCGGATCGCACGCCACGTAAGCGATCCGTCGCGCGCCCAGCCCTGCCAAGTGCTTCACCGTCTGCTTGCCCGCGCCCGCGCGCGGCGGGTCCAGGACGATCAGGTCTACCTCCGTGATGCCCGTGCGCGGGAGGACCGATTCGACCTTGCCCTGTTCGATGCGGACGCGGTCGAACGCGTCCAGGTTGTGGCGGGCGTCCTCCACCGCGCGCTTGCTGGACTCGATGCCGAGCACCGCGCCCTTCTCGCCGACGCGGTCGGCCAGCGCGCCGGCGAAGAGGCCGACGCCGCAGTAGAGGTCGAGGGCCGTGTCGCCCTTGCGGGGGGTGAGGCCCTGCATGACGGCCAGCATCAAGGTGTCCGCCGCCTTCGGGTGGACCTGCCAGAAGCCGCCGCTGCCGACGCGGTACGTGCGGCCGTCGGCCCGTTCGCGGACGAAGGGGCGGCCGTGGACACGGTGGGTGCCGCCGTCCTTCTCGCCGACCCGCATCACCGATACCGGCTTGTCCAGTTCGACGATGGGGAGCCGCGCGCCCGGCTTCGGGGAGAGGATCACCTGGCGGTCCTGGGAGCCCGACGCCGCGATCGCCTCGATCGACGCCATGCCCGACCAGTCGCGCTGCTCGATGCCCAGCTCCGAGACGCCCTCCGCCGCGATCATGCAGTGCTCGATCGGCTCGACCTCGTGCGAGCGGTGGCGGCGCAGGCCCGCGTTGCCGTCGGCGTCCACCGCGTACTGCACGCGCGTGCGCCAGGACGGGACCTCGCCCGCCGGGAGCTTGTCGCCCTCCGCCGGCATGACCGTGCCGTCCCAGCCCGCCTCCTCGGGGGTCAGGCCCGCGAGGCGCTGCAGCTGCTCGGCGATGACCTCGCCCTTGAGGCGGCGCTGTGCGCCCGGCTTCGCGTGCTGCCAGTCGCAGCCGCCGCAGCGGCCGGGGCCCGCGTAGGGGCACGGGGCCTCGACCCGGTCCTTGGAGGCGTCGAGGACCGTGACCGCGTCGGCACGGAGGAAGCGTGCGCCCTCCTCGCCCTCGGTCACGCGTGCGACGACCTTCTCGCCGGGCAGCGCGTGCCGTACGAAGAGGACCTGGCCCTCGGCCGTACGGGCGATGCAGTGGCCGCCGTGCGCGACGGGGCCGATCTCGACCTCGTACTCCTGGCCGACCAGCGAGTTCCCCGCCTGCGGATTCTTCGGTTCTGCCTGCATGGCGGGGTGACTCCACAACGTAAAAGGGGAACGGCCGGACAACAGCCCACCAGTCTACGTGGGTGTCGTCCGGCCGCTCACCACGAGCCGCAGGGGCAGGCGTCAGACATCGGACCTCAGACATCAGGCGACGGCCGTCAGACGTCAGGCATCAGGCATCAGGCATCAGGCGACAGCCGTCAGACATCAGCCGTCACGCCTTCTTGCTCGGCTCCCTCTCGCCCTGCTCCTTCTTGCCCTGCTCCTTCTTGCCCTGCTCCTTCTTGTTCTGCTCCTTGGGGCGCCGCGGCTTCTCGGCCGAACCCACCGGGCCCCGCCGCACCGCACCCGGCGCGTTCCACTCCGAACGCCTGCGGGCCCGCTTCTTCGCGGCCTCGGAGGAGTCCAGCTGGTAGGGGACGGACGTCACCATCACGCCGGGCGTGAACAGCAACCTGCCCTTCAGCCGCAGGGCGCTCTGGTTGTGGAGCAGGTGCTCGTACCAGTGGCCCACCACATACTCGGGGATGATCACGCTGACGACGTCGCGCGGGCTCTCCCTGCGCAGGTTCTTGACGTACTCGATGACCGGGCGGGTGATCTCGCGGTACGGCGAGTCGAGGACCTTCAGGGGGACCGTGATGCCGCGGCGCTCCCACTCCTCCTTGAGTGCCTTCGTCTCCGCCGGGTCGACGTTGATGCTGAGCGCCTCGAGGTCGTGCGAGCGCATCAGCTTCGCGTACGAGAGGGCGCGCAGCGTCGGGCGGTGGATCTTGGAGACCAGGACGATGGAGTGGACGCGGGAGGGGCGCACGCTCTCGTCGCCCGGGGTGTCGGGGGCGGCGATCTCCTCGGCCACGCGGTCGTAGTGGCGGCGGATCGCCGTCATCGTCGCGTAGAAGATGCACATGCCGAGCAGCGCGACCCAGGCACCGTGGGTGAACTTGGTGACCAGGACGACGACCAGGACGAGGCCCGTGAAGAACGCGCCGAACGTGTTGATCGCGCGCGAGCGGATCATGTGGCGGCGCTTCGTCTGGTCCTTCTCCCTGGCCAGGTGGCGGTTCCAGTGCCGGACCATGCCGATCTGGCTGAGCGTGAAGGAGACGAAGACGCCGACGATGTAGAGCTGGATCAGCCGCGTGGAGTCCGCGCCGTAGATCACGACGAGGAGCGCCGCCGCGCCCGCGAGCAGCACGATGCCGTTGGAGAACGCGAGGCGGTCGCCGCGGGTGTGCAGCTGGCGCGGCAGGTAACGGTCCTGCGCCAGGATCGAGCCGAGCAGCGGGAAGCCGTTGTACGCGGTGTTGGCCGCGAGGAAGAGCACCAGCGCGGTCGCCGCGGCGAGGACCATGAAGAGGAAGCTGCCGTGGCCGAAGACCGCCTCGGCGACCTGGGAGATCACCGGGTTCTGGACGTAGTCCGAGCCGACCGGGACGCCGTTGTGGAAGAGGTCCTTCCCCGGGAACTCCGCCATCCGCACCTTGGTCATCATGGCGAGCGCGATGATGCCGCAGAACATCGTGACGGCCAGGCCGCCCATGAGCGCGAGCGTGGTGGCGGCGTTCTTGGACTTCGGCTTGCGGAACGCCGGTACGCCGTTGCTGATCGCCTCGACGCCGGTGAGCGCCGCACAGCCCGAGGAGAAGGCCCGCAGCAGCAGGAAGACGAGCGCGAAACCGGCCAGGCCCTGGTGCTCGGGCTTGATCTCGTAGTCCGCGGTGGGCGCCCGCATGGTGTCGTCCAGGACGATGCCGCGGAAGGCGCCCCACGCGATCATGATGAAGACGCCCGCCACGAAGACGTACGTCGGGATGGCGAAGAGCTTTCCGGACTCCTTCACGCCGCGCAGGTTCATCAGCGTGAGGAGGACGATGACGGCCACCGCGCAGAGCACCTTGTGCTCGACCACGAACGGGACGGCGGAGCCGAGGTTCTCGATGCCCGAGGAGATCGACACGGCCACGGTCAGGACGTAGTCGACGAGCAGGGCGCTCGCGACGGTGAGTCCGGCCTTGGGGCCGAGGTTGGTGTTGGCGACCTCGTAGTCGCCGCCGCCGCTCGGGTACTCGCGCACGTTCTGTCGGTACGAAGCGACGACCGTGAACATGAGCACGACGACCGCGACGGCGATCCACGGGCTGAAGTGGTAGGCCGACACACCCGCGATGGAGAGGACCAGGAGGACCTCTCCCGGCGCGTACGCCACGGACGAGAGTGGGTCGGACGCGAAGACGGGGAGTGCGATGCGCTTCGGCAGGAGCGTTTCTCCGAGCCGGTCACTGCGCAGTGCGCGCCCGATGAGGATCCGTTTGGGCACGTCGGTCAGTTTGGACACGCAGAGGATCGTAAGCGTTCGAACGGGGGCGCGCCCACCCACCACCCCCAACTGCACCGGTTATCGGCCCCGTGCGATCCTGCGCTCCTCCTCCTGCCAGGGTGAATGCCCCGGAGAGGGGCCCGTAACGCGGGCCGAAGCGGGCCCCGGGGCGTGCGCCGCAGCGTGGGCCGGAGCCTCGTACCGCTGCGCGAGCCGGGCCTCGGCGCGGCGGATCGCGCCGGACGGCCACCAGGTGGCGCGCCCGAGGAGGAGCAGCGCCGCGGGCAGGATCATGACGCGAATCACGAAGGCGTCGAGCAGGACGGCCGCCGCGAGGACGAAGCCCATCTGCTTCATCTCCAGGATGTGCAGCATCACGAAGCTCGCGAAGACGGTGACCATGACGATCGCCGCGCTGGTGACGACCTTGGCGGAGGAGGCGATGCCGTCGAGGACCGCCTGCCGCGTGGGCACGCCGTTCAGGGCGGCCTCGCGGATCCGGCTAACCACGAAGACCTGGTAGTCCATCGAGAGCCCGAAGAGGATCACGAAGAGGAAGAGCGGGACGCGCGAGGAGATGCCGCCGAGCGAGTCGAAGGAGAGCAGCCCCTCCGCCCAGTCACCCTGGAAGACGAGGACGAGCAGTCCGAGCGCGGCTCCTACGGAGAGCAGGTTGAGGAGGGCGCCGAGCAGTCCGAGCACGACGGAGCGGAACGCGAACACCGTCATGGCGAAGGTCATCAGGAGCAGGAAGCCGAGGACGAGCGGCAGCTTCTGGTTCTGGTGCTCGACGTAGTCGACGCCGCGCGGGACCTCGCCGGTGACGGCCGTCTCCACGCCGGGCAGCTTGCCGACGGTCGCGGGCAGGTAGTCGGTCCGGAGGTGCTCCAGCGAGACTTCAGCGGCCTTCGAGTAGGTGGGGTGCGCGGAGTTCAGTTCCAGGGTGGTGGTCCTCCGGTCCTCCGAGGAGCGCAGGAGCGGAGCACCGGAGGCGTGCGAGAAGAGCGGGTCGTGCCGGGCCGTGCGGTCCAGCTCCGTCAGGGCCTCGCGCACGTCGCCGGCGCGCGAGGCGTCGGCCCGCACCACGACGAGGTGCCGCACGCGCAGCTCCGGGAAGGCGTCGAGCAGCCGGTCGTACCCCTTCATGGCGGGGATCTCACGCGAGAAGCTGTCTCGCGCCGGGTTCTTGAGGTTCATGTTCAGGGCCGGCAGCGCGAGGCCGAGCAGGACGAGGACGGAGAGGCACAGGGTGAGCGCGGGGCGCTTGCGGGCCGGGGCGAGCAGGGCGTTCCAGACGCGGCCGGACTCCTCCTCGCGCGCTCCCTGACCTCCGGTCCCCTCCTCTCCGGCCCCCTTCTCCCCGTACGTGCGGGTGGACCTGCCCTTGGACAGGTGCCGGGCCGCGCGCCGCTCGGTCCGGCGGCCGAGCTTGACCAGCAGGGCGGGCAGCGCCGTCACCGAGCTGACCACGGCGACGGCGACGACCAGGATGGTGCCGGTGGCCAGCGAGTCGAAGATGACGTCACGGGCCAGGTAGAGCGCGGTGGTGGAGACGATCACGGCGAGCCCCGAGACCACGATGGCGCGGCCCGCCGTCGCGGCGGCGGCCTCGACCAGCGCCTCGGAGGTGAGGCGACCGCCCGCCCGGGCCCGCTCCTCGCGCTCGCGCTTGAGGTAGAAGAGCGTGTAGTCGACACCGACGGCCATGCCGATGAGCAGGATCATGCTCATGCCGACGCCGGTGTCGGGCAGCAGGTGCGAGGCCAGCATCGCCAGGCCCATCGTCGCCATGATCGAGGTGACGGCGAGCAGCACGGGTACGCCGACCATGACGACCGAACCGAAGACCACGGCGAGCGTGATCAGCGTGATGGGCAGCGTGATCGCCTCGGAGAACTGCAGGTCCTTGCCGCGCTGATCGTCGACGCCCTTGCTCACGGAGGCGTCGCCGGTCTCCTCCACGACCAGGTCCGGGTGGGCCTTCGCCACCTTCTCGGTCTCCGCCCGGAGCGGGGGGACGTTCTTCTGGTCGTCCTGCTCGGAGCCGTGCAGCTCCACCTGGACCCGCAGGACGCGGCCGTCGGCGGAGGACACCGGGGGCGCGACCGAGGCGACCTCGGGCAGGGCCTTCATCCGGGCGGTGACGTCCTTGGCCGCGGCGTCGGCCGCCGCCCTGTCCGGCGGGCCCGACCGGGTCCGTATCAGTACGTGTTCCGTGGACCGCAGCGGCAGACCACCGTCGGTCGCCAGCGCCTCGGCGCGGCCCGCCTCCCCCACGCGGAAGTCCTGCGAGGTCGCGCTGTTCATCCCGGCGGCGATCCCGCCGCCGAGGCACAGCGCGACGAAGAGCAGCCAGCCGGTGATCGCCCGGCCCGGGTGCAGTGCGCTCCAGCGGGCCACGCGCACCGTGACCGATCGCTTTCTCATTCCCGTTCCCCCATCGATGTCGCGACGCCTCTTGCTTCATGTGTCAGCAGAAACTGACAGGGCATGTCAGTGGAGACTGACAGGTGTATGTGTGAGTCGTCAACTGTCATTCGAGACCGGGAGAGAGCGGTCCGGGACACCGGGAAAACCCCGGGACAACCCGGATTGACAGCAGATCCCGTCATGCGTAAGCCTTGACTGACAGGTTTCGGGACCAGCACGAAGGCGGGCCATGGACAGCGAGGAGCTACTCGCTTTTCTCGCGGCGATCGGCCACACGCAGCGCATCCGGATCATCAACGAGCTCTCCGCTGGACAGCTGTACGTCAGCGAGCTGGCCCGGCGGCTCGGAGTGTCCCGCCCGTTGCTCTACATGCATCTGGAGCGGATGGAGAAGGCCGGTCTCGTCGTCGGCCGCCTGGAGCTCTCCGCCGACGGCAAGGCGCTCAAGTACTTCGAACTGGCGCCGTTCGACGTCCGGTTGAACGTGGATACGATCGTCGCCGCCCTCCGGCAGGACCGGCCGGGCGAGGACGAACAGCACTCATCAAGGGGGACGTCCTAGTGGACGACGTGATCATCCCGGTCGCCTTTTTCCTGATACTCGCCGGCGCGGTCGTCGCCGTCGCGTACTTCCAGACGCAGCGCAACAAGGAACGCGACCGCCAGTACGCCGAGGCCATGCAGGGTTACCGCGAGGCCGTCGAGCGCGCCAGGTCCGAGCAGGAGGCGAACCGCCTGCAGCTCGTCGAGCTCGGCCACCGCCTGCAGAACGTCGAGGGTCTGCTCCGCAGCGTCGACTGACCGGCCGGGTCTCGTCCCGCGCCGGTCCTTTCGCGTCCACGCGGGTGAGTGTGTGTACCCGGTTGCGGCTTAAGCTCGTCTCTTGGCAACGCCGCACGCTGTTGCCCCGTGTTTCCAGCAGAGTGAGAGAGAAGAGTGAGCACGATGTTTTCGCAGGTCAGCGGGATGACCAGGAGTGCGGGGTAACGGACAGGTGCACATCGTCATCATGGGCTGCGGGAGAGTCGGGTCCGCTCTCGCGCAGAACCTCGAACAGCAGGGGCACACGGTCGCCGTGGTCGACCAGGACCCGACGGCCTTCCGCCGCCTGGGCGCCGGGTTCGGCGGCCGCCGCGTGACCGGCGTCGGCTTCGACCAGGACACCCTGCGCGAGGCCGGCATCGAGGAGGCGGGCGCCTTCGCCGCCGTCTCCAGCGGCGACAACTCCAACATCATCGCCGCCCGCGTGGCCCGCGAGATGTTCGGCATCGAGAACGTCGCGGCCCGCATCTACGACCCGCGCCGCGCCGAGGTCTACCAGCGCCTGGGCATCCCGACGGTCGCCACGGTCCGCTGGACCGCCGACCAGATGCTGCGCAGGCTGCTCCCGTCCGGCGCCGAGCCGCTCTGGCGCGACCCCACCGGTGGCGTGCAGCTCGCCGAGGTGCACGCGTCGGCGGCCTGGATCGGGCACAAGATCAGCCAGCTCCAGGAGGAGACCGGCGTGCGCGTGGCCTTCCTCACCCGGCTGGGCGAGGCGGTGCTGCCGACCTCGCAGACGGTCCTGCAGGAGGGTGACCTGGTGCACGTGATGATGCGCACCGACCAGGTCGACAAGGTCGAAGCGGCGTTCGCCGAAGGCCCCGAGGAGGGCGGTCACTGATGAGGGTCGCCATTGCCGGAGCCGGCGCGGTGGGACGTTCCATCGCCGGTGAGCTCCTGGAGAACGGCCACGAGGTCCTTCTCATCGACAAGGCGCCGACGGCCATCTCCGTCGAGCGCGTCCCGCAGGCCGAGTGGCTGCTCGCCGACGCCTGCGAGATCACCTCCCTCGACGAGGCGGCGCTGCAGCGCTGCAACGTCGTGATCGCCGCGACCGGCGACGACAAGGTCAACCTCGTCGTCTCGCTGCTCGCCAAGACGGAGTACGGCGTCCCGCGCGTCGTCGCCCGCGTCAACAACCCCAAGAACGAGTGGCTCTTCAACGAGTCCTGGGGCGTCGACGTCGCGGTCTCCACGCCGCGACTGATGTCCGCGCTCGTCGAGGAGGCGGTGAGCGTAGGCGACCTCGTGCGGCTGCTCCGCTTCAGCCACGGCGACGCGAACCTCGTGGAGCTGACGCTGCCGCCCGAGTCGGCCCTCGCGGGCACGCAGGTCGGTGACGTGCAGTGGCCCGAGGACACCTCGCTCGTCACGATCATCCGCGGTACGCGCGTTCTCGCGCCGACCGCGGACGACTCCCTGGAGGCGGGGGACGAGTTGCTCTTCGTGGCGGCGCAGGCGCGGGAGGAGCAGCTGGAGGACCTGTTGTCGGTGCGGCGGGACTGAGGTCGTACCGGCTGACGGTATGCCGATGAGGGGCGCCCGGGAAGTTCCCGGTCGCCCCTCATCGTTTCTTGCGTCTCACGATGTCTGCGGGTGCGTCGTCGCTCGTCGCGCGGTTCCTCACGCCCCTGAAGACAGTTCCTCGCGCCCCTGAAAGCGGTCCCCCGCGCCCCTCGGCGGGCTCCGCCTAAGCGTCTCGGCGTTCCCGCTCTCGTTCCGCCTTGCGGGTCTCCTCCGCCTTTTCCGCCGCTTCCATCTCCGCGAAGACGTCGATGGGGGGCGGGGCCTTGGCCAGGAAGACCCAGGTGAAGTAGACGGCAAGCAGGAACGGGGGGATCTTCAGGGCCACGAGGACCCAGCCGAACTGGGTCGTGTCCGCCCACCAGTACAGCGGGAAGAGGATCGCGCACTTGGCGAGCAGGATGAGGCCCCAGGCCCAACTGGCCTTCGCGTAGGCCTTCTTGCGGCCCGGGTTGCGGGTGCGCCAGGAGAGGTTCTCCTTGAAGACCGGGCCCAGGATGAGGCCGATCAGGGGCACGCCCGCGAGGGTCGTGATCATGTAGGCCAGGGAGAGGCCGAGGGTGTAGAGCATGCCGGGCAGGTAGAAGTCCTTGGCGTTGCCGGTCATCATCGCGAAGACCACACCGAAGACCACACCGAAGACGCCGCTGAAGGCGTGCTTGACGGTGTCCTTCATGACCAGGCGGACCACGACGAGCACCAGGGACACCGCGAGGGCCGCGATGGCCGACATGTGCAGGTCCTTGTTGATCGTGAAGATGGTCACGAAGAGCAGGCCGGGGACGACCGTCTCCACCATGCCCCGCACGCCGCCGAAGGCTTCGAAGAGCGCTGCCTCGGTCACGGCCCGGGAATCGGCGTCCTGATCCGCGTTCCCGTGGTCCGTCGGCTTGTCGAGGGACGTCACCGGCTACTCCCGTCCGAGGGGTCTGAGTTCGTACTTGGGGTTGAAGAGCACCCGGCGGCCCCGGCTCATCGAGATCCGGCCCGACGCGATCAGCCTGCGCCCCGGTTCTATCCCCACGATGGAGCGCCTGCCGAGCCACACCACGTCCAGCGCCGCCGACCCGTCGAACAGCTCGGCCTCCAGGGCGGGGACCCCGGCACGTGGTCGCAGAGTGACCGTGCGCAAGGTACCAGTAACGGTGACTATCTGGCGGTCTTGGCAGTCGCCGATGCGGACGCAGCCCGCTGTCTCGGCGTCCTCCCTCAGCTCCTCCGACTCCAGGTCCTCCTGTGAGGAGGAGAGCCGGTCGAGCATGCGCCGGAAGCGGCCCGCCGGCTTTTCGGAACCAGGAACAGCACTCATGCAAGAAGCGTACCGGGGTACGCCGATACAGCGGAAAGCGGTGCGCTCATCTGTGCTTATGTCCGCTCAGTACCCGCTGCGACGCCCCCTGAAGCGAATAATCCGGTCACTTCTCGAACCGGTATCCCATGCCCGGCTCCGTGATGAAGTGCCGCGGATGCGCCGGGTCCGTCTCCAGCTTGCGGCGCAGCTGCGCCATGTAGACGCGCAGGTAGTTCGTCTCCGTACCGTACGAGGGGCCCCAGACCTCCTGGAGCAGCTGCTTCTGGCTGACCAGGCGGCCGGTGTTGCGCACCAGGACCTCCAGGAGGTGCCACTCGGTGGGGGTCAGGCGGACGTCGCGGCCGTCACGGTTGACCTTCTTGGCGGCCAGGTCGACGGTGAAGTCCCCGGTGTCGACCATCACGTCGTCCTCGCCGGGCCCGGTGGGCTCCGCCCTGCGGACGGCGGCGCGCAGCCGCGCGAGGAGCTCGTCCATGCCGAAGGGCTTGGTCACGTAGTCGTCGGCGCCCGCGTCCAGCGCCTCGACCTTCTCGTCCGAGCTGTGCCGGGCGGAGAGGACCAGGATCGGGACGCGCGTCCAGCCGCGCAGGCCCCTGATGACCTCCACGCCGTCCATGTCGGGCAGACCGAGGTCGAGCACGATCACGTCGGGGTGGCGGGCGGCGGCGACCTGCAGCGCGGTGGCGCCGTCGGGGGCCGAGTCCACCTCGTACTTGCGCGCCTTCAGGTTGATCACGAGGGCGCGTACGATCTGCGGCTCGTCGTCGACCACGAGCACCCGGGTCATGGTTGCCTGCCTTTCTGGCATCTGGTTCCTTCTGGCATCTGGTTCGAGGTCACGAGGTGACCTGTGCCGAGAGCTCGGAGCGGGTCTGCGGCCGCCCGGCGGCCGCCCGCAGGGTGAGGACCATGGTGAGGCCGCCGCCGGGGGTGTCCTCGGCGGCGAGGGTGCCGCCCATGGCCTCGGCGAAGCCCCGGGCGACGGCGAGGCCGAGGCCCACTCCGGCGCCGCGCGGAGCGTCACCGTAGCGCTGGAAGGGCGCGAAGATGCGGTCCTTCGCGCTGTCCGGGACACCCGGGCCCCGGTCCACCACGCGGATCTCGACCCGCTCGCCGAGAGCGCTGGCGGAGACCTTGACGGGCTCCCCGTCGGGGGCGTACTTCACGGCGTTCTCGACGACGTTGGCGACCGCCCGCTCCAGGAGGCCCTTGTCGACGGCGACCATGGGCAGCGTTTCGGGGATGTCGAGGTCCGCGCTGCCGTCGGGCACCCCGCCCAGGGCCATGGGGACGACCTCGTCGAGGTCGATCTCGCGGATCAGCGGGGTGACGGTGCCGGTCTGCAGCCGGGACATGTCGAGGAGGTTGCCGACGAGGTGCTCCAGGCGGTCGGCGCCCGCCTCGATGCCTTCGAGGAGCTCGGCCTCGTCCTCCTCGGACCACTCCACGTCGTCGGACCGCAGCGAGGAGACGGCCGCCTTGATGCCCGCGAGGGGCGTACGCAGGTCGTGGCTGACGGCGGCGAGCAGGGCGGTGCGGATGCGGTTGCCCTCGGCGAGGGTGCGCGCCTTGTCGGCCTCGGACTGCAGGCGCTGGCGGTCCAGGACGACGGCGGCCTGCGCGGCGAACGCGGCGAGCACGCGGCGGTCCGCGGCGGGCAGGACCCGGCCCGACAGGGCGAGCGCCATGTGGTCGCCGACGGGCACGTCGACGTCGGCGACCTCGGGCCGTTCCAGCGGGCGGCCGTCGCCGGCGCTGCCCGCGCAGGTCCAGGGCTCGGTGTCGCTCTCGCGCTCCAGGAGGGCCACGGACTCCATGGCGAAGGTCTCGCGGACGCGTTCGAGGAGGGCTTCCAGGCTGGTCTCGCCGCGCAGCACGCTGCCGGCGAGGAAGGAGAGTATCTCCGCCTCGGCCCGCAGCCGGGCCGCCTGCGCGGTGCGCCTGGCCGCGAGGTCCACGACGGACGCCACCGACACCGCGACGCCCACGAAGACGGCGATGGCGAGGATGTTCTTGTTGTCGGAGACCGTCCACAGGTGCTTCGGCGGCGTGAAGTAGTAGTTGAGGAGCAGCGAGCCGAAGGCCGCCGACGCGAGCGCCGGGAGCAGCCCGCCCACCAGCGCGGCGGCGACCGTGAGCGCCAGGAACAGCAGCATGTCGTTGGCGAGGCCGAGATCGGCGTCGACGTGGGCGAGCAGGAGCGTCAGGAGCGCGGGTCCGCCGACGCCGACCAGCCAGCCCCAGATGACCCGGGAGCGGCCGAGGCGGGCCCCGCGGGCGACGGGCAGCCCGCGCCCCTTGGCGACCTCGCCGTGCGTGACGATGTGCACGTCCAGGTCGGGCCCCGAGTCGCGGGCGACGGTCGCGCCGACGCCGGGCCCGAAGACGTACTGCCAGGTCTTGCGGCGCGAGGAGCCGAGGACGATCTGGGTGGCGTTGACGCCGCGTGCGAAGTCGAGGAGCGCGGCCGGTATGTCGTCGC
The DNA here is from genome assembly GCF_055609205.1 of Streptomyces sp. NPDC036815. NCBI lineage: Bacteria > Bacillati > Actinomycetota > Actinomycetes > Kitasatosporales > Streptomycetaceae > Streptomyces > Streptomyces sp. NPDC036815. The sequence goes on along the minus strand of NZ_JBVJPW010000008.1, from coordinate 197,122 downwards.
CTATGACGTGGTGGAAGGTGCCGCCGAGGTCCTCCACCAGGGTGCGCTGGACGGCGAGTTCCTTGGGGGACGCGCCGGTCAGGCCGTCGCTGCGGGCGATGTAGACGGCGAGGATCTCGCTGCCGGAGCCCTTGGCCGCCATCCGGGAGGCGCGTCTGATCAGCGTGCGGCCCTCGGGCCCGCCGGTCAGGCCGACGACGATGCGCTCGCGGGCCTGCCAGGTGGAGCGGATGTTGTGCTCGCCCCGGTACTGCTGAAGGTACTCGTCGACGCGGTCGGCGACCCAGAGCAGGGCGAGCTCGCGCAGCGCCGTGAGGTTGCCGGGCCGGAAGTAGTTGGAGAGGGAGGCGTCGATGCGGTCGGGCTTGTAGATGTTGCCGTGCGCCATGCGGCGGCGCAGCGCCTGGGGCGACATGTCGACCAGCTCGATCTGGTCGGCGCGGCGGACCACCTCGTCCGGCACGGTCTCGCGCTGGCGTACGCCGGTGATCGACTCGACGACGTCGCCCAGGGACTCCAGGTGCTGGATGTTCACCGTGGAGACGACGTCGATGCCGGCCGAGAGGAGCTCCTCGACGTCCTGCCAGCGCTTGGCGTTGCGGGAGCCGGGGACGTTGGTGTGGGCGAGCTCGTCGACCAGGGCGATGGCGGGAGAGCGCTCGAGGACCGCGTCGACGTCCATCTCGGTGAAGGCCGTGCCGCGGTACTCCAGGTCCTTGCGGGGGACCTGTTCCAGACCGCTCAGCATCACCTCGGTGCGCGGCCGGTCGTGGTGCTCCACGAAGGCGACCACGCAGTCGGTGCCGCGCTCGGTACGGCGGTGGGCCTCGGAGAGCATGGCGTACGTCTTGCCGACGCCCGGTGCCGCACCGAGGTAGATCCGAAGCTTGCCGCGTGCCATGGCCCCATTGTCTTCCCGAAAACGCTGTGTACGCAGCGTCGACCTTACGGCCAACAATTCCGGCATTACGGACGAGGGGGTGCGGGGGTGCCGTCCTTGACACAACCCTGATGCGAGCGGTCGCGGCGCCGGAGAGCGCAGGTCAGTGCGTGGCGACCGTGCCGTCCCGCAGTTCCAGGACCCGGTCGGCCAGGCCGAGCAGCGTCGGGTCGTGCGTGGCGACCAGCGCGGTGACGCCCTCGCTGCGGACGACCGCGCGCAGCAGCTCCATCACGGCGAGCCCGGTCTCCGCGTCGAGCTGCCCGGTGGGTTCGTCGGCTATCAGCAGGGCGGGCTTGTTGGCGAGGGCGCGGGCGATGGCCACGCGCTGCTGCTGGCCGCCGGAGAGCTCGCCGGGCCGCTGTCCGGCGTGGTCGGCGAGGCCCACGAGGGCGAGGAGGAGGGCGACCCGCTCCTCGCGCTCGCGGGGATCGGTCTTGCGCAGCCGCAGGGGGACGCCGACGTTCTCGGCGGCGGTGAGGATGGGGATGAGCCCGAAGGACTGGAAGATGAAGCCGAGCCGGTCGCGGCGCAGCTCCAGGAGGCCGCTCTCGCCGAGGCCCGCGAGCTCCACCCCGTCCACGGCGATCTTCCCGTGGTCCGGGGAGTCGAGGCCGCCGACGAGGTTGAGCAGGGTCGTCTTGCCGGACCCGGAGCGGCCCTTCAGCGCGACGAGCTCACCGCGCGGGACGGCGAAGGAGACGCCTCGCAATGCGTGGACGGCCGCCTCGCCGCTGCCGTACGTCCGGTGGAGGTCCTCGACGACGACCATGTCCTGCGCGCTCACTGCCACCGCTCGCTCCCCTTTTGTACGCCCCTGGGTCCGCGGGGGCCGGGCGCCAGTATCGTCACCGGACGCCCGGCCCGACAAGGTCCGGACCAGTGCGGGAGCGTGCGGGATCAGCGGGGGTTGCCCGCGTGCGTCAGCGTCTCCCAGGCGACGAAGAGGTTGTTGGAACCGGCCGGACGGTTGTGTTCGGTGAGCTTCTGGGTGTTGGTCATGGCATGGCCGAGGCGGCCGGCGAGGGCGTTGTAGCCGACCTCGGTGACGGGCCCCAGGCCGCGGTGGACGGTGCCCCCGCAGAGCGAGGCGGGCGGCGCCTCGCCCAGCTCGTACCTGGCCTGGAAGCCGAGGCCCTGGCGCAGCCGCTCGCCGACGTCCGTGGCGTAGAGGTCCTGGCCCTGGATGCGGCTGGTCTCGGCGACGTGGGAGATCGCGGAGAGGCCGTACCCGGTGTGGGTGAAGTCCCGGCAGGTCTCCTGGGTGAGGCCGGTGGCGAACGTCCCCTGGCCCTGCCAGTACTTGACGATCTTCTCGCGGGTGTCGAGGTGCTGGCCGGGCACGGTCTTCGGCAGCGCGCCGTCGGAGGCGAGGTAGACGTACGCGGCCGTGCGCGTCCGGAACTTCGCCATCGCCTTGTCGTACGACGCCTCGTCCTCCAGGAAGACGGAGATGCCGACGGCCGCCTCCATCATCGACAGCTCCCAATTGCCGTTGGAGTGGGAGCCGTTGATGACCTCGGGCAGGTAGACGTCGCGCAGCATCGTGGCGAAGCGCGCGGAGTTCGCCCAGGTGCCCGGGTACGTGTACTTGATGATCTCGGCGGCGCGCGGCCAGCTGGATCCCGCCCAGCCGGTCTGCAGCGGGGCGTTGCTGTTGGTGTGGTCCCGCAGAGTGGCCGACCAGGCGTCCATGAGCTCGATGGACTTCTTGGCGTAGCGCTCGTCACGCGTGACGTACCAGGCGAGGGCGGTGGTGTAGGCGGCTGTTGCGTCCTCGCGCTCGTCGGTGCAGCCGTAGTCGGGGTCGGAGTACGAGCCGCACTCCACGACCGCGCGGGGCTTGGGGGTGCGGGAGAGGGAGGCGTACTTGCTGCCCATCATCTGGTCGTAGGCGGACTTCCAGGGCTGGGCCCCCGCGGCGACCTTCTCGCGGGTGAAGTCCAACTGGCCGCGGGAGACGGTGACTCCGGGGTGGACGAAGGACGAGGGGGCGGCCTCGGCCCGCCCGGTGCCGGGCCAGGCCACGAACCCGGCGACCAGGGCCGTCACGGCAGCGACGGCGGCCGCCCCCAGGGGGAGCCGTGATCTGCGGCGGCTTCGGGAGCGGGCGGAGGTGGGGGCGTACGGCATGGGGGGACCATCCGTTCTGAGAGGTCTCGGGTTCTCGTATGTGAACGTCAAGTGCCTTTCTGAACACGCGTGTTGGCCCGTGACCATAGGTACGGACCTGTCCCCCGTCAAGACGTGGAGCCGAAGACCCCGGAGGCCGCGGGGCCGTACACACATGTGACCCGCGGCGGTCCGGACGAGCCGGAACCACCGCGGGTCACACGGGAGGTGGAGGAGCGGTCAGCGCACCTCGGTGATCTCGGGGCCGCGCTGGAGCTGCCCCATGCCGCCCGAGAAACGCGAGCCCTCCTGCTGCTCCTGCTGGACGTTCTCCGCGACCATCTGGGCGTCGTCCGGCAGCTTCAGGACGATCGGGTCGCGCGGCGCCATCGGGCCCTCGCCGCGCACGACGACCGTGTCCCGGAAGATCTGCTCCAGGAGACCGGCCGCCTGCGGCTGCACCGCGCCCTGCCCGGAGATCACACCGCGCAGGAACCAGCGCGGCCCGTCGACGCCGACGAAGCGCACGACCTGTACGCCACCCGTGCCGTCCGGCAGCTGCACCGGCACCTGGGCGCGCAGCTCCCAGCCGAGCGGGCCCTCGACCTCGTCGATGACACCGCCCTGCTGGGTGATGCCCGAGGCGATCTCCTCGCGGACCTCGCCCCAGATGCCCTCCTTCTTGGGGGCGGCGAAGCCCTGGAGCTGGATGGCGCTGTCCTGGAGCACGACGGTGGCCGCGACGATCGCGTCGCCCGCGACCTCCACCCGCAGCTCCATGCCCTCGACGCCCGGCACGAAGAGCCCACCGAGGTCCACGCGACCCTCGCCGGGCTCACGGACCTCGGAGAGGTCCCAGGGGCCGTCGGGACGGGGCTCGGGCTCGAGCCTCACGCGCGAGCGCGCGACGCCGGCGTCAGCGGAGTCATCGCTGTCCATGCCGTCGACGACCTGCTCGTCCGCGCCCGCCGCGTCCTCGGCGGCACTGTCCTTCTTGCGACGTCCGAACACGTCACTGTCCTTCCCGGTCGGATACGACCGATGCGTATCGATTCCCACCCGTTTGATCACCCGGGCTCACACCTGGGCCGACGCCCACGGCGGCATGGCCGCCGGTGGACCCGAAGCCCCCCTCGGCCCGCGCCGATGCGGGAAGCTCCGCCACCTCCTGGAAGCGGACCTTCTCGACCTGCTGGACGACCAGTTGGGCAATCCGGTCGAAGCGCTCGAACCGCACGGCCTCGCGCGGATCGAGATTCACCACGATCACCTTGATCTCCCCACGGTACCCGGCATCCACCGTCCCCGGGGCATTCACCAGAGCGACACCGCAACGGGCGGCGAGCCCGGAACGGGGGTGCACGAAGGCCGCGTACCCCTCGGGGAGCGCGATGGACACCCCGGTCGGCAGGACCGCGCGCTCGCCGGGAGCGAGTTCGCGGGACTCCGTCGTCCGCAGATCGGCACCGGCGTCACCGGGCTGCGCGTACGCGGGCAGCGGTACCTCGGGGTCGACGCGCCTGATCAGCACGTTCAGCTCGTCGGGGGGCGTCACGGGTTCACCTCGAAAGCGCGGGCACGCCGGACCTGGTCCGGGTTGTCCATGGCCGCCTGGATCTCCTCCGGGCGGCCGTTGTCGATGAAGTGGTCGACCTTCACCTCGATGAAGAGGGCGTCGGCGCGGACGGCGACGGGCCCGTCGGGGCCGCCGATCCGCCCGGTGGCGGTCGAATAGATCTTCCGTCCGGCGACGGCGGTGACCTCGGCCTCCAGGAACAGCACGGTCCCCAGCGGCACGGGCCGCACGAAGTCGGTCTCGAGCCGCCCGGTCACGGCGATCACGCGCAGCAGCCAGTTCAGCGATCCGAGCGTCTCGTCGAGCGCGGTGGCGAGGACGCCGCCGTGGGCGAGGCCGGGGGCGCCCTGGTGCGCCTCGCGCACGGTGAACTCGGCGGTGATGGCCACGCCGTCCCCGGCGCGCGCCGCGAGGTGCAGTCCGTGCGCCTGTCCCTCGCCACAGCCGAAACAGTGCTCGTAATGGGCACCGATGAGCTCACCGGGGGCGGGCGCGTCAGGGTGGCGGACGGGCGCTATCGCGTCGGCCGGGGGCGTCAGAGCTGCAGATGTACCACTCACAGGCGCAGACCTTACCTCCGCGTCAGCCCGGCAACCGCACCGTGCCAAGCTTGGTTCCATGCAGCCTTATGAAGAACGCCTGACCGCGCCTCGTTCGTGGTGGTTCGCCTCGGTCCTGGTGGGCGTCGCGATGGCCCTGATCCTGCTGCCGTTCGGCACCCTGCCGCTCCTCGGCGGCCTGGTCGGCGGCACGGCTGTGGCAGCGGTCGTCACCAGCGCGTACGGCGCGGTGCGGGTCCGGGTGGTGGCGGGCTCACTGGTCGCCGGCGACGCGAAGATCCCGGTGTCCGCCCTGGGCGACGCGCAGGTTCTGACCGGCGAGGAGACCCGCGCCTGGCGCACCTACAAGGCCGACCCGCGCGCCTACATGCTGTTGCGCGCCTACATCCCCACGGCGCTGCGGGTGAACATCACGGACCCCGACGACCCCACCCCGTACGTGTACGTCTCCACGCGGCACCCGGAGGAACTGGCAGCGGCGCTCGACTCGGTACGTCAAAGCGCCCCCTGACCAAGGGGCGCAGATCAGGGGCGCGGGGAACTGCGCGACCAGCCAGAGGCGTCCCGCAGGCAACCGCGAACCGGCCGCGGCGGCCACGCCGGAAAGGCTCAGCGCCCCAGCTCCCGGGGAATCTCCCCCATCCGCAGAGGATCGTCCGGTTTCTCCAGGGGCGGCAGCTCCGGCAGCGCGTCCCACGGGACCTGTGTCTTGCGCAGGTCCTGCCGGATCCGTCCGGCCAGCTTCTTGGTGTCCCGGCGGTTCATGACCGCTCCGACCGCGGCGCCCACCATGAAGGGCATGAGGTTCGGCAGGTTGCGGACCATCCGCTTCATGATCTGCTGGCGCAGTTCGCGCTTCATCTGGCCGCCCAGCGCGGTGTTGAAGGTCGCCGGCTTGGCGACGTCGATACCGCGCTCCTCGGACCAGGAGTTCAGATACGCCATGCTGCGCTGCTTGAGGTTGCCCTCGGGCCGTCGCCCGTAGACCTCGTGCAGCTCGGCGATCAGCTTCAGCTCTATGGCGGCCACGCCGGTGATCTCCGCCGCGAGCTCGGCGGGCATCGCGGGCGGCACCGGCAGCATCGCCGCGGCCCCCACTCCCGCGCCCACGGTGGACGTGGCGTTGGCCGCGCCCGCGATGAGCTTGTCCGCGAGCTGCTCGGGGCCGAGGCCCGGGAACTGCTTGCGGAGGGTCGCCAGATCGCGGACCGGGATCCGCGGGGCGTTCTCGATGAGCCGGTCGGCGAGATAGCCGATGCCGGCCTTGGCGCCGCGCCCGCCCCTGCGCACGCCCTGCATCACTCCGCCCGTGACGGCGGCAACGCGGCCGCCCCTGGACCCGGCCTCACCGGCTTTCCGAGTGGTCCTGGGCGCCCTGTCGACCGCCGTCCCGTCCGGCGCCGCCTCGGCGGCGGTCACCGGTTCGAGCGAGGCTGCCCCAGTATCGGAAGAGCCTCGCCCGTCGTCACACACACCGGCGTCCCGGACGCCGGCCTCGTCCGCCCCGCGCTTGCGGAAGCGGCGCTTCCAGGACGGGGTCGAGCCAGTCACGGCCGACCCCGCTTCAGTCGCAGTCGCGGCAGATCGGCTGGCCGTTCTTCTCGCGGGCCAGCTGACTGCGGTGGTGCACCAGGAAGCAGCTCATGCAGGTGAACTCGTCCTGCTGCTTCGGGAGCACGCGGACGGCGAGCTCCTCGTTGGAAAGGTCGGCGCCGGGCAGTTCGAGGCCCTCGGCGGCCTCGAACTCGTCGACGTCGACGGCCGAGGTCGACTTGTCGTTCCGCCGTGCCTTGAGTTCCTCGATGCTGTCCTCGTTGACGTCATCGTCGGTCTTACGTGGGGTGTCGTAGTCCGTTGCCATGTCGCTCTCCCCCTCTGGGTGTCTGCGGTGTCTCAAGCGCTCGTAACGCATGAGAGGCCGGACTTGTGCCCGACCTGAAGCGGAGATTTTGCCTCACATCAAGGTCTGTTACTCAATCGACACCCAACCGGACCCCGGGAGGGGTGATCGGTTTGGATGGCGATCGGGACCGTACACGGTCCGAATGTCGCACTTCACAGGCGCCACCCCGTGTACTTCCCGTGATCAAGACCCCTAAAAACCCGGATTTTCCCGGCTTTCCGACGACTTTCACGATCACGGAGAGTAGATGGCCGAATTTTCGCCCCTGTGATCGATCACACACGAAATCTCCAGGAAGAGGCCCGGAAATTCCGCGTTGAGCGAACATTGCGGCGCGTCCGCGGCAGCATCTCAGAGAGGAAGGGTGACTCGCATGACGAGCCCACCCCCCTCACGCGGCTCCGCGATGATACGGCCCCCGTGGGCCCGCGCCACCGACCGGGCGATCGACAGGCCGAGACCGACGCCCTTGTCGCTGCCCGTCCGCTCGGTCCGCAGCCGCCGGAACGGCTCGAAGAGGTTGTCGATCTCGTACGCGGGCACCACGGGGCCCGTGTTCGACACCACCAGGACCGCCTGCCCGTGCTGGGCCTCCGTGGTGACCTCGACCCAGCCCTCGTCCGGCACGTTGTACCTGACGGCGTTCTGCACGAGGTTCAGGGCGATCCGCTCCAGGAGGACGCCGTTGCCCTGCACGACGGCCGGAGCGCGCTCTCCGCGGATCTCCACGCCCTTCGCGTCGGCCTCGGCGCGCACCTGGTCCACGGCACGGTCGGCGACCTCGGCGAGGTCGACCGGTTTGCGCTCCACGATCTGGTTGTCACTGCGGGCGAGGAGCAGCAGGCCCTCCACGAGCTGCTCGCTGCGCTCGTTGGTGGCGAGCAGGGTCTTGCCGAGCTGATGGAGCTCGGGCGGCGCCCCGGGGTCGGAGAGGTGCACCTCCAGGAGCGTGCGGTTGATCGCCAGGGGCGTGCGCAGCTCGTGCGAGGCGTTGCCGACGAACCGCTGCTGGGCGGTGAAGGCGCGTTCCAGACGGTCCAGCATCTCGTCGAAGGTGTCCGAAAGCTCCTTCAACTCGTCGTCGGGGCCGTCCAGTTCGATGCGCCGGGACAGGTCCGTGCCGGCCACCCTGCGCGCGGTGCGCGTGATGCGGCCGAGCGGCGAGAGGACCCGGCCCGCCATCGCGTAGCCGAAGGCGAAGGCGATCACGGCGAGCCCCAGGAGGGCGAGCAGTGAGCGGCTGAGGAGATTGTCCAGGGCGTGCTGGCGCACCTGGTTGACGCACTCGTTCAGCGCGTCGTTGAGCTGCCCCTCGGTGGTGTGCTCGGGAAGCCCCTGGAAACTGGCACAGGTCTGGCTGCTCACCCTGCTGTTGCCGGTGACCCGGAACGGCAGCTCGCTGCCCACGTTCAGGGCCTGCGCGGCGAGCAGGTAGATGATCGAGAGCAGCAGGATGCCCGCGATCAGGAACATGCCGCCGTAGAGCAGCGTGAGGCGTATACGGATGGTGGGGCGCAGCCACGGGAAGGGCGGTTCGACCTTGCGCGGGTCCCACGTGGGCTTCGGAGGCGCGGCTGGTGGCGCCGGGGACGCGGCCACCGGGGGTCAGATCCGGTAGCCGGAGCCCGGCACCGTCACGATGACGGGGGGCTCGCCGAGCTTGCGGCGCAGGGTCATGACGGTCACCCGGACGACGTTCGTGAACGGGTCCGTGTTCTCGTCCCAGGCCTTCTCCAGGAGCTGCTCCGCGGAGACCACCGCGCCCTCGCTGCGCAGCAGCACTTCGAGGACGGCGAACTCCTTGGGGGCCAGCTGGATCTCCTTGCCGTCGCGGAAGACCTCGCGGCGGTTGGGGTCGAGCTTGATCCCGGCGCGCTCAAGGACGGGCGGCAGCGGCACGCTGGTGCGCCGTCCGAGGGCACGCACGCGTGCCGTGAGCTCGCTGAACGCGAAGGGCTTGGGGAGGTAGTCGTCGGCGCCGATCTCCAGGCCCTCGACGCGGTCGCTGACGTCGCCCGACGCGGTGAGCATCAGGACGCGGGTCGGCATGCCGAGCTCGACGATCTTGCGGCAGACGTCGTCGCCGTGCACGAGCGGGAGGTCCCGGTCGAGCACCACGACGTCGTAGTCGTTGACGCCGATGCGCTCCAGGGCGGCCGCTCCGTCGTACACGACGTCGACGGCCATGGCCTCCCGGCGCAGTCCGGTGGCCACCGCATCGGCGAGCAGCTGCTCGTCCTCGACGACGAGTACGCGCACGTCGCTGTCCTTCCTCTGTGCCCCTGCGGGCAGGTCTGTCTTGGGGTAGGACTCCATCCTGCCCCTTTCGGCCATAAACCGGCTGTAAGACGGCCTGTCATCAGAGTCGAGCTCGGGCCGGGCCGCGGGAATGCCGGATTTTCTGCGCGGGTTGAGGTTTCTGCCGAACCGAGCGAGGGGAGGACGGGTTTACACCCGCGATCACGCTTTGTATGTGGCACGCCACAAACTGCTTTCCGCAGAGCGGCTTGAGACGTGATCGCCCCTTCCTTGAGGGCACACCCCCGTGCCATCGACCCACGACCCAGCCGAGGGGGCGCAACCATGGACGCATTCACCGCAGGACTCCTGCAGCGCATAGAGGCCACGGAGTCCGACCTCACGAAGGCCCGTGAGACGGGCGACGACTTCCTTGCCGAGGTCGAGCTGGCGGAGCTGGAAGATCTCCACCGCCTGGCGGCCGAGCACGGCGTCGAGGTGGGCGCCCTGCAGGCCTGAGCGACGTCCCAGTACACACGCGGAAGGGCCCTGACACCTGTTGGTCGAGGTGTCGGGGCCCTTTCGTGTGTGCGGGGGTTCTTCGCGGGTCAGTCGTGCCAGGCGCCGAGGTCCTCCAGGAGGCCCTGGAGCGTCTCGAAGAGGGCGGGCGGCCCCGCGATGGCCAGCTCGCCCGAGAGGGCCTCTCCGGGGCGGCCACCGGTCAGCGCGCCCGCCTCCCGCGCGACGAGGTCACCCGCCGCGAAGTCCCACGGGTTGAGCCCCCGCTCGTAGTACGCGTCGAGGCGGCCCGCCGCGACGTCGCACAGGTCGATCGCCGCCGAGCCGCCGCGCCGGATGTCCCGGACCTTCGGGATCAGGTGCCGCGCCACCTCGGCCTGCTGCGCGCGGCGCTCCGCGACGTACCCGAAGCCGGTGCCGATCAGGGCCTGGTCCAGGGACGGGGCGGGACGCACCCGCGCGGGCACGTCGTTGATGTGGGCGCCCTCCCCGAGCACCGCGCGGTACGTCTCCCCGCGCATCGGCGCGTGCACCACTCCGACGAGCGTCTCGCCGTCCTTGCGGGCGGCGATGGACACGGACCAGTCGGGGCGGCCGTAGAGGTAGTTGACAGTGCCGTCGATGGGGTCGACGACCCACTGGACGCCGCTGGTGCCCTCGGAGCTGGCGCCCTCCTCGCCGAGCACGCCGTCGGCCGGCCTGCGCTCGGCGAGGAAGGCGGTGATCAGCTTCTCGGAGGCGATGTCCATCTCGGTGACGACGTCGACGGCGCTCGACTTGGTGGCGGCCACGCCGAGGTCGTCGGGGCGGCCGTCGCGCAGGAAGGCTCCGGCGCGGTGCGCGGCTTCCAGGGCGACGGCGAGGAGTTCTGCCTTGAGGGCGGTCACGTCGGTCACAGCGTTACCTCGGGGTTCTTCACGCGTACGGGCTGTCGGCGCCCGCGGCCGCAGGCTTCGGGGCGCGGGCCGGGCAGCAGCCCACCGGGCACAGGTCGTGGCTCGCGCCGAGAGAGCCCAGGGCGCAGGGGGTGACGGCCGCGCCGCTCTCCGCGGCGGCCCGCTCCAGGACCAGTTCCCTGATCGCCGCGGCGAACCGCGGGTCGGCGCCGACGGTCGCCGAACGGCGCACCGGAAGACCCAGTTCCGCGGCCTTGGCCTCGGCCTCGGTGTCGAGGTCGTACAGGACCTCCATGTGGTCCGAGACGAACCCGATGGGAACCATGACCACGGCGGGGGCGCCGGCCGCGTGCCGCTCCTCCAGGTGGTCGCAGATGTCCGGCTCCAGCCACGGGATGTGCGGGGCGCCGCTGCGCGACTGGTAGACGAGCTCCCAGGGGTGCGCGACGCCGGTCTCCTCGCGGACGGCGTCGGCGATGAGGCGGGCCACGTCGAGGTGCTCCTTGACGTACGCACCGCCGTCGCCGTGCTCCTCGACGGGGCCCGAGGTGTCCGCGGCGGCGGTCGGGATGGAGTGCGTGGTGAAGGCCAGGTGCGCCCCCTCCCGTACGTCCTCGGGGAGTTCGGAGAGGGACTTCAGGACGCCGTCGATCATGGGGCGGACGAAGCCCGGGTGGTTGAAGTAGTGCCGCAGCTTGTCGATCTTCGGCAGCTCCAGGCCCTCGGCCTCCAGGACGGCCAGGGAGTCCGCGAGGTTCTCGCGGTACTGACGGCAGCCCGAGTACGAGGCGTACGCGCTGGTGGCGAGGGTCAGGATGCGGCGGCGGCCGTCGGTGACCATCTCGCGCAGGGTGTCGGTCAGATAGGGGGCCCAGTTGCGGTTGCCCCAGTAGACCGGCAGGTCCAGGCCGTGCTCCGCGAAGTCCTTGCGCAGGGCGTCCAGGAGGGCGCGGTTCTGGTCGTTGATCGGGCTGACCCCGCCGAACAGGAAGTAGTGCTGCCCCACCTCCTTGAGCCGCTCCGTGGGGATGCCGCGCCCGCGCGTCACGTTCTCCAGGAACGGGACGACGTCGTCCGGGCCTTCTGGGCCGCCGAACGAGAGCAACAGCAGGGCGTCATAGGGAGTCGAATCCAGCGCATCGGACATGCATCCGATCCTGCCACCCGCCACCGACAGCCGGAAAACGGCCTCCGCCGAACGGAAAAACCCGGTGCGCCCGGCCGCTTCCGAGCCGTAAGCTGTATTGGCCACCTTTACGCCTTACCCGGCGCCTCCGCCCCCGCGGAGACCGTTCCGGAGCCCCAGCGGAGTCCACGTGCCCAGCCCCTACCGCGCCATCTTCGCCGCCCCCGGCACCAAGGCCTTCTCCAGCGCCGGCTTCCTCGGCCGGATGCCGCTGTCGATGATGGGCATCGGCATCGTGACCATGGTGTCGCAGCTCACCGGGCGCTACGGCCTCGCGGGCGCCCTGTCGGCGACGGTCGCGCTGTCGGCCGCCGCGATCGGGCCGCGGATCTCCCGGCTCGTGGACCGGCACGGCCAGCGCCGGGTGCTCAGGCCCGCGACGCTGGTGTCCCTGGCCGCGGTCGCCGGGCTGCTGCTCTGTGCGAAGTTCGAGGCGCCCGACTGGACGCTGTTCCTCTTCGCCGCCCTGGTCGGCTGCGTGCCGAGCGTGGGCTCGATGATCCGGGCGCGCTGGGCCGTCCTGTACCGCGACACCCCGCAGCTGCACACCGCGTACTCCTTCGAGTCGGTGGTGGACGAGGTCTGCTTCATCTTCGGGCCGATCATCTCGATCGGCCTGTCCACGGTCTGGTTCCCGGAAGCCGGTCCGCTGCTCGCCGGAGCCTTCCTCGCGGTGGGCGTCTTCTGGCTGACGGCCCAGCAGGCCACCGAGCCGGTGCCGCACCCGCGGGAACACCACACCAAGGAGTCGGCGCTGCGCTCCGGGGGCCTCCAGGTGCTGGTCGCCACCTTCGTCGCGACCGGCGCGATCTTCGGTTCGATCGACGTGGTCACCGTGGCGTACGCGGAGGACCAGGGCCACAAGTCCGCGGCCAGCCTGGTCCTCGCCGTCTACGCGCTCGGCTCCTGCGTGGCCGGCGCGGCCTTCGGCCTGCTGCGTTTCGAGGGGGCGCCGGCGCCCCGGTGGCTGCTGGGTGTCTGTGCGATGGCCGTGAGTATGATCCCGCTTCAACTGGTCGGGAACCTTCCGTTTCTGGCCGTGGCGTTGTTCGTAGCGGGCCTCTCCATCGCACCGACAATGATCACGACGATGGCCCTCGTCGAGCAGCACGTACCACGCGCGAAACTGACCGAGGGCATGACCTGGGTGAGCACCGGACTCGCGGTCGGGGTCGCGCTCGGCTCCTCCGCGGCCGGGTGGGTCATCGACGCCGCGGGACCGGACGCCGGGTACGGGGTGCCGGGGATCTCCGGAGCCGTCGCGGTCGCGGTCGGGTTCCTGGGGTATCGCCGGCTGAAGCGGCCGGTTCCGCGACGGGGAGGGACCCATGAGTACGGGCACGAGCAGCGGGAAGAGCACAGCGACGTGGCGTAACTGGGCGGGGAACGTGACCGCGCGGCCGGTCCGGGAGACCACCCCCGCCTCGGTCGACGAGCTGGTCGCGGCCGTGCGCCGGGCCAAGGAGGACGGCCTGAAGGTGAAGCCCGTCGGCACGGGCCACTCCTTCACGGCGACCGCCGCCACCGACGGCCTCCTCATACGCCCCGATCTGCTCACCGGAATCCGCGCGATCGACCGTGCGGCCGGCACGGTCACCGTGGAGGCCGGCACCCCGCTGAAGCGCCTGAACACGGCGCTGGCCCGCGAGGGTCTCTCGCTCACGAACATGGGCGACATCATGGAGCAGACCGTCTCCGGAGCCGTCAGCACCGGCACGCACGGCACGGGCCGCGACTCGGCCTCGATCTCCGCCCAGATCACGGGCCTCGAACTGGTCACCGCGGACGGCGCGGTCCTGACCTGCTCCGCCGACGAGAACCCCGAGGTGTTCGCCGCGGCCCGGACGGGGCTCGGTGCCCTCGGCGTCATCACGGCCATCACCTTCGCCGTGGAACCGGTCTTCTACCTCACCGCCCGCGAGGAACCGATGACCTTCGACCGGGTCACCGACGACTTCGACGCACTCGTCACCGAGAACGAGCACTTCGAGTTCTACTGGTTCCCGCACACCGGCAACTGCACCACCAAGCGCAACAACCGCAGCCCGGGCCCCGCGGCCCCGCCCGGCCGGATCAGCGCCTTCGTGGAGGACGAGTTGCTCTCCAACGGCCTCTTCCAGGTGGTCAACTCCCTCGGCCGCGCCGTCCCCGCGGCCATCCCCGGCATCGCCAGGATCTCCAGCAGGGCGCTCTCCGCGCGGACCTACACGGACATCCCCTACAAGGTCTTCACCAGCCCGCGCCGCGTCCGGTTCATGGAGATGGAGTACGCGGTCCCGCGCGAGGCCCTCGTGGAGACCCTGCGCGAAGTCAAGGCGATGGTGGACCGCTCGCCGCTGCGGATCAGCTTCCCCGTGGAGGTCCGCACGGCCCCCGCCGACGACATCACGCTCTCCACGGCGTCGGGCCGGGAGAGCGCGTACATCGCCGTCCACATGTACCGGGGCACGCCGTACCAGGCGTACTTCGCGGCCGCCGAGCGGATCTTCACCGCGCACGAGGGGCGGCCGCACTGGGGCAAGGTGCACACGCGCGACGCGGAGTACTTCTCCAAGGCGTACCCCCGCTTCGGCGAATTCACGGCCCTGCGCGACCGCCTCGACCCGGACCGCCTGTTCGGCAACGAGTACCTGCGGCGGGTCCTCGGCGCCTGAAAAGCCCGCCCCTGCGACGCCCGCTACGGAGTGGGCGTCGCGCCCGGCTGCTGGTCGCCGCCCGTGCCCGAGCCCTTCGAGGGCGTGGGCGTCGGGGTGGGCTTGGGCGTCGGCGTCGGGTCCGTCGTGGAACCGTCGTCCCCGGAGTCGGAGCCGTCGTCCTTGCCCTTGTCCGGGTCCGTGCCGGTGCCGTTCCCGGTGTCGCCCTTCGAACCGGAGTCGGTGCCGTTGCCGTTCCCCGTGCCGTTGCCGGAGTCGTCGCCGGTCCCGTCCGGGTCCTGCGACGCGTTGTCGCCGCCCTGCCGGGAACCGTCACCCGTGCCCGACGTGCCGCCGTCCGAAGGCTGTACGGAGGGTTCGTCGGCGGGCGGAGGCTGCTTCCTCGAAGAGGAGTTGTGCCCCGAGACGCCGTTGCTGATCGTGGTGCCCTCGCCGCCGCTCAGGTCCTTGCCGGAGACCAGCTCGTACGTGGTGATGCCCGCCATGGCGACACCGAAGACGACGGCCGCGGCGATCAACGGCCGCTTCCAGCTGCGGACCTGCGTGCGGTGCGTGGTGCCCTCGGTGAACTCCTGCGACGGGAGTGCCGGTTGGAAGGCGGCCGTCGGCGCCGGCACCTGGCCGGGGCCCGTGGCGCGCAGCACGCGCGTGGCGTCGTCGTGCGGCAGCGCCCGGGTGGCGTCGACCGCCCCGAGGAGCTGCGTCCTCTCGGCGTCGGCACCGGCGCCCGCGGTGGGCAGCAGCGTCGTGGCGTCCGCGTCGCCCGCGGGCGGCGGCACCGTCGTGGGGTCCGTGCCCGCGGCGGGCAGGACCGTGGTGGGATCCGCCGCGGGATCCGCGTCCCCCGCCGCGGGCAGCAGCGCGGTCGCGTCGGCGTCGGTGCCGGGGGCGGCCGCCTCCGGTCTCCCCCACGTCGTGGTCACCGGACCGGTCGCGCCGAGAGCTCCCGTATAGGCGGAGGTTCTGGCCGAGGTCCTGAACGTCTCGGGCACCTGCGTCGCGGCCGTCACCGGAACCTGCCGCGCCCTCGGCTTGGCCTGCACCGTGACGTCACGTATCTGCTCGCCCGTGCGCCTGAAGAAGTGCTGGAAGACGGTGCCGCCACAGGTCGCGATCGCGCTCACGACACCGGCGCCGAGGATCGTTCCGTAGACACCGAGGTTCGAGGCGAGCTTCGCCGCCACGACCGCGGCGATGGCACTTCCGGCCACCTGCGGCACACTCAGATCGAGGCGCCGCTTCCCGCCCGGCTCCTCCTGGTCCTTCGACTCCTTGCCGGAATCCGGCTTTTCACGCATCTCCGACCCTTGCCTGCCTTTCGCGCCTTTCTCGACTGACTACACGAGACAGGGACGTATGGCCGAAGTGTTTAGTTCCGTTTCGGGACATACCGTGAAGTGCGCCACCCGTACGCGGGCGCGGCAGGGCGGGAGCGGGCGCCAACTGCCGTCCTCCACGAGAAGTTCGGCGGCGCGGCGGTCCACCCGCGTGGCCCGAATGGAGTACTGTTGCGAGCCCTGGGTCCGGTCTCCCGCCAGGGTGCCCGGGGCCTCGAAGGACCGCCGGGTGGGGGGCTCGCTGCACAGGGTGACGAACCTCGTCACTTAGCGTTGCGAAATGGTAACCGTGCCATAACGGCGATCCAGGGCCCATGCCCGACACGCCGGGCAACTCGGCAAGGTTGTGGCAGGCTGCACCCGGGCAGGCCACACTCGACTAGCGGAAGCAGCGACGCACGTGACGTCGGCAGGCACCACCCGGGAGGTCCCCATGCCCGAACTGCGTGTCGTGGCCGTCAGCAACGACGGCACACGGCTGGTGCTCAAAGCTGCGGACAGCACGGAGTACACGCTTCCGATCGACGAACGGCTGCGTGCGGCCGTCCGCGGCGACAGGCCCCGACTCGGTCAGATCGAGATCGAGGTGGAGAGCCACCTCCGACCGCGCGACATCCAGGCACGGATACGTGCCGGCGCCAGCGCGGAAGAAGTGGCCCAGTTCGCCGGCATCCCCGTCGACCGCGTCCGCCGCTTCGAAGGACCTGTGCTCGCGGAGCGCGCCTTCATGGCGGAGCGCGCCAGGAAGACCCCCGTGCGCCGTCCCGGCGAGAACACCGGACCCCAGCTCGGCGAGGCCGTGCAGGAGCGGCTGATGCTACGGGGCGTCGACAAGGACACCGTCCAGTGGGACTCCTGGCGCCGCGACGACGGCACGTGGGAGGTCCTGCTCGTCTACCGCGTCGCGACCGAACCGCACTGCGCGAGCTGGACCTACGACCCGCCCCGGCGGCTCGTCCAGGCCGTGGACGACGAGGCGCGTTCGCTGATCGGCGAGACGGACGACATCTCCGCGCCCGAGCCCAGCTTCCCGTTCGTGCCGCGCATCGCCCGGCTGCCCCGGGACCGCCCCGCGGACCGGCCGCTCGACCGCGCCCTGGACCGTCAGCTGGACCGACCGAGCATCCCGCTGCCGCCGGCCGACCCGCCGGAGGAGGGCTCCGGCGCGGGCTCCGCGGTCGCCGAACAGGAGCGCGACTCGCTGACCAGCCTCCTGGAGGCGGTGCCCAGCTTCCGCGGCGACATGGTCGTACCCGAGCGCCCCTCGGCCACGACCACCACGGAACTGCCGCCGCCCGCTCAGGAGGAGCCCGAGCAGGAGCCGGATGCCGAGGAGCCCCCGGCGGCGTCGGCGGGCGCCGGCGCGGCCTACGCGGACGTGCTCATGCCGCGCTCGGTGGCGAGCCACCGCGACCGTCTCGTCGGCTCCACGGACCGTCAGGCCGAGGCCGACGGCGTCCGTCCGGGCCGCCGCGCCGCGGTGCCCAGCTGGGACGAGATCGTCTTCGGCACGCGCCGCAAGAAGCAGGAATAGCGCCTCGGCCGGAAGCCGCTCAGGCAGCTTCCACGGAGAGGGGGCCCGCACCCGGCCGGGTGCGGGCCCCCTCTCCGTGGCCAACTCCCACCGAGCTGATGGCTCTACTGCGGATCGGGGCCCGTCGCCACCGGGCGCGAGGGGTCGGCCGACCACTGCGACCACGAACCGACGTACAACGAGGCCGGAATTCCCGCCACCGCGAGCGCGAGCACCTCGTGGGCGCCCGAGACGCCGGAGCCGCAGTAGACGCCCACCTCCGAAGTGCCGGACGCCCCCAGGGCCTTGAAGCGGTCCGCGAGCTCGGCCGCGGGCCTGAAGCTGCCGTCCTCCGCGACGTTCTCCGTGGTCGGCGCCGACACCGCGCCAGGGATGTGCCCGGCCACACTGTCGATCGGCTCGACCTCGCCCCGGTAGCGCTCGGCCGCGCGTGCGTCCAGGAGCAGGCCGGAACGGGCCAGCGCCGCGGCGGAGTCCGCGTCCAGGAGGTCGGTGTCGTTGGGGGCGGGCTCGAAGGTTCCCTCGGCCTGGGCGTGGCCAGGACCCTCCTCCAGGGAACCGGTCCACAGGGCGATGCCACCGTCCAGGACGCGCACGGACGGGTGACCCGTCCAGCGCAGCATCCACCACAGCCGCGCCGCCGCCCAGTTCTGGCCACCGTCGTACACGACGACGTCCCGGTCCTCCGAGACCCCCGCCGCCCGCATCACGGCGCCGAACCGGCCGAGATCGGGCAGCGGGTGCCGACCGCCCGCACCGGCGGGACCTGCGAGGTCAGCGTCCAGATCGACGAACACGGCCGACGGAATGTGCGCTTCCTCGTACCCGGAACGCATCGAGCCCTGGTGCTGCCAGCGGACGTCGAGCAGCACCGGCGGGTTCTGGCCCGCCAGCTCGCCCGCGAGTTGGGATGCGGAGATGATGGGATTCATACGTCCCATCCTTGCGTACGGGGTGGTCGCGCCGCCAAGGTGCGGCTACCCTGCTCGGCCGGACGCGCCCGAACACGGGGTGTACGGAACCATGTACACCCTGTACGACAGACGGACATCGCCCGGCCATCGCGTGTCAACGGGTGAGGAACCGTAAATCGGGCATCTTCCGGC
This sequence comes from Streptomyces sp. NPDC036815, assembly GCF_055609205.1. Classification (NCBI taxonomy): domain Bacteria; kingdom Bacillati; phylum Actinomycetota; class Actinomycetes; order Kitasatosporales; family Streptomycetaceae; genus Streptomyces; species Streptomyces sp. NPDC036815. Next base: position 178,561 of record NZ_JBVJPW010000008.1, on the reverse strand, counting down.
GGGAAGCCGGACGGCGCGGCGCGGTCGAGCCGCGCGGCGTGGCAGGCGGTGCGAGCATCTGCACGGGCGCGAGTGGGCGCGGCGATCGTGCGCGCATTCGAGAGTGATATCTGACCGGCCGTCACGACGGCCGAGGAGAGGGTGACGATGACCGAGGCGCGGGCGAATGGGGTCCCCCCTGAACAGGGCTCGTCGAGTTCCTGGGCGAAGGAGCGGCGCGACAGCGCGGGGGCCGGCCGGCGCGAGCCCGGCACGCCCTGCTGGGTGAGTCTGATGACGCACGACCTGGCCGCGACCCAGGAGTTCTACGGAGCGCTCTTCGGCTGGGAGTTCCGGCCGGGGCCGGAGCAGCTCGGGCCGTACGTACGGGCGCTGCTCGACGGCAGGGAGGTGGCGGGCATCGGCAGGCTGCCCGCCGACCGCCATCTGCCCATCGCCTGGACGACCTATCTGGCGACGGACGACGCGGACGCGACGGCCGACGCGGTGCGGCACTGCGGCGGCACGGTCGGCGTCGGCCCGATCGACGCGGGCGAGGCCGGCCGGATGGCCATCGCGTCGGACCCGGCGGGCGCGGTGTTCGGCATCTGGCAGGCGGCGGCCCATCTGGGCACCGCGGTGCTCGGCAGGCCCGGCACCCCCGTCTGGAACGAGCTGCTGACCCGGGAGACGGCGAGCGTCCTGAAGTTCTACCAGTCGGTCTTCGGCTGCACCGAAGAGGCCGTGGTCTCGGCCGACTTCGACCACGTGACGCTGCGCGTGGACGGCCGCCCGGTGGCGTCCGTGCACGGCCTGGGCCAGGCGCTGCCGCGCGACCGGGGCCCGCACTGGATGACGTATTTCGAGGTCACCGACGTGGACGAGGCGGTCGAGCGGGCCGTCGAACTCGGCGGCTACGTCATCGACCGGACCAGGGCCGGCGAGCACGGCCGGACGGCGACGGTCGCGGACCCGGAGGGCGCGGTCTTCGCCCTCGTGCACTCGCCCGACGACGCCTGATTCAGGCGCGGGCGCCGGCCGCGTCGACCGGCAGCACGTCGGGCGACAGGGCCCCAGCTCGTGCGGTCGCCGCCGTCGCCCTGCGCCGGTGATGGCGGCGGCACAGCACTTCGTAGCCCACTTCGCCGGGCGACTGGTTGACGTCTCCCACGACGACCTGGGCGCCCTCGACGACCATCTCGCCGCCTATGGTGCGGGCGTTGTGGGTGGCGCGGGCCCCGCACCAGCACAGGGCCTCGACCTGGAGCACCTCGACGCGGTCGGCGAGCTCGACCAGGCGCTGCGAGCCCGGGAAGAGCTTGGAGCGGAAGTCGGTGGTGATACCGAAGGCGAAGACGTCCAGGCCGAGGTCGTCGACGACCCGGGCGAGCTGGTCGATCTGCTCCGGCGCCAGGAACTGCGCCTCGTCCGCGATCACGTAGTCCGCGCGGCCGCCCTGGGAGAGGTGGTCGACGAGGTGGGCGTAGAAGTCGAAGTCGTCCGCGGCCTCGGTCGCGTCGGTGACGAGGCCGAGCCGGGAGGAGAGCTTGCCCTCGCCCGCGCGGTCGTCCCGCGTGAAGATCATCCCCTGGAGTCCGCGGGCGGAACGGTTGTGCTCGATCTGCAGAGCCAGCGTGCTCTTTCCGCAGTCCATCGTTCCGGAGAAGAACACCAGCTCGGACATGGGGGGTTGAGGACCTTTCGGGGCGGACGGGGAGACGGGCGGGCGGAGCCCGGTCAGGAGCGTACTTCCAGGAGCGGGACCAGCTGCTCGACGGGGGTCATGGAGCCGTGCATGCCGACCAGGGCGGACTCGTTGGGCTCGCGTTCCGTGGCGATGATCGCGGCGTCGTCGTGGGCGGCGGCGATGACGTCGCCGAGGCGCTCGTACACACGTTGATCAATGTGTGGACCGAACCAGCCCGCGGCGATCGCCTCGTCGCGGGAGGCCACCCAGAACTGCTCGCCGAGCACTTCGCGCCAGACCGTCAGGACATCGCTCTCGGCGCCCGGCACCGCGTAGACGTGGCGGGCGCGGCCCTCGCCGCCGAGGAGGGCGACGCCGGCGCGCAGCTCCCAGTCCTCGTCGAAGTCGATGCGGGACTGCTCGTCGAAGGGGATGTCGATCATGCCGTGGTCCGCGGTGACGTACAGGGCGCTGCGCGGCGGCAGTTGCTCGGCGAGGCGCTGGGCCAGCCGGTCGACGTACATGAGCTGGCCGCGCCAGGCGTCGGAGTCGACGCCGAAGCGGTGGCCCTTGCCGTCGACTTCCGCGTAGTACGTGTAGACCAGCGAGCGGTCCCCCGCGGCCAGTTGCTGGGCGGCGAGGTCCATGCGGTCCTCGCCGGAGCGCCTGCCCCGGAAGGAGCCGCCGCTCAGGGCGACCTTGGTGAGCGGGGTGTGCTCGAAGTGCGGCGCCGAGACCTGCGCGGTGTGCACACCGGCGGCGTGGGCCTGCTGGAAGACGGTGGGGTACGGCTGCCACGCGTACGGGTCGGTCCACGGGTTCCAGCGGAGCTGGTTCATCAGTTCGCCGGTGGCCGGGTCGCGGACGGTGTAGCCCGGCAGGCCGTGGGCGCCGGGCGGCAGGCCCGTGCCGACCGAGGCGAGCGAGGTCGCGGTGGTGGCGGGGAAGCCCGCGGTGAGGGGCCGGCCGGTGCCGCCCCGCGAACTCTCCAGGAGCGAGGCCAGGAAGGGGGCCTCGGCCGGATGGGCCTTGAGCTGCTCCCAGCCGAGGCCGTCGATCAGGAAGACGCAGTTCCGGTCGGCCGGGGCGAGCTCGGGGATCGTGGGCGTGAAGCCGTCGACGCCTTGCAGGGCGACGAGTGTGGGCAGCAGGTCGGCCAGGGAGCCCGTGCCGTACGCGGGCACGGGTGCGGTGTCGAGGGAGAGCGGCTGTACGTCGTCCCAGGAGGGCAGGGGCATCAGCGGGCGGTGTCCGCGGTCGCCTCGGACAGCGCCTGGGCGAAGGCGAGGGTCTGGCGCACCGCGTCGGGGCCGTCCCCCGCCTCACTGACCCGCAGGCTGAGGTCGTCGGCGGTGGAGCTGCCCGTGTACCCGTGGTCCGCCTCGCAGTTGGGGTCGCCGCAGGCCGCGGGCTCCAGGTCGATGCGCGACACGGCGCCCCAGCCGATGGTCAGGACGACCTCGCGCGGCGGCGTTCCGGGAACGTACTTCTCGGGGTTGGCGACGACGCGGCTGACCACGACCGAGGAGATGCGGCCGATCTTGACCGACTCCGTGGAGGTCGTCGCGTACGGCGCCGGGGACGTGCTGTCCGCCGCCTGCTCGTCGGTGTGGCTGACGATGAAGCGCGTACCGGTCAGGACGAGCACGGTGACGTGCCTGCGCACTTCGTTGGCGTCGAACGTCGTCTCCTGGTGGACCAGGAACGACCCGATGGCCTCGCCGCCGATCGCGGCCTCCACCGCCTCGGCCACGAGGGCCGGGTAGTAGCCGCTGCGCTCGATCGCCGCGCGCAGCCCCTGGGTCGTCGTACCGGTCTTTGCCATGCCGTCCATCCTACGGCCCGGTGCGGGGCGCACGGTGCCCCGCGGCCGCACCGGCCGGGAGCCGGCCGCTCCGGCACCCGGAAAGGGCGGCTCAGTACCCCGGAAGGGTGCGCGGGCCGAGGTCGTCGCGGGCGGGCGGGGGCGCGAGCCGGACGGAGGCGCCGAGCACGGAGAGGCCGCGCTGGGCGACGACCACGGGCTCCAGGGAGACACCGACGACTTCGGGGTGGTCGTCGACGAGCCGGGAGACCCGCTGGAGCAGCTCTTCGAGAGCCGGGGTGTCGACGGGCGCGGACCCGCGCCAGCCGAACAGGAGCGGCGCGGTCCGGATGGACCTGACCAGGGAGGACGCCTCGCGGTCGGTGACCGGGACGAGGCGGTGCGCGGTGTCGCCGAGCAGCTCGGAGGGGGCGCCCGCGAGGCCGAAGGAGAGCACTGCTCCGGCCGCCGGGTCGATGACCGCCCGTACGACCGTGTCGACGCCGCGCGGCACCATGCCCTGCACGACGGGCCGCAGCTCCGCGGGCTTGCCGAACAGCTCCGTCAGTTCCTGGTAGGCCCGGCGCAGTTGCCCCTCGTCGGTGAGGTCGAGGCGGACACCGCCGAGGTCGGCGCGGTGTCGCAGGTGCGGGGCCGTGGTCTTCAGGGCCACGGGGTAGCCGATGACGCGCGCGGCCTGTGCCGCCGCGTCGGCGTCGGGCGCGGACAGGGCCCGCCGTACGCGGATGCCGTAGTGCCTGAGCAGCTCGTGGGCGTCGTCGGGGGCGAGGGTGGCACCGCGCGGGTCGCCGTCCTTGGTGAGCAGCTCCGTGATGCGCGCGGCGGCCCCGCTCTCGTCGATGTCGTCGTACTCGGGCACCCGTCCGGGCTCGGCGGCCTCGCGCCGCCACTGTGCGTACTTGACCGCTTCGGAGAGGGCACGTACGGCGCGCTCGGCGGCGGGGTAGGCGGGGATGCGGTACTGGTCGGCGGGCTGGGACGGGGGGCTCGGGGTGGCCTCCGCGGAGGACTGGGGCTTCGGGCCGGTACCGGTACCGGAGGCGCCCCGGGTGTCAGTGGTGACGGCGCCGGGCACGGGAGGGGCCGCGTCGGGCCTGGTACTGGTGGCGGCGGCCAGCGCCTCGGCGAGCCCGCCGAGCTCCACGTGGACCACGGCGACGGGTTTCGCGGGGCATCCGGCGGCCGCCGCCCGCAGCTCCGTGGCCAGGGTCCCGGGGTCGGTGGTGGCCCCGTCCTCCCCCACCCAGGGGATGGCGTTGACGATCACCGCGTCGCAGCCGTCGTCCGACAGCGCCTCGGTGAGCGCCGCCCGGAAGTCGGCCGGGACGGCCCCGGTCGTCAGGTCGCGGGGCGGCAGCGGCCGCAGGCCGTCGGCAACGCACGCGTCGTACGTGAGGAGGCCGAGCGACTCGGAGTTCCCGAGGATGCCCACCCTGGGCCCGGACGGCAGCGGCTGGCCGGCGAGGAGCAGCCCCGCGTCGACCATCTCCGTGACGGTGTCGACGCGGACGACGCCCGCCTGGCGCAGCAGCGCCGAGACCGTGGCGTGCGGCAGCCGGGTCGCCTGCACGGCGTGGCCGGTCGGGGCGATGCCGCTGTGCCGGGCGCCCTGGACCACGACGAGCGGCTTGGCGGTCGCCGAACGCCGTGCGAGCCGGGTGAACTTGCGCGGGTTGCCGATGGTCTCCAGGTACATCAGCGTGACGTCGGTGTCCGGGTCCTCGTACCAGTACTGGAGCAGGTCGTTGCCGGACACGTCCGCGCGGTTGCCGGAGCCGACGAACGTGGAGAGGCCCGCGCCGCGCCGGTGCAGGCCGGAGAGCAGGGCGATGCCGATCGCGCCGGACTGGGTGAACAGACCGATCCGCCCGCGCGCGGGCGACTGCGGGGCGAGCGAGGCGTTGAGCCGTGTCTGCGGCGAGGTGTTGATGACGCCGAAGGCGTTCGGACCGATGATCCGCATGCCGTACGACCGGGCCTGGCGGACCAGTTCGCGCTGCCGCTCGCGCCCCTGGGGGCCGCTCTCCCCGTACCCGGCGGAGAGCACCACGAGGCCCTGCACCCCGCGCTCGCCGCACTCGGCGACGACCTGCGGCACCCGGTCGGCGGGCACCGCGATCACCGCGAGGTCCACGGGCTCCGCGATGGCCGCCACGGAACGGTGTGCGGGCACTCCGTCGATGTCGGCGGCGTCGCCCTCCTCGCCGAACGCGCTGTTCACCGCGTACAGACGCCCGGTGAAGCCGGACTCCTCGAGGTTGCTCAGGACGCTCCGGCCGACGCCGCCGGGGACCCGGCCGACGCCGATCACCGCGACCGAGCCCGGCGTCAGGAGGCGCTGCACCGAGCGGCCTTCGGCGCGCTGTTCGCGGGCGCGCTGCACGGCGAGCGAGCGGTCCGTCGGCTCCAGGTCGAACTCCAGGCGGACGACACCGTCCTCGAAGCTGCGCTTCTGCTGATAACCCGCGTCCGTGAAGACCTTGATCATCTTGGTGTTGGCGGGCAGCACCTCGGCCGCGAACCGGCGGATGCCGCGCTCCCTGGCGACGGCCGCGATGTGTTCCAGGAGGGTGGAGGCGACGCCCCGGCCCTGGTGGGCGTCCTGGACGAGGAAGGCGACCTCGGCCTCGTCGGCCGGGGCGCTGGCGGCCATGCCGCGCTCGTCGATGCGGTCGAAGCGCACGGTGGCGATGAACTCGCCGCCCACTGTGGCCGCCAGCCCCACGCGGTCGACCTGGTCGTGGTGGGTGAAACGGTGCACGTCCTTGGCGGACAGTCGCGGGTAGGGCGCGAAGAAGCGGTAGTACTTCGACTCGTCCGACACCTGTTCGTAGAAGCTGACCAGGCGGTCCGCGTCCTCGGCCGTGATCGGCCTGATCCGGGCGGTACCTCCGTCGCGCAGCACCACATCGGCTTCCCAGTGGGCGGGGTAGTCGTGCCGATCCTGCTGATCCGACGCGGTCTGCATGGGGCCAGGGTACGGGTCGCGCGGCCGCCGGGGCCGGGGCAGGCTAGGACGGGTCGAAGGCGATCGGGAGCGGACACGTGTCCGACGGAGCACCCGTAACGGCATGAGACACTGGTCTAGACAAGTGTGAGACACCTGGAAGGGCAGCAACACATGGCTGAGCGCCGCGTCAACGTCGGCTGGGCCGAGGGCCTTCACGCCCGACCCGCCTCCATCTTCGTCCGCGCGGCCACGGCCGCCGGCGTCCCCGTGACGATCGCCAAGGCCGACGGCAACCCGGTCAACGCCGCCTCGATGCTCGCGGTGCTCGGTCTGGGTGCCCAGGGCGGCGAGGAGATCGTGCTCGCCTCCGACGCCGAGGGTGCGGACGCCGCGCTCGACCGTCTGGCGAAGCTGGTCTCGGAGGGGCTCGAGGAGCTTCCGGAGACGGTCTAGGACACATTCCAGTTCCTGGAAAAGCGTCGATGGGGTCACCCGGAATTCCGGGTGACCCCATCGACGTTTGCGCGTGAACGCGCAAACAATTGAGGGAGAACCCGGCAATCATCCAAGGAATGGAAGCCGAGAAATACCTCTCCTTTGTATACGGCGCCTCCGTTAATTCTGGAGGCTCACCGTGTTTACGGCATGTTGCGAATCGCTCACCCGGCCGCGCGCCGGCCGCCGGACGTGGCGCGGCCGGTACGCGGCCGTCGCCCGCGCGGCGTGCGCGCCCGTGAGCGCCCTGGCCCGCTCCGCGTCCCCGCGGGCCACCGCGTCCACGATCGCCGCGTGCTCGGCCCAGGAGTCGGCGGGCGCCGCCGGGCTGTCGACGACGTACATCCAGGCGGCCTTGTGCCGCAGCTGGATGAGCAGGGCGCTGAGGCCGGGGCTGCCGGACGCCTGGGCGAGCGTCTCGTGGAACCAGCCGCCCAGCGGCCGCAGATCCTCCCCCCGACCGTTCCTCGCGCGCTCCTGACCCAGCCTGACGAGGCCGCGCAGGACCTTGAGGTGCGCGTCCGTACGGCGCTGCGCGGCGCGTGCCGCGGCAAGCGGTTCGAGCAGCGTCCGGACCTCCAGGAGGTCCGCGGCCTCCTGCTCCGTGGGCTCGGCCACGCACGCGCCCGCGTGCCTGCGGGTGACGACGAAGCCCTCGGCCTCCAGGGTGCGCAGGGCTTCGCGCACGGGAACCCGCGAGACGCCGTACCGGCGCGCGAGGACTTCCTCGGCCAGCCGACTGCCCCTTTCGTGCACGCCGGCGACGATGTCGTCCCGGATGGCCGTGCATACCGAATGCGCGGGAACACGCATGACCCGGACCTCCGCCTTCATCCCCGCATAATCGCGGTCGACCGACGCTCGTTCGGTGACTCTATTGCAGAGAACCGCAATTTCCGACGGCGGGCCGGAATCCATGGATATCTTTTGGCCAAGGGTGACGGGTGCGGGCGGCGGCAATGCCGAAAGCCCCGGCTCGCCGGGAGCCGGGGCTTTCGGTGGAGTATCGCGGGGGCCGCGTGCGTCAGACGTTGACGCCGTGCGAGCGGAGGTACGCGATCGGGTCGATGTCCGAGCCGTACTCCGCGCCGGTGCGGGCCTCGAAGTGGAGGTGCGGGCCGCTGGAGTTGCCGGTGGAGCCGGAGAGGCCGATCTGCTGGCCCGGGGTGACCGTCTGGCCGACGGTGACGCCGAGGGACGACATGTGGCCGTACTGGGTGTACGTGCCGTCGTTCATCTTGATGACCACGTTGTTGCCGTAGGCCCCGCCCCAGCCCGCCTCGACGACGGTGCCGGAGCCGACCGCGTGGACGGAGGTGCCGGACGCGGCGTGGAAGTCGATGCCGGTGTGGCTGCCGGAGGACCACATGGCACCGCCGGTCTGGTAGCCGGTGGAGACGTACGAGCCGTCGACCGGGGCGACGTAGGTGTTCAGGCGCTTGCGCTCGGCCTCGCGGGCGGCGCGCTCCTTGGCCTCGCGCTCCTTCTTGGCCTTCGCCTTGGCCTCGGCCTCGGCCTTGCGCTTCTCCTCCGCGGCCTTCTTCTTGGCGGCCTCTTCGGCCTTCTTCGCGGCGGCGGCGTCGTCGGCGGCCTGGCGCTGGGCGGCGGCCTGGGCGCCGATGTTCTCGGCGAGCGAGTCGCCGACGGATATCGCCTGGGTGAGGCCGGTGTGTTCGACGGCCGCTTCGTCGGCGGCGGCGAGCGCCGGGGCCGCGAGGCCTCCGATGACACCGGTGGTGGTGAGCGCCGCGACACCCGCGACGTTCGCGGTGGTCCGCGTGAGGCGGCTCGGACGACGGTGCTTCCCGGTGGCACGGGTGAACGCCATGTGGCGGGTGATCCTTTCCTTCCCTCTCGCCTACCGGGTTAGCTGACGGGTTCGGAGCAGGAAGGTCTCCTACGGGTTCCTCGCCTCGCGGCAAGGTGCCCGATTCACCCCAGGGGACGTGTGGGTCCCCGGCTCCCCTGGCTCGCGCCGTACGGGGACTCGGCGATGACTGTCCGGTGCCGCGGATGCGGCGTAGTGCGCGACGAACAGCCGGACCGACGCTAAACGGGGCGTCTTTCGTTCGACAAACAGAACTCCACTTTTGTAGCGCACGCCACAGAGCAGACAGGCAACCTCCATAGCAATTCGGACATATGAGGACCCCAGCGGCCGAAGTGGCCACTGGGGTCCCCTTGTGTCCTGACCGTCACTCAGCCGGTGACCACACTCACGTCACCGATCCCGAGCGCCCTGACGGGCTCCTCGATCTGCGCGGCGTCCCCGACGAGGACCGTCACCAGGCGGTCCTCCGGGAAGGCGTTCACGACGGCCGCGGTGGCCTCCACGGTGCCGGTGGCGGCCAGCCGCCGGTACAGCTGCGCCTGGAAGTCGTCCGGCAGGTTCTGCTCGACCTGGTCGGCGAGGGTGGCCGCCACGGAGGCGGCCATCTCGTACTTGAGCGGGGCCACGCCCACCAGGTTCTGCACGGCCACATCGCGCTCGGCGTCGGTCAGGCCCTCGGCGGCGAGGGTGCGCAGGACCTTCCAGAGGTCGTCGAGCGCCGGGCCGGTGGACTCGGTGTCCACGGAGCCGCTGATGGCGAGCATCGCGGCGCCCGTGCCGTCCGGCGCCGAGCGCAGCACCTGGCTGAACGCCCGCACTCCGTAGGTGTATCCCTTCTCCTCCCGCAGGACGCGGTCGAGGCGGGAGGTGAGGGTGCCGCCCAGGCAGTACGTGCCGAGGACCTGGGCCGGCCAGACGCGGTCGTGCCGGTCGGCGCCCACGCGGCCGATCAGCAGCTGCGTCTGGACCGCTCCGGGGCGGTCCACGATGACGACGCGGCCGCGGTCGTCGGCGGTCACCTGCGGCACCGGGCGCGGTTCGCCCGCGGAGCCGGTCCAGGCGCCGACGGTGTCCGCGAGCACGGTGTCCAGGTCGGTGCCGGTCAGGTCGCCGACGACGACGAGGGTGGCCGTCGCGGGCCGCACGTGCTTCTCGTAGAAGGCGCGCACCGCCGCCGAGTCGATGGCCGTGACCGTCGCCTCGGTGCCCTGGCGGGGCCGGGACATGCGCGAGGTGGCCGGGAAGAGCTGCCGGGAGAGCTCCTTGGCGGCGCGGCGCGCCGGGTTGGCCGCCTCGTGCGGGATCTCGTCCAGGCGGTTGCGTACGAGGCGTTCGATCTCGCTGTCCGCGAAGGCGGGGGCCCGCAGGGCGTCGGCGAGCAGGCCGAGCGCCTTGGGCAGCCGGGAGACCGGGACCTCCAGGGAGACCCGCACGCCCGGGTGGTCGGCGTGCGCGTCGAGCGTCGCGCCGCACCGGTCGAGCTCGGCGGCGAACTCCTCGGCGGAGTGCTTGTCGGTGCCCTCGTTGAACGCCCGCGCCATGATCGTGGCGACGCCGTCGAGGCCCTCGGGCTCGGCGTCCAGCGGCGCTTCGAGGTGGATCTCGACGGCGACGACCTGCTGGCCGGGGCGGTGACACCGCAGCACGGTGAGGCCGTTGGGCAGCGTGCCGCGCTCGGGCGCGGGGAAGGCCCAGGGCTTGGCCGTACCGGCCTGGGGCTGTGGATGGAACTGCATCGTCGCGGCCTCGGTCACTTCGCCGCCTCCTCTTCCTCGGCGTCCACGGCGTCCTCGACGCCTGCTTCGCCCTCGTCGGCGACGGTCACGGGTTCGTACACGAGCACCGCGCGGTTGTCCGGGCGCAGGCGGGCCCTGGCGGCCTCCTGGACCTCGGCGGCGCTGACGTCGAGGACGCGCTGCACGGCGGTGAGGGCGAGCTGCGGGTCGCCGAACAGGACGGCGTACCGGCACAGTTCGTCGGCGCGGCCCGCGACCGTGCCGAGCCGGTCGAGCCACTCGCGCTCCAACTGGGCCTGGGCGCGCTCCATCTCCTCCGGAGTGGGGCCCTCCGCGGCGAAGCGGGCGAGCTCCTCGTCGACGGCCGCCTCGATGACGGGCACCTCGACGTCGCCCGACGTCTTCACGTCCAGCCAGCCGAGCGAGGGCGCCCCGGCCAGGCGCAGCAGACCGAACCCGGCGGCGACCGCGGTGCGGTCCCGGCGCACGAGGCGGTTGTAGAGCCGCGAGGACTCGCCGCTGCCGAGAACGGTGAGGGCGATGTCGGCCGCGTCGCACGCGCGCGTGCCGTCCTCCGGGAGGCGGTAGGCGGCCATCAGGGCGCGGGCCGGTACGTCCTCCTCGACGACCTCACGGAGCTCCTTGCCGATGCGCTCGGGCAGGGAGCCGTCGCGCGGCGGCTGCTTGCCGTCGTGCCCGGGGATCGACCCGAAGTACTTCTCGACCCAGGCGAGCGTCTGTGCCGGGTCGATGTCGCCGACGATCGACAGGACGGCGTTGTTCGGCGCGTAGTACGTGCGGAAGAACGCGCGGGCGTCCTCCAGGGTGGCCGCGTCCAGGTCGGCCATGGAGCCGATCGGCGTGTGGTGGTAGGGGTGGCCCTCCGGGTACGAGAGAGCGGTCAGCTTCTCGAAGGCGGTGCCGTACGGGACGTTGTCGTAGCGCTGGCGGCGCTCGTTCTTGACGACGTCCCGCTGGTTCTCCATGGACTCTTCGTCGAGCGCGGTGAGCAGCGAGCCCATCCGGTCGGCCTCGAGCCACAGGGCCAGCTCCAGCTGGTGGGCGGGCATGGTCTCGAAATAGTTGGTGCGCTCGAAGCTCGTCGTGCCGTTGAGCGAACCGCCCGCTCCCTGGACCAGCTCGAAGTGGCCGTTGCCGTGCACCTGCTTCGAGCCCTGGAACATGAGGTGCTCGAAGAGGTGCGCGAGGCCGGTTCGCCCCTTGACCTCGTGGCGCGAGCCGACGTCGTACCAGAGGCAGACCGCGGCGACCGGGGTCAGGTGGTCCTCGGAGAGCACCACGCGCAGGCCGTTGGCCAGCCGGTGCTCGGTCGCTGTCAGGCCGCCGGAGCCGGCCTCGGCTGTGGCCGTGTGACCCATGGGCATGTACGTCCCTTCGATCGCTGGATCATCGCTGGATCAGAACAATTGCTGCCAGTCCTGCCACTGTATGCAAGCGTGTCAGCACCTGACGAAGTTCCCGCTCCGCCCTCGGCGTAGTCGCGTGTGACGCCGCCGGTGCACGGGTCGTGGTCTGCGTTGTCAGTGGGACAGTCCACAATGGTCGGCGTCAGATCCCGCACTTGTTGGTGAAGGAGCCGCAGCAGCGATGGCCCGCCGCAGCACGAAGACCCCGCCGCCCGACGACTCGTACGAGGAGAAGATCCTCGACATCGACGTCGTCGACGAGATGCAGGGCTCCTTCCTCGAGTACGCGTATTCGGTCATCTATTCACGAGCCCTGCCGGACGCCCGCGACGGCATGAAGCCGGTGCACCGCAGGATCGTGTACCAGATGAACGAGATGGGCCTGCGCCCCGACCGCGGCTACGTGAAGTGCGCCCGCGTCGTCGGCGAGGTCATGGGTAAGTTGCACCCGCACGGCGACGCGTCGATCTACGACGCGCTGGTGCGCATGGCCCAGCCCTTCTCGATGCGCCTCCCCCTGGTGGACGGCCACGGCAACTTCGGCTCGCTCGGCAACGACGACCCGCCGGCCGCCATGCGGTACACCGAGTGCCGGATGGCCGACGCCACGTCCCTGATGACGGAGTCGATCGACGAGAACACGGTCGACTTCGAGCCGAACTACGACGGCCAGGAGAGGGAGCCCACCGCCCTCCCCGCCGCCTACCCGAACCTCCTGGTCAACGGCGCGTCCGGCATCGCCGTCGGCATGGCGACGAACATGCCGCCGCACAACCTCGGCGAGGTCATCGCCGCCGCCCGGCACCTGATCAAGCACCCGGCGGCCGACCTAGAGACCCTGATGAAGTACGTGCCGGGCCCCGACCTGCCCACCGGCGGCAGGATCGTCGGCCTGACCGGCATCAAGGACGCGTACGAATCGGGCCGCGGCTCGTTCAAGATCCGCGCCACGGTCTCCGTGGAGAACGTGACGGCGCGCCGCAAGGGCCTGGTCGTCACCGAACTGCCCTTCTCCGTGGGCCCCGAAAAGGTCATCTCCAAGATCAAGGACCTGGTCGGCTCGAAGAAGCTCCAGGGCATCGCCGACGTCAAGGACCTCACCGACCGCGCGCACGGCCTGCGCCTGGTCATCGAGATCAAGAACGGTTTCGTCCCCGAGGCCGTCCTGGAGCAGCTCTACAAGCTGACGCCGATGGAGGAGTCCTTCGGCATCAACAACGTGGCCCTGGTGGACGGCCAGCCCCTCACCCTCGGCCTCAAGGAGCTCCTCGAGGTCTATCTCGACCACCGGTTCGACGTGGTGCGCCGCCGCAGCGAGTTCCGCCGCAGCAAGAAGCGCGACCGCCTGCACCTGGTCGAGGGTCTCCTGGTCGCGCTCCTGGACATCGACGAGGTCATCCGCCTCATCCGCTCCAGCGAGAACTCCGCGCAGGCCAAGGAGCGCCTGATGGAGCGCTTCTCGCTGAGCGACATCCAGACGCAGTACATCCTGGACACGCCGCTGCGCCGGCTGACCAAATTCGACCGCATCGAGCTGGAGTCCGAGCGCGACCGGCTCAACGGCGAGATCGACGAGCTGACCGGCATCCTGGAGTCGGACGCGGAGCTGCGCAAGCTGGTCTCCGCCGAACTGGCCGCCGTCGCCAAGAAGTTCGGCACCGACCGGCGCACCGTGCTCCTGGAGTCCACCGGTTCCCCGGCCGCCACGGTCTCGCTGCAGGTGGCCGACGACCCGTGCCGGGTGCTCCTGTCGTCGACAGGCCTCCTGGCCCGTACGGCGAACGGCGAGCCCTTCGCCGACAGCGACACCAAGCGCGTCAAGCACGACGTGATCCTCTCGGCGGTGCCGGCGACGGCGCGCGGCGAGGTGGGCGCGGTCACGTCCGGGGGGCGGTTGTTGCGCCTCTCCGTGGTGGACCTCCCCCAGCTGCCGGAGACGGCGGCGGCCCCCAACCTCTCCGGAGGGGCGCCCGTCTCGGAGCTGCTCTCCCTGGAGAAGGACGAGAAGCTGATCTGCCTGATGACGCTCGACGAGTCCTCGCCGGGCCTCGCGCTCGGCACCGAGCAGGGCGTCGTCAAGCGCGTGGTCCCCGACTATCCGTCCAACAAGGAGGAGTTGGAGGTCATCACCCTCAGGGACGGTGACCGGATCGTCGGCGCGGCCGAGCTGCGCACCGGCGAGGAGGACCTGGTCTTCATCACGGACGATTCCCAGCTCCTTCGCTACCAGGCCGCGCAGGTGCGTCCCCAGGGCCGCCCCGCCGGTGGCATGACGGGCATCAAGCTCGCGGACGGCGCGAAGGTCATCTCCTTCGCGGCGGTGGATCCGGCGGTGGACGCGGTCGTCTTCACGGTGGCGGGCTCGCGCGGCACCCTCGACGACTCGGTGCAGACGACGGCCAAGCTCACGCCGTTCGACCAGTATCCGCGCAAGGGCCGCGCCACGGGCGGTGTCCGAGTCCAGCGCTTCCTGAAGGGCGAGGACTGCCTGAGCTTCGCCTGGGCGGGCCCGACGCCTCCGCACGCGGCGCAGCGCAACGGCGCCCCGGCCGAGCTGCCGGAGATCGACCCGCGGCGTGACGGTTCGGGCGTCTCGCTCGCGAAGCCGGTGGCGGCGGTGGCGGGGCCGGTGTAGTCGGCGGCGGCGGTGGCGGGGCCGGTGGAGTCGGCGGCGGGCCGACCTCTGGCCCGGCCTGCCTGTCTGCCCGCCCGCCTCCGGCCTGCCTGCCTCTGGCGGACCCGCCTGCCGCTGGCTAGCTCGCCTCGGCCGGTTCCTCTACCGGCCCCTCGTCGGGCTCCTGGACGTAACGCAGTACGCCCCACATGCCGCGCTCATCGGCCTGTGGGGCGTACTCGCGACAGGCCTCCAACTCCTTCTCCAGAGCCGGGACGTCGACGCCCGACCCGATGAGCACCAGCTGCGTCAGCCGCGGCTCGTCCGGAGCCCACGGCTCCGGGTAGAAGCGCAGGAACCGGCCCACAGCGTGCACCTCGTACCGGTTCCGCGGGTCGGCGGCGCCGAAGTCGACGTACCCCTTGATGCGGTAGAGCCCTTCGGGCCTGCTGTCGAGCAGGGCCATGAGGGGGCGCGGCCCCATGGGCACCTCGGAGGTGAAGGAGAGGCTTTCGTACGCGGCGTGCAGGTGGCCGTGGAGGGCGCAGGAGCCGTCTTCGCAGCGCCCGCCGTCCTCCGGAGCGCCCGTACCGGCGTCGCCTTGCTGGTCGACGTCGCCCCGCAGGTCGTCGAAGGAGAGCTGTCCGACCCGCTCCCCCACCGGCGCACGGTCGAAGAAGAGCTCCACGTCGACGCGGCCGTAGGAGGCGGCGACGACGGCCGCGCGCCCCGCGAGCCCGCGGACGACGCCGAGGACCCGCTCGCGCTCCTCGCCGGGCACCCGGTCGGCCTTGTTGACGACGACGAGGTCGGCGATTCCCAGGTGCCGCTCCACCTCGGGGTGGCGCTCCCGGGTCGCGTCGAACTCGGCGGCGTCGACGACCTCGACGAGCCCCCCGTACACGATGTGCGGGTTCTCGCTGGCCAGCAGCATCTTCACGAGTTCCTGCGGCTCGGCGAGCCCGCTGGCCTCGATGACGATGACGTCGATGCGCGCGGCGGGCCGGGCGAGCCGCTCCAGGTACTCGTCGAGCTCGCTCGCGTCCACGGCACAGCACAGGCATCCGTTGCCGAGGGAGACGGTCGAGTCGCCGAGCTGCCCGGCGACCGACATGGCGTCGATCTCGATGGACCCGAAGTCGTTGACGATGGCGCCGATCCGGCTGCCGCCACTGCGGTGCAGCAGATGGTTGAGCAGGGTCGTCTTGCCGGAGCCCAGGAACCCGGCCAGGACGACGACCGGGATCTGCTGCTTGTTCAACGCGGGCCTCTCGTGTCGACGAAGGTACGGGCCGCGGCGGGCCCCGTACGACGAATGAAGACGGCCCCAGGATAAGTGGGCGTAGTCGGGCCGCGAAGTGAACGATTGTTAGCGGCGCTCGCGGGGCACACGTCAGGCATGGCGCCGGGATGTGCGACCCCTGCTTCCTTCCGTGCGCCTCCTCTCCGCCTCCCCGCCGGTCAGAGCCGCTCGGCACCCTGGGAGACGGCAAGCGCACCGCCCATCGCTCGCCGGTCCGCTCCCTGTCGACCCGCACCCGACGACCGGCGGACGGTCGCCGATTCGGGGGTTGACATGACCACACAGAACTTTTGGATACGGGGGGTGAGTCCGGCCACCGCGGCGGGACTGGCCTTGACCATCGGCACCGTGGGTGCCTTGATCAACCAGCAATTCCAGCTCAAGAGGTTGCGTCTGCGGCTCGAACGGTGCGAGCGGCCGGACCGCGGCGAACAGCAGCGGCACGTCGACCTGGCCAACCAGCAGCGACTCCAGTGGGAGCTACTGAGCAAGGCGATGGAGGATCCCACGCTCGCGGCCGTGCTCGACACGTACGAGGGCTCGGTCCCGCCCACCAAGCACCGCCAGTTCCTCTTCGCCAACGCCCTGTACACCAACGCCCTCCTCGCCTACCGCATCGGCAACGTCAGCCGGGTCGAGCTCTTCGGGCATCTGCGCGGCACGCTCCAGAACCCCATCTTCCGCGAGTACTGGGAGGTGACACGGGCCGCCAGGGCGAGCCTGGAAGAGGGCTCGGTGGAGGCCCAAGTCGGCCGCATGGTGGACAACTTGCTCCATGACCTCGACGAGGCCGAGACAGAGGAATGGTGGGTGGTCGGCACCCCTCCGGAGTGAACGGCGGGACGTCCGCGTCCTCGGAGAAGTCGTATCGGCGCAATTACCCATCGGTGGTCCAGGCACGTCAGCCCCGGATGCAGAACGTGGAGTCGTACCGTTGCCCACCCCTGTGACGCGGCAGCAGTGGCGCCAGCTACTGGTGAGCAATCTGATCGTCAGCATGTGGAGCAGCGATTTCAAGCTGAATCTCGTCGACGAACCCACCGTGCGGGCCACGCTGGAGGGCTACTTCCGCGGCGAGGTCGGCCGCGCCTGCTGGGCGAACAGCGGGCCCTCGCGGCAGCGGCTCATCGCATCGGGTTCCGATCGCCTGCTGCGCCGCTTCGTGCACCTCGCCGACGAAGCGCATGCCGCCGCCACGGCCGCGGGGCCGCCCGTGCGATCCGCCGAGTACTTCCTGCCGCCCTCTCCTCCGGCGCCGCCCACCGGCTCCTGACCGGATGCGTCCGCTCGGCACGTACTCCCGACGGGCCGTCAAGGCGTCACAGCAGAACACAGGTTGGCTGATTCTCGACTGTCCCGGTGGGTGAAAATGGCGCGAGGGTGCCCTCGGTGGATGGCAACGTACCGCTCGTGACCACTCCAGACATCACCCGCCGCATCGGCGCTTCCCCTCGTCAGCGCGGCAGCCTCGACGGCAACACATGCCCGGACATCTTCGAGCTGAGTGACGGCTCCTTCGCCGTCATCGGCGCCGACAGGACCGCGGCACTCGACAGCAAACTTCCGGCCGACGCAGGGCGTTCGCATGACGAACGGATCGTGGTCATCACCCGCGAAACGCTACTTCGCGCCAAGACCGACATCCCCGATGTCTGATCGATGAGCCGCCCTCCGGCCTGCCCCGCGTGCGGGCCGGTCGGAGTCTTCGT
This sequence comes from Streptomyces sp. NPDC036815, assembly GCF_055609205.1. Lineage (NCBI taxonomy): Bacteria > Bacillati > Actinomycetota > Actinomycetes > Kitasatosporales > Streptomycetaceae > Streptomyces > Streptomyces sp. NPDC036815. Next base: position 161,005 of record NZ_JBVJPW010000008.1, on the reverse strand, counting down.
ACCCGTACCCGTACCCGTACCCACCAAGGGCCTGGCCGTCACAAGCGCGGCCAGGCCCTCTTCCGTCAAGCCTCCGGAAGCTCCTGCACCGGAGGGGCGAGGCTCGCCGACAGCGGAGCCGAGGCTGCGACCGGCGGTACCGGAACCGGCGGAACCGCCCCCACATACCGCGCCGCCGGGCGGATGATCTTCGAGTCGCGGGCCTGTTCCAGGACGTTCGCGCTCCAGCCGACCACCCGCGCGGACGCGAACGTCGGCGTGAACATCTCGCGGGGCAGCCCGCACAGCTCCATGACGACGCCGGCGTAGAACTCCACGTTCGTGTGCAGTTCCCGCCCCGGCTTCAGCTCCGCCAAGATCGCCTCGACGTGCCGCTCCACCTCGACCGCGAACTCCACCAGGTCGCCGCCGAACTGCTGCGCGACGCCCCGCAGCATGCGTGAGCGCGGGTCCTCGGTGCGGTAGACCGGGTGCCCGAAACCCATGATGCGGTCGCCCGCGAGGACCCTCTCGCGGATCCAGCCGTCGATGCGGTCGGGGGCGCCGATCGCGTCAAGGGTGTCCAGGGCGCGGCTCGGCGCACCGCCGTGCAACGGGCCGGACAGCGCACCGACCGCGCCGACCAGACAGGCCGCCACATCCGCACCGGTCGAGGTGATGACCCGGGCGGTAAATGTTGACGCGTTGAACCCGTGATCAATGGTCGAGATCAAGTACTGCTCGATCGCCCGGGCACGCACCGAGTCCGGCTCCGAACCGGTGAGCATGTAGAGGTAGTTGGCGGCGTACGACAGGTCGTCGCGCGGTTCGACGGGGTCGAGCCCCTGGCCGAGCCGGTACAGGGCGGTGAGCAGGGTCGGCACCACGGCGGACGCGGCCAGGGCGTCCGCGCGGCGCCGGTCGTCGTCGATGTCGTAGACCGGACGGAAGCCCTGCGACGCACCGAAGAGCGACAGCGCGGTGCGCAGCCCGGAGAGCGGCCCGGACAGCGCGCTCGCACGAGCGACGGCGGGCAGCGCGTCGCGCACCTCGTCGGGCAGGTGCCGCAGCGACGCGGTGTGCGCGGCGAAGGCGGCGCTCCGCTCGGCGTCCGGCAGCTCGCCGTGGAACATCAGGTGCCAGACGTCCTCGAAGCTGCGGTGCTGCGCGAGCTCGACCGCCGAGTACTGGCGGTAGTGGTAGAAGCCCTCGTGTCCCCGGACGTCCCCGAGTTCGGTCTCGGTAACGACGACGCCCGCGAGTCCTCGTGGGACCTGGACGGGTTCGGCGGGGGTGGCGGTGGAGCCATTGATCGGCATGTTGTTCCTCGACTTCCTACCTGGACTTGATTCGACTGTCCATGCTTGACTGAAGCTCTGTCAATATTGATTGAATCAATACGAAAATGCAGTCGTCGCGATGCGGATACGGTGACGCCCATGACGGATCAAGGAACCACGCACGAAAGCCGGCGGCTCAGCACCAAGGAGGCCGCCGAACTGCTCGGCGTGAAGCCCGAGACCGTGTACGCGTACGTGAGCCGCGGTCAGCTCAGCAGCCGCCGCGGCCCGGGGGCACGGGGAAGCACGTTCGACGCCAAGGAGGTCGAGGCGCTGGCCCGCAGAAACAGGCGGGAGCCCGCATCCCCCGCCACCGGCAACGAACTCTCCGTACGCACCCGCATCACGTTGATCGACAAGGACCGCTACTACTTCCGCGGTGTCGACGCGACAGAGCTCGCCCTGAACCACTCCTTCGAAGAGGCGGCCGAGTGGCTCTGGACCGGTGTCCTGCGCCCCGGTGTCGAGTTCACCGCCCCCAAGGAGGCCGCCTCCGCGGCCCGTCGCGCGGTCAACGCGCTGCCCGAGCACAGCGGTCCGACCGACCGCCTGCGCGTCGCCGCCATCTCCGCCGCGGCCGCCGACCCGCTGCGCTTCGACCTCTCCGAAGAGGCGGTCATCGGCACCGGACGCACATTGATCCCCACCCTCGTGACCGCGCTCCCCCCGGTCCTGTCCGGCCACCGTGACGAAGGGCCCCTGGCCCGCCGGCTGTGGGCACGGCTGACCGGCAGCAAGCCGGACGAGGCGGTACTGCACACGCTCGACACGGCCCTCGCGCTGCTCGTCGACCACGACCTCGCCGCGTCGACGCTCGCCGTCCGGGTCGCCGCCTCGGCGCGCGCCCATCCCTACGCCGCGGTGTCGGCGGGACTCGGCGTACTGGAAGGCCCGCTGCACGGTGCGGCGAGCGGTCTCGCCCACCGCATGCTGCTCGACGTGCTCGACCGGGGCAGCGCGGCGCCCGTCGTCGCCGACGAGCTGCGTGCGGGCCGCCGCGTCCCCGGGCTCGGGCACCGCCTCTACCCGGGCGAGGACCCGCGCGCGCAGGCGTTGTTCGCCCTCCTGGAGGTGATGCCGAAGGCCGGTCCCGCCCTCGCCGCGGCCCGCGACGTGGTGGCCACCACCGCCCGCCACACCGACCTGCGGGCCAACGTGGACCTCGCGCTGGCCGTCTTCACGGCCTCCTCGGGGATGCCGGCGGAGGCGGGCGAGACGGTCTTCGCGGTGGCGCGTACGGCGGGCTGGATCGCCCATGCTCTGGAGGAGTACGGCGAACGCCCCCTGCGCATGCGCCCGAGCGGCCAGTACGTAGGCGTGCGCCCGCCCCAGCCGATGCCCTCTCCCGCGTCCTCCCCCACACCGTGACGCCCCGCTCCTGTGGGGCGTGCGGCGGCTGGGGCGGTGCGGGTTAGGCTCGCCTGCGTGAGTACGTGTGCGACCGCCTCGCGGGACCTGGACGAGCCTCTCGCGGGCACCGCGGCCACCGCCAGGACGTGGCTTCTGCTGGAGCAGCCCGGTCCTTGGGGTGCCAAGGCGCTGAGGTCCAGCCATCTCGACCCGGAGACCGGCCGCGCCCTGGAGGCCGCCGCCGAGGGGACCGGCGTACGCATCGCTCTCATCCGCCGCCCCGGACGCCACGCCGACTGTCACGCGTCGACGCGACACCAGGTGTACGTGGGGCACACCGTCCCCGGTCGCACCTGGCTGCGCGGCGCGGTGATCGACGACCCGCGCCAGCTGCTCGACCTCGACTTCGCGGCACTCGGCGCGGGCGACCACGGCGGCTTCGGCGCGGCGCACACCGGCGCCCCGCTCGTACTCGTCTGCACCAACGGCAAGCGCGACCGCTGCTGCGCCCTGCTCGGCAGGCCGCTCGCCGCCGAGCTCGCCGAATCGGGTGAGAAGGGCGCCTGGGAAATCACCCATCTGGGTGGCCATCGCTTCTCTCCCACCCTGCTCGTCCTGCCGTACGGATACGCGTACGGGCGAGTGCGGGCGCCTGCCGTCAAGGAGATCCTCGACGCGGCCCGCGCAGGCCGCGTCGTCACCGATGCCTGCCGGGGAAACTCCGCCTGGGAACGTCCCGGACAGGCCGCCGAGCTCGCGGTGCGCACGACGGTCGGCGAGTACGCGGCCGGGGCCCTGAGCGTCCTCCGTACCGACGGCCCGAGCCCCCACCGGGAAGTGACCGTCGCGCACACCGACGGCCGCCGGTGGCAGGTCACCGTCGACGAGGTTGCCTCGCTCCCGCCCCGCCCGGAGAGCTGCGGCGCGACTCCCGCGTCGCCGACGCGGATGGACGTGACGGCGGTGCGGGCGCTCCAGGACGGGGCGGACGGTCATCGCCCGCTCGGCGCCCCGTAAAACCGCTCCCGCACCCGCGGCCCTCGTACGAGATCCCTGCCACAGTGACTTCGAAGTAGCCCGTCGGCGGCCGTACCGTTCGTACCCATGAGCCCGACCTCCCCTGCGCGACGCCTCCGCCTCGGTCTGCCGCGGCGCGTGTTCTCGCAGGTCCTGCTGATGCAGCTGGCCATCGCGGCCGGGGTCGCGGTGCTCGCCACCGGTCTTTTCCTCGCGCCGCTGAGCGACCAGCTCGACGACCAGGCGATGCGCCGCGCGCTCGCCATCGCGCAGACGACGGCCGCCCAGCCACGGCTCGCCGAGGACCTGTCCGCCTCCAGACCCACGGCCGACGGTCCCGTCCAGGCGGCGGCCGAGCGGATCAGGCGGGCCAGTGGCGCCGAGTACGTGGTGATCATGAACAAGGACGGGGTCCGCTGGTCCCACACGGACCGCGGCCAGATCGGCAAGGTCGTCTCCACGGACCCCAGCGACGCCCTCGCGGGCCGTGACGTCATGGAGATCGACAACGGCACTCTGGGCCGCTCGGCCCGCGGCAAGGTGGCGCTGCGGGACGCGGGCGGGGACATCGTGGGGGCTGTCTCCGTGGGGATCGAGTACGACAGTGTGCGGGCCCGTCTGGTCCACTCGATCCCGGGACTGCTCGCCTACGCGGGTGGGGCCCTCGCGGTCGGCGCACTCGCCGCGTATCTGATCTCCCGCAGGGTGCAGCGGCAGACCCGGGACCTGGCCTTCTCCGACATCTCCGCCCTGCTCGCGGAGCGCGAGGCCATGCTGCACGGCATCCGTGAGGGGGTCGTCGCGATCGACCGGGGCGGCCGGATCCGGCTGCTCAACGACGAGGCGCAGCGGCTCCTCGGCCTGGGCACGGAGGTGATCGGGCAGCCGCTCGACGACGCGCTGGGGGTGGGACGTACGACCGATGTGCTGGCCGGCCGGGTCACCGGCACCGACCTTCTGACCGTACGCGGGCAGCGCGTCCTGGTCGCCAACCGCATGCCCACCGACGACGGCGGCGCCGTCGCGACCCTGCGCGACCGCACGGAGCTGGAGCAGCTCGGCCGCGAACTCGACTCCACCCACGGTCTCATCGATGCCCTGCGCGCCCAGGACCACGAGCACGCCAACCGCATGCACACCCTCCTCGGCCTGCTCGAACTGGAGATGTACGAGGAGGCGGCGGAGTTCGTCGGCGAGGTGGCGGGCGCCCACCGGGTGACCGCGGAGCAGATCACCGAGAAGGTCCACGACCCGCTGCTCGCGGCCCTGTTGGTCGGCAAGGCCACGGTCGCCGCGGAGCGGGGCGTCACACTCTCGGTGCCGCACCACAGCGCGCTGCCCGACCGGCTCGTGGACCCGGGCGGCCTCGTGACGATCGTCGGCAACCTCGTCGACAACGCACTCGATGCCGCCGCGGGCACCCGCCACGCGCGCGTGGAGATCGATGTGCGCGCCGACGGGCGGACCGTGGTCCTCCAGGTACGCGATTCCGGTCCGGGAGTGCCCGTCGGGCAGCGCGAGACGATCTTCACCGAGGGCTGGACCACCAAGGAGCCGCCGGCCCACGGCAAGCGCGGCATCGGCCTCGCCCTGGTCCGCAGGCTCGCCGAGCGGCAGGGCGGCAGCGCGCGGGTCGACGAAGCGCCGGACGGGGGCGCGGAGTTCACCGTCGTGCTGCCGGAGGCGCTCGCGGAGCCCGATCTCGCCCCCGCCGAGGAGCACGATGAGCGAAGCCATGAAGGAGCCACGATGACCGGGGCCCCGAAGGAGTCGCGATGATCGAGGTGCTCGTCGTGGACGACGACACCCGGGTCGCGGACGTCAACGCCGCCTACGTGGCGAAGATCCCCGGCTTCCGGGTGGCCGCGAAAGCCCACGACGCCGCCGAGGCCCTGCGCCTCGTCGAGAACGTGCCCGTCGACCTGGTGCTCCTCGATCACTATCTGCCGGACGAGACCGGCCTCTGGGTCGTACGCAGCCTGCGGGAGCGGGGCCACCAGACCGACGTGATCATGGTGACCGCCGCGCGCGACGTCGCCACGGTGCAGGCGGCGATGCGGCACGGCGCACTCCAGTACCTGGTCAAGCCGTTCTCGTACGCCGGCCTGCGCGCCAAGCTCGACGCGTACGCGACTCTGCGCCGCACGCTGGACGGCGGAGGCGAGGCCGAACAGGCCGAGGTCGACCGCATCTTCGGCGCCCTCTCGGCGACGCCGGCGCCCGAACTGCCCAAGGGGCACTCCCCCACCACGGCGGAGCTGGTGCGCCGGGCGCTGATGGCCGCGGAAGGGCCGCTCTCGGCCCAGGAGTTGGCGGACCGCACGCGGTTGAGCCGGCAGACGGCACAGCGCTATCTGAAGCTCCTGGAGCGCACCGGCCGGGTCCGGCTGAGCCTCAAGTACGGCGACACGGGCCGTCCGGAACACCGTTACGAGTGGGCGGCCAGCGGCTGAGCGGCCCGAAGCTCCGCGACGTGGCAGGGAATCGTTACACCGCCCCGGCGCCGGTGAGCGACCGCACCTCCGTCTCCGCGTGCTTGGCCTCGTCCGCCTCGTCCCGCGAGGTCACCGTGCCGAGCCAGCCCGCGAGGAAGCCGAGCGGGATGGAGACGAGGCCCGGGTTCTCCAGCGGGAAGTACTGGAAGTCCACGCCAGGAAAGAGGGAGTGCGGCCCTCCGGATACGACGGGAGAGAGGGCGACCAGCGCGAGCGCGGGCAGCAGTCCTCCGTACACCGACCACACCGCGCCCCGGGTGGTGAAGCTCCGCCAGAACAGGGAGTAGAGCAGCACCGGCAGGTTGGCGGACGCGGCGACCGCGAAGGCCAGACCCACGAGGAACGCGACGTTCAGGTCGCGTGCCAGCAGGCCCAGGCCGATCGCGACCACTCCGATCCCGGCCGCGGCGACGCGGGCCACCGCCACCTCGCTGCGCGGTTTCGCGTTCCGCCGCCGCAGGGAGGCGTACAGGTCATGGGCCACGGACGCCGAGGAGGCCAGCGTGATACCGGCGACCACGGCGAGGATCGTGGCGAAGGCGATGGCGGCGACGATCGCGAACAGAACCGTTCCGCCTGTGGAGTCCGCGCCGCCTCCGAGGTCGAGGGCGAGCAGCGGGACCGCCGTGTTCCCCGCGGCATTCGACCCGCGTACGGCGTCCGGGCCGACCAGAGCGGCCGCGCCGAAGCCGAGCACGATCGTCATCAGATAGAAGCTGCCGATGAGCCCGATGGACCAGACGACCGAACGGCGGGCGGCTCGCGCGGTCGGCACGGTGTAGAAGCGGGTCAGAATGTGCGGCAGCCCCGCAGTGCCGAGCACGAGCGCGAGCCCGAGGCTGATGAAGTCGAGCCGGGCCGTCCAGCCCCCGCCGTACTTCAGCCCGGGCGCGAGGAACCGGTCGCCGTGGCCACTGCGGTCCGCGGCGGTCCGCAGCAGTTGGTTGAAGTCCCCGTGGAAGTGCACCAGGACGAGCACAGTCAGGGCGATCGCCCCACCCATCAGCAGCACCGCCTTGACGATCTGGATCCAGGTGGTGGCCCGCATCCCTCCCATCGAGACATAGATCACCATGAGCGCACCGACGCCGATGACCGTCCAGGTCTGCGCCGCTCCGCTCGTCCCGCCGAGCAGCAGCCCCACCAGCGAGCCCGCCCCCACCATCTGCGCCACCAGATAGAGAACGGAGACGGTCACCGAAGAGGTTCCCGCCGCGATCCGCACCGGACGCTCTTTCATCCGAGCGGCGACGACATCACCGAGCGTGAACCTGCCGCAGTTGCGCACCAGTTCGGCCACGAGGAACAGCACGACCAGCCATGCCACGAGGAACCCCACCGAGTAGAGCAGCCCGTCGTACCCGAAGAGGGCGATGAGCCCGGAGATGCCGAGGAAGGAGGCGGCCGACATGTAGTCGCCGGCGATGGCGAAACCGTTCTCCATCGGGGAGAAGAGCCGCCCGCCCGCGTAGAACTCCTCGGCCGAGCCCTGGCGGTGACGGCTCGCCCAAGTGGTGATCGCCAGCGTGACGGCCACGAACACCCCGAACAGCAGAAGCGCGAGGTTCTGGTGATCCCCCATCAGTGCTGCCCCTCCTGCTCCCGTGCCGCGTCGCGCCCGTGCGAGGCGTCCCGCTCCCGCCGCTGCTCCTGCTCCCTCTTCTGCTCGAAGACGGCCCAGCGCAAGTCGAGCGCCGCCCGGTCCCGCCGCAACCGGGCGTGCCGCGCGTACGCCCAGGTCAGCAGGAACGTCGAGAGGAACTGTCCGAGCCCCGCCAGCATCGCCACATTCACGGCCCCGGTGATGGGGCGCGCCATCAGCCCCGGCGCGGTCGTCGCGGCCACCACGTACGCGAGATACCAGGTGAAGAAGAGGGCCGTAGCCGGGACGACGAACCCTCGATACCGGCTGCGCACCTGCTGAAAGGCGTCGCTGCGCTGCACTTCCAGGTAGATGTCGTCCGGTCCCGCACCCCGCTGCGGGCCCGGAGCCCGGGGCGCCACCACTGAGGCCGGTGCCCCTGTGCCGTCCAGTTCTCCCCAGCCGGAGGCGAGCGCGTCGTACCAGGGGTCCCTCAGGTCGCCGGACCGGTCCGGGCCGACATCAGCCCGGCCCGGCACCACATCGGGCCCGTCGTGGTTCTCCACCGAACTCTCCTTAGTCCGCAGCCCTGTTCGGCCACGTGCCCAAGGATGGACAGAACGGTTAGATCTCTGACTCCCCTTCCCCGCGCTCTTCACCCCATCAGGTGAAGCATCGTCAGGTGCTGGCTCTCCCTTCCGGCTTGGTCAGTCCGTTCCGAAAGGCGTACCGGACCGCCTGCGCACGATCCTTGAGCCCCGCCTTCGCGAAGAGGTTGTTGATATGGGTCTTCACCGTCGCGGTGGAGACGTGCAACGACCGGGCGATCTCGTGGTTCGACATTCCTTCGGCGATCAGGGCGAGCACTTCGGTCTCCCGCGCCGTGAGGCCGTCGGGCGGCACGGCACTCGTGATCGCATCGGGCTCCGACAGCCGTTCGAGAAGACGCCGTTGGATCTGTGGTGCCAGCCCGGCATCACCCGAGAGCACGTCTTCGACGGCCCGGACGATCTCGTCCCCGCCCGCGTCCTTGGTCAGATAGCCGCGCGCACCCGCCTTGAGCGCCGGGAACAGCGAATCGTCGTCGGCATACGTGGTGAGCACGACGACCTGCGTCCCCGGATACTCGGCACGGATGCGCCGCGTGGCCTCCGCGCCGTCGCAGCGGGGCATGCGCAGGTCCATCAGGACCACGTCCGGAGCCAGTTCGGCGACGAGGCGGACGGCCTCATCTCCGTCGGCGCCGGAGCCCACGACCTCGATGCCGGGCAGTAGTCCCAGCAACATCACGATCCCCTCGCGCACCACGGTCTGATCGTCGACCACCACCACCCGCGCGGGTGGCTTGTTTCCCCCTGCGGCAGGCCCGGCCGAGCTCTCGCCCGCGATCCCGGCGGTGCCGTCGTCCCGCGTCATCCCGGCACCCTCAGCGTCACCACGAAGCCCTCCTCACCCGGCCCTGCCTCCAGGGACCCTCCCAGCAGCTCGGCCCGCTCACGCATCCCGAGCAGACCGTACCCGGCGCCGGAGGCGGCCAGCTCCCCCGGCGGCTGTCCCCCCGAGTCCCTGACGTCCAGCTTCACTTCACCCTCCCCGTACTGGAGGCACACCTGGATCTTCGCCCCCAGCGCATGCTTGCGGACGTTCGTCAGGGCTTCCTGCGCCACCCTGCGCACCGCCTGGGACGCCTCGGCCGGCAGCGCCCGGGCGTCCCCCGTGACGGTGACCGAGGCACGGTCCGCGGTGACCAGCTCGCGCAGGAAGTCCTCGACCGGGGTCATCTCACCGCGCAACGCAGACAGCGCCTGTCTCGTCTCGGCGAGCCCTTCTCTGGCCATGGACCGCGCCGCCACCACCCGGTCCAGGACCTGATCCTTGGCCGCGTCCCCCTCGATCAGCAGCCGGGCCGCCTCCAGGTGCACGAGCTGCGCGGAGAGGCTGTGCGCGAGCACGTCGTGGATCTCGCGGGCGATGCGGGCCCGCTCGGCGAGCGCGGCCGACTCCGCCTCCGCGACTCGTGCCGCCCGCTCCTGGGCGAGCAGCCGATGAGCACTGCCGCGCGCCTCGGCATCCAGGCGCAGGGTGTACCCGGCAAGCGCCAGGCCTATGACGGTGAGCGCTGTGATGAGCCAGTTGTCGCCGTCGTACGTGACGTATCCGGTCATTGCCACGAGCACGCAGGGCACCGCCGCGACGAGTGGCAGCCGCTCCAGGGCAGTGACGGCCGTGGCGCACCACAGCACGAGCGCGAGCACGCGCCAGTCGGCGCTCCCCGCCGCGACCGCCGCTCCCATGAGCAGCGCCATCAGCGCCAGCGACGGCCACAGACGATGGCCGAACGAGACACGGAAGAGTGCCCACGCCGCCCAGGTGACGACGACGACCATGGCCACCCCACCCACCAGGCGCCAGCCACGGTCCTCGTGGAACGTGCTCCACAACAGAGCGCTGAGGATCACCACGCGCAGCACCCTGACGAACCAGAGCCGGGCCATGCTCAGCCCTGCCCAAGCCAGCGCCTCCTGTGAAGGCCATCGCGTCCAGCGGTCCCCACTCACACGGGTTCCTTCCGCATCGGCTGCCGGGCCGCGGCCGCACCGAACGTGGTGTGTCCGGATCCGGTCCGCAGCAGGAGCAGACCGCTGCGGACCAGCAGTGTGGCCGCGAGGGCCAGCATCAGACCGGCACTGCCCTGGCGCACATGCAGCAGCGAGCCGATACCGAACAGGCCCGCCCGCAGCCCCGTCCCGGCAACCCAGACCGCGGCGGTGGCCTTGGTGCCCTTGTTCCAGGCGGTGCCGTCCGGGTCGGTCCACACATGCGAGGTCCGTGCCCAGCCGGCCCCTACGGCCAGCCCGACGACCAGCTCGGCGGCGAGCAGAGCCACGGAAGCGGTGCGGTGGTGGGGGTCGATCAGGCCTGGTTCGCGCACGGCCAGGAAGACCAGTACGGCCGGTATCAGCCACCAGCGCCGGTCGGTGCCGATCTGCTGGGCCTTGAACTGGCGGACGACCACCAGCGCCACGACAGCGCAGATCACCATCGTGTTGGTGAGCCCGGACATGTCAGCCTCCGTACGACGAGCGGTACGAGCGGAACGAGACCGATCCGAGACGGATCGACGCGTTCGACGTTACGGAAATCGGCTGGTCAAGGGATCGGCGCAGGGGTTGAACACGGGTGGAGCCGTGTACTCCACCCGCGGGTGGAGTACACGGCTCCCGCGCTGATCAGCGCCCTGTGGCGCGCTGCAGCCCTCCGGCGCTTGCGGCTACGCGTCGATGCGTGAGCGGTCGAGTGTGGCCGCGGAGCTGGTGATGAATTCCTTGCGGGGGGCGACGTCGTTGCCCATCAGCAGGTCGAAGACCTGTTCGGCGGAGTCCAGGTCGGAGATGTTGATCCGGCGCAGGGTGCGGTAGCGCGGGTCCATCGTGGTCTCGGCCAGCTGGTCGGCGTCCATCTCGCCCAGGCCCTTGTAGCGCTGGATGGAGTCCTTGTAGCGGATGTTCTTGCGCTGCAGTTCCAGGAGCGTCTCGCGCAGCTCACGGTCGGAGTAGGTGTAGAGGTATTTGTCCTGGCCCTTCTTGGGCTGGCTCAGCTCGATGCGGTGCAGCGGCGGGACCGCCGCGAACACCCGCCCGGCCTCGACCATCGGCCGCATGTAGCGCTGGAACAGCGTCAGCAGCAGAATCCGGATGTGCGCGCCGTCGACATCGGCGTCCACCAGCAGAATGATCTTCCCGTAGCGGGCCGCGTCGAGGTCGAAGGTACGGCCCGACCCGGCCCCTATGACCTGGATGATCGCCCCGCACTCGGCGTTCTTGAGCATGTCCGTCACGGACGCCTTCTGCACGTTCAAGATCTTGCCGCGGATGGGCAGCAGCGCCTGGAACTCGGAGGTGCGGGCCAGCTTGGCAGTGCCCAGCGCGGAGTCCCCCTCCACGATGAACAGCTCACTGCGCTCCACGTCATCGCTGCGGCAGTCCGCCAGCTTCGCCGGCAGCGAGGAGGACTCCAGCGCGGTCTTGCGGCGCTGGGCGTCCTTGTGCTGACGGGCCGCGATCCGGGTGCGGGCGGCGGCGACGGCCTTGTCCATGACCGCCCGGGCCTGCGCCTTGGCATCCCGCTTGGTCGAGGTCAAGAACGCCTTGAGTTCCTTGGCGATGACCGTGGCGACGATCCGGTTGGCCGCCGAGGTGCCCAGCACCTCCTTGGTCTGCCCCTCGAACTGCGGCTCCGCCAGCCGCACGGTGACCACCGCCGTCAGCCCCTCCAGGGCGTCGTCCTTGACGATGTCGTCCTCGGCCACCCGCAGCACCTTCTGGGCCCGCAGCGCCTCGTTCATCGTCTTGGCCAGCGAGCGCTCGAAGCCGGTGATGTGGGTGCCGCCCTTGGGGGTGGCGATGATGTTCACGAACGACCTGATCGTCGTGTCGTATCCGGTGCCCCAGCGCATCGCCACGTCCACGCCGAGCTCACGGGTGACCTCGGTGGGCGTCATCTGGCCGTGCTCGTCCAGGACCGGCACGGTCTCCTTGAAGGTGCCCTGCCCGGAGAACCGCAGCACATCACAGACCGCCTTGTCCTGCGCCAGGTACTCGCAGAACTCACTGATCCCGCCGTCGAAACGGAAGGACTCCTCGCCCTTGGAGCCCCCCTCACCCAGGCCGACCTCGTCCCGCACCACGATCGTCAGACCCGGCACCAAAAACGCCGTCTGACGAGCCCGCTGATGCAGATTCTCCAGCGACAGCTTCGCGTCCTTGAGGAAAATCTGCCGATCCGCCCAGTACCGCACCCGCGTACCGCTGCGGGCCTTGGGGATCTTCTTGACCTTGCTCAGCCTGGCCGAGGGGTCGAAGGACGCCTCGGGGCCGGGCTTGGCGAAGGCGCCGGGGACGCCGCGCCGGAAGCTGATCGCGTGGGTGTGCCCCGCGCGGTCCACCTCGACGTCGAGGCGCGCGGAGAGCGCGTTTACCACGGACGCCCCCACACCGTGCAGACCGCCGGAGGCCGCGTACGAGCCACCACCGAACTTCCCGCCCGCGTGCAGCTTGGTCATGACGACCTCGACGCCGGAGAGGCCGGTCTTGGGCTCGACGTCGACGGGGATGCCACGGCCGTTGTCCCGGACCTCCACCGAACCGTCGTCGTGGAGGATGACCTCGATGTGGTCGCAGTAGCCGCCCAGAGCCTCGTCGACGGAGTTGTCGATGATCTCCCACAGGCAGTGCATCAGGCCACGGCTGTCCGTCGACCCGATGTACATGCCCGGGCGCTTACGGACGGCCTCCAGGCCCTCCAGGACGAGGAGGTGCCGCGCGGTGTAGTTGGAACCGTCCCGATCTGCTCCTGTCAGCAATGCTGTCGACGGCACGGACGTCTCGGCGGTCACGCGGTTCGCTCCTCGCTGAATTTCAAGGGGGGTCCTTTGGGGTAAGGACGCGGCTTCGGTTACCGCTCAGAGGGTACCGAGGCCTGGTAGAGCCGTTGTAACGCCACCCTCGTCTCAACTCAGACTAGTCCACACTCGCATGCATGTTCGATCCCTCGATGGAGTGAAGCGCACGTCACGTTCCCTTCCAGGCATGAACCATTTAGGCTCCGGGCACGTCCTCATGAACAACCGGCAAGCCAGCCGGTGAGGATCCGACCTGACAGACAGCGCGAAACCGTAAGACACGTAAGAGACGCAATACGGCACATTCGCCGCCAACCGGCAACGGACAACCTCCTCAAAAAGAAACTTCGAGGAAAAGCCACGAGCGGGAACGTTTTCGGCCTGGTTGGATGTTGACCCTGGTACGACAGCTCGTCGAGCTAGAGAAGAGGCGACGTGACTACTGTTCTGACCCCCGCGAGCCCCCTGACGGCCGCTGATCGCTGCGACCGCTGCGGCGCCCAGGCATACCTGCGCGTCGTCCTGTTGAGCGGCGGTGAACTGCTCTTCTGCGCCCACCACGGCCGCAAGTTCGAGCCGGAACTCAAGAAGATCGCCGCTGAGATACAGGACGAGACGGAGCGCCTGACCGCCGTTCCCGAAAGCTCCACCGAAGAGGAACGCTGACACCTCGCATCCACGACGAGCCAGCTCCGGCACACCAGGCCGGTGAACGGGCGGTCGCCCCGGCCGACAGCCGGGGCGACCGCCCGCTCGCGTCACAGGGCCCTCCACGGCCCTTCTCGGGCCTCCTGAGAGGCAGCCCACACGCCTGACCCTGGACGGTTGGTCACCTCAGTGGAGGCCGCGCACGACTCCGGAGACAGCGGAGATCCGCGTGTAGACCCCAGGGCTCCCGGCGCGCCCACAGCCGCTCCCCCAGGACACGAGTCCGATGAGCCGCCCCCGGGCGACCAGCGGGCCGCCACTGTCCCCCTGACAGGCGTCACGGCCGCCCTGCATCTCACCGGCGCAGAGCATGGTCCGGGCGACGTACTTCCCGTCCGCACTGCCCGGGTACGCCTTCTCGCACACCGCGTCCGCCAGCACGCCCACCCGTGCCGAGTGCAGGGTGCGGGCGTAGCTGCCCGACCCCGTGGTGTCTCCCCAGCCGTACACGGCGGCGTCCGTGCCCGTCGCGTACGCCGGGTCACCTGCTGGCGCCATGGGGATCGTGTAGCCCTGCGGCAGGGGTTCCGCCAGCGTCAGCGCCGCCACGTCGCCGGAGTTCGTGTAGCTGTCGTACTCCGGATTCACCCAGACGTCGCGGACCGGAAGCTCCATGCCCTCCGCCGAACGGAGGTCGGCACGGCCCGCGATGACCTTCAGGTCTGACATATTGCCCACGGATACGCCCAGCACCGCCTTGCTCATGCAGTGGGCCGCCGTCAGGACCGTCGAGCGCCCGACGGCCACGCCGCCGCAGAACTGCCCGGCGCGCGCACTTCCGAACCGGGCACGGCTGGAGATCGCCACCGCCCAGGGGCTGTCGGACACGTTCACCGGGTGGCCTCCGACGACCACACTGTCGGCCGCCGCTGGTACGGGAGCGACCATCGGCAGGACGGCGCCGACCGCCAGGGCCAGTGCTCCTGTCCACGCTCGGGCGAAGAGACGACGCATGCGAGATCCTCACTCTGGGTTGCCATCGGGTACCCAGAGTGATCCAATCTTGCCTGCCGCGCACCCCACGCACGCGAAAGGCCCGAAGCCGCGTCGTCGCGGACTTCGGGCCTTTCGCAGAGTGCCTGGTGACTGCCGGTGCCTAGTCGAGGTAGTCGCGCAGAACCTGCGAACGCGACGGGTGGCGCAGCTTCGACATCGTCTTCGACTCGATCTGACGGATGCGCTCACGCGTCACTCCGTAGACCTTGCCGATCTCGTCGAGGGTCTTGGGCTGGCCGTCCGTGAGGCCGAAGCGCATGGAGACCACGCCCGCCTCACGCTCGGACAGGGTGTCCAGGACGGAGTGCAGCTGCTCCTGGAGGAGCGTGAAGCTCACCGCGTCAGCCGGCACGACCGCTTCGGAGTCCTCGATGAGGTCACCGAACTCGCTGTCGCCGTCCTCACCCAGAGGGGTGTGGAGGGAGATCGGCTCACGGCCGTACTTCTGGACCTCGATGACCTTCTCCGGGGTCATGTCGAGTTCCTTGGCCAGCTCCTCCGGAGTGGGCTCACGGCCCAGGTCCTGGAGCATCTGGCGCTGGACACGGGCCAGCTTGTTGATGACCTCGACCATGTGCACCGGGATGCGGATGGTGCGGGCCTGGTCGGCCATGGCGCGCGTGATCGCCTGACGGATCCACCAGGTGGCGTACGTGGAGAACTTGTAGCCCTTGGTGTAGTCGAACTTCTCGACCGCGCGGATCAGACCGAGGTTGCCCTCCTGGATGAGGTCCAGGAAGAGCATGCCGCGGCCGGTGTAGCGCTTGGCCAGGGAGACCACCAGGCGGAGGTTGGCCTCCAGGAGGTGGTTCTTGGCGCGGCGGCCGTCCTCGGCGATGATCTCCAGCTCGCGCTTGAGCTTCGGCGCGAGCTTGTCGGCGTTGGCCAGCTTGTCCTCGGCGAACAGACCGGCCTCGATGCGCTTGGCGAGCTCGACCTCCTGCTCGGCGTTGAGCAGCGGGACCTTGCCGATCTGCTTCAGGTAGTCCTTGACGGGGTCGGCGGTGGCGCCGGCCGCGGCGACCTGCTGGGCCGGAGCGTCGTCCTCGTCCTCGTCGGACAGCACGAAGCCCTGAGCACCCTCCTCGGCCGGCTCGCCCTCGCCGGGCTTGCCAGCGGCGGGTGCCTCCTCGGTGGCCTCTTCGTCCAGGAGCTCGTCGGCATCCTTCTTGGAGGCGGTCTTCTTGGCCGCCGTCTTCTTGACGGCGGTCTTCTTCGCGACGGCCTTCTTGGCCGTCGCCTTCTTGGCTGCGACCTTCTTCGCGGGCGTGTCCTCGGCGGAGCCGTCCGCGGTCGGCGCCTCAGTGGCGGCGGTGGCGGTGGGCTTCGCCGTGGCGGCCTTGGCCGCGACCGTCCTGGTCGCGGTGCGCTTGGCCGGGCTCTTCGCTGCGACGCTCTTGCGGGGGCGCTTCGGCTCCGCGGCACTGACCATCAGCGTCACACCCTCTTCCTCGAGGATCTGGTTGAGGCTGCGCAGAACGTTCTTCCACTGAGTGGCCGGAATCTGGTCAGCTTCGAAGGCACGACGCACGTCATCGCCGGCGATCTGCCCATCAGCCTTTCCCCGCTCGATGAGCGCCATGACAGAGACGGATTCGGCGATCTCCGGCGGGAGCGTACGGGATGTGCTGGCCGACACGAACAACCTCTCGGAACGTTGGAAAACGGCTTCCGGCCCCGTCCATTGTGGACCGGAGCCGACGACCGGCGGCAGGGGATTGGGCCGACGGCGCGGGCGGGGCCTGGGAGCTGGACAGCGCCGCGAACGACGTCTGTATTCCCTCCTCGGCTATCACCTCTTAGGTCATCGCGCTGTTCCTTGGAGCGTTACGCCCAATCTACGTGGCCCGAGTCACACCCCGTAAGCGCTCAAAAACATCTATTCACTGTCATAAGCGACCTAAACGCATGCACGAATGATCCCCCGATGCCCTGCAAAGAAACCCCCCACAGTCGTGTCGCCGGACCCCGCCGGGCTCTCGAGGAGCCCGCGGGGATCCGGCGACACAGGAAGCGGTGGCGGAGCCGTCGACGGCGTACGGATCGACGTACGCGATGGCTCAGCGCCGCCGCGAGGCGCGCGCACGACCGCGGCGTCGGCGAGGCCGCGCGGTCAGTGCTCGCGCGGGGCGGGCACGACGCGCTCCACCTCGGGGTGGACGGTGAGCAGCTGCCTCATGGCGGCCTCGGCGCCCGCCCCGTCGCCCGCGGCGAGCGCGTCGACCACCCGGGAGTGGTGCACCAGGGAGGCCTCGGTGGGGCGGTCGCAGCCCGTGGTCGGCCCGCCCGAGACCTGCAGGGCGGCCGAGACGATGCCGGAGAGGTGCTCCAGCATGCGGTTGCCCGCGACCTGGATGAGCAGCGAGTGGAACTCCGCGTCGGCGCGGGAGAAGGTGATCACGTCTCCCTGGGCCAGCGCGTGCCCCATGATCTCCACCATGTCGGCGAGACGCTGCTGCACCTCCTCGCGACCGTGCCCGGCGGCGAGGCGGGCGGCGAGGGGCTCGATCATCCACCGCAGCTCGCCGAGCTCGCGCCGCTGGTGGTCGCGCTGCGGCCCGAAGGCCCGCCATTCGATGATGTCGGGGTCGAGCAGGTTCCAGTCGCTGACGGGGCGCACGCGCGTGCCGACGTTGGGCCGGGCGCTGACGAGGCCCTTGGCCTCGAGCACGCGCAGGGACTCGCGGACGACGGTGCGCGAGACCTCGAAGCGCTGGCCGATCTCTTCGGGGACGAGCGGACGGTCGGCGCCGAGGTCACCGGAGACGATCATCTGGCCAAGCTGCTGGACGAGTTGGCCGTGCAGCCCGCGGCCGCGATTTCCGGCGGCGCGCCGGCCCACCCGCCCCAGGTCCTGGTCGCCGCCGTCCCACACGGGCGGGGCGACACGCTCGGGGCCCGAGGACTCGGCGAACGGGTATCGGTCGAGGTCGCCCGGGCCGGCGAGACCGGAGTCGGCGGAGCGGGCGGTGGTCATCATGGTGTGCGCAAGGGTACTCACGGATCAGTTGTCGGCGCCGCCTCCAACTCCCTTGAGGTCTTTGGTGAAAAGCACACGAAAGGGTGATCGCTTACCCCGCCGCAATTGACGCCTTATCGGAAAGAAATGGACGTCATCCGGGGAGTTGCGCGCAGCCCGCCGCCGGGAGACGGCGTGCGGTCGTCATCGGACCCTGGCGCGCATCGCCGTGAGCAGATATGCGCAGAGCAGAGCGGCCACGGACAACATCAGTGCAGTGCCCACAGGTTGAGCGATCATGCGTACGCCCGCCGCCAGATACCGCTCGGCGCCGAACGGCCACTGCACCAGAGCAAGGTCCCGAAGCCGCCCCGGAAGCCCCGCGGCCGATCGCACGGACGGTCCCTCAACGGCCTTCTGTACGAGCGGTACGACGATGATCGGCACCGCGAGCACGGCAGCGAGTCCCGCGGTCGTGGACCGGAAGACACCCGCGGCCAGCACTCCGGCCCAGGCGCATCCCGTCACCAGAGCTACCCAACTGGCGCTCAGAGAAAGCCAGTCCGAGGGAACTTTCGTGAGCTCCTCTCCGTATACAAGGTGGAGCAGCACGGCGTCGGAAGCCACCGCGAGGGTGCCCAGGAGCAGCGCCGTGGCGGCCGCGACGAGCAGTTTGGCGCCGAGCATTCCGAGGCGGCGCGGCACGGTGCCCCTGTCCGCGGCGAGTGCGGGGTGGCGGAACTCGTCGCCGAAGGCGAGGGCACCCAGCAGCCCCGCGCCAAGGGCCGCGGGCGGCAGGGGAAGTTCGCCGGGCCAGGCGGCGAGGAGGCGCTGCTGCGACGTGTGCCCGGCACGCGCCAGAAAGACGCAGATCAAGGCGGAGGCGGCGAGAACGAAGGCAAGGGTGAGATATCCAGTGCCGACGCCCGTCAGGCGGCGCACCTCGTAGCGCAAGGGGCGCAGGGGGCTGCGGCTGGGGCGGACGGTGATGGGCGGAGGCAGGGAGGACACCGCGTCGCGGGGGGCGGGTGTGCTCGGGGGGAGAGCGGCGGGGCGCGGGGCACCGCTCTTGAGCGGAATCGTGTCGTCGACTTTGAGGGGGATGAGGGGGGCTGCGCCGGGTGCGGGGGGCGTCAGATCTTCCGCTTGGGGTTGGGGTTGGGCTTCGGGTTGAGGTTGGGGTTGGGGTTCGCCTTCGGCGTGGGCGTGCGGTTGAGCCTCGGCGGTGGGTTCCGCAGTGAGCTCGGCGGGGGCGGCGGGGCGGGAGAGTTCTCCGGGGGCAGCGGGGTCCACGGCGGCGGTCGTGGCCAGCCGTTGGGTGACCTCGGCCGGGTCGTCGGGCGTGGTTGTGGCGGGGGCGGGGGGCGGGGTGGGGGTGGGAGGAGAGACGAAGGTGGGAGTAGAGCTAGAGGCAGGAGCCTCGCGCGGGTGGGATTCCGTCCGCGTCTGAGGGCTGGCGGTGGGCCCCGGTAGCGCCACGGGTGACGACTGTTTCAGCGGTCCCGTATCTCCGACCTCGTCGGCGAGTTGGTGGACGAGGATGCCGTGCCGGTACGCGGTCTCCCCCACGTCGGCGCAGTTGCTTCCGTATACGGACAGCCTGTTGCCGCCTTCCCTGACCACCTCGATAGGGCGCTGCCTCGCGCGGGCCTCCTTGGTGAGGAGCGCGGCGAGGCGGGCGGCGTACGGGCTTTGAACGGCGACGCGGGGGCGGAGCCGGGTCCGCGCGAAGTCCGTGGCCTCCTGGTCGGCGACGAGCCTTCCCGCCTCCAGCGTGACGACGCGGTCGGCGGCGCGGGCGGCCTCCTTGGGGTCGTCCGTGGTGAACAGGACCGTGCCGCCCTGACTGGCGTGGGCGCGCAGGATTCCGTGCAGCCACGCGCCTTCCCGGGCCGAGAGGCCGTCGCCCGGCCCGTCCAGGATGAGGGTGTGCGGATCGGCGAGCAGCGCGCAGGCCAGCCCCAGGCGGCGGTCCATGCCGCGCGAGAGGGTGCCGAGGCGCTGGTCCCGGAGGCTGACGAGGCCGACTACTTCCAGGACGTCGTCGGCGCGCTGGACGGGGACTCCCGCGGCCGCGCACAGCATGCGCAGATGACCGCGGACCGAGCGTGCCGGGTGCCCCGGGACCTCGCCCAGGAGAGCACCCACCTCACGCCCCGGGTGCGCGATGCGGTGCAGGGGGCGGCCTCTGAAGTAGGTGATTCCACGGCCCTGTTGGAGTTCGAGCATCAGCCGCAACGCCGTGGTCGTCTCGGCGGTGTCGGCGCCGAGCAGCGCCGTAACACGGCCGGTGCGCGCCTCGAAGGACACGTCGTCCACGGCGGGCGGGAACTCCTGGCGGGGATTGCTGGTCAGTCCGATGGCCTGGATCATCGCTTCTCTCGCAGGATGTGCGACCGCGCGGCGGCCGGGGCCCGTCCACCGGTCGGGGACGGACGGACCCCGTGGGTACTGCAGCAAGATAACGCGACATTTACGGCTTTTCGGTCAGGGTGCGGGCGCGGCGGCCCGCACCTCTGCTGATACCCCGCGGGTAGCTCGCCCTCGGCGGAACCGCGGGGACCACGGGGACCCCAAGGACCACAGGGTGGCAGCGCGCGCGACCGTCAGACCTCGGGGCGCAGCATCGGCGGGTTGAGAAGCGTGGCGCCGCCCGCGCGGAAGAGCTGGGCAGGACGGCCGCCCTGCCGGGTGGTCGTTCCGCCGGTCGGTACGAGGAAGCCCGGGGTGCCCGTGACCTTGCGGTGAAAGTTGCGCGGATCGAGGACGACGCCCCAGACGGCCTCGTACACCCGTCGCAGCTCACCGACGGTGAACTCGGGCGGGCAGAAGGCGGTCGCGAGCGAGGAGTACTCGATCTTGGAACGGGCGCGCTCCACTCCGTCCGCGAGGATCTGAGCGTGATCGAAGGCGAGCGGCGCCGCCTGCTCGTCCTCGCGGCCGTAGCCCCCCTGCTTGAGCAGGGCTTCGACCGGTGCCCAGCGCGCGCTGTGCGCGTCACCGCCGGGTCGGGGTGCGGGGAGATCCGGGGCCAGCGCGAGGTGGGCGACGCTGACGACGCGCATGCGCGGATCGCGCTTCGGGTCGCCGTAGGTCGCGAGCTGCTCGAGGTGCGCTCCGTTGGCCTGGGCCGGAGCGTCGGGATTGTGGGCACACAGGCCCGTCTCCTCGATCAGCTCGCGCGCGGCCGCCGCCGACAGGTCCTCATCTGCCCGTACGAAGCCTCCGGGGAGCGCCCAACGCCCCTGGAACGGCTGCTCGCCACGCCGCACGGCCAGCGCGCAGAGCGCGTGACGGCGCACGGTCAGCACGACCAGGTCGACGGTGACTGCGAAGGGCGGGAAGGCCGACGGGTCGTAGGGCGACATGCCGCGATCATAGTCGTCTGCCTGACGATAAACACCTCCTTCGCCCATTGCTTCCCAGTTCGAGGAGGAGCGATTCCGGGAGCGCCCCGGGTGGCCTCAGGCCCTACGCAAGCAGCTCCGGTGATCATGAGCAGCGGAGCCGTTCAGGGGCCCGTTAGAGATGGTGGCGGGTACTTCGGTGAGCCGCGGGTGTGGTGTCGGGCCGGACAGGCGGTGCCGACGGACCCATGTGCGAAGTCACGCGAAGACATCTGCACGGAGGATTATTTGAGGACTGTCATCGAGTCAGCGAGGTCAGTGCGCCCCCCCTCCGGGGTAGCCGGATCACACTCCCAACTGCAACCCGTCGGCTGCCTCCTCGACCATGGCGAGGCCGAGTCGGCTCAGGCGTACGGAGAACGGCGCGCCCGCGACGTTCAGTGCGCTCAGCCCCAGTTCCCCCAGCGGGGCGCTGCGGAGCGGGCTCAGGGTGACCGTGCCGCTCGGCGCGTCGGGTCGGATTCCGGCGAGCGCCACGAGCACGTGCACCCCGGCGGCCGCGGCGGTGGCCGCCGGGCGGCAGGCGGCCGGGTGCGGCAGCGGGGTTCCGCCCTCGGTGCGCTGCTCCCCCGCGTACATCTCGGGCAGGCGGTGGCCGAAGAACTCCGCTGCCGACAGCATGCCGCGCAGTAGCGAACTCGCCTCCTTCTCGTAGCCTGCCGCGGCCAGTCCCGCGATGGCTACCGCCGTCTCCTGCACCCGGACCGCCCCGCCCCGGTGCCCGAAGGGGTTGTACAAGAGCTCCTTCGCGCCGAGGCTGCGGAGCCCCCAGCCGGAGTCCATGGCGGGGCCTCCGAGCAGCCGCGCGAGCTGTTCGGTCCGCACCTTGTCGAGCAGCCCGGGGGCGAGCACGCCGGAACCGAGCAGGCCGGTGTCCAGGAGATGGGCCGCTCCCCCGCTGAGGTGTGGAACGGGGCGCCCGTCGGCCTGGCGGGCGGCAGCCGGTCTGCCGCCCGCCCTGTCGTCCACCCAGAACTCCTCCCGGAACACGGTCCGCAGCCGTGCCGCCCACTGCCGGAGACCAGCGGCATCCGCCCGGCCGTGCGCCTCAAGCAGATCGGCGCCGAGCAGCGCGGCTCTGTGCGCGTGTGCCTGGATGTCGCTGCGTGCGAGGCTGCCGCCGGGGTGGGTGGCGTGGGGTGCGAAGCCGTCTTTAGGTACCGGTCTGGTCTGGTTCGTAGGTGCGGACCGATGCGCGCCGGGGTGCGCGTCGGACAGGTACACGCCGTCGCCGACCGCGGTTCGCAGCCACCGCAGGCACCGCTCCGCCGCGGGCAGCAGCTCCTCGACTTCCTGTGCGGGAAGCCCCCAGCGCCACGCTTCGGCTAGGAGCACCGGGAAGAGCAGGGTCGCCTCGGTGCCCGTACAGCCGGGTGGCAAGTGGGGGCCCGCGTCCCGCAACGGCCCCGGGATCATGCCCGACCGGTCTCCAGGGCCCGTGAGTTGGCTGCGGGCAAGGGTGCGCAGCGTCCCCGCGGCGAGCCGCGTGCCCAACGGCAGTGCCATCCGGGCGGCGGCCAGCGCCTCGGCAGGTGCCAGGCCGCAGCGCCACGGCGCCCCCGCGGCCGGATACACGTCGGCCGGATGCTCGCTGTCGCGCAGCAGCAGTGCCTGCAGGTCCTCGACTGACCGGTCGAGGAGCGGCTGGACCCTGGGGTCGTCGCCGACCGCTCGGGCACCGGCGAGGGACCGCGTCCTTCCGTGGTGGCTCGCCGCGCGGACCGGCCCGGCGCCGTCGGCGCGCACGCGCAGCTCCACGCTCCGGGAGCCGCCCGCCGGCAGGTCCATCTCCCAGCGCAGCAGTCCCGCGGAGGCCATGGCGTCGTGGGGTGGAGGGGTGGCCGTGACCACGCAGTGGCCTGTGGCGGAGGCCCACCGCATGCCGGAGTCGTACACGCTGGCGGGCAGTTCGGGGCCCGCCCTGCCCGAGGCCACCGCGCCCACCTCGGCGAGATCCGTGCCGAGCGAGATCTCGACGGGCAGCCGGAGAGGGCGCCCGGACGTGCTGTGCAGGGTGATCCGCTCCGTGCCGTCCGCGTAGCGGATCCGTTCGACGACGACCTCCGGGTCGGGGCCGCTGTCCGTCGGGAGGCGCAGCGTCGCGACGAACCGGGCGCTGTCCGCCGACAGCATGCGGGCCTGTACGGCGACGGGCTCCCTGCCCGCCACGCGCACCTGGCAGCGGGACAGGGTGCGGCGCCCCGCGCGGTAGAAGCCTTCCAGCCCATGGCCGGTCAACTGCCCCTGGTCCGTCGAGATCGCGAGGGCGGGCAGGGCGACGCAGGTCAGCATGGCGTGCGCGGGCGGGAGTTCGGCGGGGCGGCGCGGAACCGGGGCCGGTGCCCGGGCCGGTCCGCCGGGCAGGGGCGAGCGGGCCCGCACGGCCCGCTGGGGCCCCTCTCTGTCGAAGCCGGAAGACGGAGCGGGAAGAGACATGAGGCAGCTTCTTCTGCGTTGTCTGCGCTACGGAAAGTCGCAGGAGATGCGACGGCGCGACCCTGCTGCGGGTACCGCCACTCAGGTGAACGGGCCGACCCCGCTCCGAGTCACGCCCGCGCCACCGGAAGCCGCCCATGTGGCCCCAGCCCTGGCCCCGGCCTCGGCCCCGGTCTCGGCCCCGGTCTCGGCCCCGGTCTCTCGGGCGTGCCAGGGCCGACCGCAGCCGTGACGCCCGACCTCTCCGCCCCGCCCACCACGAGAGCCACGCGCTCATCGGTCGTCCCGTGCGCTGCGCCGGATGGTGCGGCGGCGGTTCCGCGGTCCGGTGCCCGGACCCTCCGAGGTTCGCGTGCTTCCGAAGGTTCGGGGGCCACCGGAAGCCTGGGGGCGGCGGCCGTCTTCGCTGAACGCGCGCGGGGGTCGACGGCGGCGTCGACGGGGAGCGACGGCTGACGACACCTCGGGAGAGCCGGAAGAGTCGCCGGTGCCTTCCGCTTCAACTGACCCTTCCGCTGCTCCTGGCTCTGCTGCCACACCCGTCTCTTCTGCCTTGCCTACGCCCCTTGCTTCAGCCGACTCTCCTTGTTCTTCGCCTCGCATCTCCTCCTCACGGGCGTCGCGTTCCCTTCGCAGGCAGCGGCGGATCGACTCCGGGTCCACGTCTTCGTTGCAGGCCTGGTTGAGGAGCAGGGCGAAGGCATATCCGGAGTCGGCGGAGAGCGCCATTTCCAGGGCTTCCTGCCCCTCCGCGACGTTGCCGAGCGACCAGGCGACCCAGCCCGCGAGGGACAACGGGGCCGCCGCGTGCTCCCCGTACGCGCCGACGCAGCGTCGGGCCAGAGCCCTCCAGAGGCGCAGCGCGGGTGGCGCCTCGGCGCCCTCCATCCACTCCGCGGCACGGTCACGGGTCGTCCGGACCTGGAGGCCCAGGATCAGTGCGGCCGCTTCGTCGTGTGCGATCAGCTCGTCGTCCCTGCGGTCCGCATCGAGTGCGTCGACGACCGGGGGCGCGGCGGCCAAGCGCGCCATGATCCGACGGGCCAGGTCGAGCGTCTCGGCTGCGACGCCCTCGTCCTCACCGTGTCGGTTCTCGACGGGCAGGTCGCCCGCGCCACGGCTCTCGTCACCCCAGTCCATGTCGTTCAGCATCCTGGGGATGAGGGTGAGGCCTGCTGCGTCGAGCGCGCGCTCCTGGTCCGCCGCCGCGGCGGTCTGCCAAGGGGCCAGTCGCCCCCTGATCTCGCTTTGCGTGGTGCCGGCTCGAACCCCCATATACGTCGCCGCGGCGGCCAGGACTGAGGTGCCCGGCCTCAGCAGGGGCATGCCCTCCGGCGGGCAGCAGCGCGTATCCGGGCAGCAGTAGGTCCAGAAGCGGCCCTCCGAGATACACACGACCTCGAACACCGGGACGTCGAGACGACCGCACGCCGTGCGCAGCGCCTGGGCCAGCGGGCGCAGGCGTTCCATCACCTGTCGTGCGGACTCCGACCCGGCAGGCTCCTGGCACAGGAAGGCCACGATGCCGTCAGGGCGCTCGCCCCTCCTCTCGCAACCGCCCACCAGGCATTGGGCCAGTTGTTCCGCGACGCACGGCCAGTCCTCCGCGCGTCCGGGAACTCCGAGGCGCACACGACCGCCGAACCGCCCGCGCGCGCCGTGCAGGGCGATCAGCACGATGCTCTCCTCGGGCTGGAACCCGAGCAAGTACGGCAAGGCGTCGGCCAGTTCGGCCGGGGTGCGCAGGGTGACCGTCGGCTCGTCGAACGAATCCCTCGGACAGGCCGAGCCGTTGGGGCCGATCGGGTCGGCTGCTTCGCTGTGGTTCTTCGTCATGCGCCGACTTTCCCGCGGATCACAGGATTCCGCTTAGCCCTGTGGATAACCCAGATCAGGAGCACGCCAAGAGTTATCCACAGCCAGAGGTGGCGGCTGGCCCTTCCGCCCCTCCCGGGCGCACAGTTGGTCTCGAGCGGACTTCACCGCCTCCGCCACCTCGTCTCACATCCGTCTCGCCTGCCGTGCATCCCCCCACTCGCCGCATCCACCTCACGCGCCGCACCCGCCGTGTTCGCCACGCCCACGGCGTTCACCACGCCCGTTCACCCACCATCGACGTTTACCCACCCACCACCCGCACCGATTCCCAACCCTGCGCCACCAGCCCCGGAGAGGCAGGCCATATCGACGCACCACCAGACCCCACACCCAACACCCACGGCCAACAGCGTTAATTAGGTTAGGCTAAGCTAAGGTCAACTTGGCAGTCGGACCCAGCCGCGCGCGTTCAGGGGAGGGGACATAACCCATGGGCTTACCCGCCATCGGCTCGTATCCGATGCCGGACCGCAGAGCCCTCCCCCGGTCGCACGTCTCCTGGAGGATCGATCCGATGCGTGCCGCGCTGCTCGTGCACGACATGCAGAACCACTTCGTCGGCGCATTCCCGACAGGACGCTCCCCCGTGGTGGAACTCGTCGACAACATCGCGACGCTCCGGGAGCTGGCAGGGACGCTGGGCATGCCCGTCGTCTTCAGTGCGGAGCCGGCCGGACAGGCTCCGGGACAGCGCAGGCTCGTCGCCGACATGTGGGGTCCGGGCATAGGGGACGAGCCGGGTGCGGCCTCGATCGTGGCACCCCTCACGCCTCGGCCGGGCGAGCACCTGTTGGCCAACGTGCGCCACAACGCCTTCTTACGCAGCCACCTAGGCAGGCTGCTGCGTTCGAAGGGACGGGACCAGCTGATCGTCTGCGGGGTGTACGCACACCTCGGAGTCCTCCTGACCGTGGCGGATGCGTTCATGAACGACATCCAGCCGTTCGTCGCCGCCGACGCGGTGGCTGACGTCTCCGCCGAGGATCACGCCCTGGCCCTGCGCTGGGCCGCCCGCAGCGGCATGGTCTGCACGACAGACGGACTGCTGCGCGGGCTGATCCTGCACAGAGAGCCGAACAACGCCTGACCGCTGCCGCCCGACCCCGACCGATCACCTGCTCGGTCGACAGAAGCCGCACAAGGCGCGCGACATGCGATTTGCGGCTGTGGCAGTGGCATACGGCGTGCCGCAGCAGAGATACGGACACCACGAGAGACGGAGATCATGACAGTACGGGCCGCGGTGGCCGGAGCGAGTGGCTATGCCGGTGGGGAGATCCTCCGCCTGTTGTCGTCACATCCGGAGATCGAGATCGGCGCGGTGACCGCGCACAGCCGTGCGGGGCGGAGGCTCGGGGAGGTGCAGCCGCACCTGGCCGCCGTCGCGGACCGGGTCCTGGTGGAGACGTCGGCGGCGTCCCTGCGAGGTCATGACGTCGTGTTCCTCGCGCTGCCGCACGGCCAGTCCGCCGAGCTGGCACGGCAGTTGGCGGACGACACCCTCGTCGTGGACTGCGGGGCGGACTTCCGGTTGCGTGAGCCGGGCGACTGGGAGCGGTTCTACGGCACCCCGCATGCCGGGAGCTGGCCTTACGGGTTGCCTGAACTGCCGGGCGCGAGGGACGAGTTGCGGGGCGCCCGCCGTATTGCCGTACCGGGCTGCTACCCGACAGCCGTGACCCTGGCGTTGTACCCGGCCTTCCTGGCGCGGCTGGTGGAGCCGGAGGCCGTCATCGTCGCCGCCAGCGGTACGTCGGGGGCGGGGCGGGTGGCCAAGCCTCATCTGGTCGGCTCCGAGGTGATGGGGTCGATGGCGCCGTACGGGGTCGGGGGCGGCCACCGGCACACGCCGGAGCTGACCCAGAACCTCTCCCAGGTCGCGGGCGAGCGCGTGACCGTGTCCTTCACGCCGACCTTGGCGCCCATGCCCCGGGGCATCCTCGCCACCTGCTCGGCACGCCTGCGCCCCGGCCCGACAGCGCAGGCCGCAGAGGACGAAGCGCGGGCTGCGTACGGGACGGCCTACGCCGACGAGCCGTTCGTGGACCTGTTGCCGCCCGGTGCCTGGCCGTCCACGGCCGCCGTTCTCGGATCCAACACCGCCCGGATACAGGTGGCCGTGGACGCCGACGCCCGTCGGCTCGTCTGTGTCAGCGCGATCGACAACCTGACCAAGGGCACCGCCGGTGGTGCGGTGCAGAGCATGAACGTCGCCCTCGGCCTGCCCGAAGGCGCGGGCCTGCCCATGAATGGAGTGGCTCCGTGAGCGTGACCGCTGCCCGGGGGTTCTTCGCGAGCGGAGTGCCCGCCGGGATCAAGGAGTCCGGTGACCCGGACCTGGCGCTGGTGGTGAACCGCGGGCCGTCGGACGCGGCGGCCGCCGTGTTCACTTCGAACCGGGTGCAGGCCGCGCCCGTGCGCTGGTCCCGGCGCGCGGTGGCCGACGGTGCGTTGTCCGCGGTGGTGCTCAACTCCGGTGGGGCCAACGCCTGTACGGGGCCCGCAGGCGAGGCCGATGCCCGGGCGATGGCCGAGCGTACGGCGCGGGCGGTCGGCGTCGAAGCCGGAGGGGTCGCGGTGTGCTCGACGGGGCTCATCGGCGTTCCGCTGCCCATGGACCGGGTGACAGCCGGGATCGACGTCGCCGCGGAACACCTGTCGGACGACGGTGGTGAGGACGCGGCCGTGGCGATCAAGACGACCGACTCGGTGCACAAGACGGCGGTGGTGGCCGGTCCCGGCTGGACCGTGGGCGGTATGGCGAAGGGCGCGGGCATGCTCGCCCCCGGCCTCGCGACCATGCTGGTGGTGCTCATCACGGATGCCGACGTGCGCGCGTCCGAGCTCGACTCCGCGCTCAGGGAAGCGGTGCGTACGACCTTCGATCGCGTCGACTCGGACGGCTGCATGTCCACCAACGACACCGTGTTGCTGCTCGCGTCGGGGGCCTCGGGGATCCGGCCGGAGCCGGTCGCGTTCGCGGAGGCCGTGCACGGTGTGTGTCTCGATCTGGCGCAGCGGCTCATCGCGGACGCGGAGGGTGCTTCGAAGGAGATCGAGGTGCGGGTGGTCGGCGCGGCTTCGGAGCGGGACGCCGTGGAGGTGGGCAGGTCGGTGGCCCGGAACAACCTCCTCAAGTGCGCCCTGCACGGCGAGGATCCGAACTGGGGGCGGGTGTTGTCGGCCATCGGCACGACCTCTGCCGTCTTCGATCCGGACCGCCTGGACGTGGCGATGAACGGCGTCCTGGTGTGCCGGGACGGGGCGGCCGGGGAGCCTCGGGACACGGTGGACCTGTCGGGACGCCAGGTGACGGTCACTGTCGACCTGCGCTCCGGTACGGCGGCGGCGACGATCTGGACGAACGATCTCACCGCCGCGTACGTCCACGAGAACAGCGCGTACAGCTCGTGAACGGGGTAGGGGCGGACATGCCAGCAGACATGCGCACGGTCGTCGGCGAGCACGAACACGGGCACGGGCACGGGCACGCAGATGCGGATACGAATACGGATACGGATGTAGATACGTATGTGGGTCCGTCCAGCAGGGCGTTTCCCCATGCGGCGGAGACTGAGTCGGAGGCGCACGAGGGAACGCGGCGGTACGAGGAGATCGAGGAGATACCGGAGGAGCTGCGGGGCAGCGTCGTCGTCGTCAAGTTCGGTGGCAATGCGATGGTGGACGCGAGCCTGCAGCGGACGTTCGCCCGGGACGTCGTGGAGCTGTGGCACGCGGGCCTGCGACCCGTCGTCGTGCACGGGGGCGGGCCGCAGATCAGCGCGATGCTCGACCGCCTCGCCCTGGAGACCCGTTTCGAGGCGGGCCTGCGGGTGACCACTCCGGAGACGATGGAAGTGGTCCGGATGGTCCTGACCGGCCGCGTCCAGCGGGAGTTGGTCGGCCACATCAACGCGCACGGGCCGTTCGCCGTGGGAATGACGGGCGAGGACGCGCACACGATGACGGCCGTACGGCGACCCGCCTGGGTGGACGGTCGGCCGGTGGACATCGGTCTCGTCGGCGACGTCGTGGACGTGAACCCGAGCATGATGCGCAGCCTCCTGGAGCAGGGGCACATACCGGTGGTCTCCCCCGTGGCCCGCGGCAAGGAAGGCGAGGTCTACAACGTCAACGCCGATCTCGCGGCCTCGGCCCTGGCCGTGGCTCTGGACGCCGAACGTCTCGTGATGCTGACCGATGTGGAGGGGTTGTACGCGGACTGGCCGCACAGCACCGAGGTGATCGAGCGTCTGACGGCCGACGCACTGGACGGAATGCTGCCGGGACTGGCGAGCGGGATGCTGCCGAAGATGGAGGGCTGTCTGCGGGCTGTTCGCGGTGGCGTGCGCAAGGCTCACGTGGTCGACGGGCGGGTTCCGCATGCGGTGTTGCGGGGGCTCCTGGACGGTAGCGGACCTGGCACGACGGTGGTTCCTTCCGACGGTGAGGCCGATGCGTGTGGGGCCGCGGCCTCCGCGAGCGGTGTGAGTCCCGCGTCCGGCGTGGGGCCTGCGTCCGGCGTGGGGCCTGCGTCCGGTGTGAGTCCCGCGATCGGCGTGGGCCCCGAGGGAGTTGAGGCGCCGGTCGGTCAGAGTGCCGTTCCGGTGGTTTCGCGTAGGCGTCCGGAACACGACGAGTGTGCCGTGTGATGTGGCTGAGTCGGGTGCGTCTGACGCATCTGATGCGTCTGATGCGTCTGATGCGTCTGAATCTGGTGCGTTTGACCTGATGTCCGGAACCGCGGTCACGCCTCGCGGCGTCTCGGGGGCGGGGCATGGCTGATCCCTCATGACATGTTCCGTAATTGGAGCACACGACTGGGGTGGGGACGGTGGGGATGGCGTCGCTCGCAGAGCTGCTCGGGGAGCTCAAGGAGCGGTCGGGTCTCAGCTATGGAGTGCTGGGCGAGCGACTTCACATGAGTACGTCCGCGTTGCACCGGTACTGCAGCGGGGATGCGGTGCCCACCCGATTCGCGTTGGCGGAACGGTTCGCACGGGCCTGTGGGGCGTCGCGGGAGGAGCTGGTGGAGGTCCACCGGCGGTGGGTCCTGGCCGATGCGGCCCGGGGGCGGAAGGGGGCGACGGAGGCGGAGGTCGGGCCCGCCGCCTCCACTGCCCTGACGCCCGGTTCCGACGCGGAGCGGGGGCCCGAGCCGGAGCCACATCCCGAGCCACATCCCGAGCAGGGAGCTGAGCCCCAGCCACTCCCCCCGCCTCCCAAGCGACGCACTCTCCTCCTCGTCCTCGCAGCCGCCCTCGCCGCCGTCGTCATCGCGGTCGGGTCCGTCGTCCTCGCCGTGAACGCCAGAGGCGACGGCGACAAGGACAAGCACAACCGGAGCGCCGGGCATGGCGCCTCGTCGGACCCGGGTGCCCCGTCGCCCGCCCAGCGGGGCCAGAGCGGCGCCAACGGCACGCCCGAGGGAAAGGGCGCGTCCCCCGACGAAGGGATGCCCCCCAGGACGGGGAAGGCGGACGGAGGCCAAGGCATGAACGGCGCCCCCTCCCTCCGGGGCTCCGGCAGCTCCGACAGCACCGACAGCTCCGACACCTCCGACAACGTCAACAACTCCACCAACTCCGGGAAGTCCGAGCAAGGGAACCCCACGCGCGGCACCTCACGAGGCGGCGGCAAGGGGCCCGCCTCCGGCGGTGGGCGGCACGAGAACCCCGGTGTGGCGCTGACGGCACGTACCAGGCCGTACGCCGACGAATTCGACGAGGACTGCGTGCGGAGTTTCCTCGTGAACCGCGACGCCGACGAGATGCCGAAGCCGCCCGCGCGGCAGGACATGCCCGCCTGGGTGGGTGAACTCGGTGCCGTGTCGGCCCGCGCCCAGTACATCCAGGTCACCCTGCAGGGCACGGGCAAAGATCCCGTCGTCCTGGAGAAGATGGACGTCCGCGTGCAGAGGCGCGGTGCGCCGACGCCCTGGAACACCTTCCACATACGGAGCTCATGCGCCGAACCGATGGACACCGAGTCCTTCACGGTCGACCTCGATGCCGCGGCGCCGCGGGTCACGCCCATTGAGGGCCAGCGCGGCTTTCCGTACAAGGTCAGCGAGAGCGACCCGCTGGTCTTCTACGTCACCGCACGGGCCGAGAAGCACGACGTCCGCTGGTATCTGGAACTGCGCTGGTCCAGCGGTCACCGGCACGGGACACTCCGCATCGACGACCAGGGCAGGCCGTTCCGCACCAGCGGCTCGGCAGGGCGTCCCGCCTATCGGTGGGAGGGTGCGGACGGGTGGCTGAAGGGCCCGTACGAGAACTGAACTCGCACACGGACCACGGCTGAACTCACGAACTCACGAACTCACGAACTCACCCGCATGCGACGGCTGAGCTCACTCCCGTACAACGGCTGAACTTGCGTACGGGCCAAGGGAAGGCTGAGGCTCCGCCCCAACCGTGGCTGGACCCCCGTATCGACCGCTCCTCACAGACCGATCGTCAGAATGCGAGCGCCGCGCCGCGGGTCGAGGGAGTTCGCCCAAGATGCGGGCGCCAGACGCGCGGACGTGGGCCTGAACCCGTAGCGGAGGAACAGGTCGCCGCCGCCGGTCGTCGCCGTGAACAGCGCGTCGAGCGACTGGGCGTGGGCGACGGCCAGTACGGCGCGCAGGAGTCCGCCCCCCACGCCGCGCCCCTGCCGGTGTCCGGCCACGCAGAAGTTGTACAGAACGCCCACCGGCCCGCGCCCCGGCTCGGCCGGGTGCACGCGCAGGCCCACGCAGCCTTCGAGTGCGCCCCCGGCGAGTACGCCCCCGGCGAGCGGGCCCCCGGGGACGTCCGCCACGAGGAAGTCGGCAGCTTGGGCGGCGTACAGCGAGGCCGGCCGTTGCCGCAGCGCGCCCGAGCGTACGAACGGCTGGGAGAGGGCGACGAGTGCTGCGGCGTCCTCCTCGCGGGCGGAGCGCACGGTGGGCGTCCGCCCGGGGAGTGCGGGCAGCAGCGGGGCAGGGCGCGGCGTAGCCGTGATCAAGGCTTACCTTCCTCGGTTCCACGGTCGAAGGACGGCTCGTCGCCGTGCCAGTTCCCCGACGACCAAGCAAAGTAAGGCTAGCCTTACCTAATCGGTGAGTCCAGTTGGTCCCGGGCGCACCGAGGGGCAGCAGGGAACGGACGGGGCGCGGGCGGGGCACGGAGAGGGCGGGTACCCACCGCAGAGCCAAAGGGATATGTCGCCCAGAAATCCGCGACTAAGAGACAACGCGACTAGGAGACAAAGAGAGAAAAAGAGAAAGGCAAGAGGGCTGTACTCACCTCTTGCCACTCTCAACTTATAGCTCACTGGGGGGCTTGCGGCAAGGCCCCGGTCGTACCGCAGAATCACTGGCCTCGGATCGGAGCTGATGACGTGAACCCCCAGGCCACCAGTGCTTTCAACCTGCCCGCCAACCTCTCGGCCAAGGCCGACACCGCGCTGATCGACACGGACGACCGGCACTTCGCGGCCATCGCGGAGTGCCTCGACCGGACCGTCGCCGAACTCTCCGGCCGTCTCGACGACTTGCGCAAGGCCCCCGGTGGCATCGGCCGCGAGGCGATGGACCGGGACGCCGAGATCCACCGGGTGAGCGGCCGCCTGCGGGCGCTGCGCCGCTTCGGGCTCGACCTGTGTCTGGGGCGCGTCGTCACCACGGACGACGCCGGGCCCCTGCACACCGAATCCCCGCACACCGGGCTCCCGCACACCGGGCTCCCGCACACCGAATCCCCGCACACCGAACCCCTGTACATCGGCCGCCTGGGCCTCACCGACAGCGAGGGCCGTCGGCTCCTGGTCGACTGGCGCTCTCCCGCCGCCGAGCCGTTCTTCGCGGCGACCCACGCCCATCCGATGGGCCTTGCGAGCCGTCGGAGGTATCGCTGGACCGGCGGCCGGATCAGTGACTACTGGGACGAGGTCTTCACCGCCGACGGCTTCGAGCAGCACGCCGCGCTCGACGACCAGTCCGCGTTCATCGCCAGTCTCGGCGGCAACCGGTCGGCCCGGATGCGCGACGTGCTCGGCACGATCCAGGCCGACCAGGACGCCATCATCCGCGCGGGCTCGCGCGGCGCCCTCGTCGTCGACGGCGGCCCGGGCACGGGCAAGACCGTGGTCGCGCTGCACCGTTCCGCCTACCTCCTCTACTCCGACCCGCGCCTCGGCCACCGCCGTGGCGGCGTGCTCTTCGTCGGGCCGCACGAGCCCTACCTGGGCTACGTCGCCGACGTCCTGCCCAGCCTCGGGGAGGAGGGCGTGCAGACCTGCACCCTGCGGGACCTCGTCACCGAGGGCGCGGCCGCGGTGCCCGAGGCCGACCCGGACGTGGCCCGCCTGAAGTCGTCCGCGGACATGGTGAAGGCGATCGAGAAGGCCGTCCAGTTCTACGAGGAGCCGCCTACCGCGGCCCTGACGGCCACCACCGCCTGGTCCGACGTCCGGGTGAGCGCCGACGACTGGGCCGAGGCGTTCCGGGCGCCGGGCCCCGGCACCGCGCACAACGAGGCGCGCGAACTGATCTGGGAGGAACTGGCCACGATCCTGATGGACAAGCTGGGCATGGACGAGGAGGAGGACGGCGTCTCGGCGGACATGTTCCTGCGGTCGCTGCGCCAGGACAGGGAGCTGGTCACGACTCTGCACCGCGCGTGGCCGCTGCTCGAAGCCGCCGATGTGGTCTCCGATCTGTGGACGGTCCCCGCCTATCTGCGGATGTGCGCGCCCTGGCTCGACCGGGACGACGTGGCGAAGCTGCGGCGCAAGGACGCCCCGCGGGCCTGGACCGTCTCCGACCTTCCGCTGCTCGACGCGGCGCGGCAGCGGCTCGGCGACCCGGAGGCGGCGCGGCTCGCACGCCGCCAGGCCGCGGCCGTCGCCGCCGAACGCGAGCGCATGGCCCTCGTCATCGACGACATCATCTCGGCGGCCGACTTCAACTCCGCCGGCGACGACAGCGAGGGCGCGGTGCGGATGCTGCGCGGCAGGGATCTGCAGGACAGCCTGATCGACGAGAGCGCGCTGCCCACCGCCGATCCGGACCGGCTGGCGGGGCCGTTCGCGCACGTCGTCGTGGACGAGGCGCAGGAACTGACCGACGCCGAATGGCAGATGCTGCTGCTGCGCTGCCCCTCCCGGAGTTTCACCATCGTCGGGGACCGCGCCCAGGCGCGGCACGGGTTCGCCGAGTCGTGGGAGGAGCGTCTGCGACGGGTCGGCATCGACCGGCTCAAGCTGGCCTCCCTGAGCGTCAACTACCGCACGCCGGAAGAGGTCATGGCGGAGGCCGAGCCGGTCATCCGGGCCGAGCTCCCCGACGCCAACGTGCCGACGTCCATCCGCAGCAGCGGCATTCCCGTCGTCCACGGGCCGGTCACGGACCTGGACGCGGTCCTCGACGCGTGGCTCGACGAGCACGCCGAAGGGGTGGCCTGTGTCATCGGCGATCCGACGTTCCGGGCGAGGCCGCGGGTGCGGTCGCTGACCCCGGAGCTGTCGAAGGGGCTGGAGTTCGACCTGGTGGTCCTGGTCGACCCGGAGACGTTCGGCGAGGGCATCGAGGGTGCGGTCGACCGCTATGTCGCGATGACCAGGGCGACCCAGCGGCTCGTCGTCCTCACCAGCCGCTGACGGCACACCGCCGGGTGGCCGCCCCGCTCCCGCCGCCACCCCGCTCACTCACGCCGCCGCCTCCCCGCCCTCGCGTCCGCCGACGTACGTCGCCACCACCTCGATGTCGCCGATACGGGACGTGTCGACGCGCCGTGGGTCGTCGCCGAGCACGACGAGGTCGGCGAGCTTGCCCGGGGTGAGGGTGCCGAGGCCGTCCTCCCAGTGGCAGGCGCGGGCGGCGGCGACCGTGTAGGCGTGCAGGGCCTCGTCGACGGTGATGCCCTCGTCCGCGCCGATGACCTGGCCGGACTCGGAGGCGCGCTCGACCATGAACTGGACGGCGCGCAGCGGGGAGCCGTCCGCGACCGGGCGGTCGGAGCTGCCGACGAGGGGGATGCCGTGGTCCAGGAACGCCCTGCCGCGGTAGAGCCACGGAGCGCGTTCCTCGCCCAGGACCGCCGCGTAGTCGTCGCCGAAGAAGCGCAGGAAACTCGGCTGAACGACGGCGCTGACGCCGAGCCGTGCGAGGCGCGGCAGCTGGTCGGGGCGGATCAGGCCCGCGTGTTCGATGCGGTGCCGGGCGCCGGGGCGGGGCCGCAGGCGCTGGGCCCGTTCCAGGGCGTCCAGGGCGAGGTCGGCCGCGCGGTCGCCGATCGCGTGGACGGCGAGCTGCCAGCCCGCGAGGTGACCGTGGATGATCGTCTCCGCGAGCGCTTCCGGGTCGTCCTGCAGCCGGCCCGCGTGACCGAGACCTTCGTACGGGCTGCTGAGCGCGGCGGTGCGGGCCATCATCCCGCCGTCGGTGTAGATCTTCAGCGCGCCGACGGAGAGCCGGTCGTCGCCGAACCCGGTGCGCAGACCGAGGTCGAGGGCGCGGGGGATGCCGTCGGCCTCGTGTGCGGCGACCGGGTTCAGCCGGTCCGCGGAGACCATGAGCTGCACGCGCAGCGGCAACAGGCCTTCCTCGCGGGCGCGTTGGTAGGCGCCCAGTTCCACGGGGCTGTGGCCGAACAGGGCGCCGCCGATGCCCGCTTCCGCGCAGGCGGTGACGCCCTCGGCCAGGCAGGTGCGGGCGGCGCGTCCGATCGCCCGGGCCAGCTCGTGCTGGGAGTACGGCAGGCGCAGCGCGCGGGCGGCAGCCATGGCGCCCTCGGCGAGGAAGCCGTTCTCGTGCGGGACGCCGTCGGGGAGCAGGTCGAGGACGGCGGAGTTCACGACGCAGCCGTGTCCGGATTCGTGCAGCACGTACAGCTTGCGGCCGTGGGCCACCGTGTCGAGTTCGGCGGCGGTCAGATGGCGGCCGAGGACACGCTGGTCGTAACCGGCGATGTCCACCCAGGCGCCGGGCGGGCCCTCGGTCGCGGCGGCCGCCGCCACGACGGCGAGCACGTCGTCGACGCGGGTGCGGCCCGCGATGCTCACGGTGTTCTGTTTGAACCCGGTCCAGGCCAGGTGCACATGGGCGTCGATGAACCCGGGCAGCACGGTGGCGCCCTGGAGGTCGACGACCTCCCGGGCGGGCAGGGAGGTCACGGCCTCGTCCAGGCCCGCGATCCGGCCCCGCCAGATGCCCAGGTCGTGGGCGACGGGGTGCGCCGGATCCATGGTGAGGAAGCGTGCGTTCGTCAGTCTGGTGCAGAGCATCGGCGGTGTCCCTCCGCGGTGTGGAACACGTCCGGGGCGGGCGGTGCCCGGTTCGCGCGGGTGGGTCAGCCGTCCATGGACGTGGCGAGGGACCGGGGGCGCAGATCGGTCCAGTTGGTCTCGATGTACTCCAGGCAGGCCTCCCGGGTGTTCTCCGCGAAGGCGGTGGTCCAGCCCCCGGGCACCTCGGCGAAGGACGGCCAGAGCGAGTGCTGTCCCTCGTCGTTCACCAGGACCAGGAAACGGCCTTCGGGGTCATCGAAGGGGTTGGTGCTCATGTGTCGGTGCCTCCTTGGCCGCGCCGGGCGCGACGGACGCTGAACGCGGGCCGCGTCAGGGCCCGTTCAGACGGTGGAACGGGATGGAACGGAAGAGCCTGATTAGGTTAGGCTCCCCTAAATTAATGCGAGCTTAGCCTCTCCCCCTCCCCTCTCACAAGGAGACGTTCATGCGCACGGAGAACGCCTCCGACGCCTTCACCGCGTACGGGCCGACCGGCGAACCCGGCACCGACGCGTTCTGGGCGACGGCCCGTACCCCCGCCTCCGTACCCGCCGACGGCGGGGGCTGGACGACCCTGTTCCTGTGGCGCGGATCGCCGGCGAGCATCGGCTTCGAGAGCTGGTCGGAGCCGGTCCCCCTGCGCCGGTGGGGCGACACGGACTGCTGGTACGCCGAGGTGCCCATGCCCGCGCGGCTGCGCGTGACGTACCAGTTCCTCGTGGACGGTGAGCCCCACGCCGATCCGCTCAACCCGGCCGGCGCGGGCGGCGACCGGTCCATCGCCGCGACGCCCGACGCCCCGGCCCAGCCGCACTGGCCCCTCGTCGGCGCCGACGACGTCCTGCCCGTCCCGCGCACCCGGATCCGCTGGGCGAGCGACCGGCTCGGCGGGCGGCGCACCGTGCGGGTCCACCCGGTGGGCGGCGGCGGGCCGTTGGTCCTGCTGCTCGACGGCGACGACTGGCTGTACCTGCACCCTGCCGTGACCGCGTTCGACGCGGCCTTCGCCAGTGGCGAGATGCCCGCCGTCACCCTCGTCTTCCTCCCGTCCAAGGACCGGGCGGCCGAGTTCGGGTGCGGGCCCGAGCTGTGGGAGGCCGTCCGGGACGAACTGCTGCCGCTGGTGGCGGAGTGCGGCGTTCCGGCCGACGCGGACCGGCTGGTGGTCGCCGGGCAGAGCCTCGGCGGGCTGAGCGCGATGTACGCGGCGCTGCGCTTCCCCGACCTGGTCTCCCGCGTCGCCTGCCAGTCCCCATCGTTCTGGTGGACGCCCGACGCCATCGGCGGCACGGACCCGCTGGGCGGACCGGTCGGCGGCACGGTCGCGGCGCTCCTGCGGGAACGCCCCGACCTGTCCGGGCTGCGGATCGCGTTCGACGTCGGGGAGCACGAGACGCGGATGCTGCCGCACTGCGAGCTGACCGAGGAACTGACGCGGCGGGCCGGAGCGACCGTACGGGTCTCGCGGTCGGCGGCGGGCCACGACCGTGCGGGCTGGCGAGCCCCTCTTCTCAGGGACGTCGCCTGGGCGCTCGGCTCCGCGCAGGAGTAGCGTCGCCGCCGCGCACGACCGGGCCTACCGCGCCACCGCCGAGCAGTAGGCCTCGTCGTGGGCCAGCAGATTGCGGTGGCTGTCCTCGGCCGTGATGACGCCGTCGTCCAGGACGAGGACGCGGTCGGCGGCGTCCAGGAGGGCCGGACTGCTGGTGAGCACGACGGTGGTGCGGCCCCGGCGCAGCTTCGCGATGTTGCGGGCGATGAGCTGTTCGGTGACCGCGTCGACGGCCGTCGTCGGGTTGTGCAGGACGAGGACGTCGGTGTCGGCGGCCAGGGCGCGGGCCAGCGAAAGGCGTTGGCGCTGGCCTCCGGAGAGGTTGGCGCCGCGGTCGCGGACGGCGTAGTCGAGGCCCTCGCGGTGCAGGGCGACGACGTCGGTCAGCAGGGACGCCTCGACGGCCTCGGGGACGGTACGGCTGGTGCCCGACGGGTCGATGTTGGTGCGCAGGGTGCCCGCGAAGATCTCTCCGTCGTACGGGTTCACCAGCATGTGCTCGCGGACCGCCTCGACCGACAGGGCGGCGACCTCCTGCCCGCTGAGCCGCACCACCCCCTCGTACGCCTCCGGCGGGACGTTCGCGGCGAGGACCGACGCGAGGTCGGCCACGGCGCGCGGCTGGTAGCCGGCGATCGCCACGAACTCGCCCGCGGCCACCGTGAACTTGAGCTCGCGCAAGGAGCCGTACCGGACGCAGTCGACCTCCAGGTCGCCGCCCGGGGCGGGGCGCTCCGGGCCCGGGTTCGTGACCGGCGGCGCCGAGAGGACCAGCGCCATGCGCTCGGCCGACGCCCGCGCGATCATCACGTACTTGGGCATCTCCGAGAACATCTTGAGCGGTTCCATGATGAACTGCGCGAGGCCGACGGCCATGACGAGCTCGCCGATGGTGATCCGGCCCTCGAAGGCGAGCCAGCCCGCGGTCAGCGTCACCGCGGCCGCGAGGACCGCGTTGAGGGCCTGGGCCGTGCCCGCGTAGACGCCGTTGACCTTGGCGACCGTGATCGACTGGTGCTTCGCCTCCGCGCTGACCGTGCGGTAGGACCGGAACGCCGCGTGGTTGCCGCCGAAGCCGTGCAGCGGGCGCAGGCCGCTGATCAGGTCGGCGACCTTCGCGCCCGCCCGGGCCACCCGGGTCTGCTGTTCGCGGGTGCTCGAACCGATGCGCTTGGACATCACGCTCAGGACCGACAGGATCGCGACCGTTCCCACGATCACGAGGAGGCCGAGCCGGAGGTCGGCGAGGCCCAGGGCGACCGCCGCGACCACCACCGCGACCAGCGAACTGATGAGCAGCGGCACCACCTCGATGATGTCCGCGGTCTGGTCGGCGTCCTCGGTGGCGATGGTCAGAACCTCGCCGGACTTCAGGTCGACGTCCCTGGCCACCGGCTGGAGCCCGCAGGCGGCGACCTTCACCCGCCAGCGGTGCGCCTCGGTCGTGTTGGCCTTCTGCAGGACGCGCATGCCGAACCGCCACGACAGCGAGACGGTCGTGATGATCACCGCGAGGGCGGCGATCGACAGACCGAGCGCGCCGAGGGTCCGGTCGTCCCGCATCGTGTGCTCGACGATCAGGCCGAGCGCGATGGGGAAGGCCGTCTCGCCCGCCTGGTAGAGGCCCATGAGCAGGGTGCCCCAGGCCATGGCGCCGACGTTGCGGCGCAGGGCGGCCCTGAGGATGTCGGACCCTTGGCGGGGCCGCTGCGGGTCGGGGGTCGTGTCAGGAGTTGTCATCGAGATGGCGGGCAATCGCTTCCGGGGTTCGCAGGGTGAACAGGTCACGGATGGTGACCACGGGGCCGTACTCGCGGCGGAGCAGCCCGATGAGGCGCACCGCCAGCATGGAGTGTCCGCCGAGGGACACGAAATCGCTCACCGCGCTCACCTCGTCGTCGTCGAGGTCCAGGGCTTCGGCGAAGAACTCGCAGACCACCGTCTCGGTCTCGGTCTCCGGGCCGCGCTCCCCCGCCGTGGTCAGCGCGCCGAGGGGCTTGGCCTCCGGCAGCGCCTTGGTGTCAGCCTTCCCGTTCACGGTCAGCGGGATGCTGTCGACCTGGGCGTAGTGCGTGGGGCGCAGGAAGTCCGGCAGGCCCGTGCCCACCTCGGCGGCGACGCCTGCCAGGTCGGCGCCGTCGAGCACCAGGTAGGCGGCGAGCCGGTACGCGCCGTCGACCTGCGGGTCGGGCTGGGCGACCGCGGCGGCGAACCGCACGGCGGGGTGCGCGGCGAACGCGGCCTCGACCTCGCCCAGTTCGACCCGGTGCCCGCGGATCTTGACCTGCTGGTCGGTGCGGCCCAGGTACGTCAGGTTCCCGTCGGGCCTGCGGACGACCAGGTCCCCGGTGCGGTACATGCGCTCGCCGGGGCCACCGAAGGGGCACGCGACGAAGCGGTGCGCGGTCTGTCCCGGCTGCCCGAGGTAACCGCGGGCGATGCCGACGCCCGCCACGTACAGCTCGCCGGGAACACCGTCCGGCAGCGGCCGCAGCCAGGGGTCGAGGACGTACACGTCGGTGTTGTCGATCGCGACGCCCACCACCGGGTCCTGGCATTCGAAGGTGCCCACGCCGAGGGTGTTGATGGTGTACTCGGTGGGCCCGTAGAGGTTGTAGCCGACGGTGCCTTCGGTCTCGGCGAGCCGCTGCCAGAGCGTCGGCGTGACGGCCTCGCCGCCGAGCAGGACCAGCGCGGGGCGCCGCTCCGGGTCGGTGAGCAGGCCCTCGGCCACCAGCTGCTGGGCGTACGTCGGCGTCACGTTGATGACGTCGATCCCGTGCTCCAGGCAGTACGCGACCAGGCCGGGCGCGTCACGGCGCAGCTCCTCGTCGCAGATGTGCACCTCATGGCCGTCGGCGAGCCACAGCAGCTCCTCCCACGACATGTCGAAGGCGAACGACACGGTGTGCGCGATGCGGAACGTCCTGTGCCCGTGCTCGGCGAGGACCGGCTCGAAGATCCGGCGCCGGTGGTTGACGAGCATGTTGGTGAGCCCGGCGTACTCGGTCACCACACCCTTGGGCTTGCCGGTCGATCCGGAGGTGTAGATCGTGTACGCGGGGTGGCGCAGGCGGTCCGGGTCGTCCGGCGCGAACGT
Source organism: Streptomyces sp. NPDC036815 (assembly GCF_055609205.1). Taxonomy (NCBI): domain Bacteria; kingdom Bacillati; phylum Actinomycetota; class Actinomycetes; order Kitasatosporales; family Streptomycetaceae; genus Streptomyces; species Streptomyces sp. NPDC036815. Next base: position 119,549 of record NZ_JBVJPW010000008.1, on the reverse strand, counting down.
CACGAACGGCTCGGCCGCCGGCAGCGGACGGTCCAGCTCGATCAGGTCGCCGGACGCGACCGGGCCGCCGGTGAGCCGGGGCGACACGTCGCTCACGGTGAGGATCACCTCCGGGCGGGCGTCCGCGACGATCGCCGCGATCCGCTCGTCCGGGTGGTCAAGCTCCAGCGGCACATAGGCGGCGCCGACGCGCAGCACGGCGAACAGCGCCACGATCGAGTCGAGGGAGCGCGGGATCGCGAGGCCCACGGTAGTCTCCGGGCCGATGCCGCGCGCGGCGAGCACGCCCGCCACCGCGCGGCTGCGGTCCCGGAGTCCGGCGAACGTCATGGTCGAGCCGTGGGCGACGAGGGCGGTCCGCTCCGGGTCGCGGTCGGCGGCCAGGTCGAACCGGTCGACGACGGTGTCGGTGCCGACGTCGGTGCGTTCGGCGGGCACGGGCTGCTCGCCGAGGCCGGGCAGCGCGCCGACCGGGCCCGTCGAGCGGGCCAGGTCCTCCAGGACGCGTACGTAGTCGTCGAGGAGGCGACGGGCGTCCTCGGTGTCGCCGTGGCGGTGCTCCAGCTTGACGGTGAGCCGGTCGCCGGGCGTGACGACCCAGGTGAACGGATAGTGCGTGGAGTCGTCGGCCTTCACCGAGGTGATGCCGTGCCGGGAGTTCATCTCGGCGAAGGCGTCCATGTCCAGGAAGTTCTGGAGCACGAACAGGTTGTCGAAGAGGGTGTCGTGCCCGCTGGCGCGCTGGATCTCGCCGAGGCCGAGGTGCTCGTGCTCCATCGCCTCGACCCGGGACGCCTGGACGGCCGACAGGTAGGCGCCGACGGTGTCCTCGGGCCGGGCCCGCGTCCACATGGGCACGGTGTTGAGCAGCACGCCGACGATGTCGGACAGGCCCTCTCCGTCACGGCCGGAGACGGTCACGCCGAACACCGCGTCGCTGCGGCCCGTGTGCGCGCCGAGCAGCAGGCCGAACGCGCCGGTGAGGACCGAGTTCAGCGTGACGCCGTGCTCCTTGGCGGCGACCCGCAGCAGGTCCGACTGGTCGGCGGAGAGCGTGTGCACGAGCGCGGGCGGCAGCTCCTCGGAGAGGGCCGGGGCCGGTCCGGCGAGCAGGGTCGGGCCCGGCAGCTGCGCCAGGTGCTCCGCCCAGAAGCGCTCCGACACGGCGGAGTCCTTGGCGTCGAGCGCCCGGGCGTGGTCCTCGAAGCTCGGCGAGGCGGGCGTCGCGTCGAACGGTGCGCCCGCGACGACGGCCTCGTAGGCGTCGAACAGGTCGCGCAGCACGATCTCGCGCGACCAGCCGTCCCACAGCAGCAGGTGGTAGCTGAGCAGCAGTCCGTCGTGGCCGCCGGGCAGGCGGACCACGGTCAGCCGGATCAGCGGCAGTTCGGCCGGGTCGAAGCCGGTGTCGCGGTCCCGGGTGCGGAAGTCCTCGATCTCCGCTTCGCCCGACAGCTCCACCGTGCGGACGTCGGCCCGGCGGCCCGCCTTGAGGACCTGGACCGGGTTCCCTTCGTCGTCGGTGGTGAAGCCCGCGCCGACGACCGGGTGCCGCGCGATGACGTGGGCCATCGCCTCGGCGAGCGCGTCGGCGTCCAGGCGCCGGTCGAAGGTGAACCAGCTCTGTGCGACGTAGTGCCCGGCGGTGCCCGCCAGTTGGGCCTGGAAGTACAGGCCGCGCTGCAGCGGGGTGACCGGCGCGGTGCGCTCGGCGGTCGCGGAGGCGTCGGCGATCCGCAGCAGTGCGTCGCGCCAGTGCTCGGTGATCTCGTCGGGGACGCCTTCGGCGAGGGTGAAAGTGGCGTGCAGGCTGCCGGTGGCGTCGTCGGTCCAGGCGTTGACCTCGACGGCGTAGGGGCTGCCCTGGTCGCCGCCGGTGAGGTGCAACGCCTGGGACTCGCTGCCCCTGCCGAGGTAGTTGAACAGGACCTGCGGGCGGCCGGTGAGCAGCGGAGCCGTCTGCGGGTTGAGGTACCTGAGCTGCCCGTACGCGACGTGACCGCGCTCGTCCGGCTGGCGCTCGGCGACCTCGCGCGCCGCGGCGACGGGGTCGGTGTGGGCCGTGAGGCGCACCGGCGCGATGGAGGTGAACCAGCCGACGGTACGGGTGTAGTCGTGCTGTTCGAGGACCGGGACCCGGCCGTGCCGCTCCAGCTCGACCGCGAGGTCGGTGGGTTCGGCCTGGACGTGGGTCAGCGCGGTGCGCAGCGCGCCGCAGAGCAGCTCGGTGAGGCCGGTGCCGAGCGCGGCGGGCGCGGTGCGGGTCACGCGGTCGCTCACGTCGGGCGGCAGTACGACGGTGGTCTCGCGCAGGCCTGTGGCCGCGGACCCCGGCAGCAGCGCGGGCGCCTGGAGCGTGGTGATCCAGTGGCCCAGGTCGTCGAGCGCGTCGGCGGACCGGAGCGTCAGCGCCTCGGCGTACTCGGCGTAGGACGTGGTCGGCGGCGCCAGGTCCGCGCCGCTCAGGGCGGTGGCGAGGTCGTCGATGAGGACCAGCCAGGAGACCGCGTCGACGGCGAGGTGGTGCACGGTGACGACGAGGCTGCGACGCGCCTCCAGCCACGAGAACGCGATGACGTGCCCGGCTTCGGGGTCGAGCCGTCCCGCGGCCTCGTTCGCCGCCGCCGTGGCGTCGGCGGCTTCGGTGCGGACGACGGTGACGTCGCGGGCGGGCTCGGTGCTCAGGGCCCACACGCCGTGCTCGGTGCGCAGCCGCAGCCGGAGGGCCGGGTGTGCGGCCACGACGGCGTTCGCGGCGCGCCCGATGTCGGCGAATTTGGCGCTCTCGGGTACCCGCACCGTCCTGGCCTGCGCGAACCGGGCGAGGGAGCCGCCCAGTTCACGCTGGCGCAGAACGATCGGCGTGGGCGGCAGCGGGCCGTCCGCGCGCCGGTCGGGTGCGGGCGCCGCGCTCTGCGGTGCGTGGGCCGCCAGGTGTGCGGCGAGGGCGCGCGGCGTCCGGCACAGGAACACGTCCCGGGGCGCGATCGGCAGGCCGAGCGCCCGGGCGCGGTTGATCACGGTGATGGCGACGATGCTGTCGCCCCCGGCGGCGAAGAAGTCGGTGTCGGCGTCGACGGCGGAGCCGGGCAGGGCTCCCTCGAAGACGCCCACCAGGGAGGCGAGTACGGAGTCGGTACCGGGCCCCGTCAGGGGCGCGGGGAACCGCGCGGCCGACCACGAACCATCCGCAGCCGTGAGCGCGGCCGCGTCGGTACCGGCCGTGGACTGCCTCGCCCGCTCGGCCAGAGCTCCGCGGTCCAGCTTGCCGTTGACCGTCAGCGGCAGGGCGTCGACCGGCAGCACCCGGCCCGGCACCATGTGCACGGGCAGCGTGGCGGCCAGCAGGCCCGGGAGGTCCTCGGGCACCCGGCCCACGACGTGCGCGACCAGGTGGTCGCCGCTGTCGGCGACGGTGACGGCCACGTCGGCCACCCCGTCGAGCGCGCGGACCGCGGACTCGACCTCGCCGAGTTCGATGCGGAAGCCCTTGAGCTGCACCTGGTCGTCGGCGCGTCCCACGAACTGAAGCTCGCCGTCGAGCGTGCGGCGGGCGAGGTCGCCCGTGTGGTACATCCGGGAGCCGTCGTCCACGAACGGGTTCGCCACGAATCGGCCCGCGGTCAGGCCCGCCCTGCCCAGGTAGCCGAGCGACACCTGGTCGCCCGCGACGTAGATGGCGCCGACCCGGCCCGGCGGCACCGGCCGGAGCCGGTCGTCGAGCAGGTGGGTGACCAGGCCCGGGAGCGGGCCGCCGATCGGGCTGACGTCGTCGCCCGAGCCGAAGTCCGCCTCGGTCAGGACCCGGTGCGTGACGTGGACGGTCGTCTCGGTGATGCCGTACATGTTGACCAGCTCGGGCGATCCCGTGCCGTGCCGGTCGATCCAGCCGCGCAGCCGCCCGAGGTCCAGCGCCTCGCCGCCGAAGATGATCTTCCGCAGCGCGGGGAGCGGCTCGCCGACGTGCCGGTCGGCCTCGATGAACTGGTAGAAGGCCGACGGGGTCTGGTTGAGCACGCTCACGCCGCGCTCGCGGACCAGGCGGTGGAAGTCGACCGGCGAGCGGGTCAGGCCGTACTCCGGCACGAGCAGCTCGCCGCCGTGCGCCAGCGCGCCCCACAGCTCCCAGACCGCGAAGTCGAAGGAGAAGGAGTGGAACTGGACCCACACGTCGTGCGGCCCGAAGCCCATGTCGGGCCGGGTGTTGGCGAGCAGCGTCACCACGCTGGAGTGCGGGACGACGACGCCCTTGGGGCGGCCGGTCGAGCCGGACGTGTAGATCACGTACGCGGGGTCGTGCCGGTCCGCCTCGGGGCCGGAGACCTCGGCGGCGTCCCCCGGGAGCTCCTCGCCCTGGACGAGGACGCGGGCCGGCGTGCCGGTCCGCTCCAGGAGGGCGGTGAAGCGGTCGCGCTGCTCGCGGTCGACGAGGACGACCTGCGGCGCGGCGTCGGCGAGGACGTACTCCAGGCGCTCGTCCGGGTAGGCCAGGTCCAGCGGTACGTACGCGCCGCCCGCCGTGACGATCGCGACCAGGGCGACGACCTGCTCGACGGAGCGGGGCACGGCGACGGCGACCCGCTTGCCGGGGCCGACCCCGGCGGCGCGCAGCGTGCGGGCCAACGCGTCCTTGGCCTCGGCCAGTTCGCCGTACGTGAGGGAACGGCTGGTGCCGTCGAGCGCGCACTGGGTGACCGCGACGGCCGTCGGATCGCGGCGCACGGCGGCGTCGAAGAGGCCGCCCAGGGTCGTCGGTCCGGCCGGGGCGGGGCGCCGGTCGGCCTCGGCGCCGAGGTCGTCGACCAGGGCGTCCGGGCGGGTGAGCAGGCCGTCGAGGGCCCGGGAGAAGGAGCGCAGGATGTCCTGGGCGCTCTCCTCGCGCAGCAGCCGTCCGTCGTAGATGAGGTTGAAGCGGGGGCGCCCGTCGAGCGCGCGCTCCACCACGAGCGTCAACGGGTAGTGCGGGGCACCCTCGTTGACGATGTCGGTGACGGCGAACTCGGCGCCGGGGACGCGCAGGCCGTCCACGTCGGTCGCGACGTCGAACACCACCAGGGTGTCGAACAGCGATCCCGCGCCCGCCTGACGTCCGATCCGCGCCAGCGAGACGTGCTGGTGCGGCAGTACGGCGCTCTGGTGCTCCCGCACCGAGGCGAGCAGGTCGCGCGCCGTGGTCGTGCCGGTCCAGCGGGCGCGCACGGGGATGGTGTTGATGAACAGGCCCACCATGTCCCCGATGCCGGGCACGTCGGCGTCGCGCCCGGAGACCGTGGAGCCGAAGACGACGTCGCTGCCGTGCAGGATGCCGCCCAGCGTCACCGCCCAGGCGCTGTGCACGGCGACGCTCAGCGGCACGCCGGCCGCGCGGACGGCCGCGTCGATGTCCTCGGCGGGCTCGACCGCGGTGTCGGCGAACCGGTCGGAGGGGGTGTGTCCCTCGGCGACGAGCGAGGCACCGGGCAGCTCGGCGAGCTCCTCGCGCCACACCCGGTCGCTCTCGTCGTCGTCGCGCCCGGCGAGCCAGCCCACGTAGTCGGCGAAGCCGCCGACCGGGTGGACGGTGCCCGGCGCGTGGTACTCGGCGAGCAGCGCGCGCAGCATCGGCGGCACCGACCAGCCGTCGGCGATGATGTGGTGCACGGTCTGCACGAGGACGGCACGGCCCGCTCCGGTGCGGATCAGCGTGTACCGCATCAGCGGTCCGGTGGCGAGGTCGAACCCGGCGCGGCGGTCCCGCTCGGCGATCTCGCGGATCGCGGCTTCGGTGATGCCGGGGCGGTCCAGCGTGGTGAAGGGCGCCCGGACGCCGCTCTCCAGGACGGAGACGACGCGGCCGTCGGCGAGGGCGGTGAAGCGGGCCGCCAGGCTGGGGTAGAGGGTGAGGAGCCGGGTGGCGGCGGCCGCGAGCCGGTCGGCGTCCACCTCGCCGTCCAGGGTGAGGAGTTGCTGCTCGACGTAGGCGCCCGCCGAGTCGTCGTCGAAGACCGAGTGGAAGTACAGGCCCTCCTGCAGCGGGGTCAGCGGCAGGATGTCGCGCAGGGCGGGGCCGTCGAGCGCGTCGACGTCGGCCTGGTCGAGCGCGACCAGCGGGAAGTCGCTGGGCGAGTGGCCGCCCTGGTCGAGCGCGGCGAGTCCGGCGAGTGCCGCCCGGAAGTACCCGCCGAGGGTGGCGATGTCCTCGTCGGTGAAGACGCCGTCGGGCCAGGAGACGGTGGTGACCAGTTCGTACTCGCCGCCGGCCGCGGCCGGTTCGGCGATCGCGTTGAACTCCAGGGCCCGCGGAAGACGCATGCCCGGATCGCGCTTCTCACCCAACTGCCCGGTGGCGCCCGAGAGTTGCCAGTCGCCGGAGGCTCCGGCGTCGAAGCGGCCCAGGTAGTTGAAGAGCACCTGCGGGGCGGGCGCGTCGAACTCGGCGCCGCCCAGGTAGCGCAGGGCGCCGTAGGAGAGGCCGTTGCTCGGCACCCGTGCGAGGTCTTCCTTGACCGCCTTGAGCGCGGCGGCGAGGTACGCGGGAGCCGTGAGGTCGGCCGCCGCGCCGGGGTCCACGGTCACCGGGAACAGCGTGGTGAACCAGCCCACCGTGCGCGACAGTTCCGGCTCGAAGCCCGCGCTCTGCGCCACGTACCGCCCCTCGCGGCCGTGGCCCTCCAGCTCGATGTGCGCGAACGTCTGGTCCTGACCGAGGTCGCGGCGCCACCGGGCGAGGGCGACGGCGAGGGCGGTCAGCAGGACGTCGTTGACGCCCGCGTGGAACTTGGCGGGGATGTCGCCGAGCAGCGCGGCGGTGACCTCGGGGCCGACCGTGACGGTCTGCAGCCGCTCCCGTGCGACGGTGTCGGCCGCGGTCGGCGCGCGCCTGCCCACCGGCTGGTCCGTGCCCGGCAGGGCCTGCCGGAAGTACGCGCGGTCGGCGGCGAAGTCAGCACGGCCCAGGAGCTGGGTCCAGCGCCGGAACGAGGTGCCCACCGGGGGCAGTTCGACCGGTGTGCCCGAGGACGTCTGCCGCCAGGCGGTGGCCAGGTCCTCCATCAGGACCCGCCAGGAGACGCCGTCGATCACCACGTGGTGGACGACGACGACCAGCTGGCGTGCCGCCCTGCGCCAGACGGCCCGCAGCATCACGCCGTCGTCCGGGGCGAGCCCCTCGGTGGCGAGCGCGACGCACGCCTCCAGCGGCAGGTCGCTCTCCTGCCAGACCGGCGCGGCCGGGGCCGGGGCCGGGATGTCGAAGCTCCAGCGGTCGCCGCGCACCAGGCGGGCGCGGAGCATGTCGTGGTGCGCGAGGAGCGCGGGGAAGATCTCGTCGAGGGCGTCGGCGGTCAGGTCCTCGGGGGTGTTGAGCACCACGGACTGCACGAAGCCGTCGATCGCGTCGGTGGTCTCGCCGAGCCACTGCACGATGGGTGAGCCCTCGACGGCGCCGGTCGCGACGTCGCTGTGGTCCACGGCGGAGATGTCCTCGCGGCTCGCCACCGCGGCCAGCGCCCCGATGACGCTGTGGGTGAAGATCTGGCGCACCGTGACGTAGAGGCCCGCGTCGCGCAGCGCGCTGAGCAGCGAGATGGTCAGGATGCTGTCGCCGCCGAGCTGGAAGAAGTCCTGGTCCACACCGACTTCGTCGAGCTGCAGGAGCTCGGCGACCGCCGCGCACACCACGCGCTCGTTCTCGGTGGCGGGCGCGACGACCGCGCCCGTGTCCGCGGTGGGTTCCGGCAGCGCGTTGCGGTCGAGCTTGCCGTTGGCGGTGAGCGGGAACGCGTCCATCACGACGATGTGGGCGGGCACCATGTACTCGACCATGTGGCGGGTGGCCCACGCCTTGACGTCGTCCGCCCGCAGGTCTTCAGCCCCGGCGGCCGGGATCACGTAGCCCACCAGGTAGGTGCCGCCCGCCGCGTTCTTCTTCGCGACGACGCAGGTGTGCCGGACCCCGGGGTGTTCCGCGAGGCCGACCTCGACGTCCTCGATCTCCAGGCGCATGCCGCGGATCTTGATCTGGTTGTCGGCCCGGCCGAGGAAGTCGAGGGAGCCGTCCGGGGCGAACCGGGCGAGGTCACCGGTCCGGTAGAGCCGGGAGCCGTCGGAGGCGAAGGGGTTGGCCACGAAGCGGGAGGCCGTCAGGCCGGGCGCGTTGACGTAGCCGCGGCCCAGGAGGAAGCCGCCCGCGTACAGCTCGCCGCCGACGCCGACCGGGACCGGACGCAGCTCGTCGTCGAGGACGTACAGCTGGGTGTTGGGGTTGGCCCTGCCGATCGACGTCGACAGGCGTTCGGCGGCGCCCCGGTAGATGACGTGCGAGACGCCGATCGTCGTCTCGGCCGGGCCGTAGCCGTGGTACAGGGGGATGTCGAGCCGGGTGCGGAACCGCTCGTAGAGCTCGGGGGTCAGCACCTCGCCGCCGCACCAGACGTGCCGCAGGCTGTCGAGGCGGCCGGAGTCGCCCGCTATCTCCAGGAGCACGTCCATCATGGACGACACCAAGTACGTGAAGGTGACGCGCTGTTCGGCGATCACGCTCAGCAGGTGGTGCGGGTCGCGCTCGCCGCCGGTCCGCAGGACCACGAGGCGGCCGCCGGTCACCAGCGGCAGGAAGATCTCGTTGATGGAGATGTCGAACGACAGCGGCGCCTTGAACAGCGAGGCGTCGTCGTGGCCGAAGCCCAGGATCTCGTGGGCCTGCCAGAGCAGCCGCTCGCTGATCGCGGCGTGCCGGATCATCGCGCCCTTGGGCCGCCCGGTCGAGCCGGACGTGAAGATCACGTACGCGAGGGCCTCGCCGTCGAGGGGGACTTCGGGGGCCTCGGCGGGTAGGGAGCCGAACCGCCAGTCGCCGAGGTCGACGGCGACGGCTTCCGGTTCGTCGGGGTCGTGCACGCCCGAGTCGTTCAGCTGCAGCACGACGCGGGCGTCCTCGATGACGACGGCGCGGCGCGCGGCGGGCCACTGGGGGTCGAGGGGGACGAACGCGCAGCCCGCCTGGAGGACGCCGAGCAGGCCGACGACCATGTCGGCGGAGCGGCCGAGCGAGATCCCGACGACCTGCTCGGCGGTGAGCCCGCGCTCGATGAGGTGGTGCGCCAACTGGGCCGACCGCTCGGCCGCCTGACGGTAGGTCAGCGAGCGGTGCTCGTCGACGATCGCCACGGCGTCGGGCCTGGTCCGCGCCTGTTCGCGGAACATCTCGACGATGGTGGGGCGGATCCGGTCGGCGTCGGTGTCGTTCCACTCGGCCAGGGTCCGCAGCCGCTCCGCCGCGCTGGACGGGGCGATGGTGCCGAGCGGCCGGTCCGGGAAGTCGGCGAGGTCGTCGAGGGCGAGCTGGGCCGCCGCCTGCTCGACGCCGTCGGGGACGGCGATGCTCCAGCCGTCCGCGCCGGCGTCCCGACTGCCGGGCCCGGTCCCGCCGTTGTCGACCCAGCCGAGGACGTCGGCGAAGAGCGTGCCGGGGGCGAGCTCGATGCCTTCGGGGCTTCGGCCCGTCGCCCAGTACGCCAGGCCGATGGCACACGCCTCGGCGATCGTCCGGTCGGAGTAGCCACCGGCCCGCCGACGTACGTCGGCCAGGCGCGCGGGAGAAAGCAGTACGAGGCGAGCGCTCGGTTCCATCATCGAAGACAGCGTCCCTTCCAGGTCATCGCAGTTAGGCTAACCTAAATAAGGGTTGCCTAACTACCCTCTCGCCAGGCCCGCCACAGACGCGCGTACCGACCGCCGAGGGCCACCAACTCGTCGTGGGTGCCCTGCTCCACCACGCGTCCCGCGTCCAGCACGGCGATCCGGTCCGCCGCCATCGCCTGGGTGAGGCGGTGGGCCACGAAGAGCGTGGTGCGGCCCGCGCAGGCGGCCAGTACGGCACGCTCCAGCTCGGCGGCGCCCTCACTGCCCGCCTCCGCCGTCGACTCGTCGAGCACCACCACGGGCGCCCGGCCCAGCACGAGACGGGCCAGGGCGACCTGCGCGACCTTGGTGCCGTCCAGGCGCTCACCGCCCTCGCCGACCCTGGTGTCCAGGCCGTCGGGCAGCGCCTCGACCCAGCCGTGGGCGCCCACCGTGCGCAGCGCGTCCATCAGTTCGGCATCGGTCGCGAGCGGCGCGGCGAGCCGCAGGTCCTCGGCGAGGGGGCCGGAGAACACGTGCGTCTCCTGCGTCAGGATGCTCACCAGGGCACGCGCGCCCGCCTCGTCGAGCTCGCCCAGGTCCTGCGACCCGACGCGCACCGACCCGGCCTGCGGGGTCCCGATGCCCGCGATCAGCGCGGCAAGGGTGGACTTGCCCGCCCCCGTCGCGCCCACCAGGGCGAGCGAACCGCCGGCCGGGATCGCCAGGTCGACGTCCCGCAGGACCGGATCGTCGGTACCCGGGTAGGTGAACGTCAGCCCCTCCACCGTCACCGGGTGCGGTCCCGCGCCCGCCGCCTCGACGGAGGCGTCGCCCACCAGGCGTTCCTGCGCGGACTCCCCCAGTACGCCGACGAGACGGGCCAGGCTCGCGCCCGACTTCTGCGCCTCGTCGAAGGTGAACATGATGGCGCCGAGCGGGGTGAAGAGCCGGTGGAACATCAGCGGGGCCGCCGACACCTCGCCCAGGGTGGCGGCGTCGGCCTCCAGCAGGGCGTAGCCCACCACGAGGATCAGGACGAGCCCGATGAACTCGGCGCGGTTCTCCCTGCCGACGAAGCGGCCGAAGAACCGGAACACGTCGACGCCGAGGTCGCGCACCCGCCAGGACTCCCGGGTGACCTTCTCGCGGACGCTGTCCTCCAGGCGGTACGCCCGGACCGTGTCGATCCCGTCCAGGCCGCTGATCAGCGCCTGTGCGCGGTCGGCCTGGGCCACCCGCTGCTGCCGGTAGAGCGGCGCGGACCTGGGGAGGTACCAGCGCAGGGCCAGCGCGTACGCGGGCAGCGCGCCGGCGCCCGCGAGGCCGAGCCGCCAGTCGAGGCCGAACATCCCGACCGTGGCGATGAAGACCAGCACACCCGCCGAGAACACCGTGGGGATGGCCGTGCGGATGCCCTTGGACAGCACGGCCACGTCGTCGCCGACCCGGGAGAGCACGTCTCCCCTGCCGACCTGTTCGATCCGCGCGCTCGGCATCCCGAGCACCGCCCGCACGGCGCCTTCCCGCAGCCGCGCGAGCAGATCCGCGCCCAGCCTGCCGATCAGGTACGTCGACAGCGCGGTGGCCACCGCGCCGAGCAGCGCGGCGGCCCCCATCAGCACGCCGACCGTGACGAGGACCGAGCGGGAGTCGCCCGCGCGCACCCCGTCGACCACCCGGCTGAGCAGCAGCACGGGGAGCACTTGGAGCGCGGCACCCGCCACCGTGCTGAGCACGGTGGCGGTCGTCAGCCAGGGCACTTCGCGGCAGTGCGTCGAGACCCACCGGGTGGCCTCACGTCCGGTCGCCGTGCGCAGGGTCGCCGGGGCGGCGGGGGTGTCGGTGGTGGGGGTCTCGGTGGTGCTCACACGGTGGCCAAGTCGAAGCGGGGACGGGACGGGTGGAACGGCATCTCTATTCGACCGACTTGACGAGCTCGTCGATCGCGTACGGGAGGGAGAGCGCGGTGCCCTGGGACATCGCCGCGCCGACCGCGGGGCCCTCGCTGTCCAGCAGGTAGGACACGTTGCCCTTCTTCACTGCCTTCAGGTTCTTGAACAGTTCGAACTTCTTCAACGACGCCGTGTCGGCCTTGTCGTTGATGACGACGATGCGGTCGACGTCGACGAGGTCGGTGCGCTCGGGGGAGAGTTCGGTGGAGAACTTGCCGCCCGCGATCTTGTCGATCTTGGTCTGGTACTTGTAGCCGATGCCCGTCAGGAGCCGCCCGCGCACGTCGGTGGAGGTGAAGGGGTTGATGGAGTCCTTGTACCAGGACAGCGCGACCGAGGTCTGGTCCGCGAACTTCGGGTGCGCCTTCTTGGCCGCGGCGAGCTTGTCCTCGATGCCCGCGACGAGCTTCTTGCCCTCGTTCTCCTTGCCCAGCGCCTTGGCGATGTGCACGGTGTTGTCCTGCCACGAAGCGCTGAACAACTCCTTCTCGCCCTTGGTGCGGCCCACCGTCGGGGCGATCTGGGAGAGCTTGTCGTAGCCCGCCTTGTCGATCTCGGAGTAGACCGCGATGATCAGATCCGGGCGCAGGGCGGCGATCTTCTCGTAGTTGGGGCCGGAGTCGCCGTTCTTCATGACGACGTCGGGCTTGGTGTCGCCCCACTTGTCCTTCACCCAGGGCCACTGGGTGTTGATGTCGGGGGACTTGCCCGACGGGTTCGGGTACTGGTCGACCATGCCGACCGGCTTGGTGCCGAGCGCCAGGGCGGCCTGGTCGTCGGTGTAGCCGACGGTGACGACCCGCTTGGGGGCCTTCTCGACCTTGGTGGATCCGAACGCGTGCTCCACGGTGACCGGGAACGAACCACCGGCGGCCGCCTGCGTGTCGTCGCCCGCCTTGTCCTCCGAGTCGGAACCGCAGCCGGCGAGGAGGCCGACGCCCAGGGTCGCGGCGGTCAGTACCGTCGCGAGCCGCCGCCAGGGCGTGGTGAGCGTCGTTCGATGGAGGAGCATCCGGATTCCCTTGCTTTCGCGCTGTCCGCTGCGCCCCTGATTCAGGGCAGCCAAACCTTAACCTGTGAAGGTGAGGTTAGCCTAGCCTTACTGGTGTATTGCTCCCGGGGTCGGCGGAGTTGCTCCCGGGTCAGCCGAGTTGAACGTGGGTACGGCCGATCGGCACGATCAGCGGACGGTCGCCCACCGGATCGTCGACCACCCTGGCGCGCAGCCCGAACGCCTCGTACAGCAGATCCGCCGTGATCACGTCGCGCGGGTGCCCCTGCGCCAGGATCGAACCCGCCTTCATCACGATGAGGTTGTCGCTGTAGCGCGTGGCCAGGTTGAGGTCGTGCAACACCATGACGACGGTGTTCCCCGACTCGTGCAGGTCGTCCACCAGGTCGAGCACGTCGATCGCGTGCGCCAGGTCGAGGTAGGTGGTGGGCTCGTCGAGGAGCAGCAGGTCGGTGCCCTGAGCCAGCGTCATGGAGATCCAGACCCGCTGGCGCTGCCCGCCGGAGAGCGAGTCGACGGGACGGTCGGCCAGGTCGGAGACGCCGGTCATGGCCAGCGCGCGCTCCACGACACCGGCGTCGTCCGACGACCACTGGCGCAGCCAGCTCTGATGCGGGTGGCGCCCCCTGGCGACCAGGTCGGCCACCGTGAGCCCCTCCGGCGCGACCGGCGCCTGCGGCAGCAGGCCCAGCTTCTTCGCCACGTCCCGGGTCTTGAGTCTGCCGATGTCCTCGCCGTCGAGCACGACCGAGCCCTTGACCGGCTTGAGCAGCCGCGTCAGGGTGCGCAACAGGGTCGATTTACCGCAGCCGTTGGGCCCGATGATCGTGGTGATCACCCCGGGCGGGATGGCCACGTCGAGGTCGTCGATGACCGTCCGGCCGCCGTAGCCGACGGAGACGCCCCGGGCGGCGAGCCGTACGGCGGCCTCGACCTCGGACTCGATCTCGGTGATGAACTGAGCGACCACAAGCCCCCCTAATATTAGGTTTGCCTCACCTTTGTACCAGCTATCGGTGCCGGACCCGCTATTTGAGGTTCGCCCGCACCAACAGGTAGACGAGGAAGGGCCCGCCGATCGCGGCGGTGACCACACCGACCGGCAGGCTGTCGGGCAGCGCCGCACGCGCCGTCAGGTCCGAGCCGATCAGGAGCAGCGCGCCGGTCAGACCGGAGGCCGCGAGGGGCGGAGTCGGATGCCGCGTCAGGCGCATCGCCACCTGCGGCGCCACCAGCGCGACGAACGGGACCGGGCCCGCGGCGCTCACCGCCACGGCGGCGAGCAGCACCGCGCACAACAGCAGGACAGCCCGCACCCGCGAGTACCGGACGCCGAGCCCCGCGGCGACGTCGTCGCCGAGGTGCAGCGGCTTGAACTGGAAGGAGGCGGCGGCCACGACGACCAGCAGGGCGAGCGAGCACCAGAGGGCGACCCACACCTCGTCCCACGACCGGTTGTCCAGCGAACCGACCAGCCACACCTGAGCCCTGGCCACGTCCCTGATGTCGGCCGAGACGAGGAGCCAGGTCGTGATCGCCTGCATCACGGCGCTCACCGAGATCCCGATGAGGATCAGGCGGAAGCCGTCGACACCGCGCCGCCACGCCAGGAAGTAGACGAGCAGGCCGGTGGCGAGACCGCCGCCGAGCGCCGCCACGGAGAGGCCCACGGCGTCGGCGATCGCCGCGGCGGTGCCGCCCGAGACCGTCACGAGGAAGACCGAGACGGCGCTCGCGCCCCAGGTGATCCCCAGCATGTCCGGGCTGGCCAGCGGGTTGCGCGCGATCGACTGCGTGATGGCCCCTGACACCCCGAGGGCGACCCCCACGACGAGTCCGGCCAGCGCCCGCGGCATCCGCAGGTCCATGATGACGAACTCGTCGACCTGTTCGCCCCGGCCGACGAGCGTGGCCATCACCCGGGACATGCCGATGGGGAAGTCGCCGATGCTGATGGAGAGGCAGAACACCAGGAAGGTCGCCGCGAGGAGCAGCAGCGTGACGAGGACCAGCCAGGGCCGCCATACGAAAGACATCCCACCGAGCCGCACGCCCGGCGCCACCGAGGGCTTCACGTCTGTCCCGTTCATGCGTTCTTGAACTTTCCGCGCCACACCAGGAACGCGAAGAAGGGTGCCCCGAGCAGCGCCACGACCACGCCCGCCTCCAACTCGCCGGGCCGCACGACCAGCCGCCCCACGATGTCGCAGACCAGCAGGACGACGGCGCCGAGCAGCCCCGCGTACGGCACGAGCCAGCGGTAGTCGGGGCCGGTCAGGTATCTGGCCACGTGCGCCACCATGAGTCCGAGGAACGCGATGGGGCCGCACGCCGCCGTCGCCGCGCCCGCGAGGAGGGTGATCGCGAGGATGCCGACGGTCCGGCTCAGCGCGATGTTCACCCCGAGCCCCCGCGCCACGTCCTCGCCCAGGTTGAGCAGGTTGAGGGCGGGCAGCGTGGTCAGCGCGAGGACGAGGCCGACGCCGATGAACGCGGTCACCGGCCAGATGACGTCGAAGCCGACGCCCGCCACGGAGCCCGCGTTCCAGAACCGCAGCGCGTTCAGCGACTTCTGGTCCGAGAGCGAGACGGCCGTGGTCATCGCCGCGAGGAAGACGGTGATCCCCTGCCCGGCCAGCGCGAGCGTCAGGGGGTTGCCCGCCCCGCGGCCGATGCTCGCGAGGCCGAACACGACGACACCGGCGACCGCCGCCCCGGCGAAGGCGAACCAGACGTACTGGAACGGGTTGGAGAGCCCGAACAGGGCGATGGCCGACACCACGGCGAACGACGCGCCGGCGTTCACCCCCAGCAGGCCGGTGTCCGCCACCGGGTTGCGCGTGTACCCCTGGATCAGCGCGCCGCCGACGCCCAGGGCGATGCCCGCCACCACGGCGAGCACCGTCCTGGGCAGCCGCACGGTCTGCACGATGAGCCGGATCTCGGTGAGCCGCTGGTCGGCGTCCGGCGCCGCGAACAGCCCGTGCCACACCTCGGTGGGACTCAGCGAGCGCGCGCCGACCGCCAGCGAGAGCGCCGCCGCGACCACCAGGGTCGCGGCAAGGGCGGCCAGACCCGCAACCCGCCGCCTGCGGGCCTCCGTTGTGCCCCTCGCCACGGGGCGCTCCACTGCAGTCGTGCTCATTCGACGTACGTTATCCCTTTGATCGGACCGGGACGCACGGGCGGTGGCCGGGCCGAACCGCCGGACAGGTGCTAGCGGGCGGCGCTGCCGGTCTCGTCGGCCACCGGCCGCGCCTCGCCGGAGGCGGACCCGGAGCTCCGGGCGCGCAGCGAGTCCAGGATCTCGCCGACCCGGATCGCGATGTTGGAAAGCAGCGACGACGTGATGCCGTGCGTGTGCTCCGTACCGCCCTGCAGGTATATGCCGCAGCGCAGGTCGGGGTCGGTCGCTATGCGGTAGTCGCGCTCGACGCGCACGCGGCCCTCGTCGTCGCGCAGGCAGCGGTCGGCGACGTCGCCGAGGAGGCCGACGGGGTCGGCGGGGCTGTAGCCGGTGGCGAACACCACGATGTCGGCGTCGAGATCGGCGTCCTCCCCGGTGACGAGGGACTTGACGGTGGCGCGCACGCCGTCGTCCGTCTCCTTGACGCCGGTGAGCCGGGAGACGTTGAGGAAGCGCAGCCGCTCGGTGCCGAGGACCTTCTCCCGGTACATCTCGCGGTACAGGTCGTCGATCAGGTCGATGTCCACCACGGAGTAGTTGGTGTTGCCGTGGTAGCCCATCAGCCGCTGCTTGACGTCCTCGGGCGCCTCGAAGTACTCGTCGACCGCCTCGGGGTCGAAGATCCGGTTGGCGAAGCTGCTGTCGTCGGCGGGGCTGTAGCCGTAGCGGGAGAAGACCGCGCAGATCTCGGCCTCGGGGAAGCGGCGGTGCAGGTACGCGACGTTCTCCGCGGCGCTCTGCCCGGCGCCCACGACGACGAACCGGGAGGGCGACGTGCCCTCCAACCCGTCCACCTTCGTCAGCAGTTCGGAGTTGTGCCAGACACGGTCGCCGCGCTCCACGCCCTCCGGCATGAGGGGGCGCAGACCGGTGCCGACGACGAGGTTGCGGGCGCGGTGGACGGCGAGGCCCTCCGCCGACCGGACCGTCACGTCCAGGTACTCCACGACCCCGTCGCGCACGAACGGCGTGACGCCCACGACCTCGTGACCGTAGGAGACCTGGTCGTCGACCTTGGCCGCGGCCCACTCCAGGTACTCGTGGAACTCGACCCGCAGCGGGAAGAGGTTCTTGTGGTTGATGAAGTCGGTCAGGCGCCCCTTGCTCTTCAGGTAGCAGAGGAAGCTGAACTCACTGGTGGGGTTCCGCTGGGTCACCAGGTCCTTGAGGAAGGACACCTGCATGGTCGCGTCGTCGATCAGCATGCCGCGGTGCCAGCCGAAGCGCGGCTGCTGCTCGAAGAAGTGAGCGGTGACCGTCTCCTCCCTGCCGACGCTTGCGTTGTGCTCGCTGAGCGCGATCGCCATCGCCACATTGGACGGGCCGAAGCCGATGCCAATGAGGTCGTGGACCAGTGGTGCGTCGCCAGGAAGAACCTGTGACATGTCACTCCCATCGTGCGGGGAAGCCGCCTGTCAGGCGTGGGGGAAGGTACAGATCGTGGGCACGTCGACACAGCAGCGCACCGAACTTAGGTGAGCCTAAGCTAATCCGGCGAAGCTGTCGACCCGCCGGGGCGGAGCCGCCTTCCAACTGGGGCACAAAGTCAACGCGTTGCCTAATAAGGTAAGGCTTGCTTTACTTGTCGTCGGCTATTCCCTGCTCTGAGGAGGAACCCCATGCGGGTCGTCATGTTCGGTTACCAGACCTGGGGGCACCGCACCCTGCAAGCCCTCCTGGACTCCGAACACGACGTGGTGATGGTCGTGACGCACCCCAAGAGCGAGCACGCGTACGAGAAGATCTGGAGCGACTCCGTCGCCGACCTCGCCGAGGAGCACGGCGTCCCCGTGCTGATCCGCAACCGCCCCGACGACGAGGAGCTGTTCGAGCGCCTCAAGGCCGCCGACCCGGACATCATCGTGGCCAACAACTGGCGTACGTGGATCCCCCCGCGCATCTTCGACCTGCCGCGCCGCGGCACCCTGAACGTCCACGACTCGCTGCTGCCGAAGTACGCCGGCTTCTCCCCCATCATCTGGGCGATGATCAACGGCGAGTCCGAAGTGGGCGTCACCGCGCACATGATGGACGGCGAGCTCGACGCGGGCGACATCGTCCGGCAGGAGGCGGTCGCGGTCGGTCCGACGGACACCGCCACCGACCTCTTCCACAAGACCGTCGACCTCATCGCCCCCGTCACCATCGGCGCGCTCGACCTCATCGCCGCCGGCCAGACGGAGTTCACCAAGCAGGACCGCTCCCAGGCGAGCTTCTTCCACAAGCGCTCCGCCGAGGACATCCGCATCGACTGGACCTGGCCGGCGGAGGACCTCGGCCGTCTGGTCCGCGCCCAGTCCGCGCCCTACCCCAGCGCCTTCTGCTTCCACAAGGGCAAGCGTCTCGAGGTCGTCACCGCGGTCGTGTCCGAGGGCCGCTACGGCGGCACGCCCGGCCGCATCTTCTACCGCGAGGGTGAGGGCGTCGTGATCGTCGCGGGCGCCGACGCCCGCACCGGCCGCAACCACGGCCTGGCCATCACGCGCGTACGGACCGAGGACGGCCGGGAGTTGCCCGCCACGGAGTACTTCACCTCCATGGGCGGCTACCTGACCAGCCGCCCCTGATCGCCCTCCCTCCCGCCGCTCTCTCCCGCGGCCTCAGCCCGCCGCGGCGAGGACCAGCGGCAGGACCTGATCGCTGCCCGCCCTGCGCAACAGGCGGGCGGCGACCGCGAGGGTCCACCCCGAGTCGGTGAAGTCGTCCACGAGCAGCACGGGACCCGGCGACCCGGCCAGCGCCTCGGCCAGGTCGCCGGGGACGGCGAAGGCACCCGACAACGCCCGGAGGCGCTGGGCGGAGTTGCTGCGGCGCGCCGCGTGCGCGCCGTCCGGCCCCGTGTACGCCAACGTGCCCAGGAAGGGGAGGCGACCGACGGTCGCGATCCCTTCGGCGAGGGAGCCCACCAACTGCGGGCGGGTCTGCGACGGCAGGGCGACGACGCCCACCGGACGGGCCGAGGCGTCCGCTACGCCCGGCGCCCAGCCCCCCGGCGAGCGCGCCCAGTCGGCGAGGACCGCCACCGCGGCCCGCAGCACGTCGTCGGGGACCGGCCCGTCCGGCGCGCTCTCCGCAAGGAGCGGACGGAGCCGGTTGCCCCACCCGATGTCGGAGAGACGCCCCAGGGCGCGCCCGGTGGAGCACTGCTCCTTGGCCGGGATACGGCCCTTGAGGTCCACGCCGAGGGCGGGCATTCCGGTGGGCCACATGCGGCGCGGCTCGATCTCCGCCCCGGGACGGTCCAGTTCCTTCGTCGCGCCCGTGAGCGCCTCCGTCGAGACGGTGGAGTCGGTCCAGGGGCCGGCGCAGTTGTCGCAGCGGCCGCACGGGACGGCCCCCTCGTCGTCCAGTTGCCGCCGCAGGAACTCCATCCGGCACTGGGTGGTGCTCACGTAGTCCCGCATGGCCTGCTGCTCCGCCTGCCGCTGCTTGGCCACCCAGGCGTACCGCTCGGCGTCGTACTCCCACGGCCGGCCGGTGGAGATCCAGCCGCCCTTGACCCGCTTGACCGCGCCGTCCACGTCGAGCACCTTGAGCATGGTCTCCAGCCGGGTGCGGCGGAGCTCGACCAGCGCCTCCAGGGCCGGTACGGAGAGCGGTCGGCCCGCGTCGGCGAGGGCCGTGAGCGTCTGGCGGACCAGCGCCTCGGGCGGGAAGGCGGTGTCGGCGAAGTACCGCCAGATCGCCTCGTCCTCCTTGCCCGGCAGCAGCAGCACGTCGGCGTGCTCCACACCGCGGCCCGCACGGCCCACCTGCTGGTAGTACGCGATCGGCGAGGACGGCGAACCGAGGTGGACCACGAAGCCCAGGTCCGGCTTGTCGAAGCCCATGCCGAGGGCCGACGTGGCGACCAGCGCCTTGACGCGGTTCTCCTGCAGATCGGTCTCGGCCTGGAGCCGGTCCGCGTTCTCCGTACGTCCCGTGTACGAGGCCACCGTGAAACCGCGCTGCCGCAGGAAGGCGGTGGCCTCCTCGGCCGCGGCGACGGTCAGGGCGTAGATGATGCCGGAACCCTGGAGCTCGTCCAGGTGCTCGGCGAGCCAGGCCAGCCGGTGCGCGGCGTCCGGCAGCCGGACCGCGCCGAGCCGCAGGCTCTCCCTGTCCAGCGGACCGCGCAGCACGAGGGCCTCGCCCGCGCCGGTGCCCAGCTGTTCGGCGACGTCCGCGGTGACGCGCGCGTTCGCCGTCGCGGTGGTGGCGAGGACCGGCACACCGGCCGGAAGCTCGGTCAGCATCGCCCGCAACCGGCGGTAGTCCGGCCGGAAGTCGTGTCCCCAGTCGGAGATGCAGTGCGCCTCGTCCACCACGAGCAGTCCGGTCGTGGCCGCGAGCTTGGGCAGCACCTGATCGCGGAAGTCCACCGAGTTGAGCCGCTCGGGGCTGACGAGGAGGACGTCGGTCTCGCCGCGCTCGACCTCGCCGTAGATGGCGTCCCACTCCTCCGGGTTGGCCGAGTTGATGGTGCGGGCCTGGATGCCGGCCCGGGCCGCCGACTCGACCTGGTTGCGCATCAGGGCCAGCAGCGGCGAGATGATCACCGTGGGTCCCGCGCCGCGCCGCCGCAGCAGGGCGGTGGCCACGAAGTACACCGCCGACTTGCCCCAGCCGGTGCGCTGCACCACCAGGGCGCGCCGACGCTCCTCGACCAGCGCCGCCACCGCCTGCCACTGGTCCTCGCGCAGCCGCGCCGAACCCCCCGGGCCACCGACGAGCTCGGCGAGGATGGCGTCGGCTTCGGTGCGGAGCTCCAGGTTGTCCATGCCCCCATGCAACCCGATGCCACTGACAATCGCCCAATCCGCCACGGCCGGACGCACGCCTCGAAGGTCACCGGACACACGCGTCGAAGGTCAACGCCCTGGGCAGGAATATGGGCAGTGCATCGTTTGCTCCGGGACCTCGGTGCGCATCGCCCCCGGCGCATTGCCGCGAGCGACCACGGCGGGAAGAATTGACTCCGACCCCGTGCGCTCCCCGTGAACCGGCAGGGCCCTGCCGCGGTGCGCTCCCCCAGTCCGACCACGCCCTCCAGGGGCGTACAGCCGAAGGGAGGACCGTGACCTTCGGATCCGCCACGTCCGCCGCGGCACAGGTGCCGGAGCCCCCGGCATCCGTCGAGCCGTCCGCGGACTCCGCCCACCGACTGGCCCGGACGCTGGAGCCCGCCGAGTGGTCGGCCGCGGGAATTCCCCTGCTGCGCAACCCTCGTGAGGTCGTCAGCGGTCTGCACACGCGCCACCGGCCGACCCCCGCGACGGCGGTCGTGGCGGTGCTGGATCCGGACGAACGGCTGCGGGCGAGCGCCTCGTTCAGCGGGCGGACGACCCCGACGGACGGCTGGGTCTTCCGCAACGCGCTGCTCGCGCAGTTGCGCCGGATCATCCCGCACGACCTGCGCCGCCGCACGCCGGTGCGCACCGCCGTACTGCTCTACTGCCGTGCCGGGGACGCCCGTTGGACCCAGGAGGACGGGGCCTGGATGTGGGGCCTACGGGACGCCTGCACCCTGCACGGGCTGCGCTGCGGCGCGTACATCACGCTGACGCGCGACGGCTGGCACGTGCTCGGCGAGGGCCGTGGCGGCCGCCGGCCGAGCGCCGACTCACCACCCGAGGCCTTCGCCGGGACCGATCCGCCGGCGCCCCGCACCGGAGGCGCCGCCTCCGACGTACTGCGGCGGGCGGCGGCACGCTGATCTCCGGGACGACTGCACGCCGTTCGCCGGTACGGCTGCCGCGTACGGGGCCGTACGCGTACACGCGGCACGCGCACGGCGCACGTCGGCCCCCGCACCGTGCTTCCGCGCGGCCGGGTGCCGAAGGGCACTAGCGTGCGGCCCGGGCCGCGCGGCGCCACCGCCTGCCGGACTCCGGTGTCAGACGCCCGCGCCCAGCATCGAGTTGATGCGCTGCGGGTCACCGCAGACGATCAGCAGGGTGCTCGCGCGGGTGAGCGCCGTCGGCAGGGCCGCGACCGCGGTCGCTTCGTCGCCGCCATTGACGGCGACGACGACCACGGGCCGGGCCGAGGCACGGGTGAGCGCGGCGGCGTCGGCGTAGAAGACGTCGTCGCCCGCGTCGTGCTGGGCCCAGTAGGCGGTCTCCCCGAAGGACAGCTCGTGCGTGGCCCACGGGTGGGGGTCGCCGGTGGTGATCACCAGGACCTCACCCGGGGGACGCCCGGTGTCGAGCAGGAGGTCGACGGCCTCCTCGGCCGCGTCCAGCGCGCCCTCGGCCGAAGCCGGGATGAGCTGGATCTGCGGAACCGGGGCCACCGTGGCGGTGGCTCCACCGACGGCCGCTCCGGAAGGAGCGGGGGCCGCGGCGGAGGGGCCGGGGGCAGCCGGGGCGGAGGGCCCGGGCTTGGCTGCCGCATCGTGCGGCGTTCGCTGCGCGGGCGGCATCGGCCGGGCAGGGCCCGGACGGCCGGGGCGCGGCGGAGCCGCGGGACGCGGGCCGGGTACGGGGCGGGGGGTCGGCGCGGTGCGGCCACTGGCCTGCGTGGCGCGGGGACCCTGGGCACTCTCGTGAATCTGAGGCTCCTCGGGAATGAGAGGCATGAAGTGTTGTCTATCAAACGCCGATGCGACGCGCGTCGGCGGGTGGCACATGAGTGCGATCGGAAGGGCCGGAAAAGCGTCAGAACTCAAAGCCGAGCTGACCCTCGATTTCCGGAACATTTCCGTCCGCCCAGCTGCGGGCCTTCTTGAGGTGCCGCCACTGGGGCAGCGCATCAAGATACGCCCACGTGAGCCGGTGGTACGGGGTAGGCCCCCGCTCCGCCAGCGCGGCCTTGTGCACCGGCGACGGATAACCGGCGTTGGCCGCAAAACCGAAGTCTGCATGTTCGATGCCCAGTTCGGCCATCATTTTGTCGCGCCGGACTTTCGCGATCACGGAAGCCGCGGCGACGGCCACACAGGACTGGTCCCCCTTGATCACCGTACGAACCTGCCAGGGAGCGCCGAGGTAGTTGTGCTTCCCGTCGAGGATGACCGCGTCCGGACGGACCGGCAGCCCCTCCAGAGCACGCACCGCGGCGAGCCGCAGCGCGGCCGTCATCCCGAGCTCGTCGATCTCCTCGTGCGAGGCGTGGCCCAGGGCGTGCGCCGTGACCCAGCTCTCCAGCTCCAGCGCGAGCGAGGTGCGCCGCTTGGGGCTGATCAGCTTGGAGTCGGTGAGCCCTTCGGGCGGCCGGCGCAGTCCCGTGATCGCCGCGCATACGGTGACCGGGCCCGCCCACGCGCCGCGCCCGACCTCGTCGACACCGGCGACGATCTTCGCTCCGGTGGTGGCGCGCAGGGAGCGCTCGACGGTGTGGGTGGGTGCTTCGTACGGCATGGCGCTCATCAGCCTACGCCGCCCGGGAGGGCCCGCGACACCCAGGCACCCCGTGACGGCCCACCGGCCACTTCGTGACGGCCCACCGGCCGCCCCGCGACGGGCCACTGGCGACTCCGTGATGGGCCACTGGCCACTCCGTGATGGGCCACCCGCCCTGGTACCACCCGGCGCCGACCCTTACGGACGCAGCAGCGGGACCATCACCTGGTCGATGAATGCCTCGAATTCCTCGTCCCGCCATTCGCTCCCGCACACCTTCGTGCGGTACATGAACATCGCCGGAATCACGTCGCACACAAAGGCCTCCGTCCCACCGGAACGGACCTCTCCGCGCTCGATCCCGCGGCGCAGGACCTCCTTGATCAGTTTCACGCTCGGCTCGATGACGCCTTCGAAGATCACCTCGTGGAAGCGCTCGGCCGTCGCCGCGTCGCACTCGTGAAGCACCGCACGCAGGGCGAACCCGGGCCGCGAGAACATCGTCACCCGCATCTGCTTGCACAGCTGCAACAGATCCTCCCGGACGCTGCCGAGATCCGGGACGGCGTCCAGGCTCGGCAGGCCGTCCCGCAGCGCGTGCGCGACGAGGTCCTCCTTGGACGGCCAGCGGCGGTACACGGCGGCCTTGCCGGTCTGCGCGCCCGCGGCCACCCCCTCCATCGTCAGCCCGCTCCAGCCGACCGTACTGAGCTGGTCGAGGGCGGCGTCGAGGATCGCCCGCTCCAGAACCGGCCCCCGGCGACGCGGGGAAACCGTCCGGGCGGGAACGGCCGTCCAGCGCGAAGTAGCCATCTATATCTCTCCGTTGGGCGAGCAGGCGGGTCCGGGAACAAAGGTGAGTGAACGCTTGCGTTCACTCAAGTGGAGTCACTACCGTCGTAGTGAACAGTGAACGGGACCGTTCACTAAGGAACTTGCGGGGGATCATGACGACGACCTCTCAACTGACCGAAAACCAAAAGCCCGGGGCCGCCCGCCGAGAGGGACACCCCGGCCTGGCACTCACCGTCATCGCAGCCTGCCAACTCATGGTGGTCCTCGACGCGACGATTGTGAACATCGCACTCCCGCACATCCAGGGAGCGCTCAACTTCTCGACGACCGACCTCACTTGGGTCGTCAGCGCGTACACCCTCACCTTCGGCGGACTGCTGCTCCTCGGCGGCCGCGCCGGGGACATCCTGGGACGCCGTCGCGTCTTCATGGCCGGCATCCTCCTCTTCACGCTCGCCTCGCTCCTCGGCGGATTCGCCCAGGAGCCCTGGCAGTTGCTGGCCGCTCGGGCCCTGCAGGGCGTCGGCGGCGCGATAGCCTCGCCGACCTCGCTGGCACTCATCACGACGACCTTCCCCGAAGGCCCCGAACGGAACCGTGCCTTCGGCGTTTTCGCCGCCGTCTCCGCAGGTGGCGGCGCCATCGGACTACTGGCGGGCGGCATGCTCACCGAGTGGCTCGACTGGCGCTGGGTCCTCTTCGTGAACGTGCCGATCGGCGTCCTGATCGCCGTCCTCACCCCCCTCTACATCAACGAATCCGAACGCCACCCCGGCCGCTTCGACATCATGGGCGCGCTGACGTCCACCCTCGGCATGGCCTCCCTGGTCTACGGATTCATCCGCTCCGCCGAGGAGGGCTGGCGCGACAGCATCACGCTGGGGTCCTTCGGTGCGGCGGTCGTCCTGCTCGCGGCCTTCGTCTTCGTCGAGAACCGGGCGAAGGAACCGATCACTCCGCTGCGGATGTTCGCCGACCGCAACCGCTCGGGCACGTACGTGATCATGCTCAGCCTGTCCGCCGCGATGTTCGGTATGTTCTTCTTCATCGTTCTCTTCGTACAGAACATCCTGGGCTACACACCGATCGAGGCCGGCCTGGCCTTCCTGCCGGTCACCGTCGTCATCGCGGTCGGCGCGGGGCTGTCGCAGAAGTTCCTGCCCGTGCTCGGCCCCAAGCCGTTCATGGTGACGGGCTCGATCATCGTCGCCCTCGGTCTCGGCTGGCAGACACTGCTCGGCCCGGACAGTTCGTACCTCGGTGGGGTGCTCGGCCCGATGCTCCTCTTCGGCTTCGGCATGGGTCTGAACTTCGTGACGCTGACGCTGACGGCGGTCTCCGGAGTGGCCCTCCACGAAGCGGGCGCGGCATCCGGCCTGCTCAACACCACGCAGCAGGTGGGCGGTTCGCTCGGCCTCTCCATCCTCACCACGGTCTTCGGCACGGCCAGCCGCGAGGAGGGCAAGGAGCAGATGACGGACTTCATGGCCCACGCCACACCGGAGCAGAAGGCCGAGTTCGCGAAAACTCACGAGCTGCCCGCGCCCTGGGGCCACGAGGTGCTGTCCGAGGGCATCTCGACCGCCTTCCTACCGGCCGTCGCCATGGCCGTCCTCGCCCTGGCCACCGCCGCGCTGGTGATCCGCGTACGCAAGAGCGACCTGGACGCACTGGCCGGCACAGCGAGCGCGGCGGGCCCCTCGGCCGGCTAACCACCCAAAGCCCCGCCCACGCGCCGCTTCACGCGGGGCGACCGGTGCCGTCGGCACGAGACCTGGTGCCGACGTCGGTACGAGGTCCTGTGCCGTCGTCGGTACGAGGAGTACGCGGGAGGTCTGCGTTCTCGCCCCAGTCCGTGGCCCCCACGGACTGGGGCGAGAGCGGGCGGGCGCGCAGCCACGCAGCCACGCAGCCACGCAGCCACGCAGCCACGCAGCGAGGATCCGCCGCGCCCTGCACATCAGGACTCCGAGGGACCGGAGCAGCAAGGCCCCCAGCGCCGCACAGCCCTCCGCGAGCCCCTCCGAAACGCCCCGCGCGTCAGACCACGCCGCACGGCACCCAGCCGGGCAACGCCTCCGTACGGTCGAGCCACTCCTCCGGAGGCGCGCCTCCCTCGCCGGACGCCACCACGCCGCCCACGATGGCGCAGGTCGTGTCCATGTCCCCGCCCACCTGCGCGGTGTCCCATATGGCCCGCTCGTACGCCCCGAGCCCACGAGCCGCGGACCACAACGCGAACGGCACCGTGTCATGGGCCGTCGTACGCCGACCGCACCCCAGAACCGCGGCGACCGTCCCGGGGTCGCCGTAGTCGAGCATGTCCCGCGCCCGGCGCAGACCCGCGCCCACCGCGCTGCGCGGTACCAGCTCGATGACGCCGTCGAGCAGCTTCTGTGGCGTGGGCGGCCCCGCGGGGTCGGCCACGAGCGCTGCCGCCGCGGCAACCGCCATGGCTCCCACGACTGCCTCACGGTGCTGATGCGTGGGGTACGCCGAGATCTCCGCCTGGTGCGTCGCCTGCTCCGGGTCGTCCGCGTACCAGGCGCCGAGGGGAGCGATCCGCATGGCGGCGCCGTTCCCCCATGACCCCTGCCCCTTGAAGAGCGCGGAGGCCAGCTCCCGCCAGTCGTCGCCCTCCCGAACCTGCCTGAGCAGCCGGTTCACAGCGGGCCCGTAGCCACGGTCGAAGTCATGGTGCTCGGCGAACGACCGGGCGAGTGCGTCCTGGTCGATCCTGCGGTGCTCAGTGAGGACGGCCAGCACGGAGCAGGCCATTTCCGTGTCGTCGGTCCACTGCCAGGGGGCGTCGGGCAGCTGTCGGCGCTTGAGCAGTGGGTAGTGCGCGGGCACGAAGAACTGGGAGCCCAGCGCATCCCCCACCGCCAGTCCGCGCAGGCTGGCCAGAGCGCGCTCGAGGCGCCGGTCGGGAGAGGAGTCAGCGGTCATCGCCCTGCCACTCTATCCGGTGACGCCGTACGGCTCGGGTTCCCGCCAGCGTTCGAAGGGCCGGTCCAGCGTGTACTTGCCGTCCTCACCGAGCACCAGCATCCTCATCTCTCCGTTGCCCGGATTGGACAGCGACTCGAACTCGGCCACCGACCAGTGGAACCAGCGCATACAGAACAGCCGCATGGTCAGTCCGTGGGTCACCAGCAGGACGTTCGGCGGATGGTCCGGCGCCTCGAAGCTCCGGTAGAGGCTTTCCAGGAAGGACCCCACCCGGTCGTAGACGTCGGCCCCCGACTCGCCCTGCGCGAAGCGGTAGAAGAAGTGCCCGTACGCGTCGCGGTATGCCTTCTGCAGGCGTACGTCGTCCCTGTCCTGCCAGTTTCCCCAGTCCTGCTCCCGCAGCCTCGGTTCCTCGCGCACGCGCACCAGCTCGGGGTCGAGCCGGAAGGCCTGGAGGGTCTCGTGGGTGCGGCGGTACGGCGAGACGTACACGCTGACCCGTTCACGGCCGAGCAGTTCTCTCAGGTGTTTGCCCCTGTCAGCCGCTTGAGACCACCCCGTCTCGGTGAGCGCGAGCGCGTGATCGGGTTCGCGCTCGTACACGGTGTCGTCGGCGTTGCCGGCCGACTCGCCGTGCCGGACCAGGAGGATGCGCCGCGGGCGTGCCATACCGAAACCCTAGATCGGGTCCCCGGCGGGCCGCTCAGTCGGGTAGCCGCCCGGCCTCCATCCGGCGTATTCGGCCCGTGAAACGCCGGCGCAGCAACCGGTCGTGCGAGACGACCACCAGGGCACCTGTCCACCGGTCGAGGGCCGCTTCCAGTTCCTCGACCAGACCGAGCGCCAAGTGATTGGCGGGCTCGTCGAGCAGGAGCAGGTCGGCGGGCCTGGCGAGCAACCTCGCGAGAGCCAGCCTCCGGTGCTGCCCCGCGGACAGGGACCCCACCGGCACGTGCAGGTCACGGGCCCGGAACAGCCCGTACGAAAGGAGCAGTTCCCGCTGCTCGTCCTCAGCGAGTCCCAGGCCCCTGCCGAACACTTCGAGGACGCGCTCGGCGGGACGCCGTACCGGTATTTCCTGGGCGAGATAGCCGATCCGGCCTCTGCGGACGACGGTGCCCGCGTCGGGTTCGAGCACGCCCGCCATGGTCCGCAGCAGAGTGGACTTCCCCGCGCCGTTGCCTCCATGGATCAGGAGTCGTTCGCCGGCCGAGACGGTGAGCTCATCCACGGCGAGTCGCTCCCCCACCCGCACGTCCCGCAGCGTCACCAGCGCCCCTCCGGTCGCACCCGCCACGGGGCGCGCCGCGAAGCCCAGTGGTTCAGGAGGCTTCGGCACAGGTTGTTCCCGCAGCCTGCGGAGTCGCTCCTGCGCGTTCCGCACGCGCCCCGAGACCGAGGCCTGGACGCGTCCGCCGGCGCGGTCGTAGGCCATTTTGTTGTTGTCCTTCATCCCGCGGCCACCGGCGACGGAATGAGCGGTGGTCTCCATGAACTCCTGGAGACGGCTCGTCTCCTCGCACCACTGCGTGTACTCCTGCTCCCAGCGCTGCCGGGCGGCCGCTCGTTCCGCGATAAGCCCTTGGTACCCCCCGCCGTGCCGCACCACCGACCGGCGGTCGGCATCCACTTCCAGAATGGCGGTGGTGACCCGCTCCAGGAACGTCCGGTCGTGAGAGACCGCGACCACGGTGCCGCGATGCGCCGGCAGGACGCTCTCCAGCCAGTCCAGCGCGCTCTCGTCGAGGTGATTGGTCGGCTCGTCCAGGAGCATCACCTCGGGTGCCGCAGCGATGAGGCAGGCAAGACCGAGCCGGGCCTGTTCACCACCGGACAGGCTGCCCAGGGCCCTGTCCCGTTCGATGTGGCCGAACCCCAGGCCGTGCATCGCCTTGTCCACACGCGCGTCCGCCTCGTAGCCGCCGCGCAGTTCGAACGCCGTGAGCAGGTCTCCGTAAGCGCTCAGCTCCCGCTCGGTCGCGGAACCGAGGCCCGTTTCGAGGTGGCGCAACTGCCTCTCCATCGCGCGCAGCTCGGCCAGTGCGGCGTCGATCGCGTCCGCGACGAGACGGTCCGCGGGCAGATGGGGCGTCTGTGCGAGGAGCCCGGCCCCCCGCTCGGCGACGGTCACCACCTCGCCCTCATCGGGTGGCTCGTCGCCGGACATCAAGTGCAGCAGCGTGGACTTGCCCGCACCGTTCTCCCCCACGACCCCTACGCGTTCGCCCGGACGGATCGCCAGAGACACCCCGTCGAGCAGCATCCGGTCCCCACGAGCCTTGGACACGCCATGCAGAGAAATCTGAGTAGGCACGGTCACCCGCGGTTTCACGCCCACCATCAAACGCAACTGCTGTCGCGTTACGACGAGTGTGGCACACCCTCCGAGCTAATGCAACACGAGTTGCGGTAAATTGCTGGGGCGCGGATTGCCGCGAAGTGTCGAGAAGGATCGAGAAGGGCCAAAGTGATGGCGAACAAGGGCGTTGCGGCTGGTCGGAGCGGTGCCACACCGGGCGCCGGGCAGCACGGGTCCGGCGAGGCGGGAGGACCGGACGCTCCCGACACAGGCGGTCTCAGCGGACCCGGCAACGCTGAGCCCGGAGCCCCCGGTACCCCCAGTAGCCCTGGTGCCTCCACTAGCCCCGCCCATCCCGACAGCACCAGCGCTCCGACCGATCCAGGCGATGACGCGGAACTTCATCAGCGGCACCGAGCTGGATCGGAGCAGCGCACACCCCCGCAGCCCGCCGCGACCGAACCGGCGCCCCCCGCCCCCGGCACCCGCCGCCCCGGCGGCCGCACTGCCCGCACCCGCGCCGCCGTCCGCGACGCCGTGCTGAGCGGTCTCGCCGACCACGGCTACCCCGGACTCACCGTCGAGTACGTGGCCGACCACTCGGGCGTTCACAAGACGACGTTGTACCGCCGGTGGGGCGGCCTCGAAGGGATGGTCGCCGACGCTCTGGCCATGGCGGGCGAGGACACATGGACGCCGCCGGACACCGGCAGCCTGGAGGGCGACCTGCGTGAGCTCGCTCGCGAGGTGGTCGCATCCTTCTCCGACGACGCGGCGTCCGCGGCACCGACCGCCTTCGTCGCGGCCGCGTTCCAGTCGAAGCGGGCCGCCGATGCCCTGCACACCTTCTACGCCGAGCGGTTCGCCCGTTGCGAGGCGGTCGTGACCCGTGCCGTGGCGCGCGGCGAGGCGTCCCCCGACACCGACGCCCCCGCGCTCGTCCGCGCCGTCTCCGCTCCGCTGCTGTTCCGCGTGTTCATCACGCGCGAGCCGATCGACGTGGCGCTCGCCGACCAGTCCGCGGCAGCAGCCATCGCTGCCATCCGCGAAGGTGCGTTCACCCGGCGATGACGGGGGGCGCTGAGGCGCACGCCCTACCCAGCTAGCGAGGTGAGCAGGGACTCAATACACCCGCGTCGAGAAGCCAAACGGGACAGTCAGCAGCTCACGCCATCGCGGTCACAAGGCCTCAAAACCGCAAACAGCCCGAACCGAAAAGAACCACATCGGATCACACCGAGTCACACCCGATCACACCGTCCACGAAGGCTCCAACTGCACGATGTCTCCCGCGAGCGCCGAGACATCGGCCTCCGTCTGGGCCCGGAGGGACAGGCGCTCCACCCGCTCCGCGCGGTACTTGCCGTGCTCGGCCGCCGACTGCCACATGGACAGCACCATGAACTCATGGCCGGGCGCTTCACCGAAGAGTCCCCGCACCATTCCCGGCGAGCCCGCCATCGCGGGGTTCCAGACCTTCTCCTGCATGAGCGCGAAGTGCTCGACCCGCGCCTCCCGGACCCGGCAGTGCGCGACGCGCAGCACGTCCGCGTCCGTGAAGCGTGGCTCGAACCCCGTCTTCACGTCGAACCGGTGGTCGAAGAGCTTGGCCTGGAGGTTCTTGAAGGTGCCGGACTGCGCCGCCGCGAGGCGGTCGTGCGAGCGGGCCATGAAGGAGTCGTAGAAGGCACGGCTCTCCCAGAAGGCGAAGACATGGGCGACGCCCTGCCGGCCCCGGCTCCACCCCCCGCCCTGTCCCCGGAACCCCGGCTCCCCCAAAAGCCCCGCCCACTTTCGCTGTCCCCGTTCGAACCCCCGACGGTCCACCACGGTGCAGCGAGTCCACTTGACCAGCACCGCGCCATCGTACGGCGCGGAGCGCGGCCCGGGTCACGCTCCGGCGTAGTGCACCCGGATCAGCTCGGCCGAGTCATCGGCATCGAGTTCAATACCGAACTCCCGGTCGAGAACGTCCGTCAATTCGCCCACAAGAACGCTTCGTTCGTCCGCCACCCGGCCCGGGCGGGCCACCGTCAATTGATCACCCACCAACCTGCGGCGCACATCAGAAGCCGCCTTCTGCACCACCGGGCGCCGGATGAACGACGACCTGGGGTGGGTCGAGGTGTAGTGGTTCATCACTACGTAGTCGACGGGAAGGCGCCGCTCCAGGGTGTACGCGTAGAGGTCGAACCAGCCGTCGCAGCCCTCCGTCTGCAGTACCAGAACACCCCCGTCCTCCTGCTGGATCCGGTAACGCCACTCTCCTTGTTGCATTTCCGCACCGGCACGCAGCGGGATGGGCTCGAGCAGCCCGTCGGCGCCGAAGCCCGTGTCGCAGTGGAAGGCCTCACCGTCCACCTCGACCTTGAGGAGCATGTGCGTCACCGCGCGCGTGACGGACGCCCCGGCCCTGACGCGGGCCCCAAGCCCGGTGACGGCGAAGCCGAGGCGTTCGAGGGCGGCGGCGAAGAGCAGGTTCTGTTCGTAGCAGTACCCGCCCCTCCGCTTGTGCAGCATCTTCTCCTGCAGTGCGGGCAGGTCCAGCGGGACGGGACGGCCGAGCATCATCTCGAGGTTCTCGAAGGGGATCGCAGCCACGTGCTCCCTGTGGAGCGTACGCAGCGTGTCCAGATCCGGCTTCGTCCCGCCCGTGTGCCCGAGTCGCGCCAAGTAGGCCTCGAGATCGAGTTCTTCCCCGTTCCATGTCATGAGCCCATGATCCCCTCGGCCGTGCTACGCGCCAACCAGCGACGCCCTCCGCCCTGTTGTCCCGTCTCTGAGCAGGGGTGCCACGGCGTTGTCAGGGGTACGCCGTAGCGTGGGTGTCGGACCATGCCTGGTGCGTCAGCAGCGGCCAGGCCACGAGGAGGGGGAAGTCCAGTGGGCAGTGTGAGCAAGGGAATCGAGAAGGTCGAAGTGGGGCTCAAGTGGGATCCGAGCCCGGCCGGGGAGCCGCCCAACGACCTCGACATCATCGCCGCGACGTATGCGGCGGACGCTCCGTACGGCAGCCCCGTGTACCTCGTGCACTTCGACAGCCGCTCCCCCGACGGCACGATCAACCTCAACCGGGACAGCAGGACGGGCCAGGGCTTCGGGTTCGACGAGGTCATGACCCTGGAGCTGGACCGGCTCGCGCCCACGCTGGTACGGGTGGTGGTGGGAGTGGCCGTACAGCAGCAGGCCGAGCCCAAGGTGCTGGGCGACATCGCGAACACCGCGGTCCGGATCCGCGAGGGCCACACGGACCTGGCGCAGAACGACCTGGCCGGCGTCTCCGGGTACATGGCCTCGACCGTCGCCGAGTTCACCCGGGACGAGTCCGGGGCGTGGTCGTTCCGCGAGGCCATCCGGGGCTTCGACGCCGATCCCACGACGTTCGCCACCCTCATGGGCAGCGCGGACTGAACCAGTCGGTGAACGCGGCGAAGGGGACCGGCCTGAGACCGATCCCCTTCGTGACCTGTTGGTCAGCTGTGACCTGTTGGTCAGCTGTGACCTGTTGGTGTCAGCTGTCCGTGCGAGCTACCTCGGACGGTGCGTCCGAGGCGCTGCCGCCCGGTGTCAGCTGCAACCGCTGGTCGAGCCGCAGCCCTCGCAGATGTAGCAGGACCCGGCGCGCTGCATCTTCGTGCCGCAGGAGAAGCACAGCGGTGCGTCGGCCTGGATGCCGAGCTGCATCTCCACGAGCTCGGCGCTGGTGTGCGCCTGCTGCGGGACGTCCTTGACGACCTCGGCCTCCGCCTTCGGCGTGGCGACCGCCTTCAGGGACTCGGTCTGCCGGGGGGCGGACTGGGCCAGACCCTCGACGTCGACCTCGTCCTCCGACGGCTCGTACGAACCGGTCTCCAGGTGACGCTGACGCTCCTCGGCGGAGTGGATGCCGAGCGCGGAGCGCGTCTCGAAGGGCAGGAAGTCCAGCGCCAGGCGGCGGAAGATGTAGTCGACGATCGACTGCGCCATCCGCACGTCCGGGTCGTCCGTCATGCCGGCCGGCTCGAAGCGCATGTTCGTGAACTTGGAAACGTACGTCTCCAGCGGCACGCCGTACTGCAGACCGACCGAGACGGCGATGGAGAAGGCATCCATCATGCCCGCGAGGGTCGAGCCCTGCTTGGACATCTTCAGGAAGACCTCGCCGAGACCGTCGTCCGGGTAGGAGTTGGCGGTCATGTAGCCCTCGGCGCCACCCACCGTGAAGGAGGTGGTGATGCCGGGACGGCCCTTCGGCAGACGCTTGCGGACCGGGCGGTACTCGACCACCTTCTCGACCGCGGCACGGATCGTGTCCTCGGTCTTCTCGGTGATCTCGGCCTTCTCCTCCTCCTTCTTCTTGGCGGAGAGGGGCTGGCCGACCTTGCAGTTGTCGCGGTAGATGGCGAGCGCCTTGACGCCCATCTTCCACGCCTCGTAGTAGACCTCTTCGACATCCTCGACGGTGGCCGTCTCGGGGAGGTTCACCGTCTTGGAGAGCGCTCCGGAGATCCACGGCTGGATGGCCGCCATCATCCGGACGTGGCCCATCGCGGAGATGGAACGCTCGCCCATCGCGCAGTCGAAGACCTCGTAGTGCTCCGGCTTCAGGCCGGGGGCGTCGATCACATTGCCGTGGTCGGCGATGTGGGCGACGATCGCCTCGATCTGCTCCTCCTGGTAACCCAGGCGACGCAGGGCCTGCGGCACGGTGCCGTTGACGATCTGCATCGAGCCGCCGCCGACGAGCTTCTTGAACTTGACCAGGGCGAGGTCGGGCTCCAGGCCCGTGGTGTCGCAGGACATCGCGAGACCGATGGTGCCGGTCGGGGCGATGACGGACGCCTGGGAGTTACGGAAACCGTTCTTCTCGCCGAGGCGGAGCACGTCCTGCCACGCCTCCGTGGCGGCGGCCCAGATCGGCGAGTCCAGGTCGTCCACGCGGGGCGCCGTGGCGTTGGCGTCGGCGTGCTGCTTCATGACGCGCTTGTGCGGCGTGGCGTTCTTGGCGTAGCCGTCGTAGGGGCCGACGACCGCGGCGAGCTCGGCGGAACGCTTGTACGACGTACCCGTCATCAGGGAGGTGATGGCGCCGGCCAGGGAGCGGCCGCCGTCGGAGTCGTACGCGTGGCCGGTGGCCATCAGGAGGGCGCCGAGGTTGGCGTAGCCGATGCCCAGCTGACGGAAGGCGCGGGTGTTCTCGCCGATCTTCTGCGTCGGGAAGTCCGCGAAGCAGATGGAGATGTCCATCGCGGTGATGACCAGCTCGACGACCTTCGAGAAGCGCTCGGCGTCGAAGGACTGGTTGCCCTTGCCGTCGTCCTTCAGGAACTTCATCAGGTTCAGCGAGGCGAGGTTGCAGGACGTGTTGTCCAGGTGCATGTACTCACTGCACGGGTTCGAGCCGTTGATGCGGCCGGACTCCGGGCAGGTGTGCCAGGCGTTGATGGTGTCGTCGTACTGGATGCCGGGGTCGGCGCAGGCCCAGGCGGCCTCGGCCATCTTGCGGAAGAGCGACTTGGCGTCGACCTCCTCGATGACCTCGCCCGTCATGCGGGACGTCAGGCCGAACTTGCCGCCCTCCTCGACCGCCTTCATGAACGTGTCGTTCACACGGACCGAGTTGTTGGCGTTCTGGTACTGGACGGACGTGATGTCGTCGCCGCCCAGGTCCATGTCGAAGCCCGCGTCGCGCAGGGCGCGGATCTTCTCCTCTTCCTTCACCTTGGTCTCGATGAAGCCTTCGATGTCGGGGTGGTCGACGTCGAGGATGACCATCTTGGCCGCGCGGCGCGTGGCGCCACCCGACTTGATCGTTCCTGCGGAGGCGTCGGCACCACGCATGAAGGAGACGGGACCCGAGGCGTTGCCTCCGGAGGACAGCAGTTCCTTGGAGGAACGGATGCGGGAGAGGTTCAGGCCGGCGCCGGAGCCGCCCTTGAAGATCATGCCCTCTTCCTTGTACCAGTCGAGGATCGACTCCATGGAGTCGTCGACGGCCAGGATGAAGCAGGCGGACACCTGCTGCGGCTGGGGCGTTCCGACGTTGAACCAGACCGGAGAGTTGAAGCTGAAGATCTGGTGCAGGAGGGCGTAGGCCAGCTCGTGCTCGAAGATCTCGGCGTCAGCGGGCGAGGCGAAGTAGCTGTAGTCCTCACCGGCCTTGCGGTAGGTCTTCACGATGCGGTCGATCAGCTGCTTGAGGCCGGTCTCGCGCTGCGGGGTACCGACGGCCCCGCGGAAGTACTTGCTGGTGACGATGTTGACCGCGTTCACCGACCAGAAGTCGGGGAACTCGACGCCACGCTGCTCGAAGTTGACCGAGCCGTCGCGCCAGTTGGTCATGACGACGTCTCGGCGCTCCCAGACCACCTCGTCGTACGGATGCACGCCGGGCGTCGTATGGATGCGCTCGATACGCAGACCCTTGTTGGCCTTGGACCCCTTGGCGCGGGAACCTCGTGCCGGGCCGCTCGTCGTCTCGGTCATGCCGCCTCCCTGTATCAGGCTAAAACGCCCTGAAGTGCCACGTTCTTCCCTGTGGCACGGATGTGTGTCTGATGTTGCGGGCATCACGGAGGACGCCCTCAACAGGTCTGGTTCGCCGCCGGCCGGTCGGTCAGCCGGTCAGTCGGCGGCAGTGGCGGGCACCGGGACTTCGACAGTCCCTCCGGGCCCGCAGTCATGCACGACGCGCTCTCCGCCCGCGTCGCGGGGCTCCGCGTCCAGCCGCTGTTCCCTCAGCTCCTCGATGGCCGTCTCGAAGTCCTCGAGCGAGTCGAAGGCCCGGTACACGGACGCGAAGCGCAGGTAGGCGACGAGGTCGAGCTCCTGCAGCGGACCCAGTATGGCAAGGCCCACGTCGTGAGTCGTCAGCTCGGCACTCCCGGTGGCGCGGACCGCTTCCTCGACCCGCTGGCCGAGCAGAGCGAGCGCGTCCTCGGTCACCGGCCGCCCTTGGCACGCCTTACGGACACCATTGATGACCTTGGTGCGGCTGAAGGGCTCGGTCACGCCGCTGCGCTTGACCACCATCAGTGAACACGTCTCCACCGTCGTGAAG
The DNA here is from genome assembly GCF_055609205.1 of Streptomyces sp. NPDC036815. Lineage (NCBI taxonomy): Bacteria > Bacillati > Actinomycetota > Actinomycetes > Kitasatosporales > Streptomycetaceae > Streptomyces > Streptomyces sp. NPDC036815. The sequence goes on along the minus strand of NZ_JBVJPW010000008.1, from coordinate 83,388 downwards.
CGACGGGAGCAGTCGGGGCACTGACGGCGCCTGCGGATCGACGTACCGTCGTCGGTGGTGCGGCTGTCGACGACACGGCTGTCGGGGTGCCTGCAGAAGGGGCAGTGCATGGAACTCCCAACCCTCCTTCACGGCACGACTCATAAGCTTCAACGGACCCTGGGGGCCCTCGAAGCAGCCCCAAGCATAGGCGATCCCTGAGCCCCTGAAAGACCAGGGACCACAACTTCTGGGCTGCTGTCGCAATCCAACCACTAGATCTGGGGTCTGGCCGCATTTTCGGCGCTGCGCGTGTCGCGTCGCCCCAGGCGCGAGCAGCGAAAACACAGCCGTCGGTCGCGCCGCTCGGGACGGGGGGCCGGTGCCGGGCCGAAGGGGCGCCGGGTGGCAATATGGGGGCTCACCGAGGAGCTCTCGGTCCCAGCGGTGAAGCGTACCGGATTGCACCGAATTGTCGTTCGGCTCCTGCGTCAGCCATACACCCAAACACATGATCACGGTAGGTAATCGCCGGTTTTTCACTCGAACGTGTGTTTGGCGCAACCTTTCGAAAGCAACTACCGTTGGCTAGCTAGGGAGAGAACATCTCGAGAGGGGCCGACCGACGTGACCACCACCGCAGACAGCGCCAGCATCACTGCCCACGACCGTTCCCAGAGCCGACTCGAGCCGGTGCATGCCATGAATGACGCAGCCACGAACCAGGAGGGGCCCACGCCCACCCGCTCCCTGCCGGGCCGACCTCCAGGCATCCGCGCCGACAGTTCGGGACTCACCGACCGGCAACGCCGAGTGATCGAGGTCATCAGGGACTCCGTGCAGCGGCGCGGCTACCCGCCGTCGATGCGGGAGATCGGTCAGGCCGTCGGCCTGTCCAGCACCTCCTCCGTCGCCCACCAGCTGATGGCGCTGGAGCGCAAGGGCTTCCTCCGCCGCGACCCGCACCGCCCGCGCGCCTACGAGGTACGGGGCTCGGACCAGCCGAGCAGCCAGCCGACCGACACCACCGGCAAGCCCGCCGCCTCGTACGTCCCGCTCGTGGGCCGCATCGCGGCCGGTGGCCCGATCCTCGCGGAGGAGTCGGTGGAGGACGTCTTCCCTCTCCCCCGGCAGCTCGTGGGCGACGGCGAGCTCTTCGTCCTGAAGGTCGTCGGCGATTCGATGATCGAGGCCGCGATCTGTGACGGCGACTGGGTGACGGTCCGCCGTCAGCCCGTCGCTGAGAACGGCGACATCGTGGCCGCCATGCTGGACGGTGAAGCGACCGTCAAGCGCTTCAAGCGCGAGGACGGCCACGTCTGGCTGCTCCCGCACAACTCCGCGTACCAGCCGATCCCCGGCGACGAGGCGACGATCCTCGGCAAGGTCGTGGCAGTGCTGCGACGCGTGTGAAGCTCAGCCCCTGACCGGGCCCCGGGACCAACTGCGCCGGTTCCGGGGCCCTGCTGTGTCCGGCCCCCTGCGCTTGCGCGGAACCCGGGCCGGAGCCAAGCACCAGGCCGGACCCGAGCAGCGGCCACCCTTCGCCAAGGCCCATGAGAGGTCTCAGCCCTCGTCGGCAGCCTTGCTCTCGTCGGCAGCCTTGCCCTCGGCGGTCTTCGCCGCGGCATCGATCGCGGCCAGCGAGCGGCGGGCCTGATTGCGGTCCGTCGTGTACCAAAAGTCGGGCAGCGAAGCCCGCAGATAACTGCCGTAGCGCGCCGTGGCCAGCCGGGGGTCCAGGACGGCCACCACACCGCGGTCACCGGACGCCCGTACGAGACGCCCCGCACCCTGCGCCATCAGCAGGGCCGCGTGAGTCGCCGCGACGGCCATGAAACCGTTGCCACCGGCCTCGTCCACCGCTTTCTGGCGGGCGCTCATCAGCGGATCGTCGGGACGCGGGAACGGGATCTTGTCCATGATCACCAGCTGGCAGCTGGGGCCCGGCACATCGACGCCCTGCCAGAGCGAGAGCGTCCCGAAGAGACACGTCCGCGAGTCCGCGGCGAAGCCCTTGATCAGCTCGCCCAGGGTCTCCTCGCCCTGCAGCAGGATCGGCACGTCCAGGCGCTCCCGCAGCTCCTCCGCCGCGCCCTGAGCGGCGCGCATGGAGGAGAACAGGCCGAGCGTGCGCCCGCCGGCTGCCTCGATCAGCTCGGCCAGTTCATCGAGCATGTCGCTGCGGGTGCCCTCGCGTCCCGGACGGGCCAGGTGCTTGGCGACGTACAGGATGCCCTGCTTGCCGTAGTCGAACGGCGAGCCGACATCGAGGCCCTTCCAGACCGGGGCGTCCTCCGACTCCGTGCCCTCCGGAGCCAGGCCGAGCGAGGCACCCACTCCGTTGAAGTCACCGCCGAGCTTGAGCGTCGCGGAGGTGAGGACCACCGAGCGGTCGGAGAAGAGCTTCTCCCTGAGGAGTCCCGACACGGACATGGGGGCCACCCGCAGGGAGGCACCGAAGCGTTCGTGCCGCTCGTACCAGACGACGTCCCACTCGGAACCGTTGGTGATGCGCTCCGCCACGTCGTGGATCGACTCCACGGAGGCGAGCGCCTGCTTACGGACCGCGTCCTCGTCCTGGACCGACTTGTCCCGGGTCGAGCCGAGCGCCGAGATGACCGTACGGGCGGCGTCGCGCAGGGCCATCAGCGCGTACCCGAGGTCCTCGGGGATCTCTTCCAGACGGCCCGGCAGGGCCAGCTCCATCAGCCGCTCGAAGCCTTCCGAGGCGGTCTGGAGCTGGTCCGCCGCCTTTTCGTTGACGAGCTTGGCCACCCGGCGCACGGCGCGGCTCACCTGCCCCGGGGTGAGCTCTCCCGTGGCCACGCCGGTGACGCGGGACACCAGCTCGTGCGCCTCGTCCACGATCAGCACCTCGTGCTGGGGCAGGACGGGCGCGCCCTCGATGGCGTCGATGGCGAGCAGCGCGTGGTTCGTGACGACGACGTCGGAGAGCTTGGCGCGCTCGCGGGCCGCCTCGGCGAAGCACTCCGCCCCATAGGCGCACTTCGTAGCGCCCAGGCACTCCCTGGAGGAGACGGATACCTGGGACCAGGCACGGTCCGACACGCCCGGGGTGAGGTCGTCGCGGTCGCCGGTCTCGGTCTCGTCCGCCCAGTCCCGCATCCGCAGCAGGTCCTGGCCCAGCTTGCTGGTGGGAGCGGCAGCCTCGAACTGGTCGAAGAGCCCCTCCTCCTCGTCCTGCGGCATGCCCTCGTGGAGGCGGTGCAGGCACAGGTAGTTCGAGCGGCCCTTGAGCATCGCGAACTGGGGTCGGCGGCGCAGCAGCGGATGCAGCGCGTCCACCGTGCGCGGCAGGTCCCGCTCCACGAGCTGGCGCTGCAGGGCGAGGGTGGCCGTCGCGATCACCACGCGCTCTCCGTGTGCCAGGGCCGGCACCAGATAGCCGAGGGATTTGCCCGTGCCGGTGCCGGCCTGGACCAGCAGGTGGGAGCCGTCGTCGATCACCTCGGCGACGGTCTCGGCCATGGACACCTGGCCAGGGCGTTCCGTGCCGCCGACAGCGGTGACGGCGGCGTGCAGGAGCTCGGGGAGGGAGGGCTTCGTCATAGCGCGACCACCCTACGGTGCCCCACTGACAATCCCGCGATCACGGCTGATGGAGGGGGTTGGGAACCGTCCCGTGGACAGCTGCGTGCGGGCGCTGGGCGCGGTCGCGGTAGCCGTCCAGATGGAGGCGGTTCCGGTTGAGGCACAGGCGCTCGATACGGGGCGTGAGCAGGTCGAACATCTCGTACCGCTCCTTCAGCTCCGGGGTGTGTGCCTGGTAGCGGAGGATCTCGGCACGCACCGCCGCCCAGAAGTCGGCCTCGGCGACGTCCAGTTGTTCCTCGCACAACGGCGCGAGATAGCGGAAGACGCCCACGAAGAGACCCGAGTGGATGAACTGCGTGAGGAAGCCGGGGGGCTCGGTGAGGAGCACCTCGCGTACGGCCCCGGGCATGGTGTCCTGCTCAGGCAGCGGCACGGAGCTCACGTTGACGTCGTCCACGAAGTCCTTCACCGCGAGCCGGACGGGCACGTCCTTGTCGTCGAAGACCACGATCGTGTTCTCCCCGTGAGGGGAGAACACCGTGCCGTAGCGGTACAGGAAGTGCAGCAGGGGCGGCATCAGGGCGGCGAAGAGCCTGCGCAGCCATACCTCGGGGGTCAGGCCGGAGCGTTCCACGAGTTCCGCGACGAAGGCGCGGCCGTCGGGGTCGGTGTGGGTGAGCGAGGCGAGGGTGCGGGCGCGTTCGCCGGGCGCGAGGTACCGGCCGAGCGGCTCGCGCCAGATCGCACCGAGCAGTTCCCTGTACTGATACGGGACTTCGGGGAGCCCGTCGTACACCGGATGCTCGACAGCCACCGACGCCACTTCCCCGAGCAGGATCACTCCGCACTCGTCACGCAGGAAGGGGTCGGCGTCGCGCAAAGCGTGCATCCATGCCGTGACCGCGGGGGCCGCGACGGTGCGGCCCGTCGGGAGGCCGCGCCACACAAGGGTGTTGAGGACCGACAGGGGGAGCTTGACGGTATGCCGGTCGGGACGGGAGACGTTGAGGAACGTACGGATGGACTGCTGAGGCAGGCGCAGGTCGCCGTCGCTGCGGAGCGGAACGATGGCATCCGCGGCGACGGACGGCGCGAAGAGCGGCAGCACGATCTCGTCCCACTGCCAGGGGTGCACGGGGAGGTAGAGGTACTCACGCGGGTCAAGGCCGCGTGCCCGGAGTAAGTCCGCGAATGATTCCCGGGTCTCGGCGGCGAGCTCGCGGGCGTAGAGCTGCTGGGCCGTGCCGAGGCCCGCGACGCCTCGGTACACGGCGAGGCTGGTGTGGACGGCGATCCACGGGAGCGAAGTGGAACGGCGGGCTTCGGGTGCCCATCGGTCTATGTCACCCGCTGAAAAGCCGATGCGTCCTTTGTTCAGAACGATCCAGGGGTGGCCGGTCTGGTGCCCTTCGAGCTCCGCGTAGCCGAGGTCGGCGAGTCGGGCGGCGCTCAGCGCCGTGTGGTCGATCCGGGTGTCGGCACTCAGCGTGACGGTGAGCTCGCGGATGAGGTGGCCGAGCGTGGCGCCGTCCAGGCCCAGGGTCTTCCGGGCCAGGACGAGAAAACGGACGGGGTCGCTGAAGGGGGCGGGCGGACCATCGCCCTCAGTGAGGGCCAGCCCGGCCGGGACCACGTACCAGCTGCCGTACGAGCCTCGGCGGGCCCGGAAGGTGAGGCAGGCGTCCTGTTGCCCGGAGGGCGTGGCGGCTCCGTCCGGCTCAGCCTGTTCGAGGCGGAGCCGGTAGGTGTCCGGCGCCTCGTCTGCTGCCGGTTCCGGCTCGATGACCTCCTCGTACGCGAACTCTCCGATCATCTTGGCCAGCAGGCGGCAGCCGGCCTCCCGCCATCTGCGCCGGGTCAGCTCGGGCGGGTCGTGGAGCTCTGCGGCAGGGAGGGGGATCTGGCCTGCGGACGGATTCGGCACGGGGACTCCTCAGTGAGGGAACCGGATCGGGTCGAGCGGAGTTACTAAGAGTGACGAGGTCAGAGCACGGCGCGCAGGGCCCGGTCACGGACCATGAGAGCCGCTCGCTTGCCGGGCAGATCCACTTCGGCGGAGAAGCGGAAGCCGGCGCTCAGGAATGCGGATACGGAGGGGGTGTTGCGCAGGTCGGGTTCTGCTACGACGCGTGCGCAGGCGGGCCGGTGGTCGAGCACCAGGTCCGCGACGGCTCTCAGCAGCGAAGTGCCGAGGCCACGGCCACGGTTGGCGACGCCGCCGATCAGGAGGTGGAGTCCGGTGTCGTGCGGGCGAGAGGGGTAGTGGCGGGCCAGGGGGTCGAGGTCCGCGCGGTAGAGCTCCCAATAGCTCATCGGCGTGCCTTCCAGCACGCCCAGGCAGGGGACGCTGCGCCCGTCTCCGTCGAGCTGGTGGCGCAGATGGGTCTCCGTGACGTCTTCGGGTCCGGCCAGTTCCCAGAAGGCCGCCACGGCCGGGTCGTTCATCCAGCGGCTGATGAGCGAGAGGTCGCGTTCCAGCCGCACGGGTACGAGTTGGAAGACACCGGCGTCGGTGGTGGTGGGCCCCCATCCTCCGACGCCGTCCAAGAGATCGTCGGCCGCCTCGGCTGCTCCCCGGTCACCGTCGGCCAGCAGGGCGACGAGCTCGTCGGGCAGGCGCAGGTCGAGGGTGTCCGCACAGTCGCCGCCGCCGGCGGCGGGGTCGGTCCCGGCGTCGGTGCTCGCATCGGTGGGAGTCACGGCGTCGCTCCTGTCAGAAGGGATGGGTCATGTTCCTCAGGAATGAAGGGGGTTGGAGATGGTGACGTAGACGGACTGGGTGTCGACCGGGCCGACGAGCTCGTCGAGACCGTGCAGCCGTGTCAGCAGGTTGGCCTTGCACCGCAGCTCGGGAGAGTCGAGCAGCAGCGCGGGAAGGGGGGTGCGCAGCCGCTCCCGCCCCGTCGCGACATCGCCGAGGAAGCGGCGGAAGGCGGCCAGCAGCAGCCGTTCGTCCGCGAGCCGTTCGGCGCCGATGGCTCCGATGAGGCCGAGGACGTTGTTGATGCCGAGGTAGTAGGCGAAGCGCTCGTCCGTCACCTCGTCGGAGACGAATGTGTCGCTGTCGCGGCCGATGCCGGGGAGGCGTCGGTCGAGTTCGGCGCGGCGGGATGCACGGAAGTAGTAGCCCTGGTTGTCGCGGTAGCGGCCGCCGACGGGCCAGCCTTCCGGGTCGAGCACGAGGAGCGTGTTCTGCTGGTGCGCTTCGAGGGCGACACCTGCCTCGCTGTCGAGCCAGAGCACGGGTCGTACCACGGTTTCGAGGTAGCGCAGGAACCACTCGGTCGCGACAGCGCCTCGCGGGCGCCCTGTTCGACCGGCGAGCCGGGTGACGATCTCGCCGAGCCGGGAGCGCATCACGTGGCGCTCCCGGCACGCGGGCAGTGCTGACGGCCGGGGCGATACGAGTCCGGCGATGCACGTGGCGTCGTCGCCGGGACCGAAGGGGTTGTGCCGGATCATGACGTCGAGCCCGGGGACGGGCGCGCCGTCGAAGCCGGTGACGGCGAGCCAGGCGGGGTCGCGGACCACGTCGAAGCAGGGGTGGACCGACTGCCACTCCTCGGCGAGGCCACTGCGCAGCAGCCGGTGGACCTCGACGCCGCGGTGGAGTTCTTTGCGGAGGTTCTCACGACGGGAGTTGGTGATGCGCAGGCCGAGCGAGAGCTTCAGCATGGCGGCCGCGTCGGAGCGGTAGAGGGTGCGTACGGAGGAGGTGGGGTGCCAGGGAGCGCCGTGGGGTCCGAGGTCCTGGAGGAGCCCGGCGTCGAGCAGGGCGGCGGCGGCGGGGCGGTGCCGGAGTTCGCGGATCTGCCATGGGTGCACGGGCAGGGCCGCGCGGCCGTCGGGCAGTGGCAGGTCCGGGCCCGCGAGGCGGGCGGTGAGCTGGTCGGCGGGGACCGTGCGTCCGCGTTCGGTCCAGGCCGAGTCGGAGGCGAGCACGGAGCGATCGACGGCCAGCCAGTGCAGCGCGAAGGCGCCGCGCATCTCCGGTGAGTAGAGGCGGGATTCGCTGTCGGACAGACCCTCGCGGCTCTTGGGGGTCGGGTGCAGGGGGTGACCGAGGAGCAGGGACTGTTCGGCGGCCAGGAAGAGGTCCGGCTCGTCGTCGGGCCGGTCGCGGCGGTCGGCGATGAATTCGGCCGTGCGCCGGACCGAGTCGGCGACCCGGCCGACCAGGTCCGCGCCGTCCACGGGGTCAGCTTCTTCAGCCACATCACTGGAGCCGGTTGAGGCTGTTGGGTCACCGGGGCTGACCGAGGCGTCTGTCTCTCCACCCATCGGTCCCCGCTGATCAGCAGGGTCGGTTGGACCGGCCGGACCGGCCGGATCCGAGGGCGACGGACCCGTGGCGCCGCGGGCGGTCTCCCGGCTGAGCAGGGCGGCGACGGTGACGGCGTCCACGGGCGGGGCGCTCGCCGGGCCGTCCTCCAGGTAGGGGAGGCTGAAGCGGTGCCAGCCGGTGGCCGACCAGTAGTGGACGGGGACGAGCAGGGCCGTTCCACTGGCCTGGAGGGGGACGCGCAGGACTCCGCGTTCCGGGGCGGGGAGGTTGTTCTCCCTGACCCAGCAGCGCAGGAGGTTCTCGACGGCGGCGGCCTGCGCGGCGGTGTGCGGGTCGGGGTGTTCCAGCAGGTCGGTGGAGGTGCCGCGCAGGCGCTCGGCCTCCTGGCCGCCACCCTTCTGCCGGGGGACCGTACCGGACTCCGCCACCAGTGAGGTGTGCGCGCCGCACGCGTCCGGGGCGTGGGGGTGGGGGCGGCCTTCGGATGCGGGGGTGGCGTTCAAGAGGACTTCCTTGTGAGGTTGTTCGGGGCTCCGTGTGTCGACAGGTACGGCGCACACCCGGGGTTCATGTCCGCCGGGTGCGCCCGGGTCCGTCTTGGCTATCCGTGGTGGGTACGCGCCGCGGTGGCCAGCGCGTCGGCCAGGCGGTCGAGGACCGCGGCGGCCTGTTCGTCGGTGATGGTGAGCGGAGGGAGGAGTCGTACGACGCTGGAGTGGCGGCCGCCGAGTTCGACGATCAGGCCACGGCGCAGGCACTCCCGCTGGACGGCCGCGGCGAGTTCGGGTGCCGGTGGGTGGGGCCGCGCGGTGACCGGGAGGTCGTCCGACGGCGTGGCAAGCTGGTCGGGTGCCATGTCGGTGAGCGTGGTGGTCTTCGGGTGCGCCGAGGCGGTCGGTGAACCCGCCGCCGGGTTCCGGTCCCTGTCCGAAGCCGGGTCCCGGTCCCTGTCCGAAGCCGGGTCCGGCTCCCGCTCCGAGGCCGGGTCCACCAGTTCCACCCCGATCATCAATCCCCTGCCACGGACTTCGCCGATGCAGGGGTGGTCGGCGGCCAGCGAGCGCAGTTGGGCGAGCATGCGGGCGCCGAGGGTGGCGGCGCGTTCGGCGAGGCCGTTCTCACGGACGTACGCGAGGGTGGCGGCGCCCGCGGCCATGGCGAGTTGGTTGCCGCGGAAGGTGCCCGCGTGCGCTCCGGGGGGCCAGACGTCGAGGTCGTCGCGGTAGACCACGACGGCCAGGGGGAGGCTGCCGCCGATCGCCTTCGAGAGCACCATCACGTCGGGGACGACACCACTGTGCTCGACGGCCCAGAAGGCGCCGGTGCGGCCGACGCCCGTCTGGACCTCGTCCGCGATGAGCGGGATGCCGCGTGCGGCGGTGATCCCGCGCATCCTGCGCAGCCAGGCGTCGGGGGCCGGAAAGACCCCGCCCTCGCCCTGCACCGGTTCGAGGATCATGCCGGCCGGTGCCGGTACGCCCGACTTGGTGTCGTCCAGGAGGCTCTCGGTCCACCGAGCGGACAGTTCTGCGCCGCGCGCGCCGCCGAGACCGAAGGGGCACCGGTAGTCCTGCGGGTAGGGCAGGCGCGCGACCCGTACGTCGCGTGCGCCGCCGGACACCGCGAGAGCTCCGGCCGTCATGCCGTGGTAGGCGCCGGTGAACGCGAGCACGCCGTCGCGGCCGGTGGCCGAGCGGACCAGTTTCAGCGCGGCCTCCACCGCGTCCGTTCCGGCGGGGCCGCAGAACTGGATCCGTGCGCGGTCCGCCAGACCGCGCGGCAGCGTGTGGAACAGCTCGGTGGTGAAGGCGTCCTTGACGGGGGTGGCCAGGTCGAGGACGTGCAGGGGCGCCCCGGAGTCGAGGACCTTCCTGATCGCTTCGAGCACCACGGGGTGGTTGTGACCGAGGGCAAGGGTCCCCGCGCCCGAGAGGCAGTCGAGGTAGCGGCTTCCGTCGGCGCCTTCGATCGTCAGGCCGCGGGCCCGGACCGGCACGATCGGCAGGGCTCGCGCGTAGGTGCGCGCCGCCGATTCACGCGCCGCCTGGCGTCGCAGGATCCCCTCGTGAACTGCGGGGTCGGCCGCGGTGCGCGAGGCCGGGGCAGCCGCCGCATCGGCTTCGGCCGGCACCGCACCCTCGGATGCGGCGGGCTGCCGCGCCGGCTCCGGTGCGGGCTGCGACGGGGGTTTCGGCACGGAACGTTGTGCGGACACTGCCGCGGGCGCAGGCTCGGTCACGGCCACGACTGCTGGTCCTCCCGCTGTGGGACGAGCGCGTCCGTCAGGTGCTGCTCCGGAGAGCCCCATGTGGGCGGTCGCGCGGGCGAGTTGGGCAGGGGGATGAACGCAGGACGCGACTCCCCCGTACGTACCAACGACGAGGGCGCCGGAGGATCACGGGTCAACGGAAGATCCTTGCCGTGACGGAACCGTTGCCCTTCCGTCGGCCGTCCCCAACGGCACCGGCATAGTGTGGGGGCCGTTCATCAGCGACAGGTGCACCGCTCCCCCGAGCAAATCGGAGCAAATCCAGCGAAGGGGTGCCGCACCGGTGGCAACGGGTGCCTCTTACCCGGATGTCCAGCACTTTGGAACGATTTCGAGGCCCAGGGGGATTCTCACCATGCGACCCATACGTCCGCTCTTCACCGTTCGCAATAGGAGGAGCGCGCGCACCAGAACGTCCCCCGTGGCGGCCGCTGTCGCGCTCGGCGCGGCACTCGCACTGACCGCCACGGCCTGCGGCCCCAGCGAGGACAACGCCGGCGGGGACTCGTCCTCGTCGCAGCCGGGCGACAGCAACGGCAACGACAAGTTCAAGATCCCGGACGATCTCAAGGACAAGCTCAAGGACCACGGGTTCGACCTGGACGACTGGAAGAACGGCGCCTGGAAGAACTGGGACAAGGACGACTGGCTGCGCGAGGCGGGCGACTTCGTCAACCCGATCATCAAGGACCTCTGGGACCCGGAGCGGATGCGGGACACGGACAAGAACCCCGACCGGAGCGTCGACGACAACGACATCTCCGGTGATCAGGGCGTCACGGACCCGACCCCCAAGCCCGTCGAGGCGGCGGCCGTGAAGGCGCCGTACCACAGCCAGGCTCCCGCCTCGGGCAAGCTGTTCTTCGACAGCCCCAAGGGTTCGATGGTCTGCTCCGCCACCGTCGTGAAGGACCCGGCTCACCCCGGCAAGTCCAACATGGTGTGGACCGCGGGCCACTGCGTGCACGCCGGTGCCGAGGGCGGCTGGTACCGCAACATGATCTTCGTCCCCTCGTACAACGACAGCGGCAAGTCGACCGAGGAGCTGCAGAACGCCCCCAAGGAAGAGGTCGCTCCGTACGGTGTCTGGTGGGGCGACTGGGCGCAGACCTCCGACCAGTGGATCGAGCAGGGCGGTCCGACGGGCGGCAAGGGCGCGCCGTACGACTTCGCGGTCATGCACGTGAAGCCCGAGAAGGGCAGCGAGGGCAAGTCGCTGGAGGAGACCGTCGGTTCGGCGCTCCCGGTGGACTTCAACGCCCCGTCCGTGCCGCAGATCAAGGACATGACGGCGACCGGCTACCCGGCCGCTCCGCCCTTCGACGGCCAGAAGCTGTTCCAGTGCGCCGACAAGCCGGGCCGCCTCTCGCTCAGCAAGCCGGACCCGACGATGTACCGCATCGGCTGCACCATGACCGGCGGTTCGTCCGGCGGCGGCTGGGTCGCCCAGGGCCAGGACGGCAAGCCCGCACTGGTCTCGAACACCTCCATCGGCCCGGTGTCCGCGGGCTGGCTGGCCGGTCCGCGCTTCGGCAAGGAGGCCAAGGGGATCTACAGCGCGGTGAGCAAGAAGTTCGCCGGGCGGTAGGGCGTTTCGGGCGGCGGGCGCCGTGAACCTTCACGACCCCGCCGCCGTTCGTCCCCCACCTCACGGGCATAGTGGGGTGTTGTGTCAACGCGGGGTTTCCACGGTTCCTCCCGCGTCGATACGTGACACGTACATGGCAAAGACACGTTCCAACGGGGGTACACGCACCATGCGTTCCACTCGCGCGCCTTTCGCGCGCAGCCGCGGGCGGCGGGTCGCACTCGCCGCCACCGGCCTCGCAGCGACCCTTGCGCTCACCGCCACGGCCTGCGGCCCGAGCGACGACAAGGCGAGCGACAAGTCGGGCAACAGCGCGTCCCAGGGTTCCGAAGGCTCCAGCTCCGGTTCCGACTCCAAGCTGCCCGGCGGCCTCGCCGACAAGCTCAAGGAGAAGGGCATCGACCTGGACGACTGGAAGGGCGGCGCCTGGAAGAACTGGGACAAGGACGACTGGGTCCGCGAGGCCAAGGACTTCGCCAACCCCGTCATCGCGGGGCTCTGGAAGCCCGAGCGGATGAAGAACGCCAAGGACCCGAACAAGACGATCGCCGCGAAGGACGCGAGCGCCGGTCAGGGCGCGACCGACCCGGAGCCGGCGCCCGTCCGGGCCAAGCCGGAGACCACGCCGTACCACGAGCACGCCGCCCCGGTCGGCAAGATCTTCTTCGACTCCCCCGAGGGTTCGATGGTCTGCTCCGGCACCGTCGTGAAGGACCCGCACAACCCCGGCAAGTCCAACCTCGTGTGGACCGCGGGCCACTGCGTGCACGCCGGTAAGAACGGCGGCTGGTACCGCAACATCGCGTTCGTCCCCTCCTACAACGACCTGGGCAAGTCCGAGGCCCAGCTGCGCAACGCGGCTCCGCAGGAGATCGCCCCCTACGGCCAGTACTGGGCGGACTGGGTCTCGACCTCCAACGAGTGGATCGACGGGGGCGGTCCGACGGGCGGCTCGGGTGCGACGTACGACTACGCCGTCATGCACGTGAAGCCGGAACAGGGGGGCAAGTCCCTGGAGGAGACCGTCGGCAACGCGCTCGACGTCGACTTCTCGGCCCCGTCCACGCAGAGCGTGAGCTCGATGGGCGCCTGGGGCTACCCTGCCGCCCCGCCGTACAACGGCCTGATGATGCACCGGTGCGTCGACAAGCCGGGCCGTCTCTCGCTGTCGCCGTCCCTGCCCACGATGTACCGCATCGGCTGCACCATGACCGGCGGTTCCTCCGGTGGCGGCTGGTTCCGCGTGGCGGGCGGCAAGACGAAGCTCGTGTCGAACACCTCGATCGGCCCGGCCGAGAACACCTGGCTGGCCGGACCGCAGCTGGGCCGGGGCGCCCAGCAGGTCTACGACATGATGAGCAAGAAGTACGGCTCGCAGTAACCCGCGCGCCCGTACGGCACGGCGAAGGCCCGCCCCCTGGGAAAGGGGGCGGGCCTTCGCCGTGTGCTGGGCGGACCGCCGGGTGGCGCCGCGGCTCAGCGCGTGGCCGGCACGTACGGCGCGAGTTCCGCCGCGAGTTCCTCGTGCACCTGCGCCTTGAGCAGGGTGCCCTCGGCCGTGTGCTCCTCGGAGAGCACCTCGCCCTCGGCGTGCGCCCGCGAGATGAGCTGCCCGTGCGTGTACGGAATGAGGGCCTCGATCTCGACCTCCGGCCGCGGCAGTTCGGTGTCGATGAGCCCGAGCAGCTCGTCGATACCGGCGCCGCTGCGCGCGGAGACCGCGATCGCGTGCTTCTCGTTGCGCAGGAGGCGCTGGAGGACCAGGGGGTCCGCCGCGTCCGCCTTGTTGATCACCACGATCTCGGGCACGTCGGTGGCGCCCACGTCGCGGATCACCTCGCGCACCGCGGCCAACTGCTCCTCCGGCACCGGGTGCGAGCCGTCGACCACGTGCAGGATCAGGTCGGAGTCACCGACCTCCTCCATGGTGGAGCGGAACGCCTCGACAAGGTGGTGCGGCAGGTGCCGCACGAACCCGACGGTGTCGGCCAGGGTGTAGACCCGGCCGCTCGGCGTCTCGGCCCGGCGCACGGTGGGGTCGAGGGTGGCGAACAGGGAGTTCTCCACCAGGACGCCCGCGCCCGTGAGGCGGTTGAGCAGGGAGGACTTGCCCGCGTTCGTGTATCCGGCGATCGCGACCGAGGGCACCTTGTTGCGTCGGCGCTCCTGCCGCTTGATGTCGCGGCCCGTCTTCATCTCCGCGATCTCCCGGCGCATCTTCGCCATCTTCTCGCGAATCCGTCGCCGGTCCGTCTCGATCTTGGTCTCACCGGGTCCACGGGTGGCCATGCCACCACCGCCGCCGCCACCCATCTGACGGGAGAGCGACTGACCCCAGCCACGGAGCCTCGGCAGCATGTACTGCATCTGCGCGAGAGCCACCTGCGCCTTGCCCTCCCGGGACTTGGCGTGCTGGGCGAAGATGTCGAGGATCAGGGCGGTCCTGTCGACCACCTTGACCTTGACGACGTCTTCGAGGTGGATCAGCTGGCCGGGGCTCAGCTCACCGTCGCAGACGACGGTGTCGGCGCCGGTCTCGAGCACGATGTCGCGCAGCTCAAGGGCCTTGCCGGAGCCGATGTACGTCGCCGGGTCGGGCTTGTCGCGGCGCTGGACGAGGCCGTCGAGCACGAGCGCGCCCGCCGTCTCGGCCAGGGCGGCCAGCTCGGCGAGGGAGTTCTCCGCATCCTGGACCGTTCCCGAAGTCCACACGCCGACGAGCACCACACGCTCCAGACGGAGCTGTCGGTACTCGACTTCGGTGACGTCCTCGAGCTCGGTGGAGAGACCCGCGACACGGCGCAGGGCCGCACGCTCGGAGCGGTCGAACTGATCGCCGTCCCGGTCTCCGTCGATCTCGTGGCTCCAGGCGACGTCCTCTTCCATCAGGGCATCGGCCCGAAGACCTTCGGGGTAGTTCTGCGCGAAGCTCTGTGCGTCCTGGGAAGGGGAAGAAGAGGAGGTCATTGGGTCCTTACGTCGATACGTCGGTGGAATGGGCGACGGATGCGGGACCCGTCACAGTCGACAACGCCCGAGGTCTTCCGGAGATTCCCGGAGCCCGCCGGATCCGGCCCTGAGATGTCCCCGAGGGGATGTCCCGGACGGACCGCGCCGTCGACCTGAAGATGGTTGCACGACACGGCCCGTCTCGTCATCCGGGTTATTTCGCGGGCTTCCAGTCCGGGTGCCCCGGCATGGGCGGCGTCTTCTTCCCGTAGAGCCAGCCGTCGAAGAATCCGCCCAGGTCGCGCCCTGCGGCCAGGGAGGCGAGCCGCACGAAGTCGGCGGTCGAGACGTTGCCGTCGCGGTGCAGACGGACCCACTCCCGCTCCACGCGGTCGAAGGCTTCCTGCCCGATCTCCTGGCGCAGGGCGTAGAGCACCAGCGCACTGCCGTCGTAGACGACGGGACGGAAGATGCTGATCTTCTCACCGGGCGCGGGCGCCTTCGGCTTGGCCGGGGGCCCGCCGGTCGCGCGCCAGCTGTCCGACTGCTGGTAGGCGGCCCGCATCCGGGCGGTCAGCGACTTCTCCGCCTTCTCCTCGGCGAAGAGGGCCTCGTACCAGGTGGCGTGGCCCTCGTTGAGCCACAGGTCCGACCAGTTCCGCGGGCTGACGCTGTCGCCGAACCACTGGTGCGCGAGCTCGTGCACCATGATCGCTTCGACGTACCACTCCGGGATCTCGGAGCGCGTGAAGAGCTCTCTCTCGAAGAGAGAGAGCGTCTGCGTCTCCAGTTCGAAGCCGGTCCGCGCGTGGGCGATCAGGACGCCGTACACCTCGAAGGGATAGCGGCCGACCTTCTTCTCCATCCAGTCGATCTGACCGGGGGTCTTCTTCAGCCAGCGCTCAAGGACCTTGCGGTCCTTGGTGGGCACCACGTCCCGTACCGGCAGGCCGTGCGGCCCCTCCCGGTGCAGCACGGTGGAGCGGCCGATCGACACCTGGGCCAGCTCGGTCGCCATCGGGTGGTGGGTGCGGTAGACCCTGGTGGTGGTCCCGCCCTGCCGGCTCGCGGTCACCGGAAGGCCGTTGGCGACGGCGGTGAGCCCTTCCGGAGCGGTGATCCGGAACGTGAACTCGGCCTTGTCCGCAGGGTGGTCGTTGCACGGAAAGACCAGGTGGGCGGCGTCGGCCTGGTTGGCCATGGCCAGTCCGTCGCCGGTGCGCAGCCAGCCGCCTTCGCCCTTCTTCGTGGGCATGGGGTCGCTGGTGTGCCGGACGGTGATCCGCAGCGGGTCGTCGGGTTCGACCGGCACGGACGGCGTGACGACCAGGTCCTCGCCGCTGCTCTCGAAGCGTGCGCGCTCACCGTTCACGTCGACGGAGCGCACCTTGCCGTGGGCGAAGTCGAGATTGATGTGTTCCAGGAGTGCGGTGGTCCGGGCGTCGATCTTGGTGACGGCTTCCAACGGCTTGCTGTTGTCGCCGCGGTAGGTGAGGTCGATGTCGTACGAGGCCACGTCGTACCCGGGGTTGCCCAGGTGGGGGAAGAGCGGGTCGCCGATGCCGAGCGGGGCGACCGGTGACGGCGCGCTCGCCGCGACGAGGGCGGCGGAGGCGGTCGCCGCGAGCAGGGCGGCCGCGATGCGGGGGGTGCGGAGGGCCTTCGGCCGGGAGGCCGCGGTCCGGGGGGTGAGCAGCATGAACTACCGCTATCAGCGTGCGTCTTCCCGCACGTGACGACGCGCGATGAGCCACCCGAACGAGTCGCCGCAGGGCTCAGCCGACGGGCCGGGAGGGATGTGTCCCGGGGTGAGAGGGGGGCCGTTCAGTGGGCGGCGGCGGCCGGATGCTGGGCGCGATTGACGTCGTACACCCCGGGGACGGCGCGCATCGCCCGCATCAGGCCCGGCAGGTGTCCCGCGTCCGGGAGTTGGAGCGTGTACGTGTGGCGCACGCGCTGTTGGGTCGGCGGCTCGACGGTGGCCGAAATGATCGCCACGCCTTCGAGGGCGATCGCCTCGGTGAGGTCGGCGAGCAGATGGGCGCGGCCGAACGATTCGGCGATCAGAGTGACCCGGCACTCGGCGGTGTCCCCCCAGCGCACGCCGACCTCCGGCCGCCCCACCTCTTTCATCCGCTCGACAGCCGGACAGCCCACCCGGTGGACGGTCACGACGCCGCCTCGTACGGCGAAGGCGGTCACGTCGTCGGGCGGCACCGGCGTGCAGCAGCCCGCGAGGCGCACGCTCGCACCCTCGCGGTCCACGACGGCGTTCGCCGCGGCGGGCCGCAGCGCTTCGGAGGTGTCCGGCTTCGGCACGGTCGCGGGCGCCTGCTGGGGCGGCCGCTGCCCGGACGGCGTCGGCGCGGGCGCCACGGGAGCCGGATGGGTGGTGAGCCAGCGCCGGATCGCGATGCGCGCTGCAGGGGTGCGGGCGTGGTCCAGCCACTCGCGTGAGGGGCCGGAGGTGTGGTCCTGGCCCATGAGCAGCTGCACCGTGTCGCCGTCCCGCAGGACCGTGCTGAGCGTCGCGAGGCGGCCGTTGACGCGCGCGCCGATGCAGGCGTGCGCGTCCTCGCCGTACTGGGTGTAGGCGGCGTCCACACAGCTGGCGCCGGCGGGCAGGCCGAGCGTGCCGCCGTCGGGCCGGAAGACGGCGATCTCGCGGTCCTGGGCGAGGTCCTCCCGCAGCGTCGACCAGAACGTGTCCGGGTCGGGGGCCGCCTCCTGCCAGTCGAGGAGCCGGGAGAGCCAGCCCGGCCTCGTCGGGTCCACCCGCTCGTCGTCGGCGCTCTCGGAGGGCTCCTCCGAAGGAGGAGCGTAGGGATTGCGCAGCGCGACCACGCCCGCCTCGGCGACCTGGTGCATCTGATGCGTACGGATGAGGACTTCGGCAACCTCGCCGTCGGCGCGGGTCACGGCCGTGTGCAGCGATTGGTAGAGGTTGAACTTCGGTACGGCGATGAAGTCCTTGAACTCCGAGACGACCGGCGTGAAGCAGGTGTGCAGCTCCCCCAGGACGCCGTAACAGTCCGCGTCCTCGTTGACGAGCACGAGGAGACGGCCGAAGTCGGAGGCCCGCAGTTCGCCGCGCTTGCGGTGCACGCGGTGGACGGAGACGGAGTGCCGCGGCCTGATGAGGACCTCGGCGGTGATGCCCGCGTCGCGCAGCACGCCGCGCACCTCGTCCGCGATGTTCCCGAGGGGATCGCCCGGGCTCTCCGCGTCGGCAGCGATCATGGCCTTGACCTGGGCGCACTCCTCCGGGTGGAGGATCGCGAAGACGAGGTCCTCCAGCTCGGTCTTGAGCGCCTGCACACCGAGGCGCTCGGCGAGCGGAATGAGGACGTCCCTGGTCACCTTGGCGATGCGTGCCTGTTTCTCGGGACGCATGACACCGAGGGTGCGCATGTTGTGCAGCCGGTCGGCGAGCTTGATCGACATCACGCGTACGTCGTTGCCGGTGGCGACGAGCATCTTGCGGAACGTCTCCGGCTCCGCGGCCGCTCCGTAGTCGACCTTCTCCAGCTTGGTGACGCCGTCGACCAGGTAGCAGACGTCGTCGCCGAACTCGGCCCGCACCTGGTCGAGGGTGACGTCCGTGTCCTCGACGGTGTCGTGCAGCAGGGAGGCGGTCAAGGTGGTGATCTCCGCGCCGAGTTGGGCGAGGATCAGGGTCACCGCGAGCGGATGCGTGATGTACGGCTCGCCGCTCTTGCGCATCTGACCGCGGTGCGAGGACTCGGCGAGGACGTACGCGCGGCGCAGCGGTTCGAGATCGGCGTCCGGATAGTGGGCCCGGTGGGCCTCCGCCACATGGCCGATCGCGTCGGGGAGACGGTCCCGGGTGCCGGAGCCGAGCAGGGCCGCACGGCCGAGCCTGCGCAGGTCGAGACGGGCGCGGCCGCGCCTGCGCTGGACCCCGGACGTCGCGGGGCCGGGCGTGGCTGGGTTCGTGGCCTCCGCACTCATGAGCACCTCCGGCTGCTTCGACCGGCGGTGAGCGGACGGCGGCATACTCCGTCCGGGCCGGTGCTTGATGCTACCGAGCCCATCACGCGGCGCTGACCGCCTCTCGCCGAGCGTGAAACGGATCACCCATTCGAGCGACAGTTCATGGGAGTACCGTTTCGAGCCATTCGGACGCGATCTCGCCTTCCGCGACGATCACCGCGCCGCCTGTCATCTCGATCTCGCCGTCGGGCCGCTCGGTGATCACCAGGCGTCCGCCGGGCAGGTCGACGGTGTAGGTGGCCGAGGCCCCGGTCACGGCCGGGTCCACGCCGTCCTTGCGGGCCGCCGCCACAGCGACGGCGCACGCGCCCGTGCCGCAGGAGCGCGTCTCGCCCGAGCCTCGCTCGTGCACCCGCATGGCGATGTGGCGCTCGCCGCGGGGGGCGACGAATTCCACGTTCACCCCGTCCGGGTAGGCGGAGGCGGGGCTGAAGGGCGGCGGGTCGTAGAGGCTGCCCGCTTCGGAGAGGTCGTCCACGAACACGACCGCGTGCGGGTTGCCCATGTTCACGTTGCGCGCGGGCCAGCGGTGGTCACCGACCGAGACGGTGACGTCCCCTTCGGGGAGCCGCGCCTTGCCCATCCCGACGGTGATGTCGCCGCCGGAGTCCGCCTTGGCGATGTGCACGGTCTTCACGCCGCCGCGGGTGGCCACCACCAGGTCCCCCTCGCCGACGTACCCCGCACGCTGCAGGTACCGGGCGAAGACGCGCACTCCATTGCCGCACATCTCGGCGACCGACCCGTCGCCGTTGCGGTAGTCCATGAACCATTCGGCCCGGTCCGCGAGGTGACGGGCCTCGGGGTGGGCGGCGGAGCGCACGACGTGCAGGAGGCCGTCGCCCCCGATGCCCGCGCGGCGGTCGCACAGGGCGGCCACGGCGGCCGGGGGCAGCTCGACGGCGTTGTCGGGGTCGGGGATGATCACGAAGTCGTTCTCGGTCCCGTGCCCCTTGAGGAAGGCGATCCGCGTGCTCATTCCTCGATCGTACGGGGTGGGTCCGACACTCGGATCAGGCGGTACGGCCCGGTAGGCGTCCGCCCGCCTCGGGGGACGGCGCCCCGGCGAGCCTCAGCGGAGCCTGGCCACGCGCCACACGGCGAGGACGACGGCGCCCAGGAAGAGCAGGGCGTACGCGGAGACGACCCGCCAGTCCGGGCGGCGTCCGGAGCCGCGCTCGGGCAGTCCGGGCCAGGTGTGCCCCACGCGGCGGGCGGCCATCATGCCCCAGCCCGCGGCGCAGCAGCTGATCAGCAGCCCGAGCATGGCGACCACCGCGCCACCGTCGCCGAATTCGAAGGCGAGCGGGAAGGCGAACATCAGGGACCCGATCGCGGCCAGGATCACGATGGGCGCGAGCTGCCAGATGCGCAGGCGGCGCTGCGGGCGCAGTTCGACCTCGACCTCGGCCTCCGGCACCATCTCGTCCGCGCCGGGACCGTCGTCCGTCACGCCGCCCGGGATGTCGTCGGGCCCGTCGGGGCTCAGTTGCTCTTCGCCGTCATGTGCGGTGTCACGAGGGCCGGCCTCCATCGCCACGCGCCCTCCCACTTCGGACTCCACCGGTCGATCGATGGTCGATGATGGCACGGTGTCAGGTGCCGGGATGACCGCCTGAGCGTCCCGATGCCATCACGTGATCAGGCTGTGACCGGTCGTTCGACCAACGCCAGTGCGCGTGCCGGGAGTTCCTCGCGGTCGGCCACGGCCCCACTGAGCCAGTTCACCCGTGGATCGCGGCGGAACCACGAGTCCTGACGGCGCGCGAAGCGTTTGGTGGCGCGTACGGTCTCGGCGCGGGCGTCGTCCTCGGTGCACTCCCCCGCGAAGGCCGCGAGGACCTGCTGGTAGCCGAGCGCACGTGACGCCGTGCGCCCCTCGCGCAGCCCCTGCGCCTCCAGCGCGCGCACCTCGTCGACCAGTCCCTGCTCCCACATGCGGTCCACGCGCGTGGCGATGCGTTCGTCGAGTTCGGGACGTGCCACGTCGACGCCGATCTGGAGGGTGTCGTACACGGAGTCGTGGCCGGGGAGGTTGGCGGTGAAGGGCTTGCCCGTGATCTCGATGACCTCCAGGGCCCGGACGATCCGGCGGCCGTTGCTGGGCAGGATCGCCTGCGCGGCCCCGGGGTCGGCGGCGGCGAGCCGGGCGTGCAGGGCTCCCGGGCCGTGCTGGGCTAGCTCTTCCTCCAGGCGGGCCCGCACGGCGGGGTCGGTGCCGGGGAACTCCAGGTGGTCCACGGCCCCGCGCACGTACAGGCCGGAGCCGCCGACCAGGATCGGCCAGCGCCCCTCGGCGAGGAGACGGTCGATCTCGGCGCGGGCCAGCTTCTGGTACTCGGCGACGGAGGCGGCCTCCGTGACGTCCCAGATGTCGAGGAGGTGGTGGGGCACGCCGCCGCGCTCCTCGGGCGTCAGCTTGGCGGTGCCGATGTCCATCCCCCGGTAGAGCTGCATGGAGTCGGCGTTGACGATCTCGCCGCCGAGGCGCTGAGCGAGGAAAACGCCCAGATCGGACTTTCCTGCAGCGGTCGGACCGACGACGGCGATGACCCGCGGTGCGGGGGTTGCACTACTCACCGCCCCAGTCTCGCAAACCCGCGCCCTCATCCCGAACGAGCTACGTGACGGTACGGCTCCGAGGTCGTTGCCTGTTGCGAGGTCCCGGCCGCCGGTTTCGAGGACCGATCACCTGTGCGCCGCAATGAGACGCACCGGGCGGGGCGGGATTTCGCCCACACGAGTAACGTATGGAGTAGATATGGGCGTTTTTTCACGGTTCCGTCGGAAGTCCAAGGCCGCCGACGAGGCGTCGACGACCGAAGCGGCCGCCGCGGCACTGACGGCCGAGCCGGAGGCCGCTGAGGCCGACACCGATGGGAAGCCCGCCGCCGAGGCCGACAAGGAGGGCGACGTCGCTGCCGAGGAGAAGGCCGCGGAGTCCACCGACGCCGCGGCCGCGGAGGGCGCGGAAGGTGTGGAGATTCCGAAGCAGCAGTCCGCCGAGGCGGCCGCCGACAACGAGGCCGGTGAGGGCGCCCGCAAATAGCTCCCCGCCAGGGAAGGTGAATCCATGGGCTTCCTGGACCAACTGAAAGCCAAGCTCGCCCCTGCCAAGGACAAGGTCTCGGACCTCGCGCAGCAGCACGGGGGAAAGATCGACCAGGGCCTGGAGAAGGCCGCGAAAGTCGTCGACGAGAAGACCAAGGGCAAGTACAGCGACAAGATCCAGGCGGGCACGGGCAAGGCGAAGGACGCCGTCGACCGTCTCGCCAAGACGGACGAGGGCAAGGGCAACGGGGGCGAGGACAAGGGCGGCGGCGATGCCACCCCTCCGTCGTCCTCGCCACCCCCTCCGGCGTCCTGAACCACAGCGGCGGACGGCCGCGGAGCACGTTGCTCCGCGGCCGCCACCGTGTGGCCCGTGTCCTGACCCGGGCAGCCCCGACCAGATACCGCCCCGTGCCGCGGCCCAGGGCCCGCACTACGACCAGGCAGCCACCACGTAGCCCACGCCGTACGGCGCGTCCTCGTAGAGGAGCTCGCCGCTCAGCGCCGCGCCCTCCGCCGCACCGGCCAGCACCTGCCACGGAGCACGGCCCGCCGCCTTCAGCTCGTACGCGAGGCCCACGTCCAGCGCCTTCAGCGCCGCCACGTCGGCCGCGCCGAGCGCCCGCCCGACCGCCGCGTCGAAGTCGGCCGCCCGCTCGTCGAGATACCCCGGAGCCTTCAGCGTGCGGCACGCGCTGGCGTCGCCCATCACCAGCAGCGCCACCCGGTCGGCCCGGGCCCCGATCTCCCCTCCGACCTGGATACACCGCTCGGCGGCAAGTGGTTCCCCCACACCGAGCCCCTCCACCGGAGCGGTCGACCACCGCGTACGCCCGAGCAGCCACCCGGCCACGGCGAGGGACGGCGGCAGTGCGCGCCCGCCCGCGGCGTCGGGGTCCTCCTGGTCCGGCGCGGGACCGAGGCGTACGTCGAGGTCCACCCCGAAGCCACGGAAGGACCCACGCGCACCCTGCGGGTGCGGGCCGCGGCCGCTCTGCTCGGCGGGGCCGACCACGACGAGCCGGTCGGGCCGGGCGGCGGCGAGCACCGCGACGGCATCCGAGCAGGCCGCGCGCGCGGCGTCCAGTTCGGGAGCGGCGCCCGCGGCGACCTCGGGCACGAGCAGCGGCGGACAGGGGCAGACGGCTGCGGCGACAAGCATGATCCGCAGCGTAACGCGCCCTGGCGGCCGGTCGCTTCGGAGTCCCGCAACGGTGCGCTTCCGGCGGTGACAGGCCTGTGGCAGGTCGATGGCCGGGGACCGGGGCGCTCACCCCGGTCCCCGTCACCGACGGACGGACGCGGTCAGTCGCAGCCGCAGCCGCTGCCCACGGCAGCCGGGAGCGGCTCCGGAGCGCCGATCTTCGGCAGCCCCAGCATCACGCCCGCGGGCTTCGCGGCCGCCTCGGCGTTGCGCTTCTCCCAGGCGTCACCCGCGCGCGTGGGACGCACGTTCAGCACGGCGCCCTCGGCCAGCAGGTGGTGCGGGGCGGCATAGGTGATCTCGACGGTCACCACGTCGCCGGGGCGCACCACGGTGTCCGGCTTGGTGAAGTGGACCAGGCGGTTGTCGGGGGCGCGGCCGGAGAGGCGGTGCGTGGCGCCGTCCTTGCGGCCCTCTCCCTCGGCGACCATCAGGTCCAGGGTGCGGCCGACCTGCTTCTTGTTCTCCTCCCAGGAGATCTCCTCCTGGAGGGCCACCAGGCGCTCGTAACGCGACTGGACGACCTCCTTGGGGATCTGCCCCTCCATGGTCGCCGCCGGGGTGCCGGGGCGCTTGGAGTACTGGAAGGTGAAGGCGCTCCCGAAGCGGGCCTCGCGGACCACGTGCATCGTCTGCTCGAAGTCCTCCTCGGTCTCGCCGGGGAAGCCCACGATGATGTCGGTGGAGATCGCCGCGTCCGGCATGGCCGCGCGGACCTTCTCGATGATCCCCAGGAAGCGGTCCTGGCGGTACGAGCGGCGCATCGCCTTGAGGATCGGGTCGGAACCGGACTGCAGCGGCATGTGGAGCTGCGGCATCACGTTCGGCGTCTCGGCCATGGCCGCGATCACGTCGTCGGTGAAGTCGCGGGGGTGCGGGGAGGTGAAGCGCACGCGCTCCAGGCCCTCGATCTTCCCGCAGGCGCGCAGGAGCTTGCTGAAGGCCTCGCGGTCGCCGATGTCCGAGCCGTACGCGTTCACGTTCTGCCCGAGGAGGGTGATCTCGCTGACGCCCTCGCCGACGAGCGCCTCGATCTCCGCCAGGATGTCGCCCGTCCTGCGGTCCTTCTCCTTGCCGCGCAGGGCGGGCACGATGCAGAAGGTGCACGTGTTGTTGCAGCCGACGGAGATGGAGACCCAGGCCGCGTAGGCGCTCTCGCGGCGGGTCGGCAGCGTCGACGGGAAGGCTTCGAGCGACTCGGCGATCTCCACCTGAGCCTCTTCCTGGACGCGGGCGCGCTCCAGGAGGACCGGCAGCTTGCCGATGTTGTGCGTGCCGAAGACGACGTCCACCCAGGGCGCCCTCTTGACGATGGTGTCGCGGTCCTTCTGGGCCAGACAGCCGCCGACGGCGATCTGCATCCCCGGACGCTTGGTCTTCATCGGCGCCAGGCGCCCGAGATTGCCGTACAGACGGTTGTCGGCGTTCTCGCGCACGGCGCACGTATTGAAGACGACGACGTCGGCATCGCCGTCCGCCCCTTCGGGCGCACGCTCGTATCCGGCGTCCTCCAGCAGGCCGGAGAGCCGCTCGGAGTCATGGACGTTCATCTGGCACCCGTAGGTGCGCACCTCGTAAGTCTTCGCGCTCATCTCGCCCCCCAGGGTACGGGGTCGCCACGCGCGCGTGCCCGCGGATTGCGACCACGGCGCCCGAGCGCGGGCCCCGGAGCGGCACGGTGTGGCCTCACCCCTGGTCAGCACGGTGAGTGGGCTGGCAGGATCGCGCGCATGCTCACGGCACTCCCCCACATCGGCAGGCGCCGCGCCCTGCAGGGTTCGGCGGCGGCGCTCGCTGTGTTCGGGCTGCTGCTGTGGTGGCTGCTGCCCGTCGGCGAGGACTCTCCGAGCGGCCGCATGACGTTCAGTACGGGCGTGGAGAAGGGTGTGTACGAGCGGTACGGCAAGCTCCTGCGGACGGCGATCTCCCAGGACATGCCGAAGGTGGATGTCGAGCTCCTCAACAGTGAGGGGTCCCAGCAGAACGTCGCGCGGGTGGCCACCGGCAAGTCCGACTTCACCATCGCGGCCGCCGACGCCGTGGAGACGTACCGCCTCGACGGCGCCCCCGGCTGGCACCGCCTGCGGGGCTGCACGCGGCTGTACGACGACTACGTGCAGCTCGTGGTGCCCCGCTCCTCGCACATCGACTCCGTCGAGGAGCTGCGGAACAAGCGCGTCGCCGTGGGGCAGGAGCGGTCGGGGGTGCGGCTGATAGCCGACAGGGTGCTCGACGCCGCGGGCCTCGACCCGGTCACCGACATCGAGCCGGTGGCCGCCGGGATCGACACCATGCCCGATCTGCTGAAGAGCGGCTCGATCGACGCCTTCTTCTGGTCGGGCGGGCTTCCGACCACTTCCGTGCACGAGCTCTCGAAGGAGATGGACATCGAGCTCGTGAAGCTCGGATACCTGGTCGCCGCGCTGCACAAGCAGGGTGGCGGGTCGCGCTACTACCGGGCCGCGACGATGCCCGCCGACGCCTACCCCGAGGCCCAGCAGGGCTCCGCCGTGCCGACGCTGGCCGTGGCGAACCTCCTGGTCACCACGGACCGGGCCGACCCCGAGCTGACCGAGCGGCTGACCCGCACCGTCATCGACAGCCGCGACCACATAGGCGATCAGGTGCACGCGGCCCAACTGGTGGATCTGCGCACCGCCCTGTTCACGGACCCGCTCCCGCTGCACGACGGCGCGCGCCGCTACTACCGCTCGGTCAAGCCCTGACCCCCTCACACCGCCGCAGCGGGCTCGCTGCGCGGGACGCTGACCGTCACCTTCAGTCCGTGCGGTTCGTGACGCCCGTACGCGATGGAGCCGCCGCCCGCCGCGAGCAGGGCCCGTGAGATGGACAGTCCGAGCCCCGAACCCTTCACGTTCTGATGGCGGTTGCTGCGCCAGAAGCGGTCGCCCACGCGCGCGAGCTCGTCCTCGTTCAGGCCGGGGCCGCCGTCGGTGACCACCACGGTCGTCGTGGCGTCGCTCGCGGAGACGGTCACCTGGACCAGGCCTCCCCCGGGGGTGAACTTCAGGGCGTTGTCGATCACCGCGTCCAGTGCGCTGGAGAGGGCGATCGGGTCGGCCCAGCCGGTGGTGGCCGGGCACTGCCCCGTCAGGCGTACGCCTCGCTCGTCGGCGAGCGGCCGCCAGGAAGCCACGCGCTCGGCGGCCAGCTCGCCGATGTCGGTGAGGCTCAGGTCGGCCGCGGTGTGCTCGGCCTGGGCCAGGTCGAGCAGGTCGTCGAGCACCTGCGCCAGACGCTTGCCCTCGGTGCGGACCGAGGCGATCTCTTCGTTGCCCTCGGGCAGTTCGAGTGCGAGGAGCTCGATGCGCAGCAGCAGCGCCGAGAGGGGGTTGCGCAGCTGGTGCGAGGCGTCGGCGACGAAGGCGCGCTGCTGCTCGAGCACGTCCTGGACGTTGTCGGCCATCTCGTTGAACGACCGGGCCAGGCGTCTGAGTTCCGGTGGTCCGCCCGCCGCCGCGACCCGGGACTTGAGGCGTCCGGTCGCTATGTCGTGCGTGGTCGCGTCCAGCACGCGCACCGGGCGCAGCACCCAGCCGGTGAGCCGCAGGGCCGCGCCGACCGCCAGGAGCATGGCCGCCGACTCGCCGGCGACGATGAGCAGCCAGCCGTGCAGGGTCTCCGAGCGCATGCGCCCGGTCGGTGAGTCCGTGACGACGACGGCGATGACGTCGCCGTCCTTGATCACCGGGGAGGCGACGGCCAGTCGCCCGCGCTGCCACGGCCACACCTGCTCGGGGTCGTGGCTGCCGCGCGAGCGGAGCGCCTCTTCGAAGGCGCCCCGTACGTCTCCGCGCTGGGGCAGGTACCAGTCGCTCGGCGCGTTGGCCATGGGGCTGTCGTCGCGGTAGAAGACGCCCGCGCGGATGCCGTAGACGTCGAAGTAGTCGTCGAGTTCCTTCTGCAGCGTCTCGCGGCGCTCGTCCTTGCTTCCCTCCACCCGCGATCCGGTGGGGCGTTTGGTGACGAACTGCGCGAGTGACGCGAAGCGCGCGGTGTCGTCGATCCGGTCGACGACCACCTTCTGCTGCTGGGCCGCCGCGACGCTGACGGCGAGCGGGAAACCGAGCGCGAGCAGGACGCCCGCCATCAGGATGATCAGCAGCGGGAGGAGGCGGGAGCGCACCTGTCCTCGCTCCGGCTACGCGGCTGGGGCGGCGAGGCGGTAGCCGACGCCGCGCACGGTCTCGATCAGGGCGGGCATGTGCAGCTTGGAACGCAGCGAGGCCACGTGCACCTCAAGGGTGCGGCCCGTCCCTTCCCAACTGGTCCGCCACACTTCGCTGATGATCTGCTCCCGGCGGAACACCACGCCCGGCCGCTGGGCGAGCAGGGCGAGCAGGTCGAACTCCTTGCGGGTCAGTTGGACGACCGAACCCGCCACGCTGACCTGCCGGGTGGGCAGTTCGATGTGCACGGAGCCGAGCCGCAGTTCGCTGTCGCCGGACGCGGCCGCGCCGCCCGGGGTGGGGCGCCGGATGACCGCGTGGATACGGGCGATGAGTTCCCCGGTGTCGTACGGCTTCACCACGTAGTCGTCGGCTCCGAGGTTGAGGCCGTGGATCCGTGAGCGCACGTCCGCGCGGGCCGTCACCATGATCACCGGTATTGAGCCGCGCTTGCGGATCTTGCCGCACACCTCGTAACCGTCCTGGTCGGGCAGACCCAGGTCGAGAAGCACCACGCCGAAGGGGGGCGTTTCCGCGGGCAGCAGGGCCTGCAGCGCCTCCTCACCGCTGCGGGCGTGCACGACGTCGAAGCCGTGCCGGGCCAGGACCGCGGACAGGGCGGCGGCCACATGGTCGTCGTCCTCGACGAGAAGCAGTCGCACAGGGGCCCCCTCCAGTTCATCCGTCGTTCCGTGTGGCCGGTCATGGTGGCCGGTACGCGCGCGTGCGCACCAAGGCATCCACGCCGATGAGTAAGGACCGCGTCAAGAGGGTTCAGGCCGCCTGCACGTTCCGTTACCCACCCGGTACGCGCTCCGTGATCCCTCTTCACACGGTGTGTCCGGTTGCGGCCGGATCGTTATGCTCAATTTCCCCTCAGATGTAATGACGCTGGTCGCACTGGGTTATTACTGTCCTCCCAACCGAGGAGGATGGAGCAACAAGCCGTGACCGAAGTATCGGTGACCAAGGACGCCATACCGTCTGGGGCCGACGACCTGGTCGTGCTGAAGAACGTCAACAAGCACTTCGGCGCTCTGCACGTCCTCCAGGACATCGACCTGACCATCGCCCGCGGCGAGGTCGTCGTCGTGATCGGCCCCTCCGGGTCCGGCAAGTCGACCCTGTGCCGTGCCGTCAACCGCCTGGAGACGATCGATTCGGGAAGCATCTCGATCGACGGCAAGCCGCTGCCCCAGGAGGGCAAGGAGCTGGCCCGTCTCCGCGCCGACGTGGGTATGGTCTTCCAGTCCTTCAACCTTTTCGCGCACAAGACCGTGCTCGAGAACGTGACGCTGGGCCAGATCAAGGTGCGCAAGATCGGCAAGGCGGAGGCGGAGACGAAGGCACGCGCGCTGCTCGACCGCGTGGGCGTCGCCTCCCAGGCCGACAAGTACCCCGCACAGCTCTCCGGCGGTCAGCAGCAACGCGTCGCCATCGCGCGCGCGTTGGCGATGGACCCCAAGGTGATGCTCTTCGACGAGCCCACGTCGGCGCTCGACCCGGAGATGATCAACGAGGTCCTCGAAGTGATGCAGCAGCTCGCCCGGGACGGGATGACGATGGTCGTCGTCACCCATGAGATGGGTTTCGCCCGCTCCGCCGCCAACCGCGTCGTCTTCATGGCGGACGGCCGGATCGTCGAAGAGGCCGTGCCGGACCAGTTCTTCAGCAACCCGCGCAGCGACCGGGCCAAGGACTTCCTGTCGAAGATCCTTAAGCACTGAGGCTTCCACGCCGTCTCAACACCAGTCGAAACAGAGGATGTTCACCATGAAGCTCCGCAAGTCCGCCGCCGCGGCCGCCGTTGTCGCCGCTCTCGCCCTGACCGCCACCGCGTGCGGCGGCGAGGAGGGTACGGCCGGCGACAAGCCGAAGGACCCGGCCGGCGGGAAGAACGCGCCCAAGCTGCCCACGTACGCGGTGAAGTCGGACGTGAAGGTCGACTCGACCGTCCTGAAGAAGGCCCAGAAGGCCGGAAAGATCGTCATCGGCGCCAAGGACGACCAGCCGTACCTGGGCTTCAAGGACAGCGCCGGCAAGCGCTCCGGCTTCGACATCGAGATCGCCAAGATGGTCGCCGCCGACCTGGGCTTCAAGCCCGACCAGATCGAGTTCAAGACGATCGACTCCGGCGTCCGTGAGACCACCATCTCCAAGGGCGACGTCGACCTCTACGTGGGCACGTACACGATCAACGACGAGCGCAAGAAGCAGGTCGGTTTCGCCGGTCCCTACTTCATGGCCGGCGCCGACCTCCTCGTCCGCCACGACGAGAAGAGCATCACCGGGCCGGACTCCGTGAAGGGCAAGAAGGTCTGCTCGATCGTCGGCTCCACTCCGCTCCAGGAGATCAAGAAGCCGAAGTACGGCGCCAAGACCGTCGAGCTCGCCAAGTACTCCGAGTGCGTGCAGCAGCTCATCAACAAGGAGGTCGACGCCGTCACCACCGACGACGCCATCCTCAAGGGCTACGCGGCGCAGCAGCCGAAGGCGCTGCGGGTGGTCGGCAAGCCGTTCACCAAGGAGCCGTACGGCATCGGCATGAGCAAGGGCGACAAGGCGCTGCGCGACGCGGTCGCGGACGCCGTCGAGGCGCACCAGAAGAACGGCGACTACAAGAAGGCGTACGACGCGACGCTCGGCCTGTCCGGCTCCCAGTTCACCGAGCCGCCGGCGCTCGAGCGCTACTGACCCGGCCGAACGCCCGTACCACTCCCCGGCAGTGAGCTGACCGGCTCCCCGTAGGCACCCAGGCGGTGTCCACGGGGGCCGGCTCCCCCTGCCCGACCACTGCCGCCCACGAGGACATCCCCGTGAATGTACTGCTCGACCATTTGGCGGAATTCCGCGAGGGATTCATAGGCACCGTCTGGCTGACCGTGGCCAGTGGCGTGCTCGCGCTGCTCCTTGGCGTCGTGCTCGCCGGCTTCCGGGTGTCGCCCGTGCCGCCGCTGCGGTTCTTCGGCACCGCTTGGGTCACCCTGTTCCGGAACACCCCGCTGACGCTGCTCTTCCTCACCATCTGGTTCGCGGTGCCGCAGGTCTTCGACTTCGGCTTCGATCCGTGGACCAAGGCGCTGATCGTGCTCAGTGTCTACACCTCGTCGTTCGTCTGCGAAGCCGTCAGGTCGGGAATCAACACCGTTCCCCTCGGCCAGGCGGAAGCCGCCCGTTCGCTGGGCATGACCTTCTTCCAGACGCTGGGGACGATCGTCCTGCCGCAGGCGGTTCGCACTGTGCTGCCGCCGCTGAGCAGCATCTTCATCGCGCTGACGAAGAACTCCGCCATCGCGGGCGCGTTCAGCGTCACGGAGCTGTTCGGCTGGCAGAAGACCCTCAGCGACCAGGGCTTCGCCATCGCCTGGCTGTTCCTCTGGGTGGCGCTCGGCTACCTCGTGATCACATTCACCATCAGTGGCCTGTTCCGGCTGCTCGAGCGGAGCCTGGAGGTCGCACGATGAGCTCCAGCGTCCTGTACGACGCCCCGGGCCCCAAGGCCCGGGTGCGCAACCGCATCTACTCCGTCGTCGGCACGGCGGCCATCATCGGCCTCGTCGTCTTCGTGATCATGCGGCTCGCCGACCGCGGGCACTTCGAGTCCGAGGTCTGGAACACCTTCAACTACTCCAATGTCCGGACGACCATCCGCGACGGCATCGTCACCACGCTGAAGGTGTTCGCGCTCGCCGCCGTGCTGTCCCTGGTGCTCGGTGCGATCCTCGCGGTCGCCCGCGCCTCGGACCGCCGCGCGGTCCGCTGGCTGGCCACCGGGTTCATCGAACTGTTCCGGGCCATCCCGCTGCTGATCACGATCTACGCCCTGTGGGTGCTCTTCCTGACCTACAAGGGCGACCTCGGCGCCATCGGGACGAATAACGGCTTCTGGGCCCTGGTCATCGGCCTGGCGATCTACAACGGCGCGGTGCAGGCAGAGGTGCTCCGGGCCGGTTTCAACGCCGTACCGCGCGGCCAGGTCGAGGCCGCCTACGCGCTGGGACTGCGCAAGTCCCAGGTCATGACGATGCTGCTGCTGCCGCAGGCGATCAGGTCCATGCTGCCCACGATCATCAGCCAGCTGGTGGTCACGCTGAAGGACACGTCACTCGGCTACATCATCACGTACGCGGAGCTGCTGTACGCAGGCCGGCAGCTTGCCAACACCACCCTCGTCAACGGCCAGTACATCTACGTTCCGGTGATCATGGTCGTCGGCACGATCTACGTGGCGATGTGCATGGCGCTCTCCGCGCTCGCCACCTGGGTCGAGAAGCGCGGGCGGCGCGCCAAGACGGGCATCGCCGTGGCGGCGGCCGCCGAACCGGCCGAGGCCCCCGGGGTGCTCGACCCGTCCGAACCGCTCGGCCCGGCCACGGACGGCCCGAAGGGGGACGGTGCGCCGGCCGGCCGTCCCGAGGGCCCCGGCACGTCCGACGGGCCCGACGGGCCGCCGGCCAAGGCGGACTAGGAACACGTCGGCCCGGGAATCGGGTCCACGGAGTCAAGCGGATCCACGGAATCAAGCGGGTCCACGGAATCAGGGGAGGCAGCGGCCGCGAGCCGTTGCCTCCCCTTCGTGCGCGTCCGCCCGCGCCGCCCCGGCGGGTCGGCGGGGCGAGCCCGCGATGGGTGGGACGATCGGACGTGGCGGTGACGAGGGTGGTCCCGTCGGCGCCGCCCTCGCTTGACGCAAGCACAAGCAATGGGTTGCATACATTCTGTGATCGTGCACCGGGCTCCAACTGCCAGTTCCTGTACGTACGTCCAGCGCTTCCGGGCAGCCCGGACCCTCGGAGCCCGTCGGGCCGGAGGGTGTGCGCCGTGGACCCGGTGATCGTTGTCGGCGCGGGGCCCGTGGGGCTCGCCCTCGCCCTCGCCCTGGCCCGCCACTCTGTGCCCACCGTCGTCCTCGACGAGGGCCCCGGCAAGGACGAGCAGCGGCCCGCGCGGACCGTCGTGCTCCGCGAGGACACCGCGGCGTTCGTGGAGCGGCTCGCGGGTCACTCGTTCGGTGACTCGGAGTCAGGTGCCCGGTGGGCCGGCTGGCGCTCCGTACGGCGCAAGCAGCTGATGCAGGAGCTCGACTTCGGCGGCGAGATCCCCGCTCCGCTGCATCTCCCGCAGCACGTGCTGACCGGGGCGCTGCGCGAGGCCATCGCCGAGGAGCGGCTCGTCAAGGTCGCGGTGGAGAGCAAGCTCGACTCCCTCGAAGAAGACCCCGCCGGGCTCACCGCGCACACCCGGGGGCCCAAGGCCACGTGGTGGCGGGGCAGTTACCTGGTGGGGTGCGACGGGGCCCGTTCCACGGTGCGCAAACTCCTCGACGTCCGCTTCCCGGGGCGTACGGCCGTCGAGCGACACGCCGTGGCCTCGCTGCGCACGGAACTTCCCTGGCCGGGCCACGCGTTGTTGCATCGGTTGCCTCCGTGGCGCGGCGGAGGCGCCGAGGTGACGGGCCGCCCGCTCGCCGACGGGGTGTGGCGACTCGACTGGCTGCTCCCGCCGCGCGGCGAGCTCGTGACGCCCGACGCGCTCGTCCTGCGCATCCGGGAGACCCTCGCGGGCTGGTGCGGCGGTGCCACCCCGCCGTACGAACTGCTCGACACGGGGGTGCACACCGTCCACCACCGGCTCGCCCGACGGTGGCGGGTCGGTCGTGCCTTCCTCGCCGGGGACGCCGCGCATCTGCTCGGCGCGCTCGGCAGCCAGGGGCTCGACGAGGGGCTGCGGGACGCCGACAACCTCGCCTGGAAGCTGGCGCTGGCCTGGCACCACGGGCCGCGCGAAGCGCTGCTCGACAGCTATCAGGTCGAGCGGCGGGCCGGTGTGGCCGCACGGCTGCGCGCCGCCGACCAGGCACTGCCCGTGCTGCGGGGCGGCAAGGGCCTGCGCTCGTACGTGCCCGGGACGGCGCGCGGCCACGACACGCTGCTCACGGACGGCCATGTGGGGCGGGGCCCGCTCGGCGCGCCCTCCTCGTACGCCGAGTCGCCGCTGGCGCCCGCGCCTTCCGAGTCCGTCACGGCGGTGGGTACGGAGCCCGGGGCTGCGGTCGCCGATGTGCTGGTCACCGCGCCCGACGGGTCCTTCGTCCAGCTGCGGGACCGGCTCGGGCTCGGGCAGCTGATCGTCGTCCTCGTCGCGCCGGGCACCGTGGTGTGGGAGCGGCGACACTGGGTGACGGCCGGGATCATGCCGCGACTCGCCGCCGCCGTCGCGGCCCTGCCGCACCCCGCCGAGCTGCTCGTCGCGGAGAGCTACCCCGGTGCCGCCGCCCACTCGCTGCTGCTCGTACGCCCCGACGGCCATCTGGTCACCGCGCTCTCGGGGGTGCGCCCGGCCGAGCTGTACGCGGCGGCCGAGACCGCGCTGGGCGGCGCCGCACCGGCGGGGCGCGGGGGCGGTACGGGGCGACCGGACCGGTCGGCCGAGGAGGAGAGCGCTGCGGGGGCCGGGCGGCCGCGGGTGTGAGGGGGCGCTCCCAGGTGGGCGGGCGGGGGGAGACTTCGGTCCCGCCGCTGGGTGTTCACAGGAGGGCGCACGGGAAGACTTCGGTCCCGCTGCTGGGGCGCTACCAGGAGGGCACACGGGGGCGCCTCGGTTCCGCTGCCGGGCGCTCCCCAGGGGGGGGTGCACAGGGGGCTTCGGTTCCGCCGCCAGGGCGCTCCCCAGGAGGACGCACAGGGGGACCTCGGTCCCGCCGCCAGGGCGCTCCCCAGGAGGGCGTACGGGGAGACTTCGTGCCGCCGCCGGGGCGCGCGCCGCTCGCGTCGGGAGCCCGGCCAGAGCGCGCTCCGGAGCCCGGCCGGACCGCGCTCCGGGGCCCGCTCTCCCACGCCTCGAACCCGGCTGACCGCATGCTGAGCCAGGGTTGACCGGCCCACACCCCCGTGGTCTACTCCGGATCGTGACCGACACCGATGTACGCCTGTGGCGGAGGGTCCACATGGACCTCGTCCGCTACGCAGGCTGCGTGTGTCACCCGTCCTGCTGAATTCGCCTTTTCTCCTCGCGCGCTGAGCCCCCGCTTCCGGGTCGACTCGCGCGCCCTTCCGCGAACCTCCAGGACGGTACCCGTGTCTGTTGCCCCTTCCTCCACCGCGCCCGGGCGTACCTCGGCGCCCACCACCGCCGAACTCCTCGCCTTCGTCCGCCGCACCGCGGCCGACGCCGAGCTCATCGCCTCCCTGCCGCTCGACCCCGAGGGCCGCACCTGGGTGCGCCTGCAAGGCCCCGGCGGCAGCGAGGCCTGGCTGATCGGCTGGCCGCCCGGCACCGGGACCGGTTGGCACGACCACGCGGAGTCGGTCGGCGCCTTCCTCACCGCGGCGGGCACCCTCAAGGAGAACTCGCTCGCCGCGCGCCTGCCCACCGACGGGTGGAAGACCCTGGAACTCTCCGACGACGTCGACCGCGAACGGGAGCTGACGACCGGCGAGGGCCGCGCCTTCGGCACGAACCACGTGCACGAGGTGCTCAACCAGTCGCCGACCGAGCACGCCGTCTCCGTGCACGCCTACTACCCTCCCCTGCCGCGCATCCGCCGGTACAGCCGGACCGGCGACGTGCTCCGTCTCGAGTCCGTGGAGCGCCCGGAGGACTGGCAGTGAGTGACGGCGAGGGCGTCGGCCGTGCGGGTGCCGCAGGACCGGACGGTGAACGTCCCGTCGGCATCGACGAGTTGCTGGAGCACGTACGCCTCGGCCTCGACCGGCTCACTCCGAAGGAGGCGTACGAGGTCGCCGGGAACGGTGGCCTCCTGGTCGACATCCGCTATGCCGCGCTGCGCGAGCGCGACGGGCTGATCCCCGGAGCGCTCGTCGTCGAACGCAACGAACTGGAGTGGCGCCTCGACCCCCAGGGCAGTCATCGCGCTCCGGAGGCCACCGGGCACGATCTGCGTGCCGTCGTGATCTGCAACGAGGGGTACGCGTCCAGCCTCGCGGCCGTCTCCCTGCGGCAGTTGGGCCTGCGTCACGCCACGGATCTCGTCGGCGGGTTCCAGGCGTGGCGGGCGGCGGGACTGCCGGTGGTGACTGCCGGGACGTGAGGACGTCCGCGTGAGCATGTCGGCGTGAGTGCGTCCGCACAGTCGTCCGTGCCCAGCTCTCCGTGCGCCGCGGTGGTCCGGCGCCTCCGCAGGGGGGTAACCCCTCCCTGCGGAGCGTCAGTTGGGGTACGTGGATCGCTCCGGTTGCCGCCCCACCCCCGTGGGAGCGGCCCGCTCAGAACGTCCCGTACCCCAAGTCCTCGGTCTCCTCGCCCTCTTCCTCCAGGGCCTGCCGGACCACTCTGAGCGCCATGCCCTCCCCGTAACCTTTACGGGCGAGCATGCCCGCGAGGCGGCGCAGGCGCTTGTCACGGTCGAGGCCTCGCGTGGACCGGAGCTTGCGGGCCACGAGCTCGCGCGCGGTCTCCTCCTCCTGCTCCGGGTCGAGCTGCCCCACCGCTTCGTCGATCAGCGTGGAGTCCACGCCCTTGGTGCGCAGCTCCCGTGCGAGCGCGCGACGCGCCAGGCCCCGGCCGTGGTGCCGGGACTCCACCCAGGCGTCCGCGAAGGCGCTGTCGTTGATCAGACCGACCTCTTCGAAGCGGGAGAGCACTTCCTCCGCCACGTCGTCGGGGATCTCCCGCTTGCGCAGCGCGTCCGCGAGCTGCTTGCGCGTACGCGGGGTGCCGGTGAGCAGACGCAGACAGATCGCCCGTGCCCGCTCCGCCGGATCCCCCTGGGGCGGCTCCCCCTTCTCGGCCCTCGACGAGGAAGGGGAACCGCTGTCCTGGTGGTCGCCGAAGCCGCCACGCCGTCGCCGACGCCCTCGGCCGCGACCGTCACCGTCCTGACGGCCGCCGTCCCCGAGCCTGCTGCCGTCACCGCCCTCGAAGCTGTCGCCGCTGCTGCCGTCCCGGCCTGTGCCGTACTGATCCGCACCGTCCCCGTGGCCCCGCCCGGCGGGGCCGGTGCGGCTTTCGGGGGCGGTGTGGTCCGCCCAGTCGGTTCGTCGTGTCACGGACTAGCTCTTGGCCGCCGCGGCCTTGGACTTGGTGACCTTCGCCGCCGGCGCGGGCACCGCCTTGGCGTCGTCGGCCGGAGCCGCGACCGCCTCGTCGGCGACCGGCTCGTCGGCCGGGGCCTCGGGCTTCACACCGACGCCCAGCTTCTCCTTGATCTTCCTCTCGATCTCGTTGGCGAGGTCGGGGTTGTCCTTCAGGAAGTTGCGGGCGTTCTCCTTGCCCTGGCCGAGCTGGTCGCCCTCGTACGTGTACCAGGCGCCCGCCTTGCGGACGAAGCCGTGCTCGACGCCCATGTCGATCAGGCCGCCCTCGCGGCTGATGCCCTGGCCGTAGAGGATGTCGAACTCGGCCTGCTTGAAGGGCGGCGCGACCTTGTTCTTGACGACCTTGACGCGGGTGCGGTTGCCCACCGCGTCCGTGCCGTCCTTGAGGGTCTCGATGCGGCGGATGTCCATGCGCACCGAGGCGTAGAACTTCAGGGCCCGGCCACCGGTCGTGGTCTCGGGCGAGCCGAACATCACGCCGATCTTCTCGCGGAGCTGGTTGATGAAGATCGCGGTGGTCTTGGACTGGTTGAGCGCACTGGTGATCTTCCGGAGCGCCTGGCTCATCAGGCGGGCCTGGAGGCCCACGTGCGAGTCACCCATCTCGCCCTCGATCTCCGCGCGCGGCACCAGGGCGGCGACGGAGTCGATGACGATGAGGTCGAGGGCGCCGGAGCGGACCAGCATGTCGACGATTTCGAGGGCCTGCTCGCCGTTGTCCGGCTGGGACAGGATGAGGTTGTCGATGTCGACGCCGAGCTTCTTCGCGTACTCGGGGTCGAGGGCGTGCTCCGCGTCCACGAAGGCCACCGCGCCGCCCGCCCGCTGGGCGTTGGCCACGGCGTGCAGCGTGAGGGTCGTCTTGCCGGAGGACTCCGGTCCGTACACCTCCACCACACGGCCGCGCGGGATGCCGCCGACGCCGAGCGCGACGTCGAGCGCGGTCGACCCGGTGGGGATGACCTCGATGGGCTCGTTCGGCCGCTCGCCCATGCGCATCACTGCGCCCTTGCCGAATTGCCGTTCAATCTGTGCGAGCGCGGCGTCCAGCGCCTTCTCGCGGTCGGTTCCTGCCATGGGTTCCACCCGATTTGCTTGAGTCGATCGCTTCACGTCAAAGACGCTAACGCCTGCCACTGACAATCCGCCCCGACGCCCGTCCAGCCTGTGGATAACTCGAGGCCGACCCTCGCCGAAATCCTCTGAAGCGTCCCGGGAATCCTCTGCCACACCCCCGGGAAACCGCCGCCGGACACCCCATGAGAATGGATGTTCGATTTTACTGTCAAGCATGGCACGCCGCGGGCCGACGGCACGGGTGCACCAGCGGCTCGCGGGCCTCTCGGGCCTCGCGGACGAGTTCGGCGCTTCCCTTACCGATGCCCGTCCGGCTTCGGGTGGGCATCGGAGGCCGGTGGCGCCTCCGGCCTGTTCGGCCCGCGCAGCGCGCGCCGCATACGCTCGAGGAGGGGCGCCCCGGTCGGGCGCCTGCGCCCGTGCACCCGGGGATCGTCCGTGACGTCGTACCTCTTCACGTACGCCCCGAGGAAGGCCTGCAGCGTCGCGACGGCGGGGATGGCGATGAGCGCCCCGACCGCGCCGAGGAGCGCCGTGCCCGCGATGACCGAACCGAACGCCACCGCGGGGTGGATGTCCACGCTCTTGGCGGTGAGCTTGGGCTGCAGCACGTAGTTCTCGAATTGCTGGTAGACGACTACGAAGACCAGCACCCAGAGCGCGTACCAGGGGTCGACCGTGAAGGCGATCAGCATCGGCAGGGCGCCCGCCAGATACGTGCCGATGGTGGGGATGAACTGCGACACGAGGCCCACCCACACGGCGAGCACGGGCGCGTAGGGGACGCCCAGCACCTGCAGCAGGATGTAGTGCGCGACGCCGGAGATCAGCGCCATCAGGCCGCGCGAGTAGAGGTAGCCGCCGGTCTTGTCGACCGCGATCTCCCAGGCCCGCAGCACCTCCGCCTGCTTGGCGGGCGGCAGCACCGAACACAGCGCGCGCCGCAGCCGCGGCCCGTCGGCCGCGAAGTAGAACGAGAACAGCAGGATCGTCAGGAGCTGGAACAGACCGCCGAGGACCTGCGCGGAGACGTCCAGGACGCCGCTGGCGCTGTTCTGCACGTACTTCTGCAGCCAGTCGGAGTGGACCAGGCTGTCCTGGACCTCGACGCGGGAGAGGTCCGTGTGGAAGGTCTGGTTGATCCAGCTGATGACCTTGTCGAGGTAGTCGGGGAAGTCCTCGACCATGTCCACGATCTGGCCCGCGAGCATGGATCCCATCAGCGTGATGAACCCCGCGCTGACGATCACGACGCTCAGGAAGACCAGGAACGTGGCAAAGCCCCTGCGCAGCCCGCGCGCCGCCATCCAGCTCACCGCCGGTTCGACCGCGAGCGCCAGGAAGAACGCGATCAGGATGTTGATCAGCAGCCCGGTCAGCTGGTGGAACGCCCAACTACCCAGCTGGAAGCAGGCGATGAGCGCGAGGGCGAGCACCATGGCGCGCGGCAGCCAGCGCGGCATGCGGGCGCCCTGCCCTGCCTCCGCCCCGGCGGGGGGCTGTGCCGGCGGCGTCGTGCCGAGTGGAGCGGTGTTCTGGGTGACCTGCGCGGTCTCGTCTGTCGGTGCCACGGGGCCAGTCTCGCCCACGCCGCGGACATTCGGCCGCCACCCTCACATCTTGGGACGGGACGTACGCGCGCGTGACACCTCGCCGGAGGCGTTCCGGTTGCCGACGAACCGGCCGTGCTCAGCGCTTTTCGGCCGGTACGTCCATCGCCGTGCACACCGCGCGCCAGACGTCCTTGGCGTCCCAGCCCGCGTCCAGCGCCTCGTGGACCGTGCGGCCGCCCAGCTCCGCCATCACGTGGTCGCGCGCGAAGGAATCGGCGTACCCCGCACCGAAGTGATCTGCCATCCGCTGCCAGAAGACCGTCAACCGCATGCCATCTGCTCCACACCCACTCTGACCTGCACGTTCCCTGCTCTCCGCACGCACACGTTCCTGTCAGGGGGCATCAGGGAGTGCGCCGCCCCGTCGAATCCAGACACCAAACAAGCATCCATGACGGTGCGCCCTCGCGTACCTGCATCAGGCATGAAGTGTGTATGCGTATACGTACGCAGAGTAGAACCTGGGTCGGCATGACCGGGCCACCGGGTGAGCGGGACGATCGGCTCTCCGGCTCGGAGTGTCGCGCGGTAACGGAAATCTCACGGCGACGTCATCGGGGGCATGCCCTCAGCATGGCCCCGCATACGCGGATGGCGCCGGTCAGCGAGGGTGGCGAGGGCTTCAGTGCCGCTCCGGCCGAGGACCGCTGCGTGCGGGCTGCGGCACCTATGGACGCAGTGGGCGTGGTGGACGGTTGCGGGGAGTGCCTGCCGGGGCAGCCCAGAGCTCAGAGCGCCCTCTGCGTCGGGTAGTCCCGAGCGGCGGCCGGGTGTATCCACAGCCTCTTGACGGGACTACGCTGCGGAGCGAGGCCCCAGTCCCCGGCAGCGAGGTCCCGCTCCGGCCGGGGAGGCCACTGTGATCGTCTTGTTCGCCCTTCTCATCGTGGCCCTCTTCGGCTTCGGCTTCCTCCACCCTCTGTGGTGGGCCGTCGCAGCCGTGCTGATCTTCGCGGCAGTGCGCTACGGCCCGGGGCGTGCGGGCAGCCGAGGCCGGAACGGTGGTTTCGAGTACCGCGACTACCGGGACCGCAGAGACCGTGAGAACCGCTGGGACCGCCGCTACCGCCGACAGCGTCAGGGGCTCTGGAGTCGCCAGGACCGTCGGG
Organism: Streptomyces sp. NPDC036815; assembly: GCF_055609205.1. Lineage (NCBI taxonomy): Bacteria > Bacillati > Actinomycetota > Actinomycetes > Kitasatosporales > Streptomycetaceae > Streptomyces > Streptomyces sp. NPDC036815. The sequence continues at coordinate 43,446 of NZ_JBVJPW010000008.1, read as the reverse complement.
ACGAGCAGCACCACCGCTGACCGCCGACGACGGCACGCATAGGCCATGGCTGCGGTCACTGCGTTGCGAGGTAGGCACCGTGCATCGAGCGACCATGCCCCATGCCGCACAGCACGTGACGGTGACCGCTGCGGCTTCGGCGGAGGATGCGGCTCTGGTGGCCGAGGTCATCAAACTGCGTGCGAAGAACGATCAGTTGGTCAGGGCGCTGTCGAGCCGTGCGGAGATCGACCAGGCGCGCGGCATGCTGATGGCCCTGGCACCGTGCTCCAGCGAGAGGGCCTGGGGCCTGCTGGTGGACGTGTCGCAGCACTGCAACGTCAAACTCCGGGGCGTGGCGGCGGCTCTGGTTGCCACGACGCGAGAGGAGGAACTCCCCGAGCAGATGCGGCGGGAGCTGCGCCGCGCGCTGAGGCGCCTGCATGACCGCTTGTGACGGCTTGGATGCACAGCGGACGGCACCGGGAGCTGTGGGCTCAACTCTCCGATGCCTTCGTCCCGGCCGATCGGCGGGCGCCCACTTCGGGTGGCCCCGCGCATGGATCCCAAACCTCCGCGGGGAAGGGCACGCTGGTGTGGGCGGTGCCCGACGCGCCGGAGGGCGCCGTGGCCGGTGTCGTCGGACTCGCGCTCAAGGCGAGGAGCGCGACATCGTCGGCGGGACCGGTGGGGAAGGTGGCGAGGAGTCCGGTGAGGTCTTCGATGATCGCGGAGGCACCGAGAGCCCGGTTGGTGGCGGCGTGGTGGGTGAGATGGGCGGCAAGTCCGGCCTCACCGAACCGGGCGCCCCTGGAGGTGCGGGCCTCGGTGATTCCGTCGCTGTAGAGGAAAAGAGCCTCGCCGGGCAGGAGTTGCAGGGCCCGGGAGGTGAAGTCGGCCTGGTGCAGGGCGCCTACGAGCATGCCGCCGGGCAGGTTCACCGGCTCGGCCCGGGCTGCGGCCCGGTCGAGACCGTTGCGGCGGGCCGGGTGCAGCGAGTAGGCCGGAAGGTGGCCGCCACCGGCCAGGGCGACGGCGAAGCCTCCCGTGGGGTCGGGGGCAAGGGTGCCGAAGACCAGTGTGCAGAAGTGGCTGCCGTCCGCACAGTCGGACAGCAGAGTGGAGTTCAGCACCCGGAGTACGGCACACAGGTCCGGCTCCAGCAGGGCGGTGGTGCGCAGCGTGTAGCGGATCAGCGAGGTCAGGGCGGCGGCGGGGGCGCCCCGGCCGCTGACGTCGCCGAGGAAGAACGCCCACCGTCCGGTGCCGAGCGGGAAGACGTCGTAGAAGTCGCCGCCCACGTCGTGGACCGATGCGGTGGTGTAGTGGCAGGCCGCTTCCAGCCCCGGCACCTCCGGCAGCGCGGGCGGCAGCAGGGTGCGCTGCAGGGTGGAGGCATAGGCGGCGATCTCGGACCGGTCCCGCTCGGACCGCTCGCGCGCCGTGTGTTCGGCCACCACGAGTTCCCGCTCCGCTCGGAGCATCCGCAGCGCCGACAGCCGCAGTTCCAGCGCGTCCATCACCAACGCGGCCAGATCGGCCAGGGCTCCGGCCTGCTCAGGCGTGATCCGGCGCGGCACGGTGTCCAGCACCTCGACGGTGCCCAGGCGGTGCCCGTCCCGGGTGACGATCGGGGCTGCTGCGTAGAAGCGTGCCCGCGTCGGCCCCGTGACCAGTTCGTGGGTGCGGGCGAGCGGATCCTGAAGCGTGTCGGGGACGACCAGGGGGCCGTCGGTGAGGATGGCCGAGGTGCACAGCCCCGGCTCCCGGCCGATCTGGGCGACCCCCGTCAGGCCGTACGTGGCCTTGAACCAGACCCGGTCGGTGTCCACGATCGCCACTGTCGCGGCCGGTGTGCCGAAGAGGCGGGCGGCAAGGGCGGCAATTCTGTCGAATGCTCCGTCGGGCGGGGTGTCCAGTACGTCGTAACGGCGTACTGCCGCGATCCGTAGTGCCTCCTGCTCCGGAGCTGGCTCCACTCGATCCTCGGTTCGGAAGGCCGGAGGACACGCAGGGCGGCAGCGTGCCCGACTGGCAGTGCGTGGCCGGGGTCCGGGGCGTCCGCTTTGCAGCATAGGCCCGGACGGGTGGTGTGTTGCCGTCCGACCTGACCGACTTCCTGCGCTTGCTGCCCCCCGCTGCGTGGGGATACTCGGGGCGAGCGCCGCAGGAGTGCTGTTCGCGGACTGGCTGGTGGGCCCCTTTGCTCCGCCCGCTCCCGCGTCCAGCTGGAAAACACCGCCACCCGCCTGCGCATCGACGGAGTGAGAACGGCAGACGACTGGCGGCAAAATTGTCTACCAACTCGACGAAGTCCTGGCCAGGAGCCGCTCATTCGCCGTCGACGTCCTTGAAAGGAGCTAGCCCTGCTGGAGGGGGAGGGGAAGCACGGCGCGGCCTCGCTGCTCGGACCGGCGAGGGCATCACATGTCCTCGCCGGTCCTGGTCGGGTCCGCGTCCGGGGAGAAGCGGAGCCGTCGGGCCACCACGTCGGCGGCCACCACGGTGAGCCGGTGCCCCTGGGCGTAGGCGTGGGCGCGCAGCCGGACGAAGGCTTCGTCGACGCCGACGCCGAGCTGGACGGTGAGCATGCCGGTGGCCTGGGAGATCTCCGCCCGGTACCCTCCCAGGTCCTCGATGTGCCCATGGGCGGCGCCGACCTCGGGTGGACCGCCCGTCGCGTCGATCCGAGCGTCGAGCAGGACCAGCGTCGCGAACTCGGCGAAGGCCAGTGCGTCAGCCAGTTCCTCCGCGTTCAGCCGGACCGGGTCCTGGGCATAGAGATCCAGGACGCCGGGACTGACCGCTCCTATCTGCAGGGGCAGCGCGAATACCGCACGTGCTCCGGTCTCCAGAGCGGCATCGGCGAACACGGGCCAGCAGTCCCGCAGTTCACCGGTCCGCAGATCGGGCGTCAGGACGGTCACGCCATGCGTGAAGGCGTCCACGCACGGCCCCTCGCCCAGTGTGAGCTGCAGCTCCTCCAGCCGTTCGCTGGTGTCATCGGTACTGCACAGCGGGTGGCTCGCCGCGGTCCGGGACATCGCCGACATCCCGGCACCGCCGACCGGCAGCGAGGTCACCGCCGCGGTGCACACATCCAGCACACCGACCCCGGCACCACGTCGGGCCGCCTGCTCCGCGACCAGAAAGCGGATCCGGGACGACCGGCTGTTGAGTGTCATCCCGACCCCCGGGTCCAGGCGTGGTGCCCCAGCCCTTTCAGCCGCTCCACGGTTCGCTCTCCGAGAGGAAGCACCAGCACGCGGAACATCGTGGGCGGTCCCGGCCGCCAGATCGCTCCGATGTCCTGCCACCCCCAGGACCGCAAGGCACTCAGAGCCGGGCGGTCGGCCGGATCCACCGAGGTGGCCCCGAGTGATGCCTGATGGTCGGTGAGCAGTCGTTCCTGCAGACGTCGTGCCAGGTCCTGATCCAGCGGATGCGGGCGGACGAGAACGTTGGTGACCGCGAAAACACCATCGGACTCGGTGAGTTGCCCGATGCTGCGCGGCAGCGCACCGTCGAAGCCGTGCCACCAGGAGCCGTCGCCGCGCACCGGGAATCCGAAGGCACAGCCCACCAGACCATCCGTCTCGGCGACCACCATGGCGAACCCCGGCCGGCGGATGTCATCGGCCAGTCGGCTCAGGAACTCCTCCCGGCCGCGACTGCGGTACTCCTCCTCCGGCCCGGTCTCGCAGAAAGCCACGTACAGCTCCGCCAGATCCTGGCGCACGTCCTCCGCCAGCCAGCGGTTCACCCTCCGAAGCCGCACCCCGGCCAAGTCGGACGACGCGCCGCCGACGGGCGCCCGCGAAGGATCCCGCCGGAGCCAGGCCATCACAGCACACCGCCCGAAACGGCGGAGGCGGCCGGAACCAGCCGGTGCGCGGCATCGAAGCCCGTAGGAAGCGGGGCCGGTGCGGTGGCGAGGAGGGCGGCAGGGCGAGAACCCGGGCCTGGCACAACCGACGGCCCCAGGAGCAGGAAACCGGCGTCGGTGAGCTCAATCATCCAGGTCAGCATGGGCGGCGGGTAGTGCAGGCACAGTGTCCCGCCGGTCGCGGCGGTGCGCAGGAACGTCTCGATGAAGGCGTTGAGGCCGCTGCAGTCGCAGAAGGTGACAGGGGTGAGGTCGACGTCGATGGTGCGCATGCCATCGCGCAGGCACCGCTCCAGGGTGGTGCGCATCGTTGGCACCGTCTCCAGGTCGATCTCCCCGGCGAGGGTGATCAGGGCCCGGTTCCCTGTGTCGTGCCGGTAGATGTTCAACGGGGGCAGGGGCATGACGCCTCGTTCCAGAGACCTGCCGGGCAGAGCCATGGGATGTGGCCGGACTACCGGCTCCTCCACGGGGCTCCCGGCAGGGGAATTCATTCGGCGGAGGCGGCGAACGGACGATCCGGCAGTCTGTCCAGGGAGACAGATGGCCCGCCCCGTTCCCTCCAGGGGATGCGCCAGGTGATCGGACGAAGAGGTCCGCCCCCCCACAGCCATCCGGGTCGAGCGACAACAGGTCCGCCGGGGTCCAGGACGTCCGTACTTCAGGGTAGTCCCCATCGCACAGCAGAAGGCGGCCGGCACCGCCCGGTCTCAAGGGCTGGACGCCGGCCGGGTTCGGCGCTCTCTGATGGGCATATCCGGCGGGTTGTCCAGTTCCACTCGCTCCGGACAGTCGTGGTCAGGGCCGCCGCAGGAGTAGGCTCGGCCGTACCGAGGGCATTCCTTGACCGGCTTCCATGTCGGTATCTCTCTCGGGGCGACAACACGGGCCCTGGCACGCCAGAGTCCGGGGACAGGTCGACACCATGACGGTGCTCACCGCACGACCCCCGCCCACCACGCCGATCGCCAGGTCTTCGGACGCCTCGCCGTTGCGGCTGTCCTTCAGGCATCCTGGCACGCCCTCCGGACTGCTTGACGGCGCCTGGTGGCCGCGCTCCCGGGACCTCGCTCGTGAACTTCCCGCTCTGACCGACCTGTTGGACCCGCTGTGGGGACGCATCACGCGCGTCACGGTCAACCCGACGTACTGGCCGACCGTACCGCGCAAGGTCCCCGTCGACGGCCATGTGGTCAAAGTCGGCTGGTTCCGCGCCGAGCAGGACCCGCACCAACTCCTGCTGCTCTCCTACCACGTCGGGCGCTGGGACCTGCTGATCATCCCGCCGGAGACCGGTGCGGAAGCCGCCGCACGGCTCATGGCCGCCGCCTGTGATCCGCTGATCGTCCGAACGGGCAGCGCGCTCATCGCCGACGAGCGTGACCGGCACCCCACGGCCTCAGCCGATACGGGCTCTCCCGCCCGCCCGCAATCAGAGGCGTGGGAGGCGGAGGGCGGCGCCATGGCCGCACCCGTCGGCGCGGTCGGCGGAAGGTGACGGGCCATGGAGACCGGCCTCACCAGCGTTGCAATCCTCGCGATGATCGCCCTGGGAGCGCTCTTGATCCAGCACGACCAGCGCGCCGAACGGATCACACCGTGCCAGTACAGCCAACGCGTCACAGGCCGTCGCGGCGCCCACAACCCCGCACGGCCGCAACCCGCCACCGCCGCTGCGCCCGCTGTCCCCGGCCGTCGCGACCACCGGGACGGGGGCCGCGGACGCCTCCGCCCACGGCGCCGGACCAACAGAGCCGCGAAGGGTCGCAGGACATGACCGGGCATACGGCGACACCGCTCGGCGCGCGGCTCGGCGACAGTCGCTCGCGGGCACGGCACACCCACATCGACGACATGGCCTGACTCTCAGGTCACCCACCACGGATTCCTGGCCCCGGACCCCGGCCTCCCCCTCCGGACCGAGGTCAAGGAGCCTTGCATGCCCCCCAGTTCCTCCTCACCCCACGTCTTGGCCCCACCGCAAGACGGCGCCGCGTCCCAGAAGTACGACGGGACGGCGCCCTTCCCCGATGCCAACCGCCCGGTGCCGACACGCAGAGGCGCCGAGCGGCTCTACGTGACGTTGACGGCGGTCATCGTCGTCCTGCCCTTCCTGGCACTCGGCCTGGCCGGCTGGCTGCTGTGGGGGCGACTCATCCATCCCGCTGACGTCCTGCTCGCCCTCGCCCTCTACGTGGTCACGGGATTCGGCGTCACCGTCGGCTTCCACCGCGGCCTGACTCATGGCGGGTACCGTGCCGCCCGCCCCGTACGGATCGTGCTCGCGGTGGCCGGGTCGATGAGCTTTCAGGGCGACGTCATCGGCTGGGTCGCCATCCACCGCCGCCACCACGCCTTCACCGACCGCCCCGGCGACCCGCACTCCCCCTACCGCTACGGCACCCACCTGCGCGGCCAGTTGCGCGGCCTCGCCCACGCCCATGTCGGCTGGCTGTTCCGCAATGACCCCACCTCCGCCGAGCGATACGCACCCGACCTGCTCGCCGACCGCGACATCCGCGCCGTGTCCCGGGCCTTTCCCGCGCTGTGCGTACTCACCCTGGCCCTGCCCTTCGCGCTCGGCTGGGCGATCGGCGGCACCTGGGTCCACGCCGTCACCGCTCTGCTGTGGGCGGGCCTCGTGCGCATCGCGCTGCTCCACCACGTGACCTGGAGCGTCAACTCCCTGTGCCACGTGATCGGACAGCGCCCCTTCCGCACCCGGCGCCACGACCGGGCCACCAACCTGTGGCCCCTGGCCCTGATCTCGTTCGGAGAGAGCTGGCACAACCTCCACCACGCCGACCCCACCAGCGCCCGCCACGGCGTGGACCGCGGCCAGATCGACCCCTCCGCCGCCCTCATCCGCCTTCTCGAACGCCTCGGCTGGGTACGCGACGTGCACTGGCCCGCTCCTGACCGCGTCGCCGCCCGACGCACCTGACCCATCGGCACCCCACCTCCTTCGCAGGAGATCGCCCAGGAGAACGACATGACCACGCTCCTCCCTCCGTCCCCCGCGCTTTCCCCGCTCCTGCCCCTCGTCCGGCTGAGCCTGACGCCGCCGCAAGGCGGACCTCATCTCATCGACGGTGCCTGGTGGCCCCGTACCAATGAACTGGTCACCGAACTGCCCGTCCTGCTCCGCGCGTTGCCACACGGCTGGTCGCGGATCATTCACGTCACTGTGAACGGTGACCTGTGGTCCGACTTCCCGGGGCGGATGCTCATCGCCAACCACGTGCTGCACCTGCACCGCGCCGCCGGCCGGCCCGCCACCGCCACGGTCTGTCTGCTCGCGCCCGGCAGGGGCAGGTGGGACTTGCTGGTCGTACCGCCCGGTACCGACGAAGCCGAAGCCATGCGGCTGATGGCCACCGCCACGACGTCTACGGACTGAGACCGAAGCAGGCTGCCGGGCACCGTCTCGATTCGGCCTGCTTCCGCACAATCGTTGTCGCAGACGGCGACCAGCTGAACACTTGGCGTGGGACGTGCACTTTCGGAGGGAGTCTTGCTGCAGGGCTCACCGTCGGAGAGGAGCTGTACATGGACGTACCGCGAGCATCGGAAGGCAGGCCGAGACGGAGTGCGGTGGACGACCCGGGCCGCCGGGCTTGGCTGGTCAGGGCAGTCGGCGCCACTGCCGGTGTGGCCTGCGCGGCGGTGACCGCAGGCCAGGCCGAAGCGCGAGCGACCACCCGGACGCCCGAGGCGATCCGCGCCAGTCAGTCGGATTGGCGTTTCTGCACCAAGTGTTACGGCCTGTTCTTCCGGGGCTACCCCTCGGATGGTGCCTGCCCGGCGGGCAGCGGTCACGATTCGGCCGGGTACAACTTCAATCTGCCGCACGACGTCCCGGAGACCCCCACCGCACAGCGCAACTGGCGCTTCTGCCCCAAGTGCTTCGGCATGTACTTCTACGGATACCCGACCAATGGCCGCTGCCCCACTGGTGACAGCCACGGGAAAGCCACGGGCGACTACGACTTCGTCCTGCCGCACGACATCCCGCCGACTGCCAACTCCCAGCGGAACTGGCGCTTCTGCAACAAGTGCTACGGGATCTTCTTCTACGGCTACCCCACCAACGGTGTCTGCCCCGCGGGTGCCGCGCACTACATGGCCGGCTACGACTTCGTCCTGCCGTTCCTGTAAAGGATCCGGGGAGCGGTCTGCCCCCGCCCCCCGGCAGGTTGCCTCGCGTGTTGTTCCGCCCGGGGCCGGTGTGGCTATGGCACTTTCCGGCCGGTCGGATGGGTCAAGGCCGTTCGTACCGTACGCACTTGCTCGAATTCGCATTCACATCGCTGATGCAGACCCTGACGTACGCGGCTCCGCCGGGCGCATTCGCAGGGATTTCGGCCTTGAACGGAAATGTCCCGTCGCACTTAGTGCCGGTGCCCCAGGAGCCGAGCTCCTCACCAGCGGCACCGTAGGCTCCGAACCACGCGCTGTGGCAGCCGACGGCCCGGAGTGTTCCGTCGGCCCCGACAGACCGGTTGTACCAGGTCAGTGTGGCGCGCAGGCGGCCGGCACCGGAGGTCACGTCGAACGGGGTGGTCGGGTAGGCGGCGGTCCGCGCGCCTGCGGCGGGAGCACCTAGCACGGCGCCCGCGGTCAGTACGGCGGAACCGAGGACGGCGGCGAGACGAGTCTTCATGCGGTCTCCAGGAGGGGGTGAGCCGGTTCGTTCCGCCCGCCCGCGTGCAGGCGCAGGCACAGGCACAGGCACAGGCCAGAGTGACAGCCCTCGTGCTTGAGGTGTCGGGTGTCCGGGCGGTGCGGGGCGGGAACCGAGAGCCCGGCGGCACCCACCGGGCGCGGGTCCCGAGCAGCTGCGACCGGGCGGCCCAGCGGCCTCAGCTCGCCGACGAAAGCGGCCTGGGTATGCGCAGGCACTCGAGGTCCTTGAGGTTCCCGTCATCGAGACAGACCCTGACGTACGCGGCACCACCGGGCTGGTCCGCGGGAACGACGAAGTCGTAGGACTGGACGGTGCCGCAGGCGATCGGGTAGCCGCCGCCCTGGCCGATCACGCCACGGTCCCCTTGGAGGGTGTAGGCCCACGTGGTCCGGCACGTGATCGCACTGTCCGGCACCGCGGACCTGTGCTGCCCCACGACTCGGACCGATCGGTTGTACCAAGTGACGGTTCCCTTGGTCCACGTGGCACCGAAGTTGATGGTGAACTCGCTGGGGGGAGGATAGGCGGGCGCGGTCCGGGCGCCGGCGGCGGGAGCGGCCAGCACGGCGCCCGCGGTCAGCACGACGGTACCGAGGGCGGCGGCGAGATGAGTCTTCATGCGGTCTCCAGGATGGGATGGGCCGGTTGCGGCTTCACATCCTGGGCCGGACGGACACCTGCGGCCCACCTCTTAAGCCACGGCTTAAGAGGTGCTGGCAGATGTGCCGTTGGCGCCACTATTGGTCCGGGTGCTCGTTGGTCCGGGTGCTCGTTGGTCCGGCCGTGGAGCAGAGGACGTCTCGTCCGTGAAGTGGTCCGAACGAGCCGTGCTCAACAATCGACCCGTTCGGCTCGGTGGAGAAACGATCCTTCGGGTGATTGGACCACCGGGATGACTGCCTGAGCCGAACCAGCGGGCAATTCTGGGTGGCATTGACGACGACCCGGCACGCACAGGGCTTGGCGGGCGTCCCCTCAGCGACCTTGGAGTCTCCTTTGCGTATCCGTCGTCTGATGACCAGCGCTCTCGGCTCGGCCGCGCTCGTGCTCACCTCTTTCGCAGCGGTGACCGCCACCGCGAGCCCTGCCGCGGCCGACCCCTGCGGTTTCTACGAGACGCACGCCGACGCCTACTACAACCACTGCACGTCCGACGGCTCGCGCGTCGTCATCCACGTCCGGGTCGCCATGGCACCCGACTACGAGCGGTGCGTGGCCCCGGGCAGGACCTGGCTGGGCTCTGCCAGCAAAATCCAGGGCGCCCACTACGTCGGACGCACCTGCTGACACACACTCACTCGGGCGGATCGCCGCCACGGCGCCCACCGGCGCCCGGCTGTCGCCAACAGATCATGGCCAGGTTGCCCCTTCGCGCCGACCTGGCCCTGATCCATGTTCGCCACCGCTGTGAGACACGGGAACAATGCCCAGGGGCACGTCTAAGCCATGGAAGTGGATCACCGCCCGGGACAAGTCGACCTGCCTGACCGCCCGTAGTGGTTTCACGGTTCCGTCGGGACACCGGTCCGCAGCAGGGCCAGCCCGAGGGGAGTGATGAGGTGCAGCACGGATCCGCCTCGGCGGCTGGTGGTGATGAGGTCCGTGTTCCGCAGTACGGTCGCGTGCTGACTGGCCGCTGCAGCAGTGACGTTGAGACGGCGGGCCAGCTCGCTCGTCGTGCAGCCTTCCGCTGTCACCTGCAGAGCGGCAGCTCGCGTGCGGCCGAGCAGGGACTCCAGGTTCCGCACGACGGAACCGTCCGCTTCTGTCCCTTCGGCACCGGTCAGCGGCCGGCGGAGGGCCGGCACGGTCAGCCGGGGTGGCTGGGCGGTGTCGAGCGGGTCCCACAGGAAGCTCACCGGGCGCTTCGCGAAGACCGTGGGCGTGATGATCAGCCCCCTGCCCTGGAGACGCACCTCGACCCGGCGCGGGTAGGGAGCCTCGAGTACCGGCGGACGCCAGCGGACCAGTGGGGCGCAGACCGAACGCAGCAGCAGATCGACGCCTCCCTCCAACACCAGGTTCGCGCAGCGGGTGGACAGCGCGACCAGTTCGGACCGCCCCCGGTCCCAGTAGGGCTCCACGGTCAGCCGATGGCAGGCGCGCACGGCCTCGGCGAGCTCCCGCCGCGCGTCGCGGTCGCCCTCGGCCACCCGCCGGGCCCACGGCAGATGGCCGGGGTGGAAGTCGAGACCCTCGAACTCTCGTCGCATCCGGGAGACCGGGGCGTGCAGCAGGTTGTCCACGGCATGGTCCAGAGAGGGCACGTCACCCATCAGGGCCAGCAGATCGAGCCCGGGGCCGCGCACCGGAACCAGGGACGTCAAGGGACCCGTGTCGGCTCCCATCCGGCCCGCGACCGCTGACCGCCACGAGCGGAAGTGCGGACGCTCCCGGTTCTCCCGCAACAGCTCGAGGCTGAAGTAGACCTCCGCTGCGACGCCGATCGTTGGGGCCACCCGTGTCCGGGCAAGGTCTTCCGCCGTGAAGTGAACGCGTAACACCGACCGGCCTCCTGCCACCGAAGTAGAGCGGTGAGCGCACTCCAGCATGCCCCAACCGGGCCTGCCTCGTACGGCGTTCGAGCGCACGCTCCGGCTTGTGGGAAGTCCGGCACCGTCCTGGGCGTCGCGGACCAGCCGACCTCGACCAGCCGGCCTCGACCGGCCTCCGCCACTGACCGTGGCCCGCGCCACGGGCCGTCAGGTCGCAGAAGACCGTCAACCGCATGCCTGCGGCATCACGCCCCTGAGAGTGCAGCCGGGCAGAGGGGGCTCACCGACAACGCTTTCCGCCCTACCGTCGGAGCATGGCCGAAACCGGAGCATCCCCCGACCCAGTGCCCTCCCCCGGCGCGGCGCCCTCCCCGGTGTCCCGCGCCGAGCACTTCGTCTGGCTCACCGCGCGCGTCCTCGAGCAGCGTCGGTTCGCGTACCACTTCCTCGACGGCGCGGGCGGCGACCCGGCGGCGGACGCCGTCGAGGCCGCCCTGACCTCGTACGCCACCGGGGACGGCGGCTACGGCTACGCGCTCGAACCCGATCTGCGCGGCCCCGTCAGCCAGCCGCTGCACGCCGGGCACGCGCTGCGCGTGCTGGACTCGATCCGCCGCTGCGGCGGGCAGCGGGTGGAGCACGTATGCCGGTATCTGACCTCCGTGTCGACACCCGAGGGGGCCCTGCCGGCGATCCATCCCAGCCAGCGCGGCTACCCCTCGGCGCCGTTCGTGCCGATCGTCGACGACCCGCCCAGCGCGTTGCTCGCCACCGGCCCCGTAGTGGGCCTGTTGCACCGCAACGAGGTGTGGCACGCCTGGCTCTTCCGGGCCACGGACTTCTGCTGGGCGGCCGTCGAATCGCTCGAGAAGTCCCATCCGTACGAGGTCCAGGCGGCCGTCGCCTTCCTGGACGGTGCTCCCGACCGCCGCCGCGCCCAGGCCGCCGCCGACCGCCTCGGGCGCCTGGTGCGCGAGCAGCGGATCGCGGCACTGGACCCCGCGGACCTGGCCGCGTATCCGGTGTCGCCCGGCTACGCGCCGGGGGAGCACCACTACCCGCACGACTTCGCGAAGACACCCGAATCGCTGGCACGCGCGTGGTTCACGGACGCCGAGATGCGGCGCTCGCTGGACTTCCTGGCGCAGGAGCAGCAGCGGGACGGCGGCTGGCCGGTCCGGTGGCGGCAGTGGGCGCCGGGCACGGCTCTGGAGGCACGCCCCATCGTCACCATCGAGGCGCTGCGCACTCTACGGGCGTACGGGCGCCCCATCGGCTGACGGAGCGTTCTCGGCGTCCCGCAGGAGCAGGGCCGCGATGGCCAGGGCCGTGCCGCGGGGCGTCGCCAGGTCGATGCCGGTCCGCTCGACGATCTTCGCAAGACGGTTGTCCACGGTGTTGGGGTGCAGTCCCAGAGCCGCGGCGGTCGCCCTGCGCTCCTGCTGCCGCGCCAGGTGCGTACGGAGCGTCTCGATGAGTTCGGGGCGGTCGGCGACCGGGTCGAGCAGTGCGGCGATGCGGTGGCTGCTCTCGTTGCGGCGCGAGAGGTGGTACTCGAGCAGGACGTCGTCCATGCGGTGCAGCCCCGGGGGGATGCCGCACGCGCGCGTGATGCGCACGATTTCGAGGGCGGTCCGCGCCGCGTCGGTCACGGCGTCGGGCGCCGCGGCGTCGACCGCCGCCACGCGCGCGGGGAGGTTCGCCGCCTTGCTCAGACGGCCGGGCAGATCCTCCGGAGGACGCCGTTGCCCCGGGACGACGACCCGGCCGCCCTCGGCTTCGAGGAGGGCGAACACGTCCCCTTCGAAGGAGTGGTCCAGCGTGGTCTGCACACGACGCAGTCGACGCCGTACCGCCACCGTGCTGTCGGCGGGCACCGCGTCGAAGCCGACCGCCAGGACCAGGCTCGGGCCCACGAGACCGAGCTGGTCCCACAGGGCGTGGCCGGGCGGCACCATCCCGTCGAGCAGCGCGCGCACCAGGGACCCGCGCCCGGAGCGCTCGGCATCCAGGGCGGAGCGTTCGTCCAGGTAGGTCTCCGTCACCGCGCCGATGACGCCCGGGTGCGACTGGAGCAGGAAGTCCACGACTTCGGCGAGGGCCGCTTCCTCGCCGGGCCTGGTCTCCTCGCGCAGCGCCTGCCAGAGGACGTAGAGGCCGAGGGCGTGGGTGCGCAGGAGCAGGTGCAGCGGCATGCCCTCTTCCGCCCGCTGTGCGGCCCGCTCGCGGAAGAACCGGTGGTCCCCGGGCTGATCCGTGACGCGCCGCAGGAACAGGCGCACACCGTGGCGTACGGTCGCCGCCACCTCCAGGTCCTTCATCTCGTCGGGCAGTTCGGCATAGCCGGGCGCCTGCTCGAACGACTCGCGGGCCATCCTGCGCGCGAGCTCGTTGACCCGAGGCTCGCAACGGGCCGCCAGCGACCTGGCTCCGGGCGACAACACCACGGCTGGTCCTCTCGGGGTCGGGCCTCGTCCGCGGCCCGCCGAGAAGGGCCGCGACTGTGACGCGTCACATTACTCATGCCTCCCAGGTGTGACGCGGGGCGGTGTTCCGGCATCGCCTCACGGCCGAAACTCGTGGCTGAGCAAGCCGTACCGCGTACCACCCCCGTCGCATTCGAGGAGCCGCCGCGATGACCGAGCACAAGGCAGTGGACTATCCGACCTACATCGACCGGGTCTGGCAGGGAGAGGAGACCCTGCTCGCCCACCTCTCCGGCGCGTACACCGGGGACGACCTCCTGCGGCTGCGCGAGCGCGTGGGCTTCTTCCCGGCCTTCGCGAACGTCGCGGTGTTCGACACGGGGGACGACGGCGTGGTCCTCGTCGACTCCGGGGACTTCCGTACGGCTCAGCAACTGCACACCGCGGTGAAACGGTTCGGCGCCGGCCCGGTGCGGTCCCTGGTGTACACCCACGGGCACGTGGACCACGTCTTCGGAGTCTTCCCCTTCGACCAGGAGGCGGCGGAGACAGACACGGACCGGCCCGAGGTGATCGCGCACGAGGCCGTCACCGCACGCTTCGACCGCTACGTCCGGACCGCCGGGTACAACTCCTGGATCAACCGCAAGCAGTTCGGCGTGCCCTCCCTGGAGTGGCCCACCACGTACCGCTACCCGGACACCGTCTACCGCGACCGCCTCACCGTGCGCCGCGGCGACCTGACCTTTGAGCTGGTCCACGCGCGCGGGGAGACCGACGACCACACCTATGTGTGGATACCGGAGCTCAAAACCCTGTGCACGGGCGACCTGTTCATCTGGAACACCCCGAACGCCGGAAACCCCCAGAAGGCACAGCGCTACCCCGAGGAGTGGGCCCGGGCCCTGCGTGCCATGCAGGAACTCGGCGCCGAGCTGCTGCTCCCCGGGCACGGCGTCCCCATCGTGGGCAAGGAACGTGTGCACGTGGCGCTCGACGACACCGCACGGCTCCTGGAGACCCTGTGCGAGCAGACCAGGGCACTGATGAACGCGGGCCACCGCCTCGACGCCGTCCTCCACGGAGTGGAGGTCCCCCAGGAGCTCCTCGCCAAGCCCTACCTGCATCCCGCCTACGACGAGCCGGAGTTCGTCGTGCGCAACCTCTGGCGCTTGTGGGGCGGCTGGTACGACCAGAACCCGGCGACCCTGAAGCCCGCTCCGGAGGCGGCGGTCGCCGCGGAGTTCGCCGGACAGGCGGGCGGCGCCATCGAGCTCGCCCGACGGGCCACGGAGCTGCTCGCCGAGGGGAAGCCGCGGCTGGCCGCGCATCTCGCGGAGACGGCGGCCCTGGCGGCGCCCATCGATACCGAGGTGGCACGCGTGCGTGCCGAGGTGTACGCACACCGCGCGCTCGAGGAGACGTCGACCATGGCGCGCGGCGTCTTCAACTGGGCATCCGCCGAATCGGCGGCGGTCGCGCGGGGGACCGATGTGGCCACGGAGCTGACGCGCACCCCCGAGGGGCGACGGCGTGCCGACGGGGCGATCAGCGTGGGCGTGGTCGACGACGAGGACGGTTGCTGCTGATGAGCGGGGCCTGGCGCACCACCTGGCTGCTGCTCGGCTTCATGGTGGTGAACTTCGCCGACAAGGCCGTTCTCGGACTCGCGGGCCCGGAGATCCGTGCCGATCTCGGCCTCACCCGCCAGGAGTTCGGCATCGCCCAGGCCGCGTTCTTCGCGCTGTTCTCCGTCGCGGCACTCGGCGTCTCCGTGCTGACCCGGAGAGTGCGTACGACCCCGCTGCTCCTCGTCCTCGCGCTGCTGTGGACGGCCGCGCAGCTGCCGATGGTGTGGGGCGCGGCCGGGTTCGGCACCCTCCTGGCGACGCGGGTGCTGCTGGGCGCGGCCGAGGGGCCGTCGGCGCCGGTGGCCATGCACCACGTACACGGCTGGTTCACGCAGCGGGAGCGAGCCCTGCCGACGGCGATCCTGCTGGTCGGGGCGGCCGCCGGGGTGGCCGTCGCGTCCCCCGTGCTGAGCTGGGTGATCACCGTCCGGGGATGGCGCTGGTCGTTCGGTGTGGTGGGTCTGGCGGGCCTGGTCTGGGCGGTGCTCTGGCGGGTCTGGGGCACGGAGGGGCCGCACGCACCGCCCCTGGGCGGCAAGGCAGCGGCCGCCGTGCCTACGGCCGACCGTCCCGCGTCCGACGGAGTGCCCTTGCGCGCCATCCTGCTCTCGGGCTCCTTCGCCACCGCCGCCTTCGGCGCCTTCGCGGCGTACTGGCTGATGAGCACCATGCTGACGTGGGCGCCCGACTACCTGGAGAGCGTCGTCGGCTGGGACCTCCACCAGGCGGGCACGCTGGTGGGCGTGGGCGCCCTGGCCAACGGCGCGGTGCTGCTCGCCCACGGCCTGCTCGCCCGGCGCACGACCCGGCGCACCGCCCCCGCGAGGCTGCCCGCGGGGGCGGGCGCGGGGCTGCTCATGGTGGTCTCGGGCTGTGCCGTCACCGTGTTCGGGACAACGGGTTCCATGTGGGTCAAAGTGCCGCTGATGATGGGCCCCATCGCCCTGGCCATGGTCTCGCTCACCGTGGCCACGACGGCCTGCGCGCGCATGGCGCCGCCCGCCCAGCGGGGCGTGGTCCTCGGCGTCCTGACCTTCGTCTACGCACTCGGCGGCATCCTCTCGCCGCTGGTTCTCGGCGGCATGGTGGACCGGGCGGCCACCGTGCCCGCGGGCTACGAGCGCGGCTGGCTGCTGACCGCGGGGCTGCTGTTGACCGCGGGCACGCTCGCGGCGCTGTTCTGCCGCCCGGAGGCGACGGCGCGACGGCTGGGGGTGGCGGAGGCACCGGTGGCGCAGGTTCCGCTCGTGCACTGAGCGGGGGTTGGCGGTGTGTCGGTGGCGGTGTGTCGATGGTGGTGCGTCGGCTGCGGGCTGCGGGCTGCGGGCTGCGGGCTGCGGGCTGCGGGCTGCGGGCTGCGGGCTGCGGGCTGCGGCACAGGATGGGGGGGCCGCCTGGCGTCCGGTGCCGCGTCCGGCTCAGCCCACGCCACATTTCCGGAACGCCACGGCCCCGGCGTACGCCACACCCCGCCCACGACCGGCGCGAAACCCCGAACGCGCAGGTCGGCGCCGTTGTCAGTGGCGGGGTGCACGATGGGGGCATGGTCAGCTCCGCGTCCAGTGCCCACGGCGCCCGCAGCGCCCTAGACGGATTCTCCCCCGCGACCCGCGGCTGGTTCACGGGGGCCTTCTCCGCGCCCACCTCCGCGCAGGCCGGCGCGTGGCATGCGATCTCCGAGGGCTCCGACGTGCTCGTCGTCGCGCCCACGGGCTCCGGAAAGACCCTGGCCGCCTTCCTCGCGGCGCTCGACCAGCTGGCCTCGACGCCACCGCCCGCCGACCCGAAGAAGCGCTGCAGGGTGCTGTACGTGTCGCCCCTGAAGGCCCTCGCGGTCGACGTCGAGCGCAATCTGCGCAGCCCCCTGACCGGCATCCGCCAGGAGTCGGTGCGCCTCGGCCGGCCCGAGCCGGAGGTGCGGGTCGGCATCCGCTCGGGCGACACCCCGCCCGCCGAGCGCCGGGCCCTGTCGACCCGGCCGCCGGACATCCTGATCACCACGCCCGAGTCGCTGTTCCTGATGCTCACCTCCGCGGCGCGCGAGGCGCTCACCGGCATCGAGACGGTGATCCTCGACGAGGTGCACGCGGTCGCGGGCACCAAGCGCGGCGCCCATCTCGCCCTCTCCCTGGAGCGGCTCGACGAGCTGCTGCCGAAGCCCGCCCGCCGCATCGGCCTGTCGGCGACGGTCCGCCCGGTGGACGAGGTGGCCCGCTATCTCTCCCCCAAGCGCAAGGTCGAGATCGTCCAGCCGTCCTCCGGCAAGGAGTTCGACCTCTCCGTGGTCGTCCCGGTGGAGGACCTCGGCGAGCTGGGCGGCTCCCCGGTCAGTGATTCCGGGGACGGGCCGGGAGCCGAGGCGGAGCGCCCGTCGATCTGGCCGCACGTCGAGGAGCGCATCACCGACCTCGTCCAGGCGCACCGCTCGACGATCGTGTTCGCCAACTCCCGCCGCCTCGCCGAGCGCCTGTGCAATCGCCTCAACGAGATCGCGTACGAGAGAGCGACCGGCGAAGCGCTCCCCGAGGACCACTCCCCCGCGGAGCTGATGGCCGAGTCGGGCGCCGCCAAGGGTGCGCCCCCCGTTCTGGCCCGCGCCCACCACGGCTCCGTCTCCAAGGAGCAGCGCGCCCAGGTCGAGGAGGACCTGAAGGCGGGCAGGCTGCCGGCCGTCGTCGCCACCTCCAGCCTGGAGCTGGGCATCGACATGGGAGCGGTCGACCTGGTCATCCAGGTCGAGTCGCCGCCGTCCGTGGCCTCCGGGCTGCAGCGCGTGGGCCGCGCGGGCCACCAGGTGGGCGCTGTCTCCACGGGAGTCGTGTTCCCCAAGTACCGGGGAGACCTGGTCCAGGCCGCCGTCGTCACGGAGCGGATGCGGACCGGCGCCATCGAGTCCTTGCGCGTCCCGGCCAACCCCCTGGACGTACTGGCCCAGCAGCTGGTGGCGATGGTCGCGCTCGACACCTGGCAGGTCGACGACCTGTTGACGGTGGTCCGGCGTGCGGCCTCCTTCGCGTCCCTCCCGGAGTCGGCGTTCACGGCCGTCCTCGACATGCTCGCGGGGCGCTACCCCTCCGACGCCTTCGCGGAGTTGCGCCCCCGCGTGGTCTGGGACCGCGTCGCGGGCACGGTCACCGGGCGCCCGGGCGCCCAGCGCCTCGCGGTCACTTCGGGAGGCACGATTCCCGACCGCGGCCTCTTCGGAGTCTTCCTCGCGGGCGCCGACCCCAAGAAGGGCGGCGGCCGCGTCGGTGAGCTCGACGAGGAGATGGTGTACGAGTCCCGGGTGGGCGACGTCTTCACGCTGGGCACGAGCTCCTGGCGCATCGAGGACATCACGCGCGACCGTGTCCTCGTCTCCCCCGCCCCCGGTGTCCCTGGGCGTCTGCCCTTCTGGAAGGGCGACCAGCTGGGCCGCCCGCTCGAACTGGGCCGTGCGCTGGGCGCGTTCCTCCGGGAGGTCGGCGCGCTCTCGCCGGAGGACGCGCGCGGGCGCCTGCTCGCCACGGGGCTCGACTCCTGGGCGGCCGACAACGTCCTGGCGTACCTCGCCGAACAGCGTGAGGCCTGCGGCCACATCCCGGACGACCGGACGATCGTCGTCGAGCGGTTCCGGGACGAGCTGGGCGACTGGCGGGTCGTCGTGCACTCCCCGTTCGGAGCCCAGGTGCACGCTCCGTGGGCCCTCGCTCTCGGCGCCCGCCTGACCGAGCGGTACGGCATGGACGCCCAGGTCATGCACGCGGACGACGGCATCGTGCTGCGGCTGCCCGACGCCGACCTGATGGGACTGGACCTGCTCGACCAGGAGCCCACCGCGCCCCCCGTGGAGTACGACGCCGAGAAGGCCCCGGTGGGCGCGGGCGACGTCACCTTCGAGAAGGCCGAGGTCAATCAGATCGTCACCGACGAGGTGGGCGGCTCAGCGCTGTTCGCCTCCCGGTTCCGCGAGTGCGCCGCCCGCGCGCTGCTGCTGCCGCGCCGCAGCCCCGGCAAGCGCACACCACTGTGGCAGCAGCGGCAGCGCGCCGCCCAACTGCTCCAGGTCGCGAGCGAGTTCGGCTCCTTCCCGATCGTCCTGGAAGCGGTCAGGGAGTGCCTCCAGGACGTCTTCGACGTGCCGGGGCTCACCGAGCTGATGGGTGACATCGAGTCCCGGCGTGTCCGCCTCGTCGAGGTCACCACCCCCGAGCCCTCCCCCTTCGCCCGCTCACTCCTGTTCGGGTACGTGGCGCAGTTCCTGTACGAGGGCGACTCCCCCCTCGCCGAGCGGCGCGCGGCGGCCCTCTCCCTGGACTCCCGGCTCCTCTCCGAGCTCCTCGGCCAGGCGGAGCTGCGCGAACTGCTCGACGCGGACGTCCTGACGGAGCTGGAGCAGGAGCTCCAGTGGCGTACGGAGGACCGCCGCGTCAAGGACGCCGAAGGCGTCGCCGACCTGCTGCGGCTCCTCGGGCCGCTCACCACGGCCGAGTTGACGGAGCGCGGCGCCGAGCCGGAGTGGGCCGAGGAGCTCGCGGCCGCCCGCCGCGCGATCCGGGTCCGCGTCGCGGGCGCGGAGCACTGGGCGGCCATCGAGGACGCGGGCCGCCTGCGCGACGCCCTCGGCACCGCCCTGCCGGTCGGGGTACCCGAGGCGTTCACGGAGCCGGTCAAGGACCCGCTCGGTGACCTGCTGGCCCGTTTCGCGCGCACGCACGGCCCGTTCACGTCCGCCACGGCAGCCGCCCGCTTCGGCCTCGGAGCGGCGGTCACCGAGGGAGCACTCCAACGCCTCGCGGCGAACGGCCGTGTGGTGCAGGGAGAGTTCCACCCGGCGGGCATCGGCCAGGAGTGGTGCGACGCCGCGGTCCTGCGCCGCCTGCGCCGCCGCTCCCTCGCGGCCCTGCGGCACGAACTGGAGCCGGTGCCTCCGGCTGCCCTCGCCCAGTTCCTGCCCCAGTGGCAGAACGTGAGCGGACACGGCCTGCGAGGCATCGACGGTCTGGTGCGCGCGATCGAACAACTGCAGGGCGCCACCGTCCCCGCCTCCGCGCTCGAGAAGCTCGTCCTGCCGTCGCGCGTCACGGGCTACAACCCGGCCATGCTCGACGAACTGACCGCGGCCGGCGAGGTGATCTGGGCCGGCGCCGGATCCCTGCCGGGCAAGGACGGCTGGGTCTCCCTCTACCTGGCCGACGCCGCGCCCCTGCTCCTGCCTCCCGCGCACCCGTTGGAGCTGACCGCCCTGCACCAGTCCCTCCTTGACACCCTCTCCGGAGGGTACGGACTGTTCTTCCGCCAGATCGCCGACCAGGTCCGCGCCACCACCCACCCGGAGGCCCTGGACCCGCAACTGGCCGACGCCATCTGGGAACTGGCCTGGTCGGGCCGGCTGACCAACGACACGCTGACCCCGATGCGCTCGCTCCTCGGCTCGGGCCGCACCGCAGGGGCCACGGCCCACCGCGCCAAGCGCAACATGCCGCGCGGGCGGTACGGCACCCTGACCGCGGCAGCCCGTACGGCGTCCCGCACCGGACCCCCGACGGTCGCGGGCCGCTGGTCGCTGCTCCCCGACCGCGAACCCGACCCGACCCTGCGCGCCCACGCCCTGGCCCGCACCCTCCTGGACCGGCACGGCGTGGTGACCCGCGGCGCGGTCGCGGCCGAAGGGGTCGAGGGCGGCTTCTCGGCGACGTACCGCGTCCTGTCCGCCTTCGAGGACAGCGGCCAGGCCCGCCGCGGCTACGTGGTCGAGGGGCTGGGCGCCGCCCAGTTCGCGATGGACGGCGCGGTGGACCGGCTGCGCGCCACCGCGAACACCCGGGAGCGCACGGAGGGTTCGCGCCCCTCCGACGCGCACGCCCCGGTCGTCCTCGCCGCCGCCGACCCCGCCAACGCGTACGGGGCCGCGCTGCCCTGGCCCGAGCCGCCGAACGACACGACGCACAAGCCGGGCCGCAAGGCGGGCTCCCTCGTCGTCCTGGTCGACGGCGAACTGACGCTCTACATGGAGCGCGGCGGCAAGACTCTCCTGGCCTGGCCCGCCTCTCCGGAGGACCCGGTCGGCGACGACCCGCGCCTGCACGCCGCCGCCGAGGCCCTGGCCGGCGCGGCCCGAGCGGGTTCCCTCGGCACGGTCACGGTGGAGCGGGTCAACAGCGCCGCCGCCCTGACCTCCCCCTTCGCCCCCCTCCTGGAAGGAGCGGGCTTCCACGCCACCCCACGCGGCCTGCGCCTTCGCGCATGACGGCACCAATCACACGGGACCGGCCACCAATCGCGGGCACCGGACACCGGTTCCGGGCACCGGGCACCGCACACCGGTTCCGGGCACCGAGCACCGACGCGACGTACGTCTGTCGCGCCACGGACACCACCGACGCCACGGACACACCAGAGCCACCAGAGACACCACGGCCCCCACGCCAGCCACGCGCCGCACCCACACCCGCGCCGCACCCACACCCCCGTACCGCCTACGGCCCCTCCCCATACCCGCCCACCCGACTCCCCGCCCCTCCCCGTGCCACCCTGGACCCATGCCCGAAGGTGACACCGTCCACCAAGCAGCCCAGCGCCTGCACGCCGCACTCGCCGGGCACACCCTCACGCGCTCCGACCTCCGCGTGCCCAAGCTCGCGACGGTCGACCTCACCGGACGCACCGTCCTGGACGTCACCCCACGCGGAAAGCACCTCCTCACCCGCATCGAAGGCGGCCTCACCCTCCACTCCCACCTGCGGATGGACGGCTCCTGGCGGATCTACGCCCCCGACGAGCGCTGGCGGGGCGGCCCCGGGTACCAGATCCGGGCCATCCTCGGGAACGCCGAGCGCACCGCCGTCGGCTACCGCCTGCCCGTCCTCGAACTGCTCCGCACCACCGACGAGGAAAAGGCCGTGGGCCACCTGGGACCCGACCTCCTCGGCCCCGACTGGGACCCGGAGCGTGCGCTGCAGAACCTCCGGGCAGCGCCCGAGCGCCCCCTCGGCGAAGCCCTCCTCGACCAGCGCAATCTCGCGGGCATCGGCAACGTCTTCAAGAGCGAGGTCTGCTTCATCCTCGGCGTCACCCCGTGGCTCCCCGTCGGCGAGCTCTCCGAGGAGACGGCGGCCCGCCTCCCCGCCCTCTCGAAGAAACTCCTGGAAGCCAACCGACACCGGCCCGACCGCACCACCACCGGCCGCGACCGCAACGGCCAGCGCCTCTTCGTGTACGGCCGCGCACCCCGTCCCTGCCTGCGCTGCGGCACCCCCGTCCGCCGCGGCGAGCAGGGCGACGGCTCGCGAAGCCGCCCCACCTACTGGTGCCCCAGCTGCCAACAGGGCCCCACGCCCTGACTCCGCCCCGCACCCGCCCAGTTGACGCCCCGTCAGTTCCGGCCGTACCGTCCCGTCATGCCCGTCAAGGCGTACGACCTCACCGGACGCACCGCATTCGTCACCGGCGCCGCCAGCGGCATCGGCCGCGCCTCGGCTCTGCTCCTCGCCGAGGCGGGCGCCACGGTTCACTGCGCCGACCGCGACGAGCAGGGACTCCATGAGACCGCCACCCTCGTCAAGGCGGTCGGCGGCACGGCCCACACGTACGCCCTGGACGTGACCGACAGAGCACAGGTGGAACGGGCCGTCACCGCAGCGGCGACCACCACAGGCGTATCGCCTGGAACACCAGCACCGACGACCTCGGCAGCAGGCCCCCGCCTCGACATCATGGCCGCCATCGCCGGCGTCATGCACAGCAGCCCGGTCCTGGAAACCCTCGACGAGGACCTCGACCGCGTCCTGAACATCAACTTCAAGGGCGTGCTGTACGCCTGCCAGGCCGCGGCCCGCACGATGATCGAAGCGGGCTCCGGCGGCAGCATCGTCACGATGGCATCGGGCGCCGTCGACACCGGCGGTCCCGGGCTCCTCTGCTACGGCGCGGCCAAGGCGGCCGTCGTGCAGCTCACCAAGACCCTGGCGACGGAGGTCGGCCCGCACGGCATACGCGTCAACGCCGTCGCACCCGGCTGGATCCGCACCCCCATGACGACCCGGCACGACGCGGAGACCCAGGCTCACACGGAGAAGATCATGGTGCGCATGTCCCCCCTCGGCCGCGTCGGCGAAGCGGAGGACATCGCTCACGCCGTGCTGCACCTGGCGTCCGACGCCGCGTCCTTCACGACGGGCCAGATCCTCCGCCCGAACGGCGGCGTCGCCATGCCGTGGTAGCCCGCGCCCTGAAATCCCGCCCCCGTGCCCGCCCCGACATCACAGCCGCGCGCCCCCACCGCACCGGCCCCGTACGCTCCCCCGCCCGCCGAGGCCCCCCGGCCCCCGCTTTCACACCCGCACCCGCACCCGCACCCGCCACACCCTGCGCCCGCGCCTTCGGCACGCAGTGCACGGGCAGCACGCTCAGTCCCCACCCTCCCGCGGCGACCGCCCCCTCGAAGGCCCCCGCGTCGGGTGCGAGGGCGAGCCGCAGCACGCCCCACCACCACAGCACCCCGAAGGCGAGGGCGGGCGCCCAGCGTATGTACCGCCACGGCACGACTGACCCGCTCACGGCTGCCACAGATGCCACCTCCCGCCCAACGCGAGGCCGACGCCGAGCGCCGGGGTTCAGAGCCTAGACGGGCTCTCGCCCCACGGGAGGGCGCACCGTAGTCACCGGAAGCAGCACGGCGCACGGACAGTGACACCGACCCGTGGGCGGCGCCCCTCGTGCGCCTCGGCCTGTCTCGGCCGGGACGCCGGGCGCCGGGACGTATCGGCCGGTCAGCAGTTCTCGGCCTGGAACATCCAGTGGTGCTTCTCGAGGTCGGCCGTGATCCCGATGAAGATGTCCTGGCTGACCGGGTCCGCCTCACCGGTCGACTCGACGCGTTCACGCATCCGGGTGATCACCGCGCCGAGCGCGTCCACGAGCGTCCCCACGGCGTCGACGTCCTTGACCCAGCCGTCGGGAACCGAACCGATCCCGGTCCGCTGCGCCACGGTCGCCGCGCGCCCGTCGGGCGAGACGCCGAGCGTGGAGGCGCGCTCCGCCACGGTGTCGGAGTGCTGCCTGGCCGTGTCGACGACCTCGTCCAGCTGAAGGTGCACGGAGCGGAAGCGCGGGCCGACCACATTCCAGTGAATCTGCTTGGCCACCAGCGACAGGTCGACCAGGTCCACGAGCGCGCCCTGCAGGGCCTCCGAGACCGTCTTCAGATCCGCATCGGACAGCGGGCTCTTCACGACGTACATCTGTCTCCTCCAACTCACGATCGAATGAGGTAAATCCCCACCAACCATGTCATACAAGCGCCAAATAGGTCGATTCGTGAATGCGCGGTCATGTGGGGGTCACCTGGGACAACATAGAAGCCCCGACCGAGTACCCGGCCGGGGCTTCCACACACTTCTGGGGGCTGCTTCTGGAACAGCGCAGCGTCACGCCGCGACGACGTCGACCGCCTCCGCAGGCGCCTTGATCGTGACCCGCTCCGGTGGCACACCGGCCACGGAGACGGAATTGAGCATCGAGCGAACCGGTGCGCGCACCGGCTCGGGGACTGCTGCAGACTCAGCCAGCTCGGCGAGCGACAGTTCGTCGCTCACTTCACGCATGAGCTCGGACATCCGTACGTCAAGCGCGTCGCAGATCGCGGAAAGCAGCTCGGAGGATGCCTCCTTCTGCCCCCGCTCCACCTCGGAGAGATAGCCGAGCGAGACTCGGGCGGACGAGGAGACTTCGCGCAGAGTACGGCCCTGGCGCTGGCGCTGCCGACGCAGCACGTCACCCAGCAGGCGACGGAGCAGAATCATCGGTGGCTCCCTCCTCGGACCGCGTAGCCGCATCCTTCACGCCCCACCGTACCGCCTCGCGCGGCGGCCGTGCGGGGAGCGATGTCGTGTTCACTCAGGGCTGCAAACATCAATTCCCCCCGTTCTGTTCCGTATCCTGTGCCCGCCCATTCTCGGCCCGTTCTCCGGAGAGCTGCTCGAGGAGCAGCGTGAGCACGCTCCGTACACTCTCCCTACGGATTTCCGAACGGCTACCGTTCAACCGCAGGGCGGCCACTTTCCCATGGGCTCCGCCATCGGCGTAACCGCGCATGCTTTCGAAATCCGGCCCCGAAACCGCCACGTACACGGTCCCCACGGGCTGTCCGTCCTGGGCGTCGGGCCCCGCGACCCCGGTGGTCGCGATACCCCAGTCCGCGCCGAGCGCCTCGCGCACACCGGCCGCCATCTGCCGCGCGACCTCGGGGTCCACGGCCCCGCGCTCGTCCAGCAGAGTGCCGTCGACCCCGAGCACGTCCCGTTTCAGCTCGGTGGCGTACGCGGTCACGGAGCCCCGGAAGACCTTCGAGGCCCCCGGTGTCGCCGTGATCTCGGCGGCCACCAGGCCCCCGGTCAGCGACTCGGCGACGGCGAGCGTCTCGCCGCGCGCGGCCAGCAGCCGCAGCACGATGCTCGCGGGTGCCTCGCCGGCCGAGAGCCCGGGGGACGTCACTTCGCCGCCTCCCGAGCGGACTCCGCCGCCGCACGCGCCTCGGCCATGCCCTGCCTGCGCAGCACGATGGCCTGCTTCACATAGTCGAGCCCGGTCACGACGGTCAGCACCACGGCGACCGCCATCACCCAGAACCGCAGCGTCGCGAGCGGCCCGGTCAGTGCCAGAACGTACATCCCGACGGCCGTGCCCTGCGCGAGCGTCTTCATCTTCCCGCCGCGACTGGCCGGAATGACGCCATAGCGGATCACCCAGAACCGCAGCAGAGTGATCCCGAGCTCACGGCCCAGAATCACCCCGGTCACCCACCAGGGCAGGTCGTCGAGCCAGGACAGACAGATCAGCGCGGCCCCCATGATCGCCTTGTCGGCGATGGGGTCGGCGATCTTGCCGAAGTCCGTGACCAGGTTGTACGTGCGGGCGAGGTGTCCGTCGAAGAGGTCGGTGATCATCGCGACGGCGAAGGCGGCCCAGGCGAACGAGCGCCAGGCCGGGTCGTACCCGCCGTTGCCGAGGAGCAGCATCACGAAGCCCGGCACGAGCAGCAGCCGGATCATGGTCAGCAGGTTCGCGACGTTCCACAGGCTGGCCTGATTCACCGCCGCGGCGCCCAGCTTCCCGCCGCGCACCGGCTTGGCGCCCGAAGCGCCCTGTGCGCCGGAGCCGCTCGCGGGTGCCGGGACTCCTGTCATCTGCCGGCCTCCTCGAGACACTCAGCCACCAAGTCCACGCCCTCCGTGCCGACCACCTTCGCCACGACCATACGGCCGACCCGCAGGCCGTCCCCACCGATGTCGCCGGTCAGGCGGATCTGGCCGTCGGTCTCGGGGGCCTGGTGCGCGGCCCGGCCGAGCGGGCCCTCCTCGTCGTCCAGGGACTCGACGAGGACCTCGACGGTCTCGCCGAGCCGCTCGTCGGCGCGCTGCGAGGTGAGCTCCTCGGCCAGCCGGGAGATGCGCGCGAGGCGCTCGTCGACGACGTCCTGGTCCAGCTTCGCGTCGTAGGTCGCCGCTTCGGTGCCCTCCTCGTCGGAGTAGCCGAAGACGCCGATGGCGTCCAGGCGGGCGCCCGTCAGGAACCGCTCGAGCTCGTCGACGTCCGACTCGCTCTCACCGGGGAAGCCCACGATGAAGTTGGACCGCACGCCGGCCTGCGGCGCCTTGGACCGGATGGTGTCAAGCAGCTCGAGGAAGCGGTCGGTGTCGCCGAAGCGCCGCATGGCGCGCAGGACGCCGGGCGCGGAGTGCTGGAAGGACAGGTCGAAGTAGGGGGCGACCTTCTCCGTCGACGTGAGCACGTCGATGAGGCCGGGCCGCATCTCGGCGGGCTGCAGGTAGCTGACGCGCACCCGCTCGATCCCGTCGACGGCCGCCAGCTCGGGGAGCAGCGTCTCCAGGAGACGGATGTCACCGAGGTCCTTGCCGTACGAGGTGTTGTTCTCGGAGACGAGCATGACCTCCTTGACGCCCTGCTCGGCGAGCCAGCGGGTCTCACCGAGGACGTCGGAGGGGCGGCGCGAGATGAAGGAGCCGCGGAAGGACGGGATGGCGCAGAACGAGCAGCGCCGGTCACAGCCGGAGGCCAGCTTCACCGAGGCGACGGGGTTGGAGCCGAGGCGGCGGCGCAGCGGCGCGCGCGGTCCGGAGGCGGGCGCGACACCCTCGGGCAGGTCCTGGGGGGCCGCGGCGGGCTCCACGGCGGCGTGGCCCGGGAGCGCGACGGCCGCCTGCGCGTCCTGCCGCTCGGCCGGGCTGATCGGCAGCAGCTTGCGCCGGTCGCGCGGGGTGTGGGCCTCGACGCTGCCACCGCTGAGGATGGTCTGCAGGCGGCCGGAGATGTCGGAGTAGTCGTCGAATCCGAGCACGCCGTCGGCCTCGGGCAGCGCCTCGGCGAGCTCCTTGCCGTAGCGCTCGGCCATGCAGCCGACCGCGACGACGGCCTGGGTCTTGCCGTGGCCCTTCAGGTCATTGGCTTCGAGGAGGGCGTCGACGGAGTCCTTCTTGGCGGCTTCGACGAAGCCGCAGGTGTTGACGACGGCGACGTCCGCGTCCTCGGCGTCCTCGACGAGCTCCCAGCCGTCCGCCTCCAAGCGGCCTGCGAGCTCCTCCGAGTCCACCTCGTTACGGGCGCAGCCAAGAGTGACAAGGGCGACGGTGCGGCGTTCGGGCATGGTCTCAAGACTACTTCGTCCCCGTCCCGGCACCGGCCGCCAGGGTTACCGCCCGGTCGGCCCACGGTCGTCGGCCCGTCACCCGGCCGACCCCGCGCCCCGCGGAGCGTCGCTGGTCAGACGCCCCTGGGGGGCCGGTCAGCCGGCCTGCGGGTCGCCCTTCGTGTACGTGAGGCGTTCCACCTGGCCGGGCTCGAATTCGTTGTCGACCTGCTTGCCGTTCACGTACAGCTCGATCGCGCCCGCGTCCCCGAGGACCAGATCGATCTTCTGCTTGTCCTGGAAGGTCTTGTCCTGACCCTGTTCGAGGACGCCGTCGAAGAGGGTGCGGCCGCTGTGGTCCTTGGCCGAGATCCAGCTGCGGCCGTCCGGGGCGACGACCTTGACCGTGACCTTGTCGCGCGGGACGCCCGCGATGGCGCTGTCCGACGGGTCGGGCTTGGGGTCGGCGGGCTTGGTGGGCTTGGGCTTCTCCGCGGGCTTGGTGGGAGCCGGCGTGGAGCCCTCGGCGACGGACTTGGAGCTGTCGCTGTCGTCGCCGCCGCTGAACGCGGTGAAACCGACGAAGCCGATCACCGCGACGATCGCGGCGACCATGGCGGCGGTCCAGTTCGGCCGGCGCGGCTCGGAGCGGATGCGTTCGGCCTCGAAGAGGGGCGCCGCCGGAGTGGGCGCGGGCGGGCGTCCGCCGTGCCCCTCGTCGTACTGCGCGAGCAGCGGGGCCGGATCGACACCGACGGCGCGCGCCAGGGTTCTGATGTGGCCGCGGGCGTACACGTCGCCGCCGCACCGGGAGAAGTCGTCTTGTTCGATCGCGTGCACGATGGGGATGCGCACCCGGGTGGAGGTGCTGATCTCGTCGACGGTCAGGCCGGCGTCGATGCGCGCCTGGCGCAGGACACGGCCGATCGGGAGCCGGTCGTCGGCCTGGCGGTCGGCGGCCTGCGTCTCGTCTGCCGGGCTCCCGTCCGCGACGCGGTCGGGGCGGTCTAGGCGGTCGTCTGAAGGACGGTCGTCTTCAGGGGATTTGCCGATGGACACGGGGGCGCCTTTCGAGCGTGTAGCCACCTGCCGGAGGTTCAGTTTAGGGGGGCCTTGAAAGGGTGGGGCAACCGGACGGACGGACTTTGTACGCCATCAGAATGGCCGGACATCCTGATGGTGGGACATCGTGCTCTTCTCTCCCTCAACTTGACGTGTGTCGAAGGGAAACGGTTGCCCACCGATCCCTTACGGGTGAGCCTGGTCCGGCCTTATGGGTGAGCCTCCCCGCGGATCACGGCGAGCACGCCGTCCAGCTCATCAGGTTTCACAAGAACGTCACGAGCCTTCGAGCCCTCGCTGGGCCCGACGATGGAGCGCGACTCCATCAGGTCCATCAGCCGGCCGGCCTTCGCGAAGCCGACGCGCAGCTTGCGCTGCAGCATGGACGTGGACCCGAACTGGGTGGAAACCACCAGCTCCGCGGCCTGGCAGAGCAGGTCGAGATCGTCGCCGATGTCCTCGTCGATCTCCTTCTTCTGCTTGGTGCCGACGGTGACGTCGTCGCGGAAGACGGGCGCCATCTGGTCCTTGCAGTGCTGGACCACCGCGTGGATCTCGTCCTCGGTGACGAAGGCGCCCTGCATACGGGTGGGTTTGTTCGCGCCCATCGGCAGGAACAGTCCGTCACCCTTTCCGATGAGCTTCTCCGCGCCGGGCTGGTCGAGGATGACGCGGCTGTCGGCGAGCGAGGAGGTCGCGAAGGCGAGCCGCGAGGGCACGTTCGCCTTGATCAGACCGGTCACGACGTCCACGGAGGGGCGCTGGGTGGCCAGCACCAGGTGGATGCCGGCCGCGCGGGCGAGCTGGGTGATGCGCACGATCGAGTCCTCGACGTCACGCGGCGCGACCATCATCAGGTCGGCGAGCTCGTCGACGATCACAAGGAGGTACGGATACGCCTGCAGCTCCCGCTCACTGCCCTCGGGCGTCTTGAGCTTGCCCTCGCGGACGGCCTGGTTGAAGTCGTCGATGTGCCGGTAGCCGAAGGCGGCGAGATCGTCGTAGCGCAGGTCCATCTCGCGGACGACCCACTGGAGCGCTTCGGCCGCCTTCTTCGGGTTGGTGATGATCGGCGTGATCAGGTGCGGGATGCCCTCGTACGCGGTGAGCTCGACGCGCTTGGGGTCGACGAGGACCATCCGGACGTCCTCGGGCGTCGCTCTTATCATGATCGAAGTGATCAGGCAGTTGATGCACGACGACTTTCCGGAGCCGGTGGCTCCGGCGACCAGGATGTGCGGCATCTTCGCCATGTTGGCCATGACGTAACCGCCCTCGACGTCCTTGCCGAGCGCGACCAGCATGGGGTGGTCGTCCTCGGCCGCGTCCGCGAGGCGCAGCACGTCACCGACGTTGACCATCTCGCGGTCGGTGTTCGGGATCTCGATGCCGACCGCGGACTTGCCGGGGATGGGCGAGATGATCCGGACGTCCGGGGACGCCACCGCGTACGCGATGTTCTTGGCCAGCGCCGTGATCTTCTCGACCTTCACGGCGGGGCCGAGCTCGATCTCGTACCGCGTGACCGTCGGGCCGCGCGTGAAGCCGGTGACGGAGGCGTCGACCTTGAACTCGGTGAACACGTTCGTCAACGAGTGCACCACCGCGTCGTTGGCGGCGCTGCGGGACTTGCCGGGGCCGCCGCGCTCCAGGAGGTCGAGCGAGGGCAGCGAGTACGTGATGTCCCCGGAGAGCTGCAGCTGCTCGGCGCGGGGCGGCAGCTCGCGCACGGGCTCGGGGGCGGGCTTGGTGAGGTCCTGCACGGCGCTCTGAGCGGGCTCCTGCGGCTTCTTCCTGAGCTTGCCGGGCACCGGGGCGTCCGTGGCGCGCGCGGGCGGTACGGGCGCCGCCTGCTCCTGCTCCTCGCGCTGTCCGCGCTCCTCCCGCTCCCCCGAGACGCCCTGCGTCAGATCGGCGACCAGGGGCGAGGGCGGCATGCCGTGCAGTACGGCGCCGTCCAGGGCGGCGGCCGCGGCGGCCGCCACGTCCACGGCGTCCATCGGCCGGTCCATGTCCGGCTGCACCGGGGTCCTGCGGGGCCTGCGGCGCTTGGAGAGCGCGTCCTCCTCGGCCTGGTCGGGGCCGTACCCGTCGGGGCCGTAGGCGTCGGGGGCGGGAGTGCGCCGGCGCACGGGACGCGCGGGCAGCGCCTCGCGCCACTGCTCGTCGTAGCGCTCGTCGTCGTACGTGTACTCCTCGGCCTCGGGCTCCGGCTGGAGCAGCCCGAGCCGGGTGCCGAGCAGCCGCAGCCGCTGCGGAATGGCGTTGACGGGCGTCGCGGTGACGACGAGCAGCCCGAAGACGGTGAGGAGCACCAGGAGCGGAACCGCGAGGATCTCGCCCATGGTGAAGATCAGCGGTGTGGAGGAACCCCAGCCGATCAGTCCGCCCGCGTCCCTTATCGCCTGCATGCCGGAGCTGCGGGCGGGCGAGCCGCACGCGATGTGGACCTGCCCGAGGACCCCGATGACCAGGGCGGACAGGCCGATCACGATGCGGCCGTTCGCCTCGGGCTTCTCCGGGTGGCGGATGAGGCGTACGGCGATGGCGCCGAGCAGCAGGGGCACCAGCAGGTCGAGACGCCCGAAGGCACCGGTGACCAGGACCTCGACGAGGTCGCCGACCGGACCGCGCAGATTCGACCAGGTACCCGCGGCGACGATCAGCGCCAGACCGAGCAGCAGCAGCGCGAGACCGTCCTTGCGGTGCGCCGGGTCGAGCCCCTTTGCGCCACGCCCTATGCCGCGGAACATCGCGCCGACGCCGTGCGCGACACCCAGCCAGATCGCGCGTACGAACCGGTACAGGCCCCCCGTGGGGCTCGGAGCCGGCTTGGGCGCGGGCTTCTTCGCCGCGACCTTTCTGGCCGGCGCCTTCTTCGCGGGCGCCTTCTTCGCCACGGCTTTCTTCGCGGGCGGCTTGGCGACGGCCTTCTTCGCCGGAGCCTTCGCCGGCGCGACCGCCTTCTTCGCGGGCGTCTTCTTGGCTGCGGACTGACGTGAGGCCATGGGTGTGAGGTTACCGTTGTCGACCTCTGCGGACACGTGTGCCCACTGCTTCACCCGTTTGTGTCGCCCCTGCGGTGGCGCGTAACTGACGGGGGCTCACCGCGCTCACGCGACACGAAACCCCGTCAGTGAGGCTCCGTGCCGCGTCAGTTCTGCGAGGGGACCGAGGGAGCTCCGGTGCCGGTGCCCGGCTCCAGGGCGTCGAGGGCCCGGCGCAGGCCGGTCAGTTTGCGTTCGAGATGGGCGGCGGTGGCCACCGCGGCCGCGTCCGCCGACTCGTCGTCCAACTGCTTGGACAGCGCCTCGGCCTGCTCCTCGACCGCCGCGAGGCGCGCCGAGAGCTCGGCGAGGAGTCCCGCCGGTTCCTTCGTGTCGCCGACCGCGGCCTTGCCGCCGCCTTCGAGCTGAAGGCGCAGCAGAGCCGCCTGCTCACGCAGTTGGCAGTTCTTCATGTACAGCTCGACGAACACCGAGACCTTCGCGCGCAGCACCCACGGGTCGAACGGCTTGGAGATGTAGTCCACCGCGCCCGCGGCATAGCCGCGGAAGGTGTGGTGCGGCCCGTGGTTGATGGCGGTGAGGAAGATGATCGGGATGTCCCGCGTCCGCTCCCGCCTCTTGATGTGCGCGGCGGTTTCGAAACCGTCCATTCCCGGCATCTGGACGTCCAGCAGAATAACCGCGAAGTCGTCCGTGAGTAGTGCTTTGAGCGCTTCCTCCCCGGACGATGCCCGCACCAGTGTCTGATCGAGCGCAGAGAGGATGGCCTCCAGCGCCAGCAGATTCTCCGGCCGGTCATCGACCAGGAGGATCTTGGCCTTCTGCACCATGGCCCGCCCTCCTCGCCCCGGCGAAACACCGGGCGCCGCCCCAGAGGACGACTCCCTAGCGTCGCCCGTCCTTGTGCCGGTCATGGTAGCCGCACCCCGCCTGTCGCCACACCCTGTCACCGCGATGTCACTGTGCACGTAGCAGAAACGCGGTGGGAGACCAGAAGGTTCCCCGAATACCGCCGTTCTACACGACCTCGGCCACACTCTGTCAGCAACTGCGTGTGACGAAGCCGGTTCTCGGTCACTGAGCGCGCATCCACTGCTCCATCACCGACAACAGGTGATCCGGGTCGACCGGCTTCGTGACGTAATCGGAAGCTCCCGAGTCGATCGCCTTCTCCCGGTCGCCCTTCATCGCCTTCGCGGTGAGCGCGATGATCGGGAGCCCGGCGAACTGCGGCATCCTGCGGATCGCCGTCGTCGTCGCGTACCCGTCCATCTCGGGCATCATGATGTCCATCAGAACGACCGTCACGTCGTCGTGCTGCTCCAGCACTTCGATGCCCTCCCGGCCGTTCTCCGCGTACAGCACCGCCAGGCCGTGCTGCTCCAGGACGCTGGTGAGCGCGAAGACGTTGCGGATGTCGTCGTCGACGATCAGGACCTTCTCGCCGCCGAACTGGAAACCGGGCCGCGCCGCAGCCGGTGTCTCCTGCCCCAGGGACGGCCACTGCTCCTGCGGCCGCTGCTCCTGGGGGCGCTGTTCCGCGGACCCGGCGGGCGACTGCCCCGGCAGGGACGTGGGCTCCTGCGCGGGCGCGGGACGGCGCCGCCTCCGGAAGAGCGCGGCAGGCCCCGTGGACGTCTCGTGGTGCGGCGGCGCCGCCTCCTGCTGCGCCGTGTCCTCGGACGCGGGCGCCTCCTCCAGGGCGGGCAGTTCGCGCGGCTGGGGCGCGGGCGCCAGCTGCGTGTAGCCCTGGGGCGGCAGTTCGCTCGGGTGCAGCGGCAAATAGAGCGTGAAGGTGGAGCCGCGGCCCGGCTCGCTCTGCGCGTGGATCTCACCGCCGAGCAGCCGCGCGATCTCCCGGCTGATCGACAGCCCGAGACCGGTGCCGCCGTACTTCCTGCTCGTCGTGCCGTCGGCCTGCTTGAACGCCTCGAAGATGACCCGCATCTTGCTGGCCGCGATGCCGATGCCGGTGTCCGTCACCGAGAAGGCGATCAGGTCGGCGTCCGCGTCCCGCAGCGAGCCCGCCTCCAGGAGCTGTTCGCGGATGGCGTTGGGCACGTCGTTGTTGGCGTGCCGGATCACCAGCTCGACCGCTCCGGAGTCGGTGAACTTCACCGCGTTCGACAGGAGGTTGCGCAGCACCTGCAGCAGGCGCTGTTCGTCCGTGTGCAGCGTGGCGGGCAGTTCCGGAGAGACCCGTACGGAGAAGTCGAGTCCCTTCTCCGCGGTCAGCGGCCGGAAAGTGGCCTCTACGTAGTCGACGAGCTGGACGAGGGCGATGCGCGTCGGGGAGACGTCCATCTTGCCCGCCTCGACCTTCGACAGGTCGAGGATGTCGTTGATCAGCTGCAACAGGTCCGAGCCCGCGCCGTGGATCGTCTCGGCGAACTCGACCTGCTTGGGGGTGAGGTTCGCGTCGGCGTTGTCGGCGAGCAACTTGGCGAGGATCAAAAGGGAGTTGAGCGGCGTGCGCAGCTCGTGCGACATGTTGGCCAGGAACTCGGACTTGTAGCGCATCGAGACCGCGAGCTGCTCGGCGCGCTCCTCCAGGACCTGCCTGGCCTCTTCGATCTCGGTGTTCTTGACCTCGATGTCACGGTTCTGCTGGGCGAGCAGCTCCGCCTTCTCCTCCAGCTCCGCGTTGGAGTCCTGGAGCGCCTTCTGCCGGTTCTCCAACTCGGCCGAGCGCTCGCGCAGTTGCTCGGTCAGCTCCTGCGACTGCTTGAGCAGCACCTCGGTCTTCGTATTGACGCTGATCGTGTTGACGCTCGTGGCGATCATCTCGGCGATCTGGCTGAGGAAGTCCTTCTGGATCTGCGTGAAGGGCTGGAAGGCGGCCAGCTCGATCACGCCGAGGACGGTCCCCTCGAAGAGCACCGGGAGCACGATGACCTGCGCGGGCGGCGCCTCACCGAGCCCGGACGCGATCCGCAGGTAGCCGGAGGGCGCGTTCTCCACGAGGATCGTGCGCCGCTCCTTGGCGGCCGTCCCGATGAGGGTCTCGCCGGGCCGGAAGGACGTCGGCATGGACCCCATGGAGTAGCCGTAACTGCCGAGCATGCGCAGTTCGTACGCGTCCTCGTGATCGCCCCCGCGGTCCTGGCCGTCGTCCGTGGGCAGCGCCAGGAAGAACGCCCCGTGCTGCGCGGAGACGACCGGTGTCAGCTCGCTCATGATCAGCGAGGCGACGTCCTCCAGGTCGCGGCGGCCCTGCATCAGGCCGGAGATCCGCGCCAGGTTGCCCTTGAGCCAGTCCTGTTCCTTGTTGGCGAGGGTCGTGTCGCGCAGGTTCGCGATCATGGTGTTGATGTTGTCCTGCAGGACCTGGATCTCGCCCGCAGCGTCGACCTCGATCTTGAGGTTGAGGTCGCCGCGGGTCACCGCGGTGGCCACCTTGGCGATGGCGCGCACCTGCCGGGTGAGGTTTCCGGCCATCTCGTTCACGGACTCGGTGAGGTCCCGCCACGTGCCGTCGACGTCACGCACGCGTGCCTGGCCGCCCAACTGGCCTTCCGTGCCCACCTCGCGGGCGACCCGGGTGA
Source organism: Streptomyces sp. NPDC036815 (assembly GCF_055609205.1). Lineage (NCBI taxonomy): Bacteria > Bacillati > Actinomycetota > Actinomycetes > Kitasatosporales > Streptomycetaceae > Streptomyces > Streptomyces sp. NPDC036815. The sequence goes on along the minus strand of NZ_JBVJPW010000008.1, from coordinate 8,102 downwards.
CCTGCTCGGCGAACGACGACAGCTGGTCGACCATCGTGTTGATGGTGGTCTTGAGCTCCAGGATCTCGCCCCGGGCATCGATGTCGATCTTCTTGGTGAGATCACCCTTGGCGATCGCCGTGGTGACCATCGCGATGTTGCGGACCTGACCGGTCAGGTTGGACGCCATCGAGTTCACGGACTCGGTGAGGTCCTTCCACGTACCGGAGACGCCCGGCACGCGTGCCTGACCGCCGAGGATGCCGTCCGTACCCACCTCGCGGGCCACGCGCGTGACCTCGTCGGCGAACGAACTCAGCGTCGTCACCATGGTGTTGACCGTGTCGGCGAGCTGCGCGACCTCGCCGCGCGCCTCGACCGTGACCTTCTTGGTGAGGTCGCCGTTGGCGACCGCCGCCGAGACCTGGGAGATGTTGCGCACCTGGCTGGTCAGGTTGTTGGCCATCAGGTTGACGTTGTCGCTCAGGTCCTTCCAGATGCCGGTGACACCCGGCACGCGCGCCTGACCGCCCAACTGGCCCTCGGTGCCCACCTCGCGGGCCACGCGCGTGACCTGCTCGGCGAACGACGACAGCTGGTCGACCATCGTGTTGACCGTCGTGACGAGTTCGAGGATCTCGCCCTTCGCGTCGACGGTGATCTTCTTGGAGAGGTCGCCCATGGCGACGGCCGTCGTGACCTCGGCGATGTTCCGCACCTGCAGGGTGAGGTTGTTCGCCATGCCGTTCACGGACTGCGTGAGGTCCTTCCAGGTGCCCGAGACGCCCTGGACCTCGGCCTGGCCGCCCAGGATGCCGTCCGTACCCACCTCGCGGGAGACCCGCGTGACCTGCTCCGCGAAGGCGGAGAGCTGGTCGACCATCGTGTTCAGGGTGTTCTTCAGTTCGAGGATCTCGCCCCGCGCGTCCACGTCGATCTTCTGCGACAGGTCACCACGCGCCACCGCCGTCGCCACCTGAGCGATGTTGCGGACCTGCGCGGTGAGGTTCCCGGCCATGCCGTTCACGGAGTCCGTCAGATCGCGCCACACACCGGCCACGCCGGGCACCTGCGCCTGACCGCCAAGGCGCCCCTCCGTGCCCACCTCGCGGGCCACCCGGGTCACCTGGTCCGCGAAGGCGGAGAGCTGGTCGACCATCGTGTTGATGGTGTTCTTCAGTTCGAGGATCTCGCCCCGCGCGTCGACCTCGATCTTCTGCGACAGGTCACCGCGCGCCACCGCGGTGGTGACCTGCGCGATCTGGCGCACCTGTGACGTCAGGTTGCCCGCCATGAAGTTGACGGAGTCCGTGAGGTCCTTCCACGTACCGCTCACACCGTCCACCCGGGCCTGACCGCCCAGCCGGCCCTCGGTGCCCACGTCGCGCGCCATCCGCGTGACCTGGTCGGCGAACGACGACAGCTGGTCGACCATGGTGTTCACGGTGTTCTTCAGCTGGAGCATCTCGCCGGAGACGTCCACGGTGACCTTCTGCGACAGGTCACCGTTGGCCACCGCCGTCGTCACCTGCGCGATGTTGCGCACCTGTCCGGTGAGGTTGCGGAAGGCGGTGTTCACCGAATCGGTGAGGTCCTTCCACGTACCGGCCGCGCCCTGCACCTGCGCCTGGCCGCCGAGCTCGCCCTCGACGCCGATCTCCCGCGCCACGCGCGTCACTTCGGAACCGAAGGCGGAGAGCTGGTCGACCATCGTGTTCGTGGTGTTCTTCAGCTCGAGCATCTCGCCCGCGACGTCCACGGTGACCTTCTGCGACAGGTCACCGTTGGCCACCGCCGTCGTCACCTGCGCGATGTCCCGCACCTGCGTGGTGAGGTTCCGGAAGACCGTGTTGACCGAGTCCGTCAGGTCCTTCCAGGTGCCCGCCGCGCCCGGCACGTTGGCCTGGCCCCCGAGCTGGCCCTCCGCGCCGACCTCGTTGGCCACGCGCGTGACCTCGTCCGCGAACGTCCGCAGCGTCTCGGTCATCTGGTTGATCGTCTCGGCGAGCTGGGCGACCTCGCCGCGCGCACTCACCGTCACCTTCTGCGACAGGTCGCCGTTCGCGACCGCCGTCGTGACCTGGGCGATCCCGCGCACCTGGGCGGTGAGGTTGCCCGCCATCAGGTTCACCGAATCGGTGAGGTCCTTCCACACGCCGGCCACACCGGGCACCTGCGCCTGACCGCCGAGCTCACCCTCCGTACCGACCTCGCGGGCCACGCGCGTCACTTCGGAGGAGAACGACGAGAGCTGGTCCACCATCGTGTTGACGGTGTTCTTCAACTCCAGCATCTCGCCCGCGACATGGACGGTGACCTTCCGCGACAGATCGCCCTTGGCGACCGCCGTCGTCACCAGCGCGATGTCCCGCACCTGAGCGGTCAGGCGGTACGCCATGGTGTTCACGGAGTCCGTGAGGTCCTTCCACGACCCGGACATCCCGCGCACCCTGGCCTGCCCGCCGAGCTTGCCCTCGGTGCCGACCTCGCTGGCCACCCGCGTGACCTCGTCCGTGAAGGTGGAGAGCTGGTCGACGAGGTTGTTGACCGTCCGGCCGACCTTCAGGAACTCCCCGCGCAGCGGATGGCCGTTCCCGTCTATCCCCTGCGCCCGCAGCTCCATGCGCTGCTCCAGGTCGCCCTCCGCCACCGCGGAGAGGACCCGGCCGACCTCGGACACGGGGCGCACGAGATCGTCGACGAGCGCGTTCGACGCGTCGATCGCCGCCGCCCACGAGCCCTCGCTCGCTCCCGCCTCGAGGCGCTCCGTGAGTTTTCCCTCACGTCCGACCATGCGCCGCACCCGCGAAAGCTCACCGGTCAGGTGCAGATTCCGGTCGGCCACCTCATTGAAGACAGCCGCGATCTCCGACATCACGTCGTCGCCGGAGACGGTGAGCCGCTTGCGGAAGTTGCCGTCCCGCATCGCCACCAGGGCCGCGAGCAGCCTGTTCAGAGCCGCCGCATCCACGGAAGCCGTCGTCCCGTTGCGCGGTTTGCGCTGTTTGTTCAGGGACTGTCCGTCTTTCGCGCGCGTGTGAGTGCCCCGCGTCGCTGCGCCAGACTCCACTGTGTCCCTCCCGCAAGGGTCGACCGGTACTGCTCGGGTTTTACTGGGCTGCCTCCATGAAGCTTGCCCAGTGTTTCACCATGGCCGAACCAGGCCATAACAGTTCGGCAGCTTCGCACACCGTCCGCACACCCTCCGGGCGGAAACACTGACGACCGGCATCAGCATGGACGGCGAAGGTAAGTAACCTTGCATCCGGCTGTCCAACCACCCCGGTCCTGCCCGGCCAGGGCGGTGGTACACGAACAAGCGGGCATCGGAGGGGCGGCCGTCACCATGGGTTCGGGAGAACTGGGCGTCGATACAGTCGACACACTCGATACTGTCGATACTCGTACGAGGAGTGCTGTGATCACCGCGCGTGCGGCTGCGACCTTCGAACCCGTCGGGCGTTCCGTCGCGACGGCCCGCTCCTTCGTACGCGACACCCTGCAGGGCTGGGGCTTCTCGGACATCGTCGACGACGCCGTCGTCCTCACCAGCGAGCTGGTCACCAACGCCGTGGTGCACGCCGGCACGGCCGCCGACGTCGAGTGTCTGCGCAGCGACGACGCCGTACGCATCGAAGTCTCCGACCACTACCCGGAACGTGAGATCCCGCTCCAGCAGTCCTCGGTCAACATGGGCAGCCCCGACCGCGAGGGCGGCCGCGGACTCCAGCTCTGCGCGGCGCTCGCCACCCGCTGGGGTGTCGACTACACCCCCACCCACAAGCAGGTCTGGTTCCAGCTCGACCTGCCCCACCGCCCCGTCGGCACCCGCTCCGCGGGCCCCTCCCTGCCGGCCGCGCTGCTGCCCATCGCCGACGGCAGGGTCCGCGTCGCCGTCATCCAGATCGACCGCCTGGGCGCCATCTCCGCCTGGAACGAAGACGCCGAGGACCTCTTCGGCTACGGCTCCGAGCAGGTCATGGGCAAGCCGCTCAACGACCTCGCCGCCTGGCCGCACACCCCGGGCACCAGCACCGGCATCGCCGAGGCCCTGCAGCTCTCCCGCTGGGAGGGCAGCTACGGCGTCCGCGGCGCCGACGGCTGCGTGATCCCCGTCTACGCCTCGCACCTGCGTGTCCGCGACGCCGACGGCGAACCCTCCACGGTCTGCCTGCTCGTACGCGACGACGAGCGCGCCGTGCTGCAGACCCCGCTGCGCGGCGCACCTCCCGAGCCGGGCACCCGCAGCGAGCCGCACGCCACGGACCCCTTCGAGGTGTTCATCGGCTCCCCCGCCCCGGACGACCTCGACGGCCTGCTCCAGCGCACCGTCGAGCGCGCCCGCGACATGCTCGACGGCGACGCGGCCTTCCTGCTCCTGGCCACCGACGACGAGACGGAACTGGAGGTCCGCGCCTCCACCGGCCTGCCCTCGGCCCGCCAGCGCTTCGCCCGCGTCCAGGTCGAGTCGGCCCCCGGACGGTACGGCTCCGCACGCATGCCGGCCGTGCACGAGGACCTCACCGTCGTCCCCGGCGCGGTCCCCCTGCTCGCCGGCACGGGCATGCGCTCCGTCGTCACGGTGCCGCTGAAGGTGGAGGGCCGCCTCACCGGCTCCCTGGGCGTCGCCGCCGAAGCCTCCGGGCGGTACTCGAACGAGGAAGCCCTGCGCCTCCAGTTCGCCGCCGACCGCATCGCCCTCGCCGTGGAGTCCGCGCGCCTCGGCGAGCTGGAACGGCTCCGCCGCGGCTCGCTCTCCTTCCTCGTCGAGGCCTCCGACCTCCTCGCGGGCACCCTCGACCGCGACCAGACCCTGGCCCTCATGGCCCAGATGACGGTCCCGACCCTCGCCACCTGGTGCGCCGTCTACACGATCGCGGACCAGTCGGCCGAGCCCTACCTCTCGTACGTCCTGCACGAGGACGAGGAGCGCATCGACGGCCTCAAGGCCCTGCTCTCCAAGATCTCCCCGCCGGACCCCGTCCCCACTCCGGGCGCCCGCGTCTGGGCGGCCCCCTCCGAAGCCGCGCACCAGGCCGCCCTGCGCACCTCCATGCGCAGCCTGGGCCTCGGCGAGCCCATGACCCTCGGCTCCGGCATCGGCACGACGCTCTCCACCGCCTCCGCGGTCGGCGGCGAGACCGTGGTCCTCCCCCTGGTCGCCCGCAACCGCGTCATCGGCATGCTCACGCTCGGTAAGCCCGCCGACGAACACTTCCGCCAAGAGATCCTGGAATTGGCCGAAGATCTCTCCCGCCGAGCGGCCCTGGCCCTCGACAACGCCCGTCTCTACTCCGAGCGCATGGCGATCAGCCAGTCCCTGCAGCGCAGTCTGCTGCCGCCGGGGCTCCCGCAGGTCCCGGGCGTCGAGGTCGACGTCATCTACCGCGCGGCCGGCGAGGGCAACGAAGTCGGCGGTGACTTCTACGACCTCTTCCCGATCCGCGACGGCGCCTACGGCTTCGCGATCGGCGACGTCTGCGGCACCGGCCCGGAGGCCGCGGCCGTCACGGGCCTCGCGCGCCACGCGCTGCGTCTCCTGGCCCGCGAGGGCTTCGGCGGCCCCGCCGTCCTGGAGCGCCTCAACGCCGCGATCCTCGACGAGGGCGCCCGCAGCCGCTTCCTGACGCTCCTGTACGGCGAGCTGTGGCCGCAGGAGGACGGCTCGGCGGTCCTCAAGGTCGTCTGCGCGGGCCACCCGCTGCCGCTCCGCCTGCGCCAGGACGGCACGGTCGAGCCGTACGCGGAACCGCAGCCGCTGCTCGGCGTCATGGACGATCTTGAACTGTACGAGCAGACGATGACGCTGGACCCGGGCGACGTCCTGCTCTGCGTGACCGACGGCGTCACCGAGCGCCGCGAAGGCACCCGCATGCTCGGCGACGACGGCCTCGCGGACGTCCTCACCACCTGCACCGGCCTCACGGCGGGCGCGGTCGCGGCCCGCATCATGCGCGCGGTGGAGCGCTTCGCGACGGACGCGCCCTCCGACGACATGGCGATCCTCGCGATGCGCGTGCCAGGACTGCAGAAGGACTGAATGTCCCGGGGCGCCACTCGGTGCCCCGGACTCTCACCACCACCACAACGACAAAGGCCCCCGCCCAACCGGGCGGAGGCCTTCATTACTTGAGCCCCCAAGCGGAATCGAACCGCTGACCTTCTCCTTACCATGGAGACGCTCTACCGACTGAGCTATAGGGGCCTGCCGCCCTTCGGGGGTTTTCCCCGCGGCAACGGAATAGATCATACCCGAAATCGAAGGTGCCTCGAACCGCTTCGCCCTCTGGACCGCCCGCACCCGCACTGCCACGCTGCGGCCATGCCGACCCGCCCCGGTACCCCTCCGCTGTACGCCTTGCCCATAACCGCCATCGCCCTCCTTCTCCCCCTGGCCGCCTGCGGTTCCGCTGACGACAGCAAACACCGAGCACCCACCGAGAAGCCCACAGCCACAGAGGCCCCGCATCCCGGAGACCAGCGGATCACGATCCCCTGGAAAGGCGAGAAACGCGTCTACACCGTCCACGCCCCACCCGGATTCACCCCCGCCGACGAACTCCCCCTCGTCATCGCCCTGCACCCCTACCCGGGCGACGGCAAAGCCGCGGCCGCCATCAGTGGCCTCAACACGAAGGCCGACAAAGAGAACTTCCTCGTCGCCTACCCCGACGGCCTCGACAAAGGCTTCAACGCCCTGCTCTGCTGCGGCACCGAGGACGACGTGGGTTTCATCCGTACGATCACGAAGCGGCTCACCGGCGCCTGGAACGCCGACCGGAACCGCGTCTACGCCACCGGCATCTCCAACGGCGCCGACATGTCGTACAGACTCGCCGTGGAACTCCCGGACATCTTCGCGGCGATCGCACCGGTCAGCGGCGGCTATCTCGGCACCGCCGCGGACGACCCCACCTACCTACCGAAGACCCCGGTCTCGGTGATCACATTCCTGGGCGCCCTCGACGAACACCACACCGCGATGGACGAGGGCATCAAGACATGGCAACGGCGCTTGTCCTGCGAGCCGGGAAAACCCACCAGGCTCATGAACGACATCCAGAAGACCACCGCGACCTGCCGCGACGGTTCGGACGTGGTCGTCTACCGGCTGGCCCGCATGGGCCACTCCTGGCCGAACGGCGCGGGCGGCGGAATGTCCGACCCGACGGCCGGCATCAATGCCACGGATGTCATGTGGGAATTCTTCACATCCCACACCAGGAAGACGCCGTAGCGCCTCAGAACGCCGGCTGGAGGAGTCCGCCGAGCGCATTGCACGCGGAGACGACGCGCTGCAGATCACGCCGCGACATCGCCGGGCCCGCCGGCAGCGCCAGCGTCTCGTCCGCGGCCCGCTCGGTCTCGGGCAGCCGCACGTCCCGCCAGAACCGCGGCATGCGGTGCACCGGCGTCTTCACCGGCACCCGGCAGTCAACTCCCTTGGCCCGTACGGCGCGTGCGAAGGCATCCCTGTCGGGCCGCCCGTTCCCGGGCACACGCACCACGTACTGGTCGTAGCTGTGCCCCTCGTCACCGGCGGGCGTCACGACACCACTGAGACGACCGCTGAGATACGCGGCATGGGCCCGCCGCAGCGTCAGCCCGTCGCGCGGGCCACCCAGCGGGGAAGTCTCCGACTCGCCCTGCTCCAGGACGAGCAGCCCGTGACGCTGCCCCAGCTCCCGAAGCCTGCGCACATCGGCCTGGATCCCGAAGCGGTGCACGACGACGACGGCGGCCGTACGCGTACTCACCACGGCGGCAACGGCGTCCGGGTCGAGGCAGTACGAGGCCGGATCTATGTCCGCGAAAACGGGCACCGCTCCGGCGAGGACCACGTCCTCGGCCACCTCGGCGTTCCCGTAGGCCGGCACGACGACCTCGTCGCCGGCACCGACACCCGCGGCGCGCAACATTCCAACTGTCCCCATGCCTTCGGATGTTGGCTGCGCAACGTGAACGGCAAGTAACGCAAAACAAAAAAGAGCTGGTCCCTGAACCGAAGTTCAGGGACCAGCTCTTATCAAAATGAGTTCGGCGGCGTCCTACTCTCCCACAGGGTCCCCCCTGCAGTACCATCGGCGCTGTGAGGCTTAGCTTCCGGGTTCGGAATGTAACCG